>JAXHUH010000143.1:0-34510 GCA_034211175.1 Actinomycetota bacterium
CCTGCTCACGTTCGGGCTGAACGGCCCCGACTACGACATGGACGGCCTCGGCGACTGGCTGGCCTGGCGAGACGACCGCAACCAGGGCTGACGCCCCGACACCCGGTGGCCACGGCCGGGCCCGGCCGGCCGTGGCCCGACGGTGACACGTGATCGCAACCGGGCTGTGACACGTGGTCGCTCGGATCGTTCGAGGTCAGACCGTTAGACTGTCGAGGTTCCTCACAAGGCGGTAGCCCCCGGAGCGTCATCCGGGGCCTGAGCGAAAGCGGGTTCGCTTCGGCGGATTCAGTTCCGGACATCTTCGGCTCCGGTGCCCGCGCCTGCGGTGCGACGGACCTCGACCGCCGGCACACCTCGCGTGTGCCAGCCGTCCATCGGGCGTCACCGTTGCCGTCGAACCAGTCCGAACCCGCTGCGCCGCGCTCTCGAAAGGCGGAAGATGCGACGCGCACACACCCGTTTCCCGGCCGCGCTCCTTGCGGTCGTCGGCCTGGTCCTCGGCAGCCAGGCGATGGCGTTCGCACAGGACGTCGACGTGCCCTACGGCCCCCTGTTCGACACCGAGCCGGTCGACGGCGTCCACATCCAGCTGTTCTTCCCGACCTCGTCGTTCGAGGACGGCCGCGACGGGACCTGCGAGTTCCGCATCAACACCCACCTCGGCATCGAGGACATCGAGCAGAACACCGACTACGACGAGTCGACGGTGACGTTCGTGCTCGAGGGCGCAACCGGTGAGCTCGGCCGCGAGGACCTGGTCGCCCAGGAGTACGAGACGATCTCGATCTTCGACATCGACGCCCTCGTCGCCGCCACCGCCCAGAACACCCAGTACCTGACCGTCCGCTGGTTCGGGACGCTGGCCGGTTCGGGCACGGCGACCGAGACGCCCTTCGAGGGCGGTCCCCTCACCGTGGCCTCGCTGATCGATCCGAACCTCGATCGCCAGTCGGACTGCGGCCTCGACCTGCAGACCACGACGACGACGCAGGCGACCACCACGACGACCGAGGCGACGACCACGACGACCGAGGCGACGACCACGACGACCGAGGCCACGACCACGACGACCGAGGCCACGACGACCACGACGACGGTGGAGACCACCTCCACCACCGCAACCGGCGGCGTCGATCCCACGGTCGTGTCGACCACGGTGACCCCGACGACCGCGGCGTCGCCGACGTCGACCACGGCCTCGGGTGTGGTCGTGGCCGCCGCCCAGACGTCCGTGCCGGTCGCCAGCGGCGTCCTCCCGTTCACCGGGCCGGGCATCGACGTGCACACCGCCGTCGCCGCCGTGTCGATGTTCGTCGCGGCCGGGCTCGTGTTCCTCGCCGGCGAGCGCCGCGTCAAGCGGCTGCGGTGAGGCGCGGCACCTCGTCCCGGGCGTGAACCGGCGCCCGGCGTGACCGCCGCGGGGTCGTCGGCGACACTGGGCCGGTGAGCAGCGCGCGCTTCAGAGCCGGGGTCGGTGTCCTCGTCGTCGGCGACGACGGCCGCGTCCTGGCCTTCGAACGCTCGGACCTGGGGAGCTGGCAGGCCCCCCAGGGCGGCATCGACGAGGGCGAGGCACCCATCGACGCCGCGCGGCGCGAGCTCGCCGAGGAGACCGCGCTCAGCTGGCCAGGCGACGTCGAGCTGGTGGCCGACCACCCGGCGTGGCTGGGCTACGAGTTCCCGGCAGAGGCCGACGTGTCCTGGAACCGGCTCGGGCAGGTGCACAAGTGGTTCCTCGTCCGCCTCGTCGGCGACCCGTCGGCCATCGACCTGCGTGAGGGCACGTCCCATCAGGAGTTCTCCCGCTGGCAGTGGATGACCGTGGCCGAGCTCATCGACCAGACGTGGCCGCCGCGCCGACCGATCTATCGCATCCTGGCCGCCGAGTGGGCTTCTCACCTCGCGGGCTAGGAGTGGTGGCTCGGCGGCGCGCCGAGTGGGCTTCGCACCTCGCGGGCTAGAAGTGGCGGCTCGGCGGCGCGCCGAGTGGGCCTCTCACCTCTCGGGTGACGCGTGGCGGCTCACCTCTCGGGTGACGCGTGGCGGCTCGGCGGCGCGCCCATCGCGGCGGTGAACATCGCGGTGAACGCGCTCGGCGTCGAGTAGCCGACCCGGACGGCCACGTCGGTGACCGGCGTGCCCTCGGCGAGCAGCCGCAGCGCGTGGACCAGGCGCTGGCGGCGACGCCACGCGGCGATGCCGAGCCCCGTGTCCGCCGCGAAGCGCCGCTCGAGCGTGCGCCGGCTCGCGCCCACCTGCCGGGCGAGGTCGTCGAGCGACGAGTGCGCCGCCTCCTCGGAGGTGAGCAACTCGGCGAGCGCCCGCGCCTGCGGGTCGCCGGGCCACGGCAGGCGGACCGGTGTGTCGGGCAGACCGGCCAGCTGGTCGACGAGGACACCGACGAGCCGGGCCGAGGGGTCGTCGTCGAGGTCGAGCGGGCAGCGACGGACGGTCTCGAGGATCAGCTCCCGCACCAGCGCGGTGACGTCGACGGTGCGCCAGCGGGGGGCCATTAGCCCGAGCCCGCTGCGGAAGTACAGCGTGCGAACCGAGACCCGCCCGCCCATCTCGATGCGGAACCACCGGCCGTCGGGTGCCCACAGGGCCCGCTGCGGTGGCACGACCCACACGTCGTCGGCCGCGTGCACGGTCATGACCCCGCGCGTCGCGTAGAGGAGCAGGTCCCAGCCCGCCTCGGTCGGCAACTGCACCGTGCCGCTCGGGTGGGTCACCGCGTAGCTGCGCACCGCAGGGCTCGGGACGGCCTGTCGCATCGGCGACAGTATGTGTCGTGGCATCGACGGCACGCCACAGGTGCCCAGATCGACACTGGTTGCGGATCGACCGCAGACCTCAGGAGCCGACGTGAACGCCCCGCTCACCCACTTCGCCATCAACTCCGACGACGTCGAGCGCGACCGGCGCTTCTACGAGGAGGTGTTCGGCTGGGAGTTCACCGCGTGGGGCCCGCCCGGCTTCTACCGGATCACCACCGGCAACGATCCCGGTGGCGCCGGCGAGGGGACGGTCGGCGGCGCGCTCCAGGCCCGCCGTGAGCTGGTCGAGGGGACGCCGACGATCGGCTACGAGTGCTCGATGTCGGTCGACGACGTCGATGTGGTCGCCGCGACCGTCGAGCGGCAGGGAGGCACGCTGCTCATGAAGCGCACGACCATCACCGGCGTCGGGCACCTGATCGCGTTCTCGGACCCGTCGGGCAACGTGGCGATGGCCATGCAGTACGACACCGCCGCAGAGTGAACCGGCCGCTCGGCGCCGACGCGGCGGATCAGGCGGCCGTGTGACGGGCGCGGGGTGCGCCGCTCGAGCACGCCTTCCAGAACGCCCGATAGTTCGGGTACGTGATCTCCTCGGTCACCCAGCCGGAGTCGACCAGCTCCCGGTGCAGCTCGGGGAGGCGGTTCCACGGGACGCCCATGTCGGCGTGGTGGGCGAGGTGCCAGCCGATGTTGTACGGCACCAGGTAGAAGCGGGCGAGCGGCCGCTGGCGGATCACGTGCGTCGTGAGGCGACGGTCGGGGGAACGGACCATCCCGCCGTGCTCGGCGATCGCCCGCAGGCGGTTGACCACCTTCCACAGCGTCGCCCACGACGCGAACCACACGACGTAGGCGAGCGGCTGGCCGAGGACGACGCACACGACGAGCGCCACGGCATGGAGGGCGAGGACCTGGCGCAGCTCACGGGAGCCGGCCCGGGCGCCCCGGATCATCGATCGGACGTTCTTGTAGGCGCTGACGCCGGTGGCGTCCCGGCGCAGCTTGCGACGCCACGAGTCGGCCGGGACCGGGTACCCGGCGTAGAGCGCCAGGTCGGGCTCCTCGGGGCCGAGCTCGTCGCGGTGATGGCTCATGTGGGCCCGCCGGTAGGCCATCACCGCGGTGAACGACGGGTACCCGAGCAGCCAGCGGCCGACGAGGTCGTTGGCCCGGCGGTTGGTGAAGAGCAGCCGGTGGGCGGCCTCGTGGGCGAGACTGTTCAACATGGCGTGCCCCCGCCCCATCAGCACGAACGCCGCGAGCCAGGCCCACCACGTCCCGATGACCGCGGCGAGCACCACCACGCCGACCGTCTGGGCCAGGCAGCTGACGACCGCGACGCCGTTGCGCAGGTTCGGGATGCGGCGCAGGTCGTCGCGCAGCTCCCGCACCGGCATGCCCCGCTTGTTGAGGCGCTCGGTGGGGAGCACGTCGGGTAGGGCCGACGGCGGCGGCACGAGCGTGTCGAGGAAGCTCCCGGTGGAAGAGGCCGCAGTCGTACGCATGCCCGTGATGATACGTCAGTCGATCGAATTGATCAAGAGGTGTGACACTGCCGGTGGGCTGGCGGGCCTCGCGGTGGCTGGCTTCGCCGTGGCGGGCGCGCCGTGGCCGCGGGCCCGCCACGGGACGGCGCGGTGAGCGGTGAACGTCCGGGGCGCCCGCCGCTGAGCGCCCGCTCCCTGGCCCTGTCGACCCTGCTCGGCACCGAGCCGCCGGTGCTGCCGGTACGGGCCCTGGCCGCGCTCGGCGAGCTGTTCGGCATCTCGAGCGGCACGATGCGGACCGCGTTGTCGCGCATGGTCTCGGCCGGTGAGCTCTCCGCCGACAACGGCGCCTACCGGCTCCTGGGACGCCACCTGGAGCGCCAGGCGTCCCAGGAGGTCGGCCGCCACCCGACGATCCGCTCGTGGGAGGGAGCGTGGCACGTCGCGTTCGTGCGCGCCGAGGGGCGCGACCTCGCACGCCGACGCGACTTCCGCACCACGATGACCAACCACCGCTTCGGCGAGCTGCGCCCGGAGGTGTGGCTGCGGCCGGCCAACCTCCCGGCACCGGCCGAACCGGGAGATGACGTGCTGATGACCACCGGCCCGCTCCGGACTGGCGACGAGCGCGGTCTCGCCGCCGAGCTGTGGGACCTCGATGGTTGGCAGGCAGAGGCACTGGCGCTGATCGCCGAGCTGGCCGACGCGGGCGACGAGCTCGCCCGCAGCGACGACGACGCGCTGATCCCGCCGGACTTCCTGCTGTCGGCCGCCGTGTTGCGCCACCTGCGCGCCGACCCGTTGCTCCCCGTCGAGCTGCAACCCGAACGCTGGCCGGGCGACGACCTGCGCGTCGCCTACGAGCGCTTCGACGAGCGGTTCAAGGCGCGGCTGCGGTCGTTCCTCCAGCGGGCCAGTTGACCCGTTCGTGGGAACGGGAGGGGTGCCGGCGAGGGGTAACGTCGTCGGCTGTGACTCGCACCCTCTTCGCTTCGGGATCAGTCGTCGACGGCACGGGGGCGCCGCCGGCTCACGCCGACATCGTGGTCGAGGACGGCCGCATCGTCGACATCGGGCCCGGTCTCGACGGGGACGAGTCGGTCGACTGCACGGGCAAGCTGGTCCTGCCCGGGATGATGGACTGCCACGTCCACTTCATGCTCGACGGCGACCTCGACCCGATGAGTGCGATGCGCACGCCGTTCTCGCTCAGCTTCTTCCGGGCCGCGGACCGGATGGCCCGCACCCTGGCCTGCGGGATCACGTCGGTGCGCGAGGCCGGCGGCTCCGACCTCGGCGTCAAGGAGGCCCAGGAGCAGGGCATCGTCGCCGGCCCCCGGATGCAGATCGCCATCTCGATCCTGTCCCAGACCGGCGGCCACGGCGACGACTGGCAGGTGTGCGGTGCCGGGCTGCCCAGCATCGTCGGTGTCGAGCACCCCGGCCGCCCGCACAACATCGTCGACGGGCCCGACGAGATGCGCCGCAAGGTGCGCGAGCTGCTGCGCGCCGGCGCCGACGTGATCAAGGTGTGCACCTCCGGCGGCGTGCTCTCGCCCCGGGACGACCCCCGTCACGGCCACTTCCGTGACGACGAGCTGTCCGTGGCGGTAGCCGAGGCGGCCGCGGCCGGCGCCTGGGTGATGGCCCACGCCCAGGCGACCGACGGCATCAAGGCCGCGGTCCGCACCGGGATCCGATCGATCGAGCACGGCATCTACCTCGACGACGAGGCGATCTCGATGATGCTGGAGCGGGGCACGTTCCTGGTGCCGACGCTCGTGGCCCCCAAGGGTGTGCTCGAGGCGTCCGAGCGGGGCATCGCGGTGCCGCCGGAGGCCGTCGAGAAGACGAAGATGGTCATGGAGCACCACCGTGACTCGATCGCCCGGGCGATCGAGGCCGGCGTGAAGGTGGCGATGGGCACCGACTCCGGGGTCACGCCGCACGGCCAGAACCTTCGGGAGCTGTCCGAGATGGTGGGCTGTGGCATGTCGCCGATGGACGCCATCGTCGCCGCCACCCGCACCCCTGCCCAGCTCATGGGCATCGACGATGACCGGGGCACGCTCGAGGTCGGCCGGCGCGCCGACCTGGTGGTGCTCGACGGCGAGCAGCTCGACACGGTCGACGGGATGACCGAGCGGATCACCGCCGTCTACCAGGACGGCGTGCAGGTCGCCTGAGCTCCGGCCCGCTCAGGGCACCGCCGCGGCGACGGTCATCGCCATCGCCGCGAACACGAAGCCACCCCGCTCGTCGAGCTCGCGCAACGAGGCGTCGTAGCGCTCCGCGTCTTCCCGGCTGATCGCTCCGGCCTCGACCGCCGCGTCCACGGCGCGGCCGAACGGCCCACCGGCGGCGAGCACCGCCTCGTAGGAGCGGTGCACGATCGGCGTCGCCCACACGGCGGTGACGTCGAGCCCGGCGTCGATGGCGAGGTCAGCCAGACGGCGCCCGACGCGCGGATTTGCGAACGTCGTCCGCCGATGAGCCAGGATCGCGCCGAAGGTGTCCTGGTGGTCGGTGGCGACGACGTGGGTGCCGTGGTCGGGCTCCGACAGCACGACCCGTCCGCCGGGCCGCACGACGCGGGCGATCTCGTGCACCACACGGCCGGGCTCCGCGGTGTGGACGAGCACGGCGCGGGCCGAGCAGCCGTCGAACCGGTCATCGTCGAACGGCAGCGCGACACCGTCGCCGACGACGATCGACGCACCGGAACCCGCGGTTCGCCGTCGGGCGGCGCGGGCCATCGTGGTCGATCGGTCGAGGCCGGTCGCCCGCGAGGTGCGCTCGCACAGTGCGACGAGATCGACGCCGGTCCCGCAACCGAGGTCGAGCACCCTCGTGTCGGAGCCGGGCGCGAGCAGGTCGACGGTGTGGTCGGGCGCGGCCCGGCGCTGGTGGTCCATCCAACGGACGTAGGCCTCGGCGTCGCGCTCGTCGTCGACGCGACCGAAGGCGCCCACGTCGATCAGCGGCACCGGGTCCGACGACATGCGCGGAGCCTACGCAGCGAGGCCGAGGCGCGCCGCCTCGCCGTCTCACGCGGCGCTACGGTCGCGGGCACCCCTCGACAGGAGGCGATTGCCCGTGCTCTATGCGTTCGGCTTCGAGAAGATCGGCGTGGTCCTGAGCGACCTCTACTTCGTTGACCCGAGCCCGAAGGAGGGCCAGGAGGGCCCCGAGCAGGGCGTGCGGCTCGAGGTCCGACTCGTCGAGGCCCGCCCGCTGGTCGGCTCGATCTACTCCGCGACGCCGATCGGGATCGAGGAGCCCATCTGGCGGGCCGACCTGCTCGAGTCGGTCGACAACCCGGGCAGCTTCGACCGGGCCCACCACCACCCCCGCTTCCGGGGTTGGGAGCCATCGAGTCGCCACTTCGTCGACGAGATGACGGCCGACCCGATCGGCTGGGTCGGTAAGCGGCTCGAGGACCTCGAGACCCTGCTGGTCGAGGCGAAGGTCGACCCGTCCCAGGTCGGGGAGAACGACAGCGCCGACCTGCGCGCCGCCGTCCCCGAGATCGTCGCCACCATGACCCGGGTCATCGACCGGGTCCGGGCCGGCGAGCTCGCCCGCCCACCGGCCGAGCCGACCCCCGACGGTGCCCGCCTCAGCTGGCTCTGAGCACCTGGGACCTGCGCATCAGGTAGCTAGGTCTCGGGTCGGGGCTCGGCGGGGGAGTGGTCGAGGTCCCGCAGGTGGGCGTCGGCGCCGGCGAGTTCCTGGTGGGAGAAGACCGCGATGCCGTGACGTCGCAGGAGCGCAGCGGTCACACCCTCGCCCGGGACCTTCGTCTTCGTGAACGTGCCGTCGCTGACGATGGTCGAGCCGCAGCTCGGGCTGGCCTCGACCAGCACCGCGACCCGGGCGCCGGCCCGCTCGGCGGCGGCCAGCGCGGCCTCCGCCCCTCGGAGATAGGCCGCGGTCACGTCAGCGCCGTGCTCGTCGCTCACGCGCCCCGACCCGCCGAGCACCGCCACCGCGGTCCCGTCGGTGATCTCGGCGCGGGGACGGGGGACCGGGAGGCCGCCCGCGACCTCGGGACACACGGCGACCAGCCGACCCTCGCGTGCCCACCGGGCCCAGATCGGCCCGGTGATGTCGCCGCCGGTGCCGTCGTAGCGCAGCGGGGACCCGTCGAGGCACGCGCTGACGAGCACCTTCGCCCGCCCCGTCGCCACCTCTCGTGCCATCCCCCGAGTCTCCCGCCCGGGCCCGACCGTCGCCACACCGTTCCGTCCACGGTGGTGCCACGCGCTGTCCACGGCGGACCCGGTCGAGCGCCGGGGCGGCTCACATGCGGGCAGTCATCGTCCGCACCGCGGACTCGGTCAACGCGGAATCGGCGGCTTCGCCGAAGCCGCCGTTCGCGACGGTGACGACGGTGTCGTCGTCGCGGGCGTACGCGTAATCGAACGTCAGCTGCCCGAACGTCGTCGTCGCGGTGATCCGCATGGCGAACGTGTCGTCACCGTACGCCGGGAACGCCAGTGGTTCGATCCGGTAGTCGGTCTCGGTGCCGTCGTCGGTGATGGCGGTGTAGGACCGGCAGGCGTCAGCGATCTCGGCGGCCGCGTCGATCGTGGCTGCCGCTCCGGCCACGTCGGGGAAGACCAGCGCGTTGGCGGTGAGGAACGGCCCGACGTCGCTCTGCGTGAACTCCGACGTTGCCTCGGCGGCAGGTTCGATCGCGTCGAAGGGGTCGACGTCGTCGCAGAACCCGCCGGGTTCGTCGTCCTCGTCTTCGTCGGGTGGCTGCGAGCTCCAACCGGCCGGGAGGTCCTCGAGGCGCAATACGATCGCAGCGGCACGCTCGTCGGCTGCGCCCGGCGCGGTCGCCGGCGGGCTCGAGCTCGCCGCAGCGTCGGGGCCGCTCGACGCCGCAGCAGTCGTGTCGGTCGACTCGAGGGTGGAGGGCACCGTCGACCTGGCCGCGGCTGCGTCGACGGGTCGTGCCCGGCCGTCCCCGTCGCCGCTGCACGCACCCATCGCCGCGGCGGCCACGAACACGAGGAGCGTTCTCGCGGCGCGTCGCCGGTGGTGTGTGGTGGTGGCCGTGGCCATCCTCTTGCCTCCTGGTTCCGCGCTGCGTCCGTGCCGCCGCACGCGTCCCTGATCTGTAGCGTCGACCTACGGCGACACCAACCCCGACACGCCGCCCGAGCGGGTCTCGCTCTCGGACTTGTTCGAGCCCGACCCCGAAGGCTGAACACCGCCGCCAACGCCACACCGACGTCGCCGCAGGGCGCCCAGCCTCCCGGTCCGATGGGCCGGATGCAGGTCGCCACGCGGGTGAGCGCTTGCACCCACACCGCGTCAGGGGCGGCGTCGTCGAGCGCATGGAGCACTGGCGTGGAGGCGAGGCTAGAACGGCGGGGTGCGTGTGCTGGTCAGCTTCGTCGGTGGGCGGGGGCACCTCGACCCGATGCTGCCGATCGTCGACGCCGTCCGCGACGTCGGCCACGAGATCGAGATCGCCGGCAGCGGACGGGCCCTGACCGCGGCTGCGAGGCTCGGGTACCGCACCGTCGAGACGGTCGTGGCCAGCCAGCGGACCGGCGCCGAGGTCAACGCCCCTGGCGCCCGGGGGACGGGGACGCTCGCCGTGCCCGACCGGGGCCGCGACGCGTGGGAGCTGGCCGAGCTGTTCGTCCGCCGGGCGGGTGCGGCGCGGGCGCCGGTGATCGCCGAGCACTGTCGGGCCCTACAACCCGACATCGTCCTGTGCGACGAGGTCGACGTCGGGGCGATGCTCGCCGCGGAGTTGACCGGTCGGCCCCACGCCACGGTCGCGGTCACCGCCGCCGGGTCGTTCGTGCGCCCCGAGGTGGTCGGCCCGGCGCTCGACGAGGTGCGGGCCGGGCTGGGGCTCCCGCCCGACCCGACCGCGGCGATGCTCCACCGCTACCTCACGCTCATGCCGTTCCCGCCGTCGTTCCACGACGCCGGTGTCGTGCGGCCGACGAGCCACACGATCCGGCCGGAGCTCGCACCGCTGACCTCGCCCGTCCCCGACTGGCTCGCCGCCCGGGGACCCGGCGATCGGCCGCTGGTGTACGCAACGCTCGGAACCGACTTCAACACCGAGTCCGGTGACCTGTTCGACCGGCTCATCGCCGGGCTCGCGGCGCTCGAAGCCGACGGCGTCGATGGCGTGGTCACCGTCGGCGGCGACCTCGAACCCGCCGTCTTCGGCCCGGCGCCGACCAACGTGCGCATCGAGCGCTACGTGCCCCAAGCGGCGCTGCTCCCGCGGTGCGCCGCCGTCATCAGCCACGGCGGGTCGGGCACGGTCATGGGGGCCGTCCTCCACGGGTTGGCCCAGGTCGTCGTCCCGCTCGGTGCCGACCAGCCCCACAACGCCGACCGCTGCCGGACCCTCGGCCTCGGCGTGGTCCTCGACCCGATCGCGCTCCGGGCGGACGACGTGCGCCGGGCCGTCTCGGACGTGGTGGTCGACCCCGGCTACCGGGAGGCCGCGGCCCGGCTCGCCGCCGAGGCCGCCGAGCTGCCCGGTCCGGCCCACGCGGTGGCGCTCCTCGAGCGCCTCGCCGTCGAGCGGGCCCCGGTCACGGCCGGCTGACCGGGTTCGGCGCCCGGTCGACGTCGACCGGGTCGTCCTCGGGGGCCGCGGCACCGGAACCCGAGTTGTCGTCGAGCGACGCACCCTCGATGTCGAGGTGGGGCAGCAGCCGGTCCAACCAGCCGGGCAGCCACCAGTTCGCGTCACCGAGCAGTGCCATGGTCGAGGGCACCAGCGTCAGCCGCACGATCGAGGCGTCCAGCAGGATCGCCACGGCCAGCCCGAGGCCCAGCATCTTGAGGATCGGGTCGTCGCCGAGCACGAACGCCGCGAACACCGAGATCATCACCAGCGCGGCCGACGTGATCACCCGGGCGGTGCCGGCGAGGCCCTCGGCGACGCTCTCGCGGGCGTCGCCGTCACGGGCGTACGCCTCACGGACCCGGCTCAACATGAACACGTGGTAGTCCATCGACAGCCCGAAGAGGATGGCGAACATCAGGATGGGCACGAACGAGACGATCGGCACCTCCTGGTCGACGCCGAGGAGCCCGCGACCCCAACCCCACTGGAACACGGCCACGACCACGCCGTAGGCCGCCCCGATCGACAGCAGGTTCAGCACGACTGCCTTGAGCGGCACCAGCAGCGACCGGAACACGGCGACGAGCAGCACGAACGACAGCGCGATCACGGCACCGATGAAGACGACCATGCGATCGGCCAGGAGGTCGGCCATGTCGAGGTAGCCCGCGGTCGCCCCGGCGACGAGGACCTCGGTGCCGTGTGCGGAGGCGACCGTGTCGAGCTCGGGGCCCCGCAGCCGGTGGACCAGGTCGGACGTGGCCTCGTCCTGGGGTGCCGAGAGGGGCACGGCGCCGATGACGACCGTGTCGGCCGCCTCGTTGACCATGGGCGGCGCCACGAGGGCCACGCCGTCGTCGCCCGAGATCGCCGCCGTGAGCTCGTCGACGAACGACGCGTTCGCCGGTGTCTCGAGGCCGCCGCCCTCCGGGAGCGGGGCCACCACCATCAGCGGCCCGTTGTAGCCGGGGCCGAACCCCTCGGCGATCAGGTCGTAGGCCCGGTTGACCGACGACGACTCCGGCGTCGACGACGCGTCCGGCATCCCCAGGCGCAGTGACAGCACGGGCACGGCGAGCGTGAGCAGTAGAGCGACGCTGCCGAGCAGGTAGGGCCACGGCCGTGCGGCGACCCGGTGCGACCAACGGGCCCAGCCGTGGTACTCGCCGTCGTGCCCGCCCTCCGGGCCGGCTGCGAGGTCCAGTCGTGGACGGACGCCGGGCACGTGGAGCCGGTCGATGCGGTGGCCGAGCCAGCCGAGCACGGCGGGCAGCAGTGTCACCGCGAGCGCCACCGCACAGGCCACCACCACCGTCGCAGCGAGCCCGAGCATCCCGACGAACACGACGCCGGTCATGAACAGCCCGAGGATGGCGATCATCACGGTCCCACCCGCGAACATCACGGCGGTGCCGGCCGTTCCGTTGGCCCGGCCGGCGGCGTCGACGGGGGAGAGGCCCCGCTCCAGGTTCTCGCGGAATCGGGTGACCACGAACAGCGCGTAGTCGATGCCCACGCCGATGCCGATCATCGACGCCATCGCCGGCGCCACGGTCGGCACGCTCACGACGTCGCCCAGCAGGAGCAGCAGCGACATCCCGACGGCGAGGCCGACGAGGGCGAGGACGATCGGCACTCCCATGGCGACGATCGAGCCGAAGGCCACGGCCAGGATGACGATGGCCGCGAGGATGCCGACGACCTCGGCGCCACCGGTCTCGGTCGGCGCGTTGCTGAACGGCACGTCGCCGCCCGCCTCGGCCTGCACCCCGGCGTCGCGGGCCGGGCCGAGCGCGTGCTCGAGGTCCTCGGCGCCGTCCGGTCCGACCTCGAACGACGGCACCGCGTACTGCACCTCGGCGAGCGCGATCGTGCCGTCCGGGCTGCGGGGCGCCTCGTCGGCGAGCGGGTCGGACACGGCGACGACGTCGTCGAGGGCGCGCACCTCGGCGATCGACGCCTCGATCGCGGCGCGCTCCACCTCGTCGGTGAACGTCGATCCGCTGCGGAACACCAGCGTGGCCGTTCCGCCGGCCAGTGACGGGAACCGCTCGGTGAGCAGGTCGGTGGCGTCCTGGGTCTCGGTGCCCGGGAGCGTCAGGTCGTCGTTCAGGTCGCCGCCGAAGGCCGCGCCGGCGGTGATGACCAGAACGGCCGCCACCAGCCACAGGGCGACGACCCGGAGGGGCCTGCGTGCACAGGCGCGTCCGAGTGATGCGAGGGCGCGAGCCATCGATGCCTCCAACAGGGTCGGGCGCAGCGGAGCTGCGCCCGTAGGGTGCGATCAGGGGCGGCAGTGAATGCCGAATGGCAGCTACTGCCCTTCGATCGAACAACGAGATGGCAGAGACTGTCAAGAGGCGGCGCGTGCCACGTGATGACCGTCCGGTCGGTACCATCGGGGCCCGATGGACGGCACCGACGGAACCGACACCGGCGCGCCCGGCGCAGCCGACGGTTGGGAGGCCTATCTCGAGACGCTCCCGCTGCGGGAGCGGAAGAAGGCCAGGACGAAGCTGACGATCCAGGACCACGCGTTCCGCTTGTTCACCGAGCGCGGCTACGAGGCGACGACGGTCGAGGAGATCGCCGCGGCCGCCGAGGTCGGGCCGCGGACCGTCTACCGGTACTTCCCGACCAAGGACGAGCTCGTCCTGTGGGACGTGATCGACGACACCCAGCTGCGGACCCTCGTGCGGGCCCGGCCCGGCGAGTCGCCCGCGGCGACCGTCATGCGCAGCCTCGGCGATGTCCTCGCCGAGATCGACAGCGGGGCCCGACGGTCGCTGCTGATGCGCCTGCGCCTCATGCTCGACGATCCGGGCCTGTTCGCCGCGGCCAGCGCCCGGATGCTGCGCGAGGTCGATCGAATCAGCGAGGCGATCGCCGCGGAGTGCGACGGCGCGGCCGACGACGTCGAGCTGCGGATCGTCGTGGGTGCGGTGCTCGGCGCCTGGTGGCAGGGGGGCGTGGAGTGGGCCCGCAACGGCGGTGAGGTGGAGGCGGGCGGACGCACCTCGTCGGCGCCGTTCGCGTTCGACGTGGTGGGCGAGATCCTGGCCAGGGGCTTCGGTGACCTCGGCGGGTCGGGCCCCGCCGGTTCGAACGCCGGGTCGGACGCCGCCGGTTCGAACGCCGGGTCGGACGGCCCGGAGGCATCGCTCGACCGGGACGGCTGATCCCGGCCGCGCGCCTCACTCGTCGGCGACGGTGATGGTCTCGCTCTGGCTGTGGCGTGCCAGCACCGGGCCGGTGGCCGCATCGAGCCGTCGGTCGTCGACCCGGGCCTCGAGCCGCTCCGTGAAGCGGATCTCGCCGAGCGGCACCGGCGCGTCGAAGGCGTAGACGAGCCGGGCCGTCGTGCGGCCGAGCCCGGTGCGCAGGTCCACGGCGCGCCCGAGGATGGTGGTGCGGTGGGCGTCGGTCACGGCGGTGCGCACCGAGACATCGACGATGGCGGCGTCGTCGTCGAGGGCGATGAGCTCGGCCTCGCCCTCGATCACCACCGGCACGCCCTCGACGTCGGTCGTGCTCGTCGCAGCCCACCGCGCGCCCTCGCCGACCCGTTCGGTCGGCAATGGCAGCACGAGGGTTCGCAGTGCGGGGTCCAGTGTGTCGAGGTACCCGAGCGCGCCGGCGCCCGCGGCGGCGTCCTCCGGCGAAGCCTCGCCATCGGCCGGCTCGCGGGCGAGCACCTCGTATCGGGACGAGATCGTCAGCCGGTCGCCGCAGCCGGTGCGATCGTCGCTCCACACGCCGAACACCGCATCGATCTGGCCGTCGTCGACCGCATCGCGGCCCGGGCCGGCCATGGTGGCGCCGTCGACCTCGGGGGGACGGCACGACACGTGGAGGACGAACCCGCGATCGGTGACGGCGTCGACCGAGTACGCGACCTCGCTGCGAACGACCGCGGACGACGCCACCGGGTCGATGCCCGCGAACCCGAACTCGGTGTCGACCTCCCGCTGCAGCGTCGCCCGTTGGAGCGATCCCTCCTCGGGACGGACCCGCAGGGCGCGCCGGGGGGCCTCACCGTCGTCGAGGAGCTCGGCGACCCACGGGCTCGGCGGGGCCGATCGCACGATCGCCTCACCGGCGTCGGTCTCCTCCGCCCGGTGCTCGGGCGAGCTCGTGGCCATCGATCCGACGGTGCCGCACCCGGTGGCCAGCGTGGCCAGCGCAGCCAGCGCAGCCGCACCGCGGTGGAGGCGGGTGCTCATCGGGGCATGCGGTCCGTGCCGACCATGTGCATCGACTCGACGCGCTCGCCGGTGGCCGTGGACCCGGCCGTCGTCACGATCGCATCCGCGCTCTCCAGGGCCAGCGGCTGGTCGAGGAGGACCCGGAGCTGGCCGGTGACCGACACCTCGATCGGGCCGTCGACCTCGACGCGCTCACCGCCGGCGGACTCCGTCCGTGGCTGGTGCACGGTGGCGGTCGACGAGTAGCTGATCGACGCGACCCCGCCGTCGTCGACCGTCGTCAGCAGTGCGTCGTGGGTGACCTCGTAGGGGAGCCCGCGGTGGTGGCCGCTGAGCTGCGCCGTCCACCTCGCGCCCGCGCCGACGGCCCGGTCGGGCAGCGGCACGAGGCGAAGATCATCGAGCAGGGGCTCCGCGATCGGGGGCTGGCCGAAGACGTGGGTCGAGGCCGCCCGGCGCGCGACGAGCTCGTTGCGTCGGGTCAGGGTCAGCCGGTCGCCGCAACCCACACGGTCCTCCACGGCAGCCCGGCTCGGCGAGGTCGTGGCGTTGGCGGGCGCGGGCATCCCGTCCGCTCCGATGCTCGTGATCGACCCGCAGGTCAGCTCCATCGTGAACCGCTCCTCGTCGGCGGCGACGACCGCCGAGTCCAGCTCGACGTCGATGGTGCCACTCCCGGGTGCGCCTGTCCCGCCATCCGGGTTCTCGGTGACCCGCACCTCCTCGCGGAGCGTGAGCTGCTGCGTGGTCCCGACCGTGGGGCTCAGTCGCAACGCACGCCGCGGCTCGTCGCCGGCGTCGTGGACCTCGATCACCGCGCGGCCGGGCTCGTCGAGCGTCGTCGGGCCGCCGGTGCGTTCGCCGCCGGTCGGGTCGGTGGCCCCGGGCGGCGGGCTCGGCGTCGCATCGGTGGTGGTCGTGGCCGTTGCGGTCGTCGCCTCGCCGGCCACGGTCGGGGTCGGCACGACATCGGAGGGCCGCGCCGAGGTGGTCTCACCCGTGGCCGTCGCTCCGACGGTGCCGACGTCGCTGCACGCGCCCAGCCCCGAGGCGGCGACGGCGAGCGCGGCGACGACCAGTGATCGGCGAACGCGCCGGTCGGCCCTCGTCCGCACGCGGCGGGGTGCGGCATCAGCGGCGACCACCCGGTGATGCTCGCGGTGATCAGGCGACCACGTCGAGCACCCCCGGACGACGCCCCGTCAGAAACCGGCGCATCCGGTGGTCCCGGCGACCCACGCCGGGACCGGACGGCTGCTCAGTCCCGCCGCCCGACGAGCCCCCAGGCGGCCGGCAGGCAGGCGCCGGCGGCGAGGAGCTTGGCGGCGTCGCCGATCACGAACGGCGCGATGCCGATGTCGACGGCCTCGGCGGCCGGGATGTCGAGGTGGATCGCCAGCCACGCCGCGCCGAACAGGTAGATCACGGCGGACCCGGCGAGCATGGCCGGCAGGCTCGTGGCGATGTCGCGGTCCTGGTGGCGCTCGGCGAGGGCGCCGACGGCCGCCGCGGCGATCACGAAGCCGACGAGGTAGCCGGCCGTGCTGCCGGTCGCGGCTTCCCAGCCGCCGGTCGCCCCGTTGAACACCGGCAGGCCGATGGCCCCGGCGGCGACGTAGAGGAGCTGGGCGGCGGAACCCCGACGCCAGCCGAGCGCGGCCCCGGTGACGAGCACGGCGAAGGTCTGGCCGGTCACCGGAACGGGCGTGCCCGGGATCGGGATGCGGATCTGCGCGGCGGCCGCGGTGAGCAGCGCGGCGCCGACGACCAGGGCCAGGTCGCGCGTGCGGCTGCGGGTCCAGACGGCGTCGACGATCGTCGTCGGCGCCGGCGCCGGCGCGAAGGGTGCGGTGGCGGCGGTCATTGGCTCGGGCGATCTTCCTGCTGGTCGTGTCTGTCGGTCCGTGCGCCCCCGCTGCACCATCCCCCCGGTGCCGCGTCCCGATCATGGCCGATGGACCTCACCCGATGCCCGTCCGGGTACGTACGAACCGCGAAGCGTCACTCATCGCCCGGCCTGCTCGTCGGCCGGCGTTTGGATCGAGTCCAGAGTTGGAACACCATCGGTGCCGGGCGCAGAGCGCGACGTTCCGGCGACGCCCGATCCGACGAGGAGGCCACATGGCGAACATCGACCGTGCCGTGACGACGACGGATGCCGGCATCCCGGCACCGAGCGACGAGCACTCGCTGACGATCGGGCCGAACGGCCCGATCCTCCTGCAGGACCACTACCTGATCCAGAAGATGGCCCAGTTCAACCGGGAGCGCGTCCCCGAGCGGGTCGTCCACGCCAAGGGATCGGGCGCCCACGGGTTCTTCGAGGCCACCGAGGACGTGTCCCAGTTCACGAAGGCCGGGTTCCTGCGCAAGGGCACGCGGACCGACGTCTTCGTCCGCTTCTCGACCGTCGCCGGTGAGCTCGGCTCCGCCGACACCAAGCGGGACCCCCGCGGCTTCGCGATCAAGTTCTACACCGACGAGGGCAACTACGACCTCGTCGGCAACAACACGCCGATCTTCTTCATCCGTGACCCGCAGAAGTTCCAGGACTTCATCCACTCGCAGAAGCGCCGCGCCGACACCGGCATGCGCGACAACAACATGCAGTGGGACTTCTGGACGCTGTCGCCCGAGTCGGCACACCAGGTCACGTTCCTGATGAGCGACCGGGGCACACCGCGGACGCTGCGCAACATGAACGGCTACGGCAGCCACACGTTCACCTGGGTGAACGCCGGCGGCGAGGCCTTCTTCGTCAAGTACCACTTCAAGACGGACCAGGGCATCGAGAACTTCACCGACGCCGAGGCCGAGGCCATGACGGCCGAGGACCCGGACTTCCACCGTCGCGACCTGTGGAACGCGATGAAGGCGGGCGAGGCGTCCTGGACCCTCGAGATGCAGATCATGCCGGTGGCCGATGCCGCCGACTACCGGTTCAACCCGTTCGACCTCACCAAGGTGTGGCCCCACAGCGACTACCCGCCGATCCGTGTCGGTCGCCTCGTGCTCGACCGCAACCCGGAGAACCACTTCGCCGAGGTCGAGCAGTCGGCGTTCGAGCCGTCGAACATGGTGCCGGGCATCGAGCCGTCGCCCGACAAGATGCTCCTCGGTCGGCTGTTCAGCTACCCCGACACCCACCGCCACCGCATCGGGCCGAACTACCTCCAGCTGCCGATCAACCGGCCGCGCAGCGAGGTCGCGTCGTACAACCGCGACGGGCCGATGCGCTACGACAACCCCGGCGACCCGGTGTACGCGCCGAACTCGATGGGTGGCCCCGCCGCCGATCCCGAGCGGTTCGGTGAGAAGTTCCACATGGGTGTCACCGGCGAGATCGTCCGGGCCGCGTACACGGCCCACGCCGAGGACGACGACTTCACCCAGCCCCGTGCGCTGTGGGAGCACGTGCTCTCCGACACCGACCGGGCCAACCTCGTCTCGAACATCGTCGGCCACGCGAGCCAGGACGTCGAGAAGGACATGCAGAAGCGTGTCGTCGAGTACTGGACCAACGTCCATCCCGAGCTCGGCAACGGCGTCGCCGACGGCCTCGGCATCTGAATCCCGACGTCACACCGGGGCGGCCGCACATCGGGTTGGCCGCGACCGCCCCGGTGTGACCGATCTGCACCCCGAGAGGCCCGCCCGGACGGCGTTCGCCCGATGGCGTCCTGGTATGCTTTCAACCCGATTCGACCCCCGACCGTGTGCGTGATCCGATGACGACGCTCCTCGAACGACTCCGAACGCGCGGCTGGCGATTGACCGCCCAGCGGCGCGCCGTGGCCGAGGCGTTGGGTGGCGCGGACGTCCATCTCACGGCCGACGAGGTCCACACGAGGGCCCAGTCGATCCTCCCGGAGATCAGCCGGGCCACCGTGTACAACACGCTCAACGAGCTGGTCGATCTGGGCGAGATCGGCGAGGTCACGGTCGGGGACCGGTCGAAGCGCTACGACCCGAACGTCGACGACCACCAGCACTTCGTGTGCGTCGACTGCGGGTACCTGCGCGACGTGCACCCCGTCGGCGTCGACCAGGTCCGCCTCGCCGGCACCGACGGCTCGGACATCGACGTGACCGATGTCGTGGTCGTGTTCCGGGGCCGCTGCGCCGACTGCGCGGCCGAGGCCGTCTCCGCCTGAGGCCGCCGGGTCGGGCTGACGCCGCCGCTCAGCCGTCGAGACGCGGGCGCCCGGGGGCGCACGTGGCCACGAACCGCTCCGCCAGGTCGGGTCGTGCCCCGAGGTGCACGTGGAGGTAAGAGGCCAGCAGGCGCTCGTCGGCGTAGCCGCCCCGCGTCCGCCCCGTCCGCCCGTCGGCGGTGAGCGCCTCACCTCCCGGTTCGGTCGTCGAGTAGTGGAACTCGTGGCCCCGGAGCCCGGTGCGGGCCGGGCCCAACGGGCTGGCCACCTCGATCGTCGCCGCCCGGTAGCCGAGCGTGAGACGATCGGTCATCCTCGCCTCGGCGTCGATCACGCCGGCCATCTCGTGCTCGTCGAGCCGCCGGGTCAGCCACAGCAGCCCCCCGCACTCGGCCCACACGACCAAGCCGCCCCGCACGGCCCGGCGGACGTCGGCGAGCAGCGGCGTGTTCTCGGCGAGCTCGGCCCCGAAGATCTCCGGGAACCCGCCGCCGGCCACGAGACCGTCGCAGCCCTCCGGCAGTGAGCGCTCGATGCACGGGTCGAACGGCACCAGCTCGGCGCCGGCCGCGGCGAGCGCCTCGAGGTTGTCGGGGTAGGCGAAGCTGAACGCCGGACCGCCGGCGACGGCGATGCGGGCGGATGCGCTGCGCCGGGGCGCCGGCGGGAGGGGCACCGTCCTCGCCGGAGCCGCGCGCGCCACCTGCTCGAAGCGGTCGAGGTCGGCGCCGGCCGCGAAGACCGCACCGAGCCGCGCGACCGACTCGGCGACCCGCTCGGGGTGCTCGGCCGCCGGGATCAGCCCGAGGTGGCGATCCCGCCACGTCAGCGCGTCGTCCCGGCCGAGCACGGCGAGGACCGGGACGCCGAGGGGCTCGAGCGCCCGGCGCAGCATGTCCTCGTGGGCGGCGCTGCCGACCCGGTTGAGCACGACGCCGGCGAGGCCCACCCGCTCGTCGTGGGAGGCGAAGCCGCGGACCAGCGCGGCCACCGACTGGCCCATCGACGACGCGTCGACGACGAGCACGACCGGCGCGTCGAGCAGGACCGCCACCTCCGCGGTCGACGACGGCGTGCCGTCGGCCGCCCCGTCGAACAGGCCCATCACCCCCTCGACGACGAGGACGTCCGCGCCGGCCGCGGCACGGCCCGCCAGTGGCCCGATGGCGTCGGCGCCGCACATCCACGCGTCGAGGTTGCGGCCGGGCCGGCCGGTGGCGATGGCGTGGTAGCTGGGGTCGATGAAGTCGGGGCCGACCTTGGCGGGTGCGACCCGCCGGCCCCGAGCGGTGAGCGCCGCCATCAGCGCGGTGGCGACGGTCGTCTTGCCGACGCCCGAGTGGGTGCCGGCGATGACGAGGCGGGGTCCGAGGGCGGGCACCCGCCCGAGTCTGCCACTGGCGGCGCCGATGCCCGGACGGGGGCGACCGGCCGGTCGATGTCGGGGCCGCCGTGTCAGCCGGCTCGCCGACTCTTCGGGACGCCGACTCGTTCGAGTTGCTGCATCCCATGGTGTGCGTTAGGTTCGCCTTACTCACGACGGGCGCGGCTCGGGCCGGTGTCGGCGTGGGTGGTCGGGTTCGGAGCGGCCGGGACGGGTCGGAGCGAGACGAGGGATCGATGTTCACGAACGGTGCACCGAGAACGCCGGGGCCGACCGAGCTGCGCATCGCCGCCGCACTCGTCCACGCCGTCCCGGGTGCGTGCCTGCTCGTCGTACGCCATGACGGGCAGGTCGTCCGGGTATCCGCCGGAACCGGGGCGGACCTCGACCCGTGTGCGTTCCGCTCGGCCGTGGCCTCGGCGGAGGCGGCGACCGCAGACCCCGCCGCCGAGATCGCGGGCCTCGACTTCGTCGGCGAGGTCGTCGACCAGGGGGGCGGCGTCTACCGCTCCCGCGCCGTCGCCGGCGAGCGGTGGTTCGCCACGCTGCTCTGCCCCGAGCGCACCCGGGCCGAGCTGACCGACGACCCGCCGGGCGCGCCCGCCGACGTCGTCGGCGCGTGGCTGGTCGGGGACCGTGCGCTGGCGGTCACCGTGGTCCGGATCAGCGCGACCGCCCAGGTCGCCGACCCGGTGCTCGACGAGGTGGCCCGATGGGCCGCGGCGCGGTGCCTGGTCTCCGAGCTCGAGTCGCTCACCCTCGCGTGAGCGGCCGGCGCGGCGGCGTCACGGGTCCGGCGTGAACGTCACCTCGATCATGCCCCCCGTGGTCAGCAGGCGGGCCGGCCCCCCGTTCCACACGATGCTGTCGCCGCTCGACCAGTAGGAGATCGGCACCACGGCGTCGTCGGTCGACCAGCGGGTCACCTCGACCCAATCACCGACCCGGAGCCCGTCCCGATCGATCGGCGCGACGGCGAGGAACACCTCGCCGAGGTCGTGCTCGAACACGATGGCGGCGACCGCATCACCGTCGTCGCTGATGCGTGCACCCTGGACGTCGCCCGGGTGGCCGTCGTCGGGGTCGAAGTCGAGGGCGGGCAGCGACACCGAGCGCGCCTCGCGGGCATCGACCACGTAGAGCTGGTCGGAGTCGATGGCGTTGCCCTCGCGGTCGACGAGACCGACGTCCCTGGTCAGCGCAACCGCGCCGTCGGCGGACAGATCGAGGATGCGCTGGCTCGCCCGGCCGACGCCGATCGTCGTCAGGTCGTCGTCGGCCGTCTCGAGGACGTGGACCGAGGAGCGCTCGCCGTCGGTCATCCACACCCGGCCGCCCGGGCCCCAGCGGGCCTGGGGGATCGATGCCGCCGGGAGTTCGGCCAGGGGGAACGCCGACAGCTCGCCGTCGCCGGTCCCCTCGGGATCGGACCGCAGCGCGACCACCGCATCCGGGGTGTCGGCCGAGATGCCGACGAGCTCGGTGCCGTTCGGTGCCCAGTCCCAGATGTGGCGTCGGGTCAGGTCGATGGTCGTGGCGGTGCCGTCGCCGAAGTCGATGATCGCCGCCGTGCCGTGGTTGCGGTCGGTGGCCACGATCGCCCGCTCGTCGGGCCGCCAGGCGACCGGGTCGGTCGCGTCGGTCACGTCGGCCTCGACGCAGATCGGCTCGTCCTCGCCTCCGATCGGCTCGAGGCACCAGTCGCCGCCCCGTGGGGCGACGACGGCCTCACCGCTGGGGCTGAGCGCGGAGCCGGCGGAGAGGACGAGCTCGGTGCGCACGAACGAGACGCTCACGGTGTCCCGGAGCCCGACCGTCGTGGCGCTGCCGTCGCCGGAGCCCCAGGGCGCGCCGCCGCACGCGCACGCGAGAAGGGGGAGGAGGGAGGCGCCCGCGAGAAGCGTTCGCCGCAACCGCACCGACCCATTGTGCGTGGCCGCCGCGCGAACGGCACCTTCTCACCGGGCGACTGAACATCGATCGGGCTCACCGGGCGACTGAACATCGATCGGGTTGCGGGCCCGGGCGAGGGGGTGGGCGAGCGGGCCGGGGTGACGCCACCGATCAGGGACCCTCCGCCGCCCGCAGGCCGCTGATCCACTCGTCCATCTCCTGCCAGCGGTCGTGCAACCACTGCTCCCGTGCCTCGGGCGGGGGGAGGTCGCCGTTGTCGATGCGCCACGTGCGGGCGGTGACGACGCCGTCCATCGGCAGGCCCCGCCACACGTCGGCGACGGAGTTGAGCTCCTCGAGGCCGGTGTGGCCGACGATCAGCAGGTCGGCGCCCGGTGACCCGTCGAGCGCGGCGAGGACGCCGGCGGTGCGGGGGAGCAGGACGTGCTCGAGGTCGTGGGCCCGTCGGGCCAGGTCGTGGCGGCCGAGGTGGCGCAGCTTGTCGATGATGCGCCGCCGCCGGTGCTCGGTGAAGTTGCCGCCCTCGGGGAAGATCACGAACGCGTCGCCCGGCCCCATCGACGCCGCCATCTCCCGGATCTCGCCGACGGGGTCGTGGCGGTCTCGGCCGCCCCGGCGGATGAACACGCTCGGCACCCGGTTCAACAGGACGTCGGCCGCCGGTTCGAGCTGGATCAGGTCCTTGAGCACCACCCGGGGGCGTCGACCGAGGCGGTTCATCACGGCATCGACGAGGAGCAGCGAGTCGCCGGGCCCGGCGTGTCGGCTCATGACGATGAGCGGCCGATCGACGTCGACGCCGGCCGGTCCGTCCGGCTGCACGATCCGCACGTGGAAGGTCCGCTCGGCGGCGACGACCATGCGGCGCAGGAACCAGGCCATCACCGCGTAGTTGGCGTCGCGGAAGCGGGGCCGATCGAGGTGGCGGCCGAACCCCGACGCCACCCAGACGGCGGCGAGCACGACGAGCACGACCGACTCGATCAGCAGGTAGAGGAGGAAGAACCAGGCGATCCGCAGCGGGCGCCACCGGCCCGGGGCGTAGCGGGAGGCGAACGCGGCGGCGACGACCCACAACGGGGTCGACGACACCATGAGGACGGCGGCGACGACCATCGACGGAGCCAGGACGGCACGGCGGGCGATCCGGGGCGGCAGCGGCACCTTCACCCCGCATCCCCCTCGTCGCCCCCGGGCCGTTCGTCCTGTTCGGCCGCGCCTGCGTCGGCAGCGTGGGCCTCGCCGTCGAGGTAGGCCTCGGTCGCGGCCCGTGCGCTCGCCACGAGCCCGGACGCATCGCCGAGCGAGCTGAAGCGCAGCTGGCGCCGGTCGTCGAACCCGACGGGGTTGGCGCTCGGCAGGACGTGGACCCGCACACCGGAGGGCAGGTTCGCCATCGTCGTCGCGAACCGGTGGCGGCGGGCGATCTCGAACGCGATCAGCGCAGTCTCGTGGATCCGCTCGGGCGGCCGCAGCGGCGCCTCGAGCCGCCCGACCTGAAGCACGTAGACGGTCGTGGCGCCGGCGGCGATCGCCCGGCTCACCGGCACCGAGTCGACGAGGCCGCCGTCGTAGTGGTGCTCGCCGTCGACCTCGACCGGTGGGAACAGCCCCGGCACCGCGGACGACGCCATGAGCGCCTCGACGAGCGGGCCGTGGTCGAACCAGCGCTCGGCCGCCCGCTCGATGCAGGCGGCCACGCACGCGAACGGCACCCCCAGGTCCTCGATCCGTTCGGTCGGCAGGGTCCGGCGCAGGAGGTCGGCGAGCGGGGCCGGGTCGATGAGCGCGTGGCGCATCCGCACCAGATCACGGGCCCGGCCGATGAGACTGCCGCCGAACACCCGCAGCTCGGCGGCGTCGCGCCACAGCCGTTCGAGGCGGTCGAGGCCCTCCGCAGTCGGGTCGGCGCAGTAGGCGGCGCCGTTGATGGCGCCGATCGACGTGCCCAGGACACGGTCGGCCCTGATGCCGGCGTCGGTCAGCGCCTGGAGCATCCCGACCTCGACCGCACCCCACTTGCCGCCCCCGCCGAGCACGAACGCGGTCCGGGCCGCGGCGGTGGGTTCGGAGCGGGTCACCGCCCGAGGCTAACCCCACCCCCCACCCGTTCTGGCTACCACGGGTGCCACGTCGTGGCCGTGGTGGGGGCCAGTTCGGAGGTGGTGTTGTTCTGGCTACCACGGGTGCCATGTGGTGGCCGTGGTGGGGGCCAGTTCGGAGGTGGTGTTGTTCTGGCTACCACGGGTGCCATGTGGTGGCCGTGGTGGGGGCCAGTTCGGGGTGGGGGTGGCTCAGAGGGGGGCGCTGGCGTAGTCGGGGTCGCTGGTCGGCTGGTCGGAGCCGCCGGCCGGCTCGACGGTCACCGCGAGCACCGAGCCCTCCGGTGGTGGTGCCGCCAGCGCGAGCCGGGTCACCTCGCCGGCGTGGAACAGCCCGACCGAGCCGATGTCGTCGCCGTCGACGACCCACAGCTGGTAGGTGCGGCCCTCGGGCGCGGCGGCCAGCTCGCCGGCGAGCACGAGCCCGGAGCCCTCGGCGGGGGAGTAGAGAACCCGCAGGGCGCCGGAGCCGCCGTCGAGGTCGACCACCCGGACGTCGCCGGCCTCGAGCACGGCGGCGACCTCGCCGAGCTCGCCGGTGCGGGAGCGCTCGGTCAGGAACAGGCCGGCGAAGAGGACGGCCACGATCGACGCGGCGGCCGCGACGAGCGTGGCGGTCCGCGGCCGACGCGGCCGGGCCGGGGAGGGGAGAGGCGAGACCTGGCGGGTGCGATCGATCTCGCCGAGGACGCGGCTGCGCAGGTCGCCGGGCGCTTCGACGGCGACCGCGTCGGCCAGGTGCTCGGCGGCCGGGGCGAAGCTGTCGACCTCCTCGCGGCACGTGGGGCACTCGGCGAGGTGGCGCTCGAAGCGTCGGCTGTCGATGTCGTCGAGTGCGCCCAGCGCGTAGGCGCCGGCGAGGTGGTGGAGGTCGTCGTTGTTGTTCGGGGAGGCGCTGAGGTTCATGGGTGACGCCCTTCGCGCGTCAGGTCGTGACCGCGTCGCGGAGACGGATGAGCCCGTCCCGGATGCGAGTCTTGGTCGTGCCGAGTGGGATGTCGAGGAGCTGGGCGATCTCCTTGTGGGTGCGGCCCTCGTAGAACGCGAGCGTGATCGCCTGGCGCTGGAGGTCGGTCAGCTGGTCGAGCCCGGAGGCGATGTCGTGGTGCTCGTCGGCGAGCACGACCGACTCGGAGGTCTCGTCGTGCGACGGCGGCGCGTGCGACGACTCGGCCCGCTCGTGGCGGTCGCGGTGGGCCTGCTCGCGGCGGACCCGGTCGACGGCGCGCCGGTGGGCGATGGTGAGCATCCACGACCTCGCCGAGCCCCGCTCGGGGTCGAACCGGGGTGCGAGCCGCCAGATCTCGACGAACGCGTCCTGGGTGACGTCCTCGGCGAGCTCGGGGTCCCGCACGATGCGCCGGGTGAGCCCGTAGACGGTGCCGCTGAGGGCGTCGTAGATGTCGGGGAACGCGGCCCGCTCGCCGCGCCCGGCCCGGACGAGGAGGTCGTCGAGGTCGGGGGCCCCGGCCGAGGGTACGGCCCGCAGTCGGCGACGGCCGAACGCCATCTCGCTCATGATCGCACGCACCGTGGGGGCGCGGGCGGACGGGGCGCGTGCCACGCCCGGCGTCGGCCCCGCGGCCGTGGCGGGAGCGCGAGCGGGTCTCGTCGATGGCGGGAGGTCGTCGGCGCTGCCATGCCTCCCGGGTTCGTCGCCGGGCGCGACCGGGATTGGTCGCGTCGCGGATCAGCCGCGGGCCGGCGTGGCAGGGCCCGACGACGAGGACGGCCCCGGTCGGCACCGGGTGGGCCCGGAGAGGCGCCTCAGGCGAGGAGGTCGATGACGTCCTCGACGACGAGGACGGTCACCAGCACCATCACGCTGACGCTGATGGCGGTGAAGTGCCAGCGGTAGCGGTGGTTGGCCCGCCAGAACCGGCGGATGCTGATCACGTTCGACGTGAGCGCGGCGGCACCGATGACGAGACCGAGGCCGGGCCCGACGTTGGCGGCGATGCCGAGCGCCGGCGCGATGAACGGCAGGAAGATGTAGGTCAGCAGGCACCGCACGGCCGAGATGAGGATCGAGCGGCTGAACGCCTGCTGCGCCTCGGACTCGGTGGTCGCCGGGCCGTCGGTCGGGATGCACAGGAAGCGGCACACGGCGAGGTCGACGCGGCTGCGCGGCACCCCGGCCGGCGCCGGCGGCGCTCCGCCGGCCGGGGCCGGCTCGCCGAGGTCACCCACGAGGGACGAGGGGGAGGACTCCGTGGACACGTCGTCACGCTGGCACGTCGCGGCGGCGTAGACAACATCAGCGGTCCGCGTGGCGTGTCGTGTGCCATCTGTCACCCGGACGGTCGGGCGACGTTCCCATCGGGTGTCGCATCGTCTTCGACGACCGTTCGCTTCGTGCACGCGCGGCTTGTGCAACGGGATTAGGTTTCCCTAACATCGTGGGCGAATGACCGAAGTCTTCGACTCCGACGTCGAGTCGCGCCCACCGCCCGACGGCCCCGACAGCCCACACGACGGGCCGGGCGGCGGCGACGGCGGCACGCGCCCGGTCCGCCCCGAACGCGTCCGGCGCGGCCTCGTGCGCCGCCCGAGCACCCGGGCCGCCGGTCTCATCGTCCTCGCCGGCGTCCTCTTCCTCGTGCTGCTGGCCAGCGTCGCCTACGGGGCCAAGCCGATGGCCCTGTCGAGCGTGTTCGACGCCTTCCTGAACTACGACCCGACGTCGAACGACCACCTGATCGTCCGCTCGCTGCGGGTGCCGCGCACGATCGTCGGCATCCTCGTGGCCATCTCGCTCGGCCTCGCCGGCGCCGTGATGCAGGGCGTGACCCGCAACCCGATCGCCGATCCCGGCATCCTCGGCGTCAACGCCGGCGCCGCCATGTTCGTCGTCGCCGGCATCTACCTCTTCGGCGTGACCTCGCTGCTCGGCTACGTCTGGTTCGCGTTCGCCGGCGCGGCCCTCGCCTCGTTCGTCGTCTACTTCCTCGGCTCGCTCGGCCGGGGCGGCGCGACCCCGGTGAAGCTGGCGCTCGCCGGTGCCGCGGTCACCGCGATGTTGGCGTCGGTCACCCGCGCCATCCTCCTGATCGACGTGGCCACGCTCGACCAGTACCGGTTCTGGGCGGTCGGGTCCCTGGCCGGCCGCGACACCGAGATCGCCGTCCAGGTGGCGCCGTTCGTGGTCATCGGCTCGGTGCTGGCCCTCGCCTCGGGTCGGGTGCTCAACGCACTCGCCCTCGGCGACGACGTCGCCGCGTCCCTCGGCCAGCGCGTCGGCCTCGCCCGGTTCAGCTCCGCGCTCTCGGTCGTGTTCCTGTGCGGCGCGGCGACCGCGGCCGCCGGGCCGATCGGGTTCGTCGGACTGACGATCCCCCACGTCGCCCGGTCCATCACCGGCCCGGACTACCGCTGGATCCTGCCCTACTCGATGGTGCTGGCCCCGATCCTCCTGCTCGGCTCCGACGTGATCGGCCGGGTCGTCGCCCGGCCCGGCGAGCTCCAGGTCGGGATCGTGACCGCCCTGATCGGTGCGCCGTTCTTCGTGATGCTCGTGCGCCGCCGCAAGCTGGCGGAGCTCTGACGATGGCCATCGCGCTCGACGAGCACCGCGCCCCGCGCACCGGGCTGGATGACGCCCGCCGCGTCCTGCGCCACGCCCGGGTCCACAGCCGCGGCCGCACGGTGTCGGTCACCGTCGGCCTTGCCGTCGCGACGTTCGTGGCGTTCTGCGTCTCGATCAGCGTCGGTGACTTCCCGATCCCGCTCGTCGACGTCGTGCCCGCCGTCTTCGGCTTCGGTGACCCGGACTCGGACTTCATCATCCGGACGCTGCGCCTCCCGCGGGCCGTGAACGGGCTGCTCGTCGGCATCGCCTTCGGGATGTCCGGCACCGTGTTCCAGACGATGGCCCGCAACCCGCTGGCCAGCCCCGACGTCATCGGCATCACCCAGGGCGCCTCGTTCAGCGCCGTGCTGGTCATCGTCCTCGTCGGTGGCTCGTCGACGCTGGTCGCCGGCTCCGCCCTGTTCGGGGCGCTGGCCGTCTCGCTCGCCGTCTACGCCCTGGCCTACCGCCAGGGCGTGTCGAGCTACCGGCTTGTCCTCGTCGGCATCGGCGTCGGGGCGGTGGCGATGGCCGGCACCGAGTACCTGCTGACCCGGGCCGACCTCTACGACGCCCAGCGGGCGTTCGTCTGGTTGACCGGCAGCCTGAACGGCCGGGGCTGGGACCAGGCCCGCCCGCTCGCCGCGGTGCTCCTCGTGCTCCTGCCGGTCCTGGCGGTCCTGTCCCGCCCGCTGCGGGGCATCCAGCTCGGCGACGACACCGCGAAGGCGCTCGGCGTGTCGGTCGAACGCTCGAAGGTCGGCCTGATCCTCACCGCGGTCGCGCTGGCCGCGGTGGCCACCGCGGCCGCCGGCCCGATCGCCTTCGTCGCCTTCGTCTCCGGCCCGATCGCCCGCCGCATGACGCGGTCCTCGGGCCTCTCGTTCATCCCCACGGCGCTCGTGGGCGCGCTCGTGGTGCTGCTGTCCGACCTGGTCGGGCGCCGGTTGTTCGCCCCGACCGAGCTCCCGGTCGGCGTGATCACCGGCATCATCGGTGCGCCCTACCTGCTGTGGCTGCTCGCCCGCTCGAACAAGGTTGGTTCCGGTGGATGACATCGCACGACGGCACGTGATCCCCGACGAGCGCTGCCTGTCGGCGCAGGGCCTGCGGCTCGCGTACGACTCGACCGACATCGTCAAGGACCTGACGGTGGCCGTGCCCGACGGCAAGATCACGGTGATCGTCGGTGCCAACGCCTGCGGCAAGTCCACGCTGATCCGGGGCATGGCCCGGTTGCTCAAGCCCCGCAGCGGGTCGGTGTTCCTCGACGGTCGCGACATCCAGCGGCTCGCCACCAAGGACGTGGCCGGCCGCCTCGGCATCCTGCCCCAGGCGCCGGTGGCGCCCGAGGGGATCACGGTGTCCGACCTGGTGTCGCGGGGCCGCTACCCGCACCAGCGTTGGTTCCGCCCCTGGTCCCACGAGGACGAGGAGGCCGTGTCCCGGGCGATGGTGGCGACCGCGACGGTCGATCTCGCCAACCGCAACGTCGACGAGCTCTCCGGTGGGCAGCGCCAGCGGGTGTGGATCGCCATGGCGCTGGCCCAGGAGACCGACATCCTGCTCCTCGACGAGCCCACGACCTACCTCGACCTCGCACACCAGGTCGAGGTGCTCGACCTGCTCCTCGACCTCAACCACGAGCGGTCGACGACGATCGTCCTCGTGCTCCACGACCTCAACCAGGCGTGCCGCTACGCCGACCACCTCGTCGCCATGCGCGACGGGCGCATCGTCGCCGAGGGCCGCCCGGCCGACGTCGTGAACGAGGACCTGGTCGGCGAGGTGTTCTCGCTGTCGTGCCAGGTCATCCCGTGCCCGGTCTCGGGGACCCCGATGGTCGTGCCGATCGGCCGCCATCGCTCCGACCTCGTCGCGGGCCCGGCGGCCGCGCTCCACGTGGCCGAGTCCTAGGTCGACGTCGTGGTCGCGGGCCGGGACGGCCCGGCGATGTCGGAGCACCTGCGGCGGCGGGCGGTCGGATCGTGACCGCGCCCCTGTTCTCGTTCGAGGGCGTCGTCGTCGAGCGCGGCGGCGCGAGGGTGCTCGACGGCGTCGACCTGGCGATCGGCGCCGACGGGCTCACCGCGGTCGTCGGGCGGTCGGGGTCGGGGAAGTCGACGCTGCTGCGGTGCTGCAACCGCCTCGAGGCGCCGGTCGCCGGGGTCGTCCGCTTCCGCGGTGACGACGTGGCCGGTCTGGATCCGCTGGCCCACCGGCGCCGGGTGGCGATGATCTTCCAGGCACCGGTCGCGTTCCCGGGCACGGTGGCGGACAACCTGGCCGCGGCCGACGAGACCCTCGACCACGCCGGCGCCGCCCGGCTCCTCGACCGGGTCGGCCTCCCGGCCTCGATGCTCGACCGGGAGGCCGACACGCTCTCGGGCGGCGAGGCGCAGCGGATGACGATCGCCCGCGCCCTGGCCACGGGCCCCGAGGTCCTCCTGGCCGACGAGGCCAGCTCGGCACTCGACGGGACGGCGCGAACCCACCTCGAGGAGCTGGCGCGCACGCTCGCCGCCGACGGGCTCGCCGTCGTGTGGGTGACCCACGACCTCGCGCAGGTCGAGCGGGTCGCCGACCACGTCGTGGTCGTCGACGCCGGCCGCGTGTCGTGGTCGGGCCGCGCCGACGACGAGGGCTGCGCGGGGGCCATGTCCGCCCTGGCGGCGGACGACGCCACCGGGACCGCCGGTTCCGTCGGGGACGGGGACGGGGACGGGCAACCGTGACCGGCGGCGATGTCATCGGCTGGGGTGCGCTCGCCGGATCACTCGTCTTCGTGGCGATCGCGCTCGCGGTCGGCTGGCGTGAGCAGCTCGGGCTCACCCGGCCGATCGTCGTCGCCGTGTCCCGCTCGCTCGCCCAGATGCTGGTCGTCGGCTCCGGCCTCGTGCTCGTGGTCGACCCCGACGCGTCGATCGTCTGGTCGTGGGCGTGGGTGGTGGCGATCGTGCTGTTCGCGTCGTACACGATCACCCGTCGGGCGCCCGAGGTCCCGAACCTCGGCCCGGTCGCCCTCCTGTCGACCGGGCTGGTCGCCTCGGTCGGGCTCGCGTTCGCCTTCGGGCTCGGGGTGTTCGAGCTCGGGACGAGGACGCTCGTGCCGGTCGGCGGGATGGTCGTGGGCAACTCGATGAAGGCCGCCGTCGTCGCCGTTCGCCGGGTGTGCGACTCGCTGGCCGAGCACCGTCCCGAGATCGAGGCGGGCCTCGCGCTCGGCATGGACGTCCGACGGGCCAGCCGCCGGTTCGTGAGGGCGTCGATCCGCACCGCCGTGACCCCCCAGATCGAGCAGACGGCCGGGCTCGGGCTCATGTTCCTGCCGGGCGCCATGACCGGCATGATCCTCGCCGGCGCGGACCCCCTCGAGGCGGTCCGGGCCCAGCTCGCGCTCATGTACATCCTGCTGGCCGCCGTGGTCACGTCGTGCGCGGTGACCGCCTTCGGCACGATCGCCAGGCTCACGACCGACGACCACCGCATCGTCCACCTGGAGCGCGCCACCGGCACCTGAGCCGCCGGCGCATCGGTTCCGCTCGACCCGGGCGGCGCCAACGCCTCGGCTCGTCGCCCGTCTGGCCGGCCACGCCGCGACCTCGCCCTGAGCCGAGTTCGTTCAGTGGCTTTGTGTCGGTTGACACGGACGCCAGGTGTGTCTACCTTCTGCATCGAAGCGCTTCGTCGAAACGCTTCGACGAAGCGTTTCGACGGGGCCGGCGGCAGAACGTGGACAAGGGCCGGGCTCGACCGGCCGACGAGGACGAGGGGAGGGTTGGCACATGGTCACGATGAACGACGTCGCCCGCCACGCCGGTGTCGCAGTGAGCACCGTCTCCTACGCGCTCAACGGCACGCGCCCGATCTCGGAGGAGACGCGGCGTCGCATCGAGGCGTCGATGGACGAGCTCGGCTACCGACCCCACGCCGTCGCCCGGGCCCTCGCCTCGAAGCGGTCGCGGATCATCGCGCTGCTGCTTCCGGCCGTTCGCCGTGGGCTCGGGCACACCGAGTTCGACTTCGTGGCCGGTGCGGTCGAGGCCGCCGGCGAGCACGGGTACCACCTCGTGGTCTGGTCCTCGGAGTTCTCCGAAGGCGCGGAGCTCGAGCAGCTCGTCGGGCAGGGGCTCGTCGACGGCGTCATCCTCATGGAGGTCCGTCTCGACGACGACCGCGTGCGGGTGCTGACCGAGCACGGTCGGCCGTTCGCGCTGATCGGTCGCACCGAGGACACGTCGGACCTGAGCTTCGTCGACATCGACTTCGCCCAGACGACCCGGGACGCGCTGGCGTACCTGCGGGGCCTGGGCCACGAGCGGATCGCGTTCGTGAACCATGCCCGCGCCGAGTTCGACGGCGGCTACGGCCCGGCCGTGCGGGCGCTGGCCGGGTTCGGCGCCGCCGCGGCGGACCAGGGCATCGAAGCGATCACGCGGTTCTGCGACGACAGCCCGGCCGGCGGCCGCGAGGTCGCCGCCGAGCTCCTCGACGCCCACCCGGACCTGACCGCGCTGGTCGTGATGAACGACCGGGCGGTGCCCGGCTTCCTCCAGGTGCTGGCCGAGCGTGGCCGGCGCGTGCCCGACGACGTGTCGATCGTGTCGATCGTCTCGTCGGTCGTCACCGCGGAGATGACGGTGCCGGCGCTCACGGTGCTGGCACCTCGCAGCCACGAGCTGGGTCGACGCGGCGTCGAGCTGGTCCTCCGCTCGATCGAGCCCGGGGATGCCGAGCTGACACAGGACCTCCTGCCGTGCGACCTCGTCGTCGGCAGCAGCACCGGACCGAGACCGGAGCGCCGCCCACAACGGGTCTAGGCGCACACGACAACGGGCCCGGACCAGGGTCGGGCCCTGAACAGGCGGCACGGACGACGTGCCGGAAGGGGAAGCGAACATGGCGACACGCAACCTCCGCCGTCTCACGGCGGCCGTGCTGGCGGCGAGCATGCTCACCGCCGCGGCCTGCGGTGGCGATGACGACGACACCGGGAGCGCCGACGACGGCGCGGGGTCCGAGGACGGCGGCTCCGAGACCGGCACCCTCACGCTGTGGCACTACGAGGGGCCGAACAGCGCGATGGGCATCGCGTGGGACGAGGCGATCGCCCAGTTCGAGGAGGCCCACCCGGGCGTGACGGTGGAGTTCGAGGAGAAGGGCTTCGAGCAGATCCGCCAGACGGCGAACATGGTCCTCAACTCCGACGAGGGCCCCGACATCATGGAGTACAACAAGGGCAACGCCTCGGCCGGCCTCCTCGCCAGCCAGGGCCTGCTGACCGACATCACCGATGTCGCCGCCGAGCGGGGCTGGGACGAGCTGCTGAGCGAGAGCCTGCAGACCACCGCCCGCTACGACGAGAGCGGCACGATGGGCTCGGGCGCCTGGTACGGCGTGCCGAACTACGGCGAGTACGTCATGGTCTATTACAACGCGGACATGTTCGCCGAGCGTGGCCTCGAGGAGCCCACCACGCTCACCGAGTTCGAGGCGATCATGGACGGGTTCGTCGACGAGGGGATCACGCCCCTGTCGGTCGGCGGCTCCGAGTACCCGGCCCAGCAGATCCTCTACGAGCTGGCCCTCAGCCAGGCCGACCGCTCCTGGGTCGATGCGTTCCAGCTCTACGAGGGCGACGTCGACTTCCAGGGCGAGGAGTGGACCTACGCCGCCGACACGATGGCCTCGTGGGTCGAGGCCGGCTACATCTCCGAGGACTCGACGTCCATCACCGCCGAGGACATGGGCGTCGCGTGGATGAGCGGCGACTTCCCGATGATGATCTCGGGTTCCTGGTGGTACGGCCGGGCCGTCAACGAGATCGAGGGCTTCGAGTTCGGCACGTTCCTCTTCCCGGGCAACGACCTGCACCCGGGCTCCAGCGGCAACCTCTGGGTCGTGCCCGAGAGCAGTGACCAGAAGGAACTGGCGTACGACTTCATCGACATCACGATGCAGCCCGACATCCAGGCACTGCTCGGCAACAACGGCGGTGTCCCCGTCGCGGCCGACGTGTCCGAGATCGAGGGTGAGAAGAACCAGGAGCTGATCGAGGGCTTCAACTCGGTGCTCGACACCGACGGCCTCGCCTTCTACCCGGACTGGCCGGTGCCCGGCTACTACGACGTGATGGTGGCCGCGACCCAGAACCTGATCAGCGGCTCGTCGACCGACTCGGTGCTCTCCGAGATCGAGGGCCCCTACGAGGACTACGTCTCGACCCTCGGCTAGCCCGGGAAACCCCGTCCGGTCCGGCCCCCCACCCCCCCCGGCGGGCCGGACCACCCCCGCACC
>JAXHUH010000144.1:0-23310 GCA_034211175.1 Actinomycetota bacterium
AGCCCTTCTGTTCTGGAGCTTGTGGATCTCGACAACCCACATCTTCCCAGCTCAGAAGGGCTCTTCCGCGCACCCGCACATCACCGAATCACATTCGCCATGACCATTCGGGGTTAGACGTAACGCATCCCCTGGACCCGAATGCGTTCGCCTGATCGTCGATCGACGATCTCATCTTCTACCGCCTCTCCACTCACCAGCTCAAGGTCATCCATAGTGAAGAGGTCCTCTGGCGCTCGTTGACTGCCGGCGATCTCCTCACTCGCACCGTAAGCTGAAGGTGATGCGAACATCACCATCATGAATGCCGTCACGAGCGCACCAAGAGCTCGCATCACAATGCCCCTTCCACATAGCTCATTCACACCGAAGTCCGCCGATTGCGTTGGACGCTAGCGACTAGCAAGATGAGGGTCAAGGGGCCAAAGACTGGAGTGATGGTCAGACCTTCTGATCGTTGCCGGCGCAGCGGGGTGCGGTGCGCGCTATCGCGGCGACATCGAGGTCACGACCCTCGACGGGGAGCCGACGACGATGGGCGCGTACGCCGGCAATCAAGACGTGCTGCTCCACCACCTACGGCGTGAGCTTCCCGATGTTCAAGAAGGGCGTGAGCTTCCCGATGTTCGAGAAGATCGAGGTGAACGGCGAGGGCCGGCACCCGCTGTACAACGAGCTGACCCCGGTGGCCGACGCCGACGGCGAGGCCGGCGACATCCAGTGGAACTTCGAGAAGTTCCTGCTGTCACCCGACGGCGAGGTCGTCGCCCGCTTCCGCCCCCGCACCGACCCCGAGGCCGACGAGGTCACCGCCGCCATCGAGGCCCAGCTCCTCGACTGACCGCGAGCAGGCGGCGCGGTGCTCCCGGTGCCGTGACAGATGACTCGATTCCTCAGGTCGAGCGGTTGATCGGCCGACAGGCCGGGGAGCATGTTCGACCCGTTCACGACACCGATCGGCAGGCGTACGAGCCCGGGAGACGACGGCTGGCTGATCGCGCCCGGCGCCTCCGAGCTGTTCCGCAACGGCGCCAGCCCCCGGCGCCTGTGCCGCTGGTGTGGCAGCCAGATGATCTGGACGGTGCGGGCCAACTCGGACTCGACCGGCGGCATGCGCTGCGCCGGCCAACCGATGGACGGCATCCCCTCCTGCGACCGCCCCGGCTGACCCCCGTACTCAGTCCCCGGCGCGATCGGTGAGCCAGCGCGCGACCTGACGCACGTACTCCGAGTAGTCGTCGATCGCCTCGGAGACAGCGGAGGCGACGATCCCGAGGTCGATGTCCAGGTACTGGTGCACGAGGATGTTGCGCAGGCCAGCCGAGGCCTGAACCTTCGTCGCCAACTCGGCGGTGATCAGCCCCAGCTCCGCGGCCGCGCTGAACGATTGGCGGTACTCGGTCGGCGGTACACGGCCGCATGCGACCACGACGTGGGTGTTCGCCTGCGCAGCGAGCTCCACGAGCTGGGTCAGGACCCGCTCGACCGCCGCGCGCACCACCCAGTCCGCGGCCAGGCGTTCGGTCGTGACCTCGCCCAACTGCCGCAAGTCGTCGACCCGCTCGCTGATCAACACGAGTCGCCGCTGCACGGCGTCGACCTTCAGCGCTGAAGGACCGCTCACCTGGCGAGCGCCTCGAGCTGAAGGTCACGCATCCACTGCGTGTCGGCGTGTTGGACGACGGCGAGAATCTGCATCTCGGCGAAGGTGCCCGGAGCCGATTCATGGAGCAGCACGCCTCGGCGCAGCGCCTCGGCTCTGGCGACGGTGTCCGCTCGGCCAAGGTCCATCACGTCGAGGGCGTCGCAGGCAAGATGGGACGTCAACCCGTTGACCACATCCAAGAGGCCGGCGTCTCCGGTCATGACCACGGCGAGGTCGAGGTCGTTGGGTGGTGCGGACCAGTCCGGATCCGTGGCGCTGCCGAACGCCACGAGGAGGGTGATCCCCAGGTCGGCGCACACCGAGGCGAGCACGCCGCTGCGAGCGTCGCCACGCAGCTGGTCGAGTGCTGCAGAGGGGTCCCCGGCCATGGCGAACACGCTAGCTGTCCAGCCTGGTCAGCCTCGGGCGAATGGGTTCGAAGTCATCGCCCACGGCGGCCGAGCGCGGCGTCGATGAGGGCGCCGAGCTCGGGGATGTGCATCCGCCAGGCGACGAGCGCGAATGCGGCGGCGCCTGCACCGGCTCCGCCCGCCAGCACGATCACCGCAGCGACGGCGCCGGTGCCGACCGCGTCGTCGGCCGTGAGCACGATGGTCCCAGCTGCGAAACCCGCCACCGCGGCGCAGAGCCCGACCCGGGCCGCGGTCCGCACGATCGCAGCGCCGTCGAGGCCGCCGATGCGGCCCCCGAGCGCTCTCGACGTGAGCGCGAGACCGACGGCGTACGACAGTGCGTAGGCGACGGCCATCCCGGTGATCCGGTGCGACGGCGCCAACACGGCGTACAGCCCGACCGCGGCGAAGACGTTGACGACGTTGACGCCGATGTTCACCAGCGCCGGGGTGCGGGTGTCCCCGAGGGCGTAGAAGGCGCGCAGCTGCAGCTGGAAGAGGCTGAACGGCACCAGACCGAGCGCGAACCCCGCCATCACCTCACCGATCACCGCCGCCTGCTCCAGGCTCGTCGCGCCGCGAGCGAACACCACGACGGCGATCTCGCGGTGGAGGACCACGAGCGCCACCGCAGCGGGGACGAGCGCGGCGATCGCCATACGTGACCCGCGGGACAGGTCGAGGCGGAGGTCGGCCAACCGGCCGGCGGTCGCGGCCCGGCTCATCCGCGGGAGCAGCATCGTGATCACCGTGACCGCCACCACGGCATGGGGCAGCAGGAAGAGCTGGAACGCGTAGGCGTAGGTCGCGTAGCCGGCCTCGACGACGTCGGCGTCGCGTGCTGCCGCTTCGGCGCGGTTGGCGAGGGCGACCAGCACCACCAGGCCGAGCTGGTTGGCCGCCACGTACACGAGCATCCAACGGGCCCGACCCCATGTCCGACGCAGCCCGACACCGCGCAGGTCACGGCGCAGCCGCAGGCGGAACCCGACCGACCGCAACCCGGGGACGAGGACGACGGTCTGGGCGACGATCCCGAGGGTTGTGCCGGCGGCCAGCAGGACCGCGGAGCCGTGCGGGAGCTCGTGCGGCGCCCGACTCGCGGCCGGGGTCACCAGGACGAACAGCACGCCGGTGGCCACCACGACCACGTTGCTGAGCACTGGTGCCCACATCGGCGCGGCGTAGCTGCCGCGTGTGTTGAGGATCGCCCCGAGGACCGCGCCGACGCCGTAGAAGAAGATCTGGGGTAGGAAGAACCGGGAGAAGAGCACGGCGAGGTCGCGCTGCGCCGGCGTGAAGCCGCGCCCGTAGACGTCGATGACGAGTGGTGCTGCCACCACCAGCACGACGACGAGCGCGCCGAGGCCGTACACGACGAGCGACAGCAGCCGCTGGGCGTAGGACTCCCCGCCGCCGTCGTGCTCCGCGGCGACGAGGAGCGGCACGACAACCGAGGTGAGGATGCCGCCGAGCAGCAGCTCGTAGACGATGTTCGGGATCGTGTTGGCGGTCGCGTAGGCGTTGCCGAGGGCCGCGGTGCCGAGCGCCGAGGCGATCACGACGGTGCGCACGAACCCGGACCCGCGGGACGCCAACGTCCCGACCGCCGCGGCCCGACCGGACCGGGACAACGACGATTGCCGCCGGTTCGTCCCGGCGCTCTCGGTTGGCTCCGGCACGAGCCGCCTCCTCATACGAGGAGCGCAGCTTTGCACCGCTGGGTACGCCATCGGGCGCACGGTCCGTCACGCGGCGAGACGCCATCTCGGCACGGGCCGCACCAAGGTGACCGATGTGCGGTCGGCGGACCAGCGGAGGTCCCAACCGGCCTCGTGGACGAGGTGGTGGTGGGCCCGGCACAGTGGGACGCCGAGCTCGAGGTCGGTCCGGCCGCCGTCGCCCCACGGGTCGGTGTGGTGGATCTGGACGATGGTGTGCTCACATCCCCGCACGGCGCACCGGTGCCCGTGGCGAGCCCGGATCGCTCGGCGCTGCGCCCGGTTCCCCTCCCGGGTGTGGCGGCCGACGTCGAGCACCTCGCTACGGCCATGCGTGACGATGCGCACGATCCCGGCGTCACACGCCAGGCGGCGGGCGGCCTCGCCGCTGAGCGGCTTCCCCGCACCGACCTCGGCGGTGCCGTGCGCACGCTCGACCAGGGTGTCGTAGTCGAGCAACACGTCGATCCGGGCCCGTTCAACATCGACCTCGGCATCGAGGTGGCCGAGCGCGAGCTCGATCAGGTCAGGGAGGGCGTCGGCCCGCCGCTGCGCCCACGTCGGCCGCAGCTCCACCGGGGCTTCCGCGGGAGCCACGGCGTCATCATCAGCGGACGGCTCGACGCATCCGGCGTCCGCTGCGGTTTCCGCGGAAGCCCCATGCTCACCCTCGGTGGATGTCGACGCGCCGTCTGCGCACTCGGAGGCTCCCGCGGAAGCCTCCGGTGCCGTCTCTTCGTCGGCGCCCGGCCGCCGGCCGAGGAGGTGCTCGATGTACACGTCGAGCACCTTGATCAGTCGCTCGGCGTCCTCGATCGGGAGGGTGATCTCGATCGTGGCGAGCCCATCCTGCCGGCGCCAGTGCCGCAGGCCTCGCTTCAGCCAGGCAGCGCCGGGTGCGACGTCCTGCTCCTGGAGCCGCTCCCAGTGCTGCGCGAGGCGTTCGAGGTCGGCCGCCGTGCCGGCACCGGCCGCGACGAGCAGCGCCTCGTCGGTCTCGGCGTCGGCATCGGCGATTCGGGTGATCGCCCGCGCCTTCGAGTACGACAGCCGCCCTGCCGCCATCGCCGCCGCCACCAGCGGCCGGCCCGCCAGTTGCCGGGCGACCCGCAGTCGCTCCTTGGCGGTCGACCGGCGCGCTGTGTTCACAACGAAGTACGTGACCCTTCGCTCACAGCAATGCGCAATGCCGGCGGACCGCGAGCTCGCGACGACCTCGACGCGGCGCCACCACCGGTAGCGTCAGCGACGTGGGACGGACGGGTGACTTCGCCGGGACAGCCGAGGTCTACCGGAGGGCGCGGCGCGGCTATCCCGGCGAGCTCCGCGACCACCTGATCGCCCGCCGCCTCGTCGGACCGGGTTCGCACGTCATGGACCTCGGCGCGGGCACCGGGCAGCTCTCGCTCCTCCTCGCCGCTGCTGTCGAGCACGTCACGGCGGTCGAGCCGGAGCCCGACATGGTCCGGGTCGGACGTGAGGCCACCGGTGGACGGCCGAACGTCACGTGGGTGCAGGCGCGGGACCGGGAGCTGGCGGCGACGTTCGGCGAGCGGACCTTCGACCTGGTCGTGATCGGCAACGCGTTCCAACATCTCGACCGGGAGTCGTTGCTCGTCGACCTGGAGTGGCTGGTCCGTGAGGGTGGCGGCGTCGCCGTGTGCACCTCGAGCGTTCCGGTGTGGCTCCAGGACACACCGTGGGCGGAGGCACTCCGCATCGCCCTGAGAGAGCAACTGGGGATGCGACCGGGCGGTGCCGGGGTGCCGGACCGGGACGGGGACGTCGCCGTGCTGGCGGCGTCCGCGTTCTCCGACGTCGAGCAGTGGCACCTCGAGCGACGCGAGTCGCGAACCGTCGAGAGCATCGTCGGCGAGGTGGTCTCCAGCACCTCCGGCCGCGTCGACCAGTGCGGCGCCGAAGCGCTGCGCGTCGCCCTCGAGTCGTTCGCGGACGCAGGCCAGGTCAGCGAGGACGTGGTGACAACCGCGTTGATCGCGACCCGACCTGAGGGCTGAGCCGCTCAGCCGGAGGTGATGCCCGCCCGTGCGCGTACGGCGGCGGCTCGGGCACGGGCCTCTGCCAGCACGGCGCGCTCGTCGAACGCCGCCACAACGCGATCGCGCATGACCCACGAGCCGTTGCACATGACCGAGTGGACGTTCTCGGACTTGGCCGAGGTGACCACGGCGGAGGCGAGGTCGGCGGCGGTGGCCATGTTCACCGTGAGCGGGTCGAGCAGGACCAGGTCGGCCTTCGTGCCCACCGACAGGGTGCCGAGCTCGTCGCCCCAGCCGAGGGCCGAGGCGCCGTCCCAGCTCGCCATCCGCAGCAGCTGCGGCGCCGGGAGCACGGTTGGGTCACCTCGGAGCGCCTTCTGGACCATCGACGCGGCCCAGCACTCGTCGAGGAGCGACATCCGGTTGTTGGACGGGGCACCGTCGGTGCCGATGCCGACCCGGCAGCCGGCATCGAGCAGGTCGGCGATGCGGGGGAACCCGAGGATCCGCAGGTTGGACGCCACGTTGTGGCTCACCGCCGCCCCCGACGAGCCGAGCAGCGCGATCTCGTCGTCGTCGATCCACACCGCGTGGGCCCCGAGGAAGCCCTCGGCCAGCACGCCCAGCCGGTCCAGGTGGCGCACCGTCGTCGTACCTCGCGTCGCGAGGCAATGCTCGTTCTCGGCCTCGACCTCGGCGATGTGCATCTGCACCGGACGCCCCACCGCCCGGGCCGCCTCCCACGTGGCCGAGATCAGCTCGTCGGTGCAGTTGAAGATCGTCCGCAGGCTCCACGAGAACCGGATCCGACCGTCGGCCGCGCCGTCCCAGCGCGACGCCAGCTCCCGCTGCGCGGCCAGCGTGTCCACGGTCGATTCCTGCCAGGCCGACGGCAGCCCCTCGCCCTCGTCCATCGACGAGCGGGCCACGAACGCCCGGATCCCCGACGCCGCGATCCCCCTCGCCATCCCGTCGACGTGCTGGCCGCCGGGGTCGGCGAGCAGCGTCACCCCGTTGCGGATCTGCTCGGCCGCACAGACCAGCGCCGACAGCTCGGCATCTTCCTCGGTCAGTGCCAGCTCGTAGGGCCAGATCCGGTCGTGCAGCCACGTGAGCAGGTCGACATCGTCGGCCAGGCCCCGCCCGAGCTGCTGTGAGGTGTGGCAGTGGGTGTTCACCAGGCCCGGGATCACGACCATCCCGGCGGCGTCGATCGTCTCGACTGTCGCCTCTGTCGTTGCCCCGGAGGCGGACGACGGCACCGTGGAGACATGGGTGATCCGGTCGCCGGTCACCTCGACCACACCCTCGGCGATCGGCGGGCCGTCGACCGGCACGACCAGCGCGCCGGTGATCCGGATGTCGGGGCCGGCCATCGGTTCGTCGGCCTTCAGGAGGTCGGACATCAGGAGGTCGCGGCCTTGTCGAGGTCGGTCGCCGGGCTCGGGGTGCGGCCCTGGAGCGCCCGCCGTCGCTCGAACAGCTCCTCCGCGGCGGCCTGGGCCGACGCCGCCACGGCGGCGACGTCGGCGGTCAGCACCTCACCGCCCGAGACGAGCTGACGGCCCTGGACCCAGACGTCGGCGACGTCGCGGCCCGACGCCGTGAACACCAGGTGGGCGGGGACGTTGAAGTCGGCACCGGACAGCACCGGCACGAAGTGGAGCCCGGAGAGGTCGACGGTGACGATGTCGGCGTCCTTGCCCGGCTCCAACGAGCCGCTCACGTCGTCGAGACCGAGGGCCCGGGCGCCGGACAGCGTGGCCAGGTCGAGGATGTCCCACGGGTCGCCGGCGGTCGGGTCGAGCACCGAGACCTTCTGGAGCAGGGAGGCGAACTTCATCTCCTCGAACAGGTCGAGGTTGTTGTTCTCCTTCTCGCCGTCGGAGCCGAGCCCGACGGTCACCCCGGCGGCCCGATAGGACGCGATCGGCGCGGCGCCCGACGCCAGCTTCATGTTCGAGCACGGGCAGTGGGTCACGGCGGTGCCGGTCGAGGCGAGCAGGGCGACCTCGGCATCGTCGAGCCACACGCCGTGGGCGACGACGCACGGCACGTCGAGGATGCCGCGGTGGCCGAACTCGAGGATCGGCCGGCGACCCGTCTGACGGACGCACTCCTCCACCTCCCACGTCGTCTCCGAGGAGTGGACGTGGATGCCGGTGTCGAACTCCCGGGCCAGCTCGGCGGCGTCGCGGAACATCTGCTCGGAGCAGTAGAAGAGGTGCTCGAGCCCGACCCAGGTCCGCACCCTCCCACCGGCGGCGGTGCGATGGGTCTCGAGCAGCCGACGGTTGGACTCGAGCGACTCGAAGTAGTCGTAGCGGTCGGCCGTGTACGGGGCGAGCGTCGCCCGGATGCCGAGGGTGTCCGCGGCTCGGGCCGAGCCCTCCATGTGGCGCCACATGTCGAGCACCGAGGTCGTCCCGGCGCGCAGGCCCTCGGCGTAGGCCATCCAGCTGGCGGCCTCGGCGATCTCGGGGGTGAGGGCCCGGTGGGCGGGGTCGATGTGGTCCTCCAACCACTCCCACAACGCCAACGACTCGGCCGTTCCCCGCAGCAGGCCCGAGTGGAGGTGGGCGTTGGTGAGCCCCGGGAGCACGGCGTGGCGGGAGACGTCGATCCGTTGGACGTAGGCGGCCGCCGGGTGGGCGGCCACGTCGGCCGGTGCGCCGACCGCGACGATCGTGCCGTCGACCACCAGCACCGACCCGGGGTCGAACGCCTGCCGCCGTCCCTCACACGGCAGCACGACCCCGCCGTCGAGCAGGAACGACCGTTCGGGGTCGACGCCGCCGCCATCCGTGGGTCCTGCGCCGGTCACTGGTTCGTCCTCGCGTCCATCGGGCCGGATGGTGCCATCCCGCGGCAACCCTGACGCCCCATCGCCCATGAACGCTCGATGACGCCGGGGAGTTCAGATCGCGGCGACAGGGGGGAAACGCCGCGGAAACACTGGTTTGCGATGGTCTGACCGTGGAACTGGTACTGCAGCGAGCCCGCGTCATCGACCCGGCGTCCGCCACCGACGAGGTGACCGACGTCGCGGTCACCGACGGAACGATCACGGCCATCGGCCCCGACCTGGCGGTCACCCACCCGGGTGCCACCGTGCGCGACCTGGACGGGCTGATCCTCACCCCCGGCCTCATCGACCAGCACACCCACGTGTTCCCCGGTCTCGGGAACTTCTGCCTCGACCCCGACCTCGTCGGCGTCGGCATGGGCGTGCCCACGGTCATCGACGCCGGCACCAGCGGCGTCGCCACGTTCGAGCTGGCCCGCAAGGCCGTGATCGACCACCCGGCGACGCTGACCGACGTCGTGGCGCTGATGGACCCGTGCCAGCTCTACCTGGCGACCAAGGACTTCATCTGCCACAAGCTCCACATCGCCAACCGGCTCGAGAACCTCGACCCCGAGTACACGGCCGAGGTGCTGGAGCGGAACCGCGACGTGGTGAAGGGGTTCAAGGTCCGGGCGTGCCTCGCCGGTGACGACCCGACCCGCTCGCCGTTCCTCACCGCGGCCCAGGAGGTCGCCGGGGACCTGCCGTGCATGATCCACATGGGCAACTTCCCGTACACCCGCTCGATCTCGACCGAGGACGCGCTCGACTCGATGCGCCCCGGCGACATCGTCACCCACTGCTACCGGGGCGGCGGCGGGGGAATCGACCGTGACGGCAACATCCTTCCCGAGTTCGAGGCGGCCTACGAGCGGGGCGTGCGCTTCGACGTCGGGCACTCCGGCGAGGACTTCCGGTTCCGGGCGGCCCGCACCCTGCTCGACGCCGGCTACCCGCCCCACTCGATCTCCACCGACCTGAACGTGTTCAACCTCGACGGGCCGGTCCACTCCCTGGTCACGACGATGTCGAAGCTGTGGTCGCTCGGCGTCGAGCTGTCCGACGTCATCGCCATGTGCACGTCCAACACCGCCGAGCAGATGCACCTCGACGACCAGCTGGGTCGCATCGCGGTCGGCCGCAAGGCCCATCTGTCGGTGCTGCGCATCACCGACGGCGACGTCGAGCTGTCCGACGGCCATCGCACGATGGCCGCGGACAAGATGCTCGAGCCGGTCGGCTGCACCGTCGCCGGCGTGTGGCACGACGCCACCGCCTACTCGTTCCCCCGCGAGGTCCAGCCCGCATGAGCACGACCGACCCGGCGAACCCCGAGCCGGCACCCCTCGAAGCTGAGGCACTGGAACCGCAGGGCCTCGAAGCTGAACCGCTGGAACCGACCGCGTTCTACCAGGGGCTCGTCGCCGAGCTGGCGGAGCGCCGCAAGGCGGTGACCCCGGAGGCGCAGAGCTTCGGTGGCGAGCGGATGATGGACGGCGCCGAGCTGATCGAGTGGGTGTCGTTCCAGGCGTGGTACGAGCGGGAGGCCGCGTCGTTCATCGGCGCCTGGCTGCGCGACATCCCCGAGGAGGACGCCTTCTACGCGCTGACCCGCCAGGTCGCCGACGAGGGCCGCCACCACCACCTGTTCCACCGCCACCTGCAGGCCCTCGGCGGGAGCCTCGACGGCTGGGAGCCCGAGCCCGAGTGGGTCGAGTGGATCCAGGTCTTCTACCCGGCCGGCAACGACACGCTCGAACGGATCGCGGCCCACAACATCACCGGCGAGCTCGGGGCCGTCCAGGCGTTCGAGACGCTCCTCCCCCGCCTGCCGCAGGCGACGGTGGCGGTGCTGGAGAAGGTGATGCCCGACGAGGAGTACCACGTCGGCATCGGCCGCTCGATCGTCCACCGCTACTGCACGACGGCCGACGCCCAGCGCCGGGTCCGCGAGCGGGTCTTCGGTGCGTTCGAGCTGGAGCAGGCCGGACGCGTCGCGTTCGAGCGCCGGCTCGCCGCGGTCGGCGCCTGACCGGCCGGCCGCAGCCGAATCCGCGCCCCCGACTGGAGCGCGACCGGCGCAACGGGCACGCTGAGCGGGTGGCGACCGACGACGATCCCGTCCTGGCCCGACGCGCCCGCATCGCGTGGCTGGTGCTCATCGGCAACCGGCTCGGCTGGCTCCTGTTCGGGCTGGCGACCGCGGCGTTCCTCGTGGGCTTCGCGGTCGGCTACACCCCGGCGCTGACCACGTTCATCGTCGCGTGCCTGATCATCGGCTCCGCCGTGCTCGCCCCCGCCATCGTCTTCGGCTACGCGGTGCGCGCAGCCGAGCGGGAGGAGCGCGAACAGGGCATCGGGCAGCCGCCGCCACCGGAGTCGTGAGCCGCGCCGGTCGCGAAGCGCGCTCCGGCACTCCTGTACCCTCGTTCGGGTGAGCACCGCCCGCCTCCCGGCCGCCCGTCGTCGGCGTCAGCTGTTGGACGTGGCCGTGCAGGTGTTCGGTGTGCGCGGGTTCCACGGCACGTCGATGAACGACGTCGCCACCGCCGCCGGGGTCACCAAGCCGGTGCTCTACCAGCACTTCGGCTCCAAGCGCGACCTCTACCGCGAGGTCCTCGAGGACGGCGGCGCCCAGCTGCGGGAGCGGCTGGCCAAGGCCACGGCCGACGCCGACGGCCCCCGCGCCCAGGTCGAGGCGGGTATGGGCGCGTACTTCGAGTTCGTCGCCGAGAACGAGCCCGCCTTCACCCTGCTCTTCGGCGGCGGCACCCGCCGCGACCCCGAGTTCCGGGCCATCGCCGCCGCGGTCGAGGAGGACGTCGCCGCGTTCATCGCCGCGCTGATCGACGTCCCCGGCCTGTCGGACGACGAACGGGCCCTGTACGCCCACGGGGTCGTCGGCCTCGCCGAGGGCATGAGCCGCCACTGGATCGAGCACCGCAACCCCGCCGACCACGCCGCGCTCACCACCGCCGTCTCCCGCATGGCGTGGGGCGGTCTCCGCTCGATCCGCCCGCTCTGAGCGACGGCCACCGCAGGCAGCGCCGCGGCCGGGCTCCCGAACGCAGGCTGGCGGCGGCGCAGACACCGGTCCGTGGCTACGGTGCGATGTGAACGAGTTCCTGACACGCTCATGACAGGTTCACAGAAACAGGTGCGAGGGTGGGAACCATCCCACGCACACTGGGAACCGGAGGAACCCCCACATGATCTCCCTTCCACTCAAGCGCACCGCGATGGGTGCCGGCGCGTTCGGCGCCGCCGTCGCCGCCGGCTTCTTCGCCGGCACCGTCCTCGGTGTGCCCGGCACCTCGGGTGCCGCTCCCGGCCAGGACACGGTCGCCGAGGAGCCCACGAGCACGACCGTCTCGGAGACCGAGCTGGTCGCCGACCTCTCCGACCTCTTCGGCGAGGAGCTCTCGCTCGAGCAGGAGCTCGACAGCGACGACCTCGAGGGGCTCGAGAGCCTCGCCGAGGTGGCCAGGCTCACCAACGTCCTCGGCTTCGACGTGGCGGACCTCGCCGCGGCGGCGCTGACCAGCGACACGCTGGGCGAGGCGGCGGATTCGCTCGGCGTCGGCCGTGACGTCGCCGCCGACACGATCGCCGCCGCGGCCACCGCGTCGCTCGAGACCTTCGTCGAGCTCGGCGAGCTCGACGAGGCCACCGCGGACGCGGCCATCGCCGACATCGACACGGCCGTCGAGGCCGCGCTCGACGTCGAGATCGACATCATGGGCGACGACACCGCCGAGGCCACCGGCCCCGGCGCCGAGGTCCTCGAGGAACTGGCCGACACCCACGACCTGAGCGAGCTCGAGGACGTCGATCCCGAGGCCGCCGAGACCGCGGCCCGCGCCGGGCTCGACGCCGCCATCGAGACCTACGCCGAGGGCACCGGCATGGACGCCGCCTCGGCCGAGGAGCTGGACCGGATCCTCAGCGAGCTCGTCACCGACGGGTTCGCCGAGGCCCACTGGGACTGAGCGTCCGGTCACCGGGGCGATGGGCGTCGGCCGGCTCCTCGTCGTCGACGACGAGGACAACTACCGGTCGATGCTCACCGCGGCGCTCGGTCACCTCGGCTTCGAGGTGACCGCGGTCGCCACCGGGCGAGACGCCATCGAGACCGCCGGCACGCTCCGGCCCGATCTGGTCGTCCTCGACGTCATGTTGGAGGACCTGGACGGGTTCGAGGTGTGCCGGCGGTTGCGCGCCGCCGGGGACGCGACGCCGATCCTGTTCCTCACCGCCAAGCGGGAGACGAAGGACCGGGTCGAGGGCCTGATGCTCGGCGGCGACGACTACCTGGTGAAGCCGTTCAGCCTCGAGGAGCTCGCCGCCCGCATCACCGCGGTCCTGCGCCGCACCGGCACGCCCGCCGACGGCTCGCAGCTGCGCTGCGCCGACCTCGAGCTCGACGAGGACGCCCACCGGGTGACCAGGGCCGGCGCCGAGGTGTCGCTGTCACCGACCGAGTTCCGCCTCCTCCACTACCTGCTGCTGAACCAGGGCCGGGTGCTGTCGCGCCCGCAGATCCTCGACAACGTGTGGGGCTACGACTTCGACGGCCAGCGAGGCGTCGTCGACAACTACATCGGTTACCTGCGCCGGAAGGTCGACGACACCGAGCCCCGCCTCATCCACACGATCCGGGGGGTGGGCTACACCCTCCGCGAGCAGTGGCCGCCCGGCGGAGGTGTTCGGGCCGATGACGCTGCGCGCCCGCCTCCTGCTCGGCATGGTCCTCGTGGTCGTCGCCCTGCTGCTGTCGTCGTTCCTCGCCACGCGGGCCACCGAGCGCTACCTGATCGACCAGGTCGACGCCCAGCTCCGATCGGCCGACATCTCGGTCGGTGAGCTCGTGCAGGACGGCGCGGCGGCCGAGGAGCTGGAGACGGCCTACGTGGCGCTCGCCGGCGGCGGCTTCGGCCTGGTCACGATCGCCGGGCCCGACGAGGGCGGCCCCGAGCTCGACCTCGGCCTCGTCCGGGCCAGCGGCGACGAGCCGTTCACCGTCGGCGACGGCGAGGACCGGTGGCGGGTGCTGGCGGTCGAGATCCCCCGCTTCGAGCTCACGCTGGTGCTGGCCCGCCCGCTCGACGAGGTGTACGCCACGATGGGCCACCTCGTGCAGCTCTCGTTGATCGGCACCGCCGCGGTGGTCGTGGTCGTCGCGGTCGTGACGTGGTGGATGCTCCGCCTCGGGGTGCGGCCGATCAACCGGATGACCGAGACGGTGACCGCCATCGCCGCGGGCGACCGCTCCCGTCGCGTCGACCCGAGCCGGCCCGGCACCGAGGTCCACCGGCTCGGCGAGGCGTTCAACCGGATGCTGGCCGCGAACGACGACGCGTTCGCCCGCCAGGCCGCGTCCGAGGAGCGGCTGCGGATGTTCGTCGCCGACGCGTCCCACGAGCTCGGCACCCCGATCGCCACGATCCGGGGCTACACCGAGCTCCACCGCCTCGGCGGCCTGCGCGACGAGGAGGAGCTGACCGAGGCGATGCGGCGCACGGAGGCCGAGGCGGTCCGCATGCACGAGCTCGTCGACGACCTGATGCTGCTCGCCCAGCTCGACGAGGACCCGGAGCTCGACCGCGAGCTCGTCGACCTCGGCCGCCTCGCCGCCGACACCGCGGCCGACGCCCGGGCCATCGACCCGACCCGCGTCGTGACCTGCTCGGTCGACGACGGCGCCGAGGTGATCGGCGACGAGGGCCGGCTCCGCCAGGTGGTGACCAACCTGGTGCGCAACGCGCTCGACCACACCCCACCGGGCACGCCGATCGATTGCTCCGTCCGCGCCGTCGCCGACGCCGGGCTCGTCGTCCTCGAGGTCGACGACCTCGGTCCGGGGATGGCGCCCGAGGTCGCGGAGAAGGCGTTCGACCGCCTGTACCGGGGTGACCCGTCGCGGCGCCGGCGTGGCCGCTCCGGTGGCTCCGGCCTCGGACTGGCGATCGTGAAGGCGGCGGTCGAGGCCCACGGCGGATCGGTGTCGCTGCGGTCCACGGTCGACGAGGGGACCCGGGTGCGGGTCGAGCTGCCCGCCGCGGCGCAGCCGGCCGAGCCCGACGACGGCGACGCCCGGCCCGACGGCGCAACATCGCCCACGCCGGGGGCGGACGACGAGATCCCGGTCGAGCTGGTCCCGGCGCCGGGGTCCGAGGACGGCGCGACCCGGGACACCGGCCCATCGTGATCGCCGACCACCAGTGCCCGCGTTGGGGCCCCGGTGGTCGACAGAGGGGGAGGCGTCGACCACCGGGATAGCCGCCAACCGTGATTCCTGATGCACGGAGCGTCCACGGAGATACATGAATCTTCTTCGAAGCCCCGGCGAACCGTCGGCGGGCGAGACGACCGGTAACCTCGCCCGCTCGTGACCCCACATGCGGACGGGACGGTGCACGCCCTCGAGGAGGGCACCGACCTGCAGCTCGACTTCGACAAGGTGGCGCGGATCGGCGCCGGAGGGCGCCGGGTCGTCCCCGTGGTCCTCCAGGAGCACGACACCGGCGAGGTGCTCTTCGTCGGCTGGGCCAACGACGAGGCGCTGGCCGAGTCGCTCGCCCGTGGCCAGGCGGTGCTGTGGTCGACCTCCCGCGACGAGCTGTGGCACAAGGGCGCCACGTCGGGTGACACGCTCGACCTCGTCGAGGTCCGGGTCAACTGCGAGCAGAACTCGCTGCTCTACCTCGTCCGGCGCACGGGGCGGGGGGCGTGCCACACGCGGGGCGCCGACGGCTCGTCCCGCCCGAACTGCTACTACCGCCGGGTCGTCGGTCCCGAGACGCTGGAGCACGCATGACGGGGCAACGGATGAACGGGCCCGGCGCGCCGCTCATCGGGATCACCGGACGGGGCCGCAAGGCCGGCGACCTGTCCGGCCAGCTCCCCGGCATCGGCCACACCGACATCGAGCTCCACTTCACCGACTACGCCCGGGCCGTCGCCGAGGTCGGCGGCGTGCCGGTGCTGATCTCGGCCGAGGCCGACCCCGCCGGGCTGGTGGCCCGACTCGACGGGATCCTGTTCTCGGGCGGCGCCGACATCCAGCCCGCCTGCTACGGCGCGGAGCCCGACCCGGACCTCGGTGGGGTCGACCCGCCCCGCGACGAGTTCGAGCTGGCCCTCGCCACCGAGGCGTTCGCCGCCGATGCCGTCGTACTCGGCATCTGCCGGGGCGTGCAGCTCCTCAACGTCGCCCGGGGCGGCACGCTGTGCCAGCACGTGCCCACCCACGACCACCTGGCGAACGGCATCGACCACCTCGCCCACCCGGTGACGACCGAGCCCGGGACCAGGTTGCGGGACGTGCTCGGCGCCGAGGCCCGGGTCAACTCGCTCCACCACCAGGTCGTCGACCGGCCGGGCGAGGGGATGGTCGTGTCCGGCCGGGCCGACGACGGCGCCATCGAGGCGACCGAGCTGCCCGGCGCCGACGTCCTCGCCGTCCAGTGGCACCCCGAGTGGCTGCCGGGCCCGTCCCCGGTGGTGGCGTGGCTGGTCGAACGGGCCGCCGCCCGCCGCCCCTGAGCGGGATGGGGAGGGTCAGGTGCCGCGGATGGTCTCGACCCAGTGGAGCGCGGTGACGCCGGCGAGGTCGGCGACCTGCGCCCGACAACTCGTCCCGCAGGCCACGACCGTGCGGCCGTCGGTCACCGCGGCCCGCACCGCGGGCAGGAGCCGGTCCTCGGCGACCGCGACCGACACGTCGTGGTGCTCGTAGCCGAACGAGCCGGCCATCCCGCAGCAGCCGGCGTCGACCTCGGTGACGTCCGCACCCGCCGCCGCCCACACCGCACGCAGGTCGGCGGTGCCGAACAGCGCCTTCTGGTGGCAGTGGCCGTGCAGCAGGAAGCGCCCGTCGAGTCGGTCCGCGATGCGCACACCCCGAATGCGCCCGGCCGCCAGCTCCCCGGCGACGAACCGCTCGATCATCGACACGCCGGCAGCGACCTCCCGGCCCAGGGCCTCGTTCCCGATCAGGTCGGGCAGGTCGGACACGATCGCCGAGGCGTCCGACGGCTCCAGGCACACCACCGGCACACCCCGGCGCACCGGACGGGCCAGCGCCCGCACCACCCTCTCGCCCCGGCGCCGGGCGTCGTCGACCAGGCCCTTCGAGATCCGGGGCCGCTGGCTGTCGATCGCGGCCAGGCCGAGGCGGCGGCGGACCCGACCGACCGGTCCCCGTGACAGCCCGTCGGAGGCGAGGGTGACCCGGTAGCCGCACGACTCGAGCAGCTCGACCGCGGCCTCGCCGATGTGGGGCTCGAACCACGACGACCACACGTCGTCGACCAGCACCACCTCGGGCCGGTCACGATCGACCGGCGGACGGGACCGCAGCCGGCGGCGCAGCGGCTCCCGGGCGAACGGCGGCAGCGTCCGCCGCCGGTCGACGTCGCCGACACGCTCGAGCAGCCACCGCCCGGGCGGGCTCACCGCCACGGCGTTGGCGATCGGGGCCAGCGGCCCGGCGACGAACGGGGCGAGGTCGCCGAGGCCGCCCACGAGACGGGCCGCCAACGGCGTGCCGTGGGCGTCGTGGCGCAGCTGGAGGACATCGGCCTTGAGGCGGGCCATGTCGACCTCGTTGGGGCACTCGCGGGCGCACGCCTTACAGGCCAGGCACAGCGACAGCACCTCGGCGACCCGGTCGGAGGCGAGGTCGTCGGCCGGGAACTGGCCGGACACGGCGAGGCGCAGGGCGTTGGCCCGCCCGCGGGTCGAGGTCTCCTCGTCGCGGGTCGCCATGTACGACGGGCACATCGTCCCCGAGCCGATCTTGCGGCACGCGCCGACGCCGTTGCACTGCTCGATGGCGGCGACGAACCCGCCCTGGGCCCGGTGGTGGAACCGCACCGGCACCGTCGCCGGCTCGTAGCCGTCGCCGTAGCGCAGGTGGTCGGTCATCGCCGGGGTCTCGACGATCTTGTTCGGGTTGAGCAGGCCCTCGGGATCGAACAGGGCCTTGAGCTCGCGGAACGCCCCGTACAGCTCGTCACCGAACGCCCGGCGGATGAACGCACCCCGCACGATCCCGTCGCCGTGCTCGCCGGCGACGGTGCCACCGACCTCGTGGACCCAGCGGAACGACGCCTCGGCGATCTCGCCCATGACCTCGCGGTGGGCGGGCAGGTGGAGGTCGAGCATCGGCCGGACGTGGAGCACCCCGACCGACGCGTGGGCGTACACGCTGACCGCCAGCTCGTGGCGGGCGCACAGGTCGAGGACCTTGGCGATGTAGTCGGGCAGCGCCTCGACCGGTACGCACGCGTCCTCGATGAACGCCTGGCCCTTCACCGGGCCCGGCACGTTGGAGATCAGCCCGAGGCCGAGCTTGCGGACCTCCCACACGTCGCGCACGCCGGCCAGGTTCGTCCGCGTCGGCCAGGCGTAGCCGATCCCCCGCGCCTCGAGCTCGACGGCCAACGCCGCGATCCGCTCCGCCACCCGGGCCGGTGCGGCGAGCGGGTCGCCGGTCTCGCTGACCTCGCAGATCAGCACCGCGGCGGGGTTGCCGTCGAAGAAGCCGGCCTTGTCCGCGGTCGACGGGTTGCGGATCGCCTCCCGCAGCACGACGTCGTCGAGCAGCTCGACCGCGCTCGGGTCGTGGCCGAGGACGGTGGGGACGGCACGGAGCGCGTCGAGCAGGTCGTCGAAGTGGACCACGCACAGCGCGCTGGCCACTGGCCGGGGCACGAGCCGGACCGTGGCCTCGAGCACGACGGCCAACGTCCCCTCGCTGCCGACGACGAGGTCGGCCAGGCTGCGCCGCCTCGGCCCGCTGCGGTCGCGGGGCCCGATCGGGCCGGTGTAGCCGGCACCGTCGACGAGCTCGTCGAGGTTGTAGCCCGACACCCGCCGCATCACCTTCGGGAACCGGGCGACGATCTCGTCGCGGTGGCGCTCGACGAGGTCGCCGACGCCCCGGTACAGCTCCGCCTCGCGGCCGTCGCCGGCGGCCCGGGCCGCCCACGTCGCGTCGTCGCACGGGTCGAGGTCGAGCACGGTGCCATCCGCGAGCGCGACCCGCAGGGAGAGCACGTGGTCGATCGTCTTGCCGTGGATGATCGACCGGGTCCCCGACGAGTTGTTGGCGATCATCCCGCCGATCGTCGCCCGGCTCGACGTCGCCGGGTCCGGGGCGAACAGGAGCCCGTGGGCCGCAGCGGCCGAGTTGAGCTGGTCGAGGATCACGCCCGGCTGCACCCGGGCGGTGCCCGCGGCCGGGTCGAGGGCGATGATGCGGTCGAGGTGGCGGGACACGTCGATCACGACACCCGGCCCCTGGGTCTGGCCCGACAGCGACGTCGCGGCACCCCGCACAGTGACCGGTGTCCGGTGGCGGTGGGCCACCCGCAGCGCGGCGACCACGTCGTCGGCGTCGACGGGCACGACGACCGCGGCGGGAACGATCTGGTAGAAGCTCGCGTCGGTGGCGTAGATGCCTCGCGAGACGTCGTCGGTGAGGACGTCACCCCGGACGGAGGCACGCAGGTCGGCGGCCAGCGGGTCGTCCACGGGCGCAACGGTGTCGGCGGCATCGACCGCATCGACGGGACGGGCTCCGGCCATGGACGGACCGTAGCGGCCGTCGCGAACGTGTTCGACGCCGGGTGTTCGTTGCTGGGAGTTCGTTGCCGGGTGTTCGATGCGACAGTCAGGTACCGCGTGAGAACGCCGGTACCGTGAGTGGTGCGGGCGTTGGCGGGAGCCAGCGGGAGGTTAGTGGCGGTGCTCGATCGGATCGGGCAGCGCGTCGACCACAACCGACGACGCAAGGCGGGGCTCGGTACCGTCGTCGCCCTCGGCCTGTGCGGGATCGCGGCGTTCGCGGTCGCCGCCGGGGGTGTCGCCGCCGATCTGGCGTTCCCCCCTCCGGTCAGCGTCGAAGGTTCGGTCGCCGCCCCCCTGGACACGACCACCGCGACACCGTCGTCGGACGCCGACGTGGACAGGTCGGCGCCGAGAGCGGACGCGCCGACCAACTCGCTGCCGGCACCGGCTCGGCCCGCGGACGGCGACGGCAGCATGGTCCCGCTGGACGAGGAGGGCGGGCCGGCGGACCCGTCCTCGCCCGCCCCGCCCGCATCCACGCCGACGACCACCGGCGCGCCCGCCACGACGGCCGTCGGCACGCCGTCCACGGTGGCGCCGGAACCGTCGACGACCCGGCTCCCGGTCACCACCACGCTGCCGCCGACCACGCGTCCGCCGACCACGGCGGCGCCGGCGACGACGTCGAAGCCCGCGCCGTCACCGCAGCGGCCGAAGCTCACGATCCGCCCCTCCGACGGGCTGGGTCACGAGCAGCAGGTCGAGGTCGTCGGGACCGGCTACCCGGCCGGGTCGGACCAGCGGCTCGAGGTCTGCTCGCTCTCGGGCTGCCAGGCGCTCGCCACTCCGGTCGTCACCGACGCCGACGGCCGGCTCCAGGCCCGTCTGCGGCTGCCGCGGGTCGTGTACCCGGGGCCGCAGCCGACCGACTGCGCGGGCAGCCCCCACGTGTGCGTCCTGCGCGCCGTACCCGGGTCACGGTCGGCGACCGCGTCGATGGAGTTCGACTCCTCGGCCCCCGCCCCGGAGGACCCGACGCTGCAGGTCGCACCGACCGAGGCGCTGACCGACGGTGCGACGGTCCAGGCGAAGGTGCGCGGGGTCCCCTCGGCGCTCGCCGACCAGTGGGTGCTGCGCCAGTGCGGCAGCGAGGCCACCGACCGGCCGTTCGGGCTCGACCCCTGCCCCACCGCCAGCTCCGGCGCCGAGGGCACCTCGGCCACGGCCGCGGTCGAGGTCACCCGCACCGTCGCCGGACGGAACGGGCCGATCGACTGCGCGGCGACGCCGGGCCGCTGCTCGCTCGAGCTCGTCGTCGGCAACACGGTCGTCGCCACGGCGCCGCTGTCGTTCACGCCCCCGGCGACCACCACCACGACCACGCCGACGACGACCGTGCCGGCGGCCACCACACCGACGTAGCGCACCCGACGCGCTCCCCCGGTCATCCGAACCGGTGGGACCACCGACGGCGGGCGCGCCTCAGTCCGGGAGCGGGCCGAGCGACCAACCGTCGCCGTCGCGCACGACGCGGGCGGCCGACACGTCGGGCACGAGCCCGAGCCCGGGCGCCGGTCGCCACCGGCAGACCCGCACGTCGAGCACGTCGCGCCGGCGGGCGTCGACCAGCTCGACCACGACCGCGTCACCCACGGCGGCGATGCCCCGCGCCGCGACGTCCTCCACCCAGCACCGGTCGAGGGTCACGCCGGCGAACCCGCCCCACCGGCCGAGACGGCCGGCGGCGTCGGGACGCAGGCCCGGCGACGGCGTCCAGCACGCCACCGCGAACGGATCCGGGACCGGTTCCGCGCCGGCCGCCGCGAACCCGGTGAGGAACGCCGCGCGCACGAACCGATCGAGCAGGTCGTCGTAGCGGGCGTCGACCTCGCCCGGCGACGGGGCGACCCGACGGGCGGCCGCCACCAGCTGCGCCGCCTCGAGCCGGGCCCGCAGCGCGGGCGGGAAAGAGGCCACCACCTGCTGGAGCCATCGGCGCCGGAGCCGGAGTGCGCTCGCGTCCGCGCTCGTGGCGGGTCCGGGACCGCGACGGACGAGTGCGCGCTCGTAGCGGCGGTCGAAGCTCCGGCGTGCCTCGTCGAGCTCGTCCAACCGCCCCTTCGGGCGCGGGAGCCCGCTCCCACCGACCCCGAGCCGCCACGCGTCGAGCACGTCGAAGCACAGGCACCGCTCACCACCGAGCACGTGGAGGATCCGCTCACCGACGACGTCGACGTGATCGACCATCGTGAAGCGGCCCTTGCTCCACCGGAGCCGGTGCGAGGCGGTCCCGGCGGGTACACCCAGCTCGATCGCCGTGTACCCGGACCACCACCGCCGCGCCCGCCGACCGGCCATGGTCCGATCAGGTCGACCGGACGAGTGAGCGTGAGCGGGCGACCTCGCCGAACCATCGGGCGCTGGCCTTGAGCGTGCGGGCCTGGGTGGCGTAGTCCACGTGGACGATGCCGAAGCGCATCTCGTAGCCGTAGGACCACTCGAAGTTGTCGAGGAACGTCCACACCAGGTAGCCGGCGACCGGCACGCCCGCGGCCATCGCGTCGTGGACCGCGCCGATGTGGCCACGGAGGTAGTCGATCCGGCGGGCGTCGTCGACCTCGCCCGTCTCCTTCGGCCCCTCGTTGTAGGCGGCGCCGTTCTCGGTGATGTAGATCCGGGCGTCGGGCAGGGCCTCGTGGACCCGCAGGAGCAGCTCCGTGAACGACGGCGGGTGGATCGCCCAGCCGATGTCGGTGACCGGGTCGACCGGGTCCACGCCCTGGTACCAGGCCTGCCCGTGGAGATCGCCGGTCGTGACCTGCTGGCGGGTGTAGTAGTTCACCCCGAGGAAGTCGATCGGCCGGGCGATGCGCTCGAGGTCGCCGTCGAGCACCTCCGTCATGTCCCAGCCGAGCCGCCCGGCCGCCTCCTGTGGGTACCCGCGACCGGCGAGCGGGTCGAGGTACCAACGGTTCTCGATGGCATCGGACAGCTCGGCCGCGGCGACGTCGTCGGGGTCGTCGCTCGCCGGTCGCTGGGGCGTGAAGTTCAAGACGATGCCGACCTCGGCGTCGGAGCGGGCCGCGCGGATGGCGTCGACGCCGAGGGCGTGGGCCACGAGCACGTGGTGGCCGGCGGCGAGCGCCTCGGGCAGCGAGTGGCGCCCGGGGGCGTGCATGCCGTGGAAGTGGCCGAGGATCGCGGTGCAGAACGGCTCGTTGAAGGTGGTCCACGTGCGTACCCGGTCGCCGAGCCGTTCGACGACGGCACCGGCGTACGCCGCGAACGCCTCGGCGGTCGCCCGGTCCGCCCAGCCGCCCCGGTCGTCGAGGACCTGGGGCAGGTCCCAGTGGTAGAGCGTCGGGAGCGGCACGATGCCCCGCTCCAGCAGACCGTCGACGAGGCGGTCGTAGAAGTCGAGGCCCTCGCGGTTGACGGTGCCGACCCCGTCGGGCACGACGCGGGGCCACGCGATCGAGAACCGGTACGCCCCGAGGCCGAGGCCCTTCATCAGGTCGAGGTCGTCGGGCCAGCGGTGGTAGTGGTCGCACGCGACGTCGCCCGTGTCGCCGTCGTGCACCTTGCCGGGCACGCGGCTGAAGGTGTCCCAGATGCTGGGCGAGCGGCCGTCGATGTCGGCCGCCCCCTCGATCTGGTAGGCGGACGTGGCGGCGCCCCAGAGGAAGTCGGGGGGAAAGCGCACCGTCGTCATGGACGGACGGTACCCCCCGACGACGCCACCGGCGGCCGGTGCCCGTGAACGGCGTGTGCACATCGCGTCCGGCGCGGGCCGCGCGCATCGGCCGGACCGGTCTGTGGCCACGCGGCGAGCGACTACCTTCCCCTGGTGCTCGACGCCATGGACCCGTCCCTCACCGTCTCGGCCTGGCTCGTCGTCAGCGTGGCGCTGACCGCGGGCGCCGTCGTGCAGGGGGTCACCGGGTTCGGGATGGTCGTGCTGTCGTTGCCGGTGATCGTGCTGGTCGAACCGGCCCTGGTCCCCGGCCCGGTGCTGGTGGCGAGCGCGCCCCTCGCGGTTGCGGTCGCGATCGGTGACCTCGGCCAGGCCCGGGTCGCGGAGGTCGCCCCGGCGTTCGTCGGGCGCGCC
>JAXHUH010000145.1:0-39481 GCA_034211175.1 Actinomycetota bacterium
AACCGAATACATCACCCCTATTGACAAACTGCCTGAGCCTTCCTGGTCCTGCGAGATTGCGGGAGGCGTTACGGAAGAAGCCGCCAAGGAGACCGGTTTAGTCCCGGGCACGAAAGTCATCCGCCGCGCCGGGCACCGGGTGGCCGATGCCGCGGCCGCCAGCTCGGTCGCGGCCGGCTCGACGGCGCACCGACCCGTCCCCGGCCCCGGGCCGGTGGCCCGCACCGCATGAAGATCCTCGTCTGCAACTGGAAGGACCCGGCCCACCCCGAGGCGGGCGGCGCGGAGGTCTACACCGACGAGTGCACGCGACGGTGGGCGGCGTGGGGCCATCAGGTCACCTGGCTCTCGGCCGCGGTGGCGGGCCGGCCGGCCATCGAGATGGTCGGCGGCGTGACCGTCCGTCGCAGCGGGTCACGCCTCGGCGTGTACGGCGCGGTGCGACGGTTCCTGCGGTCCCACGCCCACCGCTACGACGTCGTCCTCGACGAGATCAACACCCGACCGTTCTTCGCCCACCGTCACGCCGGCGCCACCCCCGTCGTCGCGCTCGCCTACCAGGTCGCCCGCGAGGTGTGGCGCCACGAGACGTCGACGCCGGTCGCCCTGCTCGGCCGCTACGTCCTCGAGCCCCACTGGTTGCCGGCCTACACCGACGTCCCGGTCATGACCATCTCGCCGTCGTCGGCCGACTCCCTCGCCGACTACGGCATGCGCGACGTCCGGCTCGTTCCCGTCGGCGTCGACATCGCTGACGCGCCCCGGCCCACGAAAGCCGACGAGCTCACGCTCCTCGTGTGCGGTCGCCTCGTGCCGATGAAGCGGCCGGACCACGCGATCGCCGCGTTCGCGGCGGCCCGCGCCCGGCTCGGCGGCGGACGGCTCGTGGTCATCGGCGACGGGAGGTCTGGGCCGTCGCTGCGGGCGAGCGCCCCCGAAGGCGTCGTCTTCACCGGTCGGGTCGACGAGGCCGCCAAGCGACGCCTGATGGCCCGATCCCACGCCTTGCTCGCCACGTCGGTGCGGGAGGGTTGGGGCCTCGTCGTCAGCGAGGCCGCCGCACTCGGCACCCCGACGATCGCCTACGACGTGGCGGGGCTGCGCGACTCGACGCGCGCAGGACGGGGCGTCCTCGTCGTCGAGGATCCCGACGCGCTCGCGGAGGCGATCACCTACTGGGCGCCACGCATGCGCGCTCGGCCGCCCGACCCGATCCCCCACGGGGGCGCCGAGAACTGGGACACGGTCGCCGCCGCAGTGCTCGACATCCTCTCCCGCGCCGCAGGGGCCGAGCGCCGTCTCGCCGCCTGAACGGCATCCCGCTCAGGTCCTACCCCACATGAGTCGATAACCGTCGCCATGTGGCCGGAACCGGAGCGACGACGATCAACGGCGCTGGTCGCCGTGGCGCGCCAGAACCGCCGGCCGATCACCGCCGGGCGCACCGCCTACCACGTCGCCGTCGCCGCCATCACGGTCGCGGCGGTGGCCACGGCGCTGTCGTGGACGGTCGTCGAGGACGTCTCGGCCATCGTGGCGTTCGGCGCGCTCCTCACCGGCTCGGTCGCGGGGATCCGGGCGCGCCACCGTCGCGCTCGCCTCGCCCGGCGGAGGTGGGCGTGAGGGTCCTCCACGTCACGACGACCGGTTGGCAGCCCCGCGAGGGAGTCGCCCGTGCGGTGCAGGCGCTCGTGCCGCGGCTCCCGGGCGAGCACCACCTCGCAGCACCCGGCACCGGCGTCGGGGTGGACCGACCCGCGGGCTTCGCCGGTGTGCACGGCATCGGTGGGGGGACCTGCCCCGGGCCGACGCCGGCGTTGCGGGCGGCCGTCGCCCATCTCCGGCCCGATGTCATCCACGTCCATGGCGGTGAGGGGGTCGGGGCCGTGGCCTGGGGGATCGCCGCGGCGACGGCGGTGCCCGTCGTCGCCGGCGTCTACGGACGGCTCGACCGTCCGCGCCTGCGGGACCTGCGCGACGGCGACCACCGCGGCGTGTCCATGTCGGTCCCCCGCCGCCTCGTCGCGGCATCCACCGGCATCCCACTCCTACGCGCGGGCCTGCGCCGCCGGGCCCTCGCCGCCGTGTGCACGACCGACGCCGAGCTCGCCGCACGCCTCGCCGGCACCGGCCCGGTGCACCTCGCCCTCGGGGCCGCGGAGCCGTCGCCCAACCGGGCGCACTGGTCGGCGAGCCCGACGATCGTCTTCGCCGGGCGGGCGGAGGCGGCCCGGGGCCTCGACGAGCTCGTCACCGCCCACCTGAGGATTCGGCGGGTGATCCCGACGGCACGCCTGCGCCTGGCGCTGCTGCCCACGCCGGACGCGGGCCGGTGGGCCGGCCTCCGTCTCCCCGGGCTCGACGTGTCCCTCGGCCCGCTCGGCGACCTGGACCGCGTCTTGGCGTCGGCCACCGTCGCCGCGCTCCCCTTCCGGGTCGACGCCACGATCACCCCCGCGCTCGTCGCCGCCGAGGCCATGGCCGTGGGCCTCCCCGTCGTCGCCACCGACGTGCGATGTCTGCGCGCGCTCGTCACCGACGGGCACAACGGTCGCATCGTCCCACGCCGGGACGCGGCCGAGCTCGCCGCCGCGATCGTCGACCTCCTCGACGACCGCGACCGGTGGCACGCCCTCGCTGACGGCGCGTGGCGAACCATCGAACAGCTCTGGAGCTGGGACCGCGCCGCGAGAACCGTCGCCAGCGTCCATCGGGACGCCGCCGGCCGGTCGCCGTCGGGAGTCGCCCACGTCGGCGAGGAGGCAGCATGACGGCGCGCCATTCCCGCTGGGACCGCACCTGGGTCGACCGGTCCAGCGCCCCGGCCCGGGGCGGCGGGGCACGACCGCTGGGCGGCCCCGCCCCCTGGGCGCGGTACTTCGGCTCGCTCGGGTCCCGCTACGACGACGTCGCGTTCGCCGGCGCATCACTCCACAACCTCGCCGTGGGCGAGACCGAGCTCGTGCGTCGTGTGCTCGGTCACGGCCCCGCCGGCGCGCTGCTCGACGTCGGTGCCGGCACCGGCAGGTTCACGTCGCTGGCGGTCGATGCCGGGTGGCGCGTCACGGCGTTCGACGCCGCGCCGGAGATGCTGGCGATCATCGCCGACCGCCATCCGATGGTGACGACGGTGGAGGGCCAGCTCGGCGAGGTGCTGCCGTTCCCGGACAGCGCGTTCGACGCGGTCGTCGCCATGCGGGTCGTGAAGTACGTGGCCGACATCGAGGGCGCGATCGCCGAGCTCGCCAGGGTCGTCGCCCCCGGCGGCAGCGTGGTGTTCGATCTCGCCAACGGGCGCTCGCTCGCCCGCTTCGGCTACCCACGGAACTCGGTGAGCTTCGCCACCCCCGCCGCCGTACCCGAGCTCCTCGAGCGCGCCGGTCTGCACGCCGTGGCCACGATCCCCGGTCCCCGGCTGCCCCACCCGCTCTACCGTCGCTTCCGTGGCCCCGAGAGTGCCCGGGCCCTGGCACGGGCCGAACGGTTGCTCGCATCCGTGCTCGACCGTGAGACCGCCGCCCGGAGCCTGCTCGTGCACGCCGTGCGGGGGCGATGACCCCGGCTGCCGGGGGCGGGACCATCGCCAGCCATCCAGCACGCGGGCACCGGGGCGCGACCGGCAGCCGGATGCGGCGGAAGGCCTCCGCCCACCGCCGCGGCCTGGCTGTCGCCGCGGCGGCCACGTTCGTTGCCTCGACCGTCATGGCCACGTGGTTCGAGGCCGGCCACTTCTTCGCCACGGGCGACGTGGGTCCGTTCCTGCGGACGGGGCTGAGCTCGGAGGTCGGCTCCGCGTGGTCCCACGCCACCTCGGGAGCCGGCAGCCGCGGCTACACCGTCGTCCGGGTGCCGGAGCTGATCGCCATCCGGGTCGCACGCGCCCTCGGCGGCGGCGAGCCACTCGCCGAACGCCTCCTCTACGCGGCCATGTTCGGCTGGGCCGCCACTGGTGGCGCCCTGCTCCTGCGCCGGTTCACCCACCGGGCACCCGTCATCGCGGTCGGCGGTGTGCTCGCCGCCTTCAATCTGCTCACGCTGAGTGGACTTCCCAACTACCTCCCGGTCGTCGTGATCGGCGTGGTCGGGACGCTCACCGCGATCGCCGTCGACATCGCCCACGGGGAGCGACGTCGTCGCACGCTCGCGGTCGTGGCCGCCTCCCTCCCGATGGCGTACGTGGCCCTGAACCCGCCCCTCACCGCCGTCGTGACCGGCTGGGTGCTGCTCCTACCGATCGCCGCGGCCACGCTCACCGGAACGGGCGCGGCCGGTGCCCGTCGCGTCGTGCGGGCGATGGCGCTCTGGGCACCATGGGTGGTGAGCGCACACCTGTGGTGGATCGTCCCCCAGGTCGGCGCGATCACCGCCGCCCGCGACGCGGGCGCGATCGGCGCACAGACCGACGTCGTGGCGTGGGCCTGGACCCACGCCAACAACTCGCTCGCCAACGTCATGACGATGCGGAACGCGTGGACGTGGCCGGTCGATGCGTACCACGGCCTGGCCGCAACGGCACTCGGTCGGCCCGGCGTCGCGTGGCTCACCTGGCTCATGCCGTTGAGCCTTGCGCTCGCGCCGTTGCTGGCACGGCGTCGTCGACCGCGCGTCGACGCCCTCGTGCTCGGCTGCGTCCTGTGCTGGCTCGTCGGCAAGGGCCTCCATGGCCCGGCGGCGTTCGTCAACCGTTGGTTCTACGAGCTCGTCCCCGGCGCGTGGCTGTTGCGCGAACCGATGGGCAAGATCGGGATGCTCCCGATGCTCGGCATGCTCATCGCCTGGACGATCGTCATCGAGGAGCTGACCTCGGTCGTGCGGAGCACGGCGACGATCTCCCGCCGCCGAGTCGCGGCCGGGCTCGCCGCGCTGCTGATCGCCGGACCGCTCGTCCTCACCTGGCCGATGGCGACCGGTGTCGTGACCCGCGACGAGCTCGCAGGACGCACCGAGCAGGTCGAAGTACCCGCCGGGTGGTTCGATCTCGCCGCCGCCGTCGACGGGTCGGAGCGGACCGGGAAGCTGCTCGTCCTCCCGACGGTCGACTTCTATCAGATGCCGACCACGTGGGGCTTCTACGGAACCGACACCCTGGTGCGCGGCCTCGTGGCCCGACCGACGCTGCTGCGCAACCCTCAGGGTTACGTCACCGATCTCCCCATCGTCGACGACCTGGTCAGGTCGGTCGAGGACGCGCTGGTGGCCTCCGACGGCACGGCGGTCGCCGTGCTCCGGGCGCTCGGCGTCGACCAGGTCCTCGTCCGACGCGACTTCGACACGTCGTCACCGATCCGCAGCATCGACGTCGTCCAACCCGAGCGGTTGATCGCCGCGCTCGAGGCGACCGACGGCATGTCCGTCCGCCTCGCCAACCCCCTCGGCACCCTGTTCGAGTTCGACGAGCCGGTCCCGCAAGCGCGCATCGCACGCGGGGTACTCGACTTCGGCGACTGGGACGATGCCCGGCGCCTACGCAGCGCCCTCGCCGACGTCCCCGACGGGTACGCGCTCGCCGACGGGCCCGACGCCCCCGCCGGCCGGGTCTGGACGTTGTCGCCCGACGCCCCCGACGCCCTGGTCCTCGACCAACCGGCGACGGTGTCCGTGACCCGCCGCGGAGTGCCTCGTTCGGCGTACCGCGTCGAGCCGCACGACACAGGGCCGGGCGTGCGCATCGTGGAGGCGGATCCGCCCAACCTCGGGCCGATCACGCTCGCCCCTCGCGTCGCGGCCGACGTGGCGCTCAAGCGCGAGCCCGTCGCCCTCGAGGTCGACGGTCGCGTCGTCCGGCTCGACCCGGTCGCGCGCACCGACGAGCTCGAGCTGCGGGCGAGCGACGTCGTCCGGCCACTGCACACGAGCGCCGCCGACGGGCTCGGCGCCCTCGGCCCGCTCGGCAACTGCCACCGTCACGACGACCGTGACCGGGCCGCTCTCGGCCACGCGAGCCGGAGCTCTCGTCGCGACGGGCGCGTGGACGTGCGCCTGCAGGCGCGCGCCCACCGCTCGTGTCGCAGCGCAACGCTCATCGACGGCGAGGCCGGTGCCATCGTGAGGTTGACGGTCGACGCCCGCACGCTCGCCGGCTCGGCGCCGTCACTGTGCCTGTGGTTGCGCGGCCCCGACCGGTGCGCCGACCTCCCCCCGGCGACATCGGTGGGCGGCGGCTGGGAGCGGACGGACGCCATCGTGACCATCCCCGACGGGGTGACACGAACCGACCTGTTCGTCTACGCCGATGCACCGATCGGCAACCAGACGCGCACCGTGACGGAGTACCGCATGCGTGCGTCCTCACTGGTGGCGGGCCCGCCGTTCCCGCTCGCCATCGCCGACGCGGCGGCTCAGGACGTCGACCTCCCGGCGGGAGCGCACCGTGCGTCGACCGCCGTCGGGGCCGGACCGTCCATCGGCGGGTGGTCGGTCGTCGGAGACTGCCATCGCACTGACGAGCGGTCCTACGCCGATCTCGGCCTGGCCGCGACGCCCATCGGGGACGACGGCGTGCGCCTCGATGCGGAGGCGCACGTGGCGTGCGTGCACGGCTCGGTCCGCGGGCTCGACCCGGGTCGGGAGCACGTCCTTCGCGTGACCCACCGCACGGTCCGCGGCGCCGGCCCCCGTCTCTGCCTGTTCGAGCCGATCGAGCGGCGATGCCTCGAGCCGAGCGGCGACGCCGGGCCCGGTGGCCGGCTGGACGCGACGTCGCAGCGGACGACCTCCCGCGTGCGGTTCGTGCCCCCCGTCGAGCGCCTGGAGCTGTACGTCTACGCCGACTCGACCGCCGGTGGCACGACGGTCGAGTACGACGACCCGGCCGTCACGCCGGGTGACGACGAGATCCTCACCGTCGTGCAGCTCGAGGACGAGTCGACGGCGCCCGCCGCAGCGGTCGCATCCATCGTCGACACGGGCCCGCATCCCGAGGTCCTGGTCACCGGAGGCGGCAGGATGCTGCTGTCGACCACCGAGGCCTTCGACGAGGGGTGGGTCCTCGAGGGCGTCGGCGCCGACGCCACCGTCGACCACGTCGTGATCGACGGCTACCGCAACGGCTGGCTGCTCGACACCCCGACACCGGCACGCCTCCGCGTCACCTACGGACCGGACCGCACGCACCAGCTCGTGCGCTGGGCGTCGCTCGCCACGATGGTCGTGCTCGTGATCGGCACGGCCGCCCGCTCGCTCCTGCGGCGTCACCCGATCGCGGGCCGGGGCCTCGCCCGGGCCACGACGCGCCCGCGGGTGCTACGGGGCGCGCGGGCCGGCTGAGCGGTCCCCGCCGACGCGCCCGGCGGCGAGCCGGGCGGCCAGGGCATCGACCAGCTCGGTCTGGGCGCCGGACTCGGGGCCCGCCATCGGCCGGTGGCGGGCCACGGCACCGAGCGCGTCGTCGAGCCCGGAGCCGAGGTGGAGCAGCAGGCACGTGGCGACGGTGCCGGCCCGGCCGATCCCGGCGCCGCAGTGCACGATCAGGCCACGGCCGCCGTCGAGGTGGCCGAGCAACTCGTCGAACAGCGGGGTGATGTCGTCGAGCGGCGGGGCGGACAGGTCCGGCACCGGCCACCACAGCGCCCGACCGGACGCGTGCTCGCGCAGCCACGGCACATACCCCGGGTAGCGGTCCTCGAGCTCGTGGCGCTGGCTGAGGCACACGACGACGTCGGCGCCGACCTCCGCGAGCGCGGCGTCCGGGTCCGGCCCGACGACGTGCTTGCCGCACAGCCACAACCGACCATCGACCGCCGGGAGCGGGATCTCGTCGATCCCGCCGTCGCGTGCCCGTCTCGCCGCCGGGTTCACGACGCGACTCCACCACACCGCTGAGTTCGGCCGAGCCGCTCCGTCACGGGCTCCGTGGGACCGGGCGACGAACGCAGCCGGGCGCGCCTCGCGCTCGTCACGGCAGGCGGCGTCGTCCCCGTCGGCACGATCCCGGCCGAGCGGACGTGCGACCTCGGCCTCGTCGAGCAGCTGCTGCGCCTCCAGCTCGCGGCACGGCGCGCCGGCGGTGAGTTGCGGGTCACCGTCCTCGACCCGGAGCTACAGGACCTCATCGAGCTCGTCGGCGTCGCCGACCTGCTCGATGGCTGAGCCGTCGTCCTCCAGGAAGGGCGGAAGCCCGAACCGCTCGAACAACCCGGCTCCGATGTAGTTGTGGTGGCCGGTGATCCGGCCGTCCGCCACCTCGATGACCTGGATCGCCCACGGCTCCCAACGGCCGGGGCCGACCTTGTGGTAGTTGCCGAACCCGGCGGTGCCGTTGACCTCGACCGGCACCAGGCGCCCGTCCTTGCAGACGATGCCCTGGCCGACGAACCAGGCCACGAGCTCGTCCGCGCCGCGCAGCCAGATGTCCCACGGCGGCATGGACAGCACGACGTCATCGCGCAGGAGGGCGACGAGCCTGGTCATGTCGTAGCTCTCGAACGCCTCGACGTAGCGCTCCAGCAGCGCCCGGTGCTCCGGGTCGTCGAGCGGGTCGAGCTGCTCGGTGCGCTTCGAGGCGAGGGTGGCTCGCGCCCGCTGGAGCGCGCTGTTCACCGACGCCACGCTGGTGTCGAGCAACTCGGCGACCTCGCTCGCCTGCCAACGGAGCACCTCGCACAGCACGAGCACCGAACGCTGGCGGGGCGGGAGGTGCTGGAGCGCGGCCACGAACGCGAGCCGGACCGACTCGCGGGCCGCGGCCACCTCGGCGGGGTCGCCGTTCGTGTCGATGACCCGCTCGTCCCGAACCGGCTGGACGAACTCCTGGTCGGGTCGCTGCGGGCCGAGCACCACGTCGGCGGTGCGGGTCGACGGGCCCATCTCCATCGGCCGCGCCCGGCGCTGCGGGCTGCGCAGCATGTCGATGCAGACGTTGTTGGCGATCCGGTAGAGCCACGACCGCAGCGACGAACGGCCCTCGAAGCGGTCGATCGAGCGCCACGCCCGGACCATCGTCTCCTGGACCGCGTCCTCGGCCTCGGCGCCCGAGGCGAGCATCCGGTAGCAGAAGCCGGTCAGCTCACGGCGGTGCGCCTCGAGCGCGCGCTCCAGTTCGGGACCGGCACCGGTGACCGCGGAGCCGCCGGCGGAGGGCCGAGGGGACATGACGCGCATCCTAGACCCGATCGGACGTGCGTTCGATCGTGCCCGCAGCGGCTCAGAAGAACTGGTCGATGAGGATCGGGTTGCCGTCCGGGTCGATCAGCGTGAGCGACCCGGCACCCTCGGAGCCCTCCTCGACCCGCTGCACCGGCTCCAGACCGACGGCCTCGAGCGACCGCTGGATGTCCCGCACGTCGGTGAACTCGTCGAGACGGTCCATGCGGTTGGTCAGGCCCGGGTTGAACGTCAGGATGTTCTTGTCGAACATGCCGGCGAACAGGCCGATCGTGCTCTCGCCGTTCTTGAGGATGAGGTAGCCGTGCTCGGGGTCGCCCCCGGCCACCTCGAAGCCGAGCTTGGCGTAGAAGCTGCGCGACACGTCGAGGTCGGCGACGGTCAGCGAGATCGAGAACGCCCCCAGCTCCAGCGAGCCGGGCAGCTCCGTCTCCTCGGTCGTGGTCGATCCCTCCGGGGCCACGTCGCTCATCCCTGGTCGTCTCCCTCGTGTCGGGCGCCTCGCCCGCCCGGGCGCGATCGGCGGCCACAAGTTAGTGGTCGACGTTCGTGCCCGCGCCCGCCCGCCACCGGCGACCGCTCACGTCGTGCGCGAGCGCCCGTCCTCGCCGGGGACGAGGGCCCCGTCGACCGACTCCCACGTCCAACCGTCGTGGCGGAGGAGGGCGTCGAGACCGCGGCGTTGCTCGGCCCGCTCGTCGTAGGCGGCGGCGAGGCGCCCGTCCCCGCCAGCGACCGTCCCGTCGCGGTCGGGGTCGGGGTCGACTGTCTCGTCGCGCCGGACGTCGATGTCCGGCACCGGCGGGGTCGTCCCGCCGCGGGGCACCGACGGGTGCCCCACCGAGGACACCAGGTCGTCGATCGCGTCGAGCAGGAGGTCGAGCGCGAGCCGCTCGCCGGGGCCGGCACCGAGCTCGCGCGCCGCGATCGCGGCGTCGTAGAGCGCCGCGGTGCGGGGCCCGAGCGACGTGTAGGGATCCGTGCTGTGGAGGAAGTGGAGCACCGGGTAGGTGAGGTGCTGCTCGGTGACCGTCTGCAGCTGACCGGTGATCGATTGGGCGTTGTCCGAGATCCAGGTCACCTCCGGCGGCGACCAGCACCGGCGGAGCAGCTCCGGCGCGCTGCAGCCGGCGTGGGCGATCTGTCGGGCCAGCTGGCGCCTCCCGGTCGCCGCCTGGACGACCGGGACGAGGTAGGTGACCGCCAGGGTCACCATGCCGAGGCCCATGGCCGTGTCGAGCACGGTGAGCACCTGCCACACCGACCCGCCCGGCACCATGTCGCCCAGCCCGCTGGTGAACAGGTCGTAGCCGGCGAAGTAGACCCGCGACCAGCCATCGGCCGGCACCCCCGTGCTGGCCACCAGCACCGCCTGGTCCGAGCTCGAGAAGATGGCGGTCCACCCGGCCCACAGGGCCGCCATCCACATCCCGGGCACGCTCACGACGAGGACCACGCCGATGGCGCCGAGCAGCCGGTGGTTCGGCGAGCGCTCGTGGCCCCACAGCGCGACCCGCCAGGCGACGTCCGCGACCCGGCTCGCGAAGATCCCGCGGCCGAGCCCGGGGGTCACGACAGTTGCGATCAGGTCGATCGTCGTCAGGCCGAGCAGCGCGACACCTGTCGCGACCAACACCCAGTTCATTCGCCGTACGTCCTCCGGTTCACCATCCGCCGCGCGGAGCTCGTCGCAGCCGACGGGTCGTTACCGGGGAACGCACGGTTGAACCACGACATCGGGTCACACCGTGTCGCGCTCGACGGTCCCGCTCGACCATCTCCCCGCCGTGCCCATCGGCCACACTGCGGGTATGGAGGGCCACGTCATCGTCACCGGGAGCAGTGGGCTCGTCGGCGACGCCGTGTTCCGGGCGCTCGCGGCGGCCGCGATCCCCGCGCTCGGCGTCGACGTACGGGCGGGTCGGCGGACCTCGATCGTCGGCGACCTCCGGCGCCTCGACCTCGATGCGTTCGTGCGAGGGGCCGACGCCGTGGTGCACGTCGCCGCGCTCCACGCGCCCCACGTCGGGCATGCCTCCGACCGCGACTTCCGGGCCGTCAACGTCGACGCCACCGAGCGACTGCTCCTCGCCGCGCGGCGCCACGGCGTGCGCCGGTTCGTGTTGACCAGCACGACGTCGGTCTACGGGCGTGCGCTGGAGGTCACCGACCGGGCGGCGTGGGTCGACGAACAGCTCGAACCGGCACCCCGCGACATCTACGACGAGACGAAGCTCGCGGCGGAGCGGTTGGCGGCGGCCGCCCACGGCGACGGGCTGGGCACGGTCACGCTCCGGGTCGCCCGCTGCTTCCCCGAACCGCCGCGCACGACGGTCGTCCACCGGCTGTCGCGGGGCGTCGACGTCAGCGATGTCGCCGACGGCTTCCTCCGGGCAGTGGCCGTCACCGACCTCGACCGCCACCTGTGCGCCAACGTGAGCGGCCCGCGGGTGTTCCACCACGAGGACGTCGCCGATCTCGTCGGCGACGTCGGCGCCGCGCTCGACCGGCGGGTCCCGTGGTTGCGCGCCGCGTTCGCCGCCCGCGGCTGGGCTCTGCCGGGCCCCATCGACCGGGTCCACGACTCGACGCTCGCGGCCGACGTGCTCGGCTACCGACCACGCAAGGACGTGACCGCCGCGCTGGACGCGGCCGGGAGCGACGACGCGGCCCCGGCGGGCGGAGGTGGGCGCCCGACCGCGTGTTGAGCCGAGCGCCGACCGGTCGAGCGACCCGTCCCGGTCGTGGCACACTCGGTCCGTGGCGGTAGATCCCGACCGCGAACGCCTACGGCGCACGTTCGACCGCGCCGCCGAGCGCTACGACCGGGCCCGGCCCACCTACCCGGCCCCGCTGCTCGACCGTCTCGTCGACGCAGCGGGCGTCTCGCCGGGTGACCACCTCCTCGAGGTCGGCTGCGGTACGGGCCAGGCCACCGTGGCGCTCGCCGAACGGGGGTTCCACCTGACCTGCGTCGAGCCGGGGCACCGCCTCGCCGAGGTCGCGCGCCGCAACGTGGCCGACCACCCGGTCGAGATCGTGCTGCGGGACTTCGAGAGCTTCTCGCCCGGCGATCGGACCTTCGACCTGGTCGTCTCGGCCACCGCCTGGCACTGGGTCGACCCCGACGTCCGCTACCGGCGGGCGTGGGAGGTGCTGCGGACCGGGGGCCACCTGGCCTTCTGGACGGCGACCCACGTCGTGCCCGACGGCGGTGACCCGTTCTTCGCCGACCTCCAGCACGTGTACGACGAGATCGGCGAGGCCATGCCGGGCGGGCACCGGTTCAGCCGCCCGGGCGAGCTGCGCGACGCCAGCTACGAGATCGAGCGGTCCGGGCTGTTCGAGGTCGTCACCATCGATCACTTCGACTGGGAGACCACCCACGACGCCGACGGCTACATCGACCTCCTGGAGACGTTCTCCGGCCACTTGGCGATGGCGCCGTGGCAGCGGGAGCGGCTCTTCGGCGAGATCCGGGCCCGGCTCGGCCGCCGGGCCGACGGCAGGGCGCGCCGCCACTGGGGGGCGGTCCTGCACGTGGCCCGACGGCGGGACACGGAGCCGTCGCTCAGCCTGCGCCGACGACTTCGCGCTCCGGTCGATCGATCCGGATGTCGCCCGGGGTCGAGGGGTCGGGCCCGCTCGGCGGCGGGGCGGCGTCCGCGCCGCCCTGGTCGAGGCGGAACGGCGGGTACCGGTCGGTCATGAGCGCGGCGTAGGCCACGACCCGGAACACCCAGCGGTTGAGCCCGACGATCAGGTCGAACAGCGCCCGCGGGTACCGGTTGGCGAACAACAGGTGCCCGCCGACGATCAGCGCGAGCACCGTCAGCAGGCTCATCCCCGCGGTCTCCACACGGCCCGAATCGTCGGCGAAGCGCCATCCGACGGTCCCTCCGCCGGCGATCACGGCCAGCACCAGGTAGTGCGGGATGGCGAGCAGCCACCACTTCACGAGGACGAGGCCCCGCGACAGCCGCTCGGGATAGGTCACGTCCAGCGCGGCCGGGTAGGTCGGGTCCTCGGACAGGCGGAACGGCGGGTACCGGTCGGTCCCGAGCCCACCGCCCGCGGCGTAGTACTGGACCCGCCAGCTCCACCGCAGCACGCCGACGTTGAAGCTGAAGAGGCGCCGGGGGTAGCGGCCGGTGAACAGGATGGCGACGCCCGCGACGAACGTGAGCGCCACGAACGCGAACCACAGGAACACGAGGATCACGAAGTGGGGGATGGCCAGGAACCACTTGACCAGCCACAGCCACCGGGACAGTCCCGGATCGAGGCGGGCGTTGACGGCGATCGGCTCGGCCGGTGCGGCGTCCGCGACCGTGGCCGGGGCCTCGGGAGCGACGGCGGGCGCCGGGCGGGCCCGGTCGTCCGGAGGCGCCGATGCGGCGACGACGACCAGCGCGAGCGCGCAGATCGTGACGACGGCACCGACGGCGAGGAGGATCAGCGCCAGCGGCCCGACGAACGACGCGCGGGCACCGACCTGCACGTCGGCGGCGACGCCGGCGGATCCGTCGGCGTTCATGAGCACGGCGGCCCAACGACCGGTCTCGGGCTCCCAGACGAGCTCCTGGGTCCCGGTCCCGCTGGTCTCGGCCGCCCAGAAGTCCTGCTCGGTCGGCGGCGCGACGACGTCGCCACCCGACCGGTCGCGCAGCTCGACCGTGCGGTCGTCGACGTCGACGACCTCGGCGTGGGCGACGCCCGCGAGGTACGCGTCGACGTCGGCCTCAGGGGCGACGCCGACGAAGACGGCCCGCTCGGACGACGCGCCGGTCACCCGCAGGCGCACGTCGGCGTCGATCCGGTCGAGCAACCACTCCGACGAGCCGGGGTCGGCTCGCAGGTCGATCTCCTCGGTCGTGACCGCCACGGTCTCGGTGTCGATCCGGTCGAGGGTGGCGGCGTAGTAGCCGTCGGCGTCGCGCCCGAAGAGGTGGGCGAGCCCGAGGGCGCCACCTCCGGCGAGCAGCGCGAGGCCGCCCAACAAGAGCAGCACCCCGGCGACCAACGCGACGATCCGGCCCGCTCTCATGAGCTTCTCCTCCCCGCTCGCGGGTGTCGATCGCGGGCATCGTCAGCGCCCATCCCCCCTCCGACCAGGGCAGAACGGCCCGGCGTTCGTCCCGTTCGGCAGCGTCGGCGGCCCCGTCGTGGGAATCGTCGGCGAGGGTGACGGGTTGGACCCGACGACCGTCCCGCCATCCGGCGACGCGGAGAGGAAGCTGCCGATGACCGACGCACCGACGACCCCGCCGGCGTCCGACCCCGCCTACGACATCGAGTTCTTCTGGGACCCGGTGTGCCCGTTCTGCTGGGTCACCTCCCGCTGGGTCGAGAAGGTGGCGGCGCAGACCGGCTACCGCGTCGACTGGCGCTTCATCTCGCTGCGGCTGCTCAACAAGGACAAGGACTACGCCACCGAGTTCCCGCCCGAGTACGAGCAGGGCCACACCGCCGGCCTGCGCATGCTGCGGGTGGCGGCCGCCGTCCGCCACGACCTCGGCCGCGAACCGCTCGGTGCGCTGGTCCGGGCGTACGGGGAGAGCTACTGGGACCGCGAGCCGGGCTCGGGGATGCGCGACCACCTCAGCTCGGACGGCCACGCCCGCGAGGTGCTGGAGGCGGCCGGCCTGCCGACGTCGTACGCGGGGGCGCTCGACGACACCTCGTGGGACGAGCTCCTCGACGCCGAGACCGAGCTCGCGCTGTCCCGCACCGGGCGTGACGTCGGCACCCCGATCCTCACGTTCCAGCCCCCCGACGGCCTCTCGTTCTTCGGCCCGGTGATCTCGCGCATCCCCTCCGACGAGGACGCGGTGCGCCTGTGGGACGCGGTGACCACCCTCGCCGCGTTCGGCGGGTTCGCCGAGCTGAAGCGCAGCCTCCGGGAGGTGCCACGGCTGCGGATCCTCGGCGGGCTGGCCGAGGACGAGCCGGTCGAGGAGGACTGGACCGGCGGCCACCGCCGCGGCCACCTGGCGAGCGACCGCGAGGAGGCCGCGGGCTCCGGCTCCTAGAGGCCAGGCCCGTCCCGGCCCGGCCCGTCGCGCCCGCCACGGGCGGCCTCCAGGGCCCGGAGGCGGTTCGCCGCCCTCCGATGGGCACCGACCGCCCGTCGCAGCAGGTCCACGGCCACGGTGAGTGCGCCGACCCCGACGAGGGCGATCGTCGCCGCGCCCGCCGTCTCGCCACGGGCCAGTGCCACGGCGAGGCCACCCACCGTCGCCAGCACCGTGAAGCACGTGGCCATGGCCGCGCCGACGACGCGGTCGCGCAGGAGCAGCACTCGCCGGGTCCGCAGTCGCCAGAGCGCGAACCCCGCCCACGCGAAGCCTCCGGCGGCGACGGCCACCAGCGCGACGGTCGTCGTCGTCGGGAGCGGCTCGGGTTCGGTGGCGACCATCGTCGCCACGAGCGAGCCCTCGACGAGCCCGACGCCGGCGAGCACGCCGAGGGCGACGGTCCGCCCACGCGACAGACGGTCGTCGATCAGGGTCTCGATGTCGGCCACCGAGGTCGTCATCGTTCGCTCTCCTCTCGGCTCGGGACTCGCGCCCGGGGCGCCTCGCCGGCCGCCGCGGCGAGCCGCCGGCGCGCCCGGTGCAGGCGGGACTTCACGGTGCCCTCGGGGACGCCGACGATCTCGGCCGCCTCGGCGACGCTGCACCCCTGGAGGTGGACGAGCGCGACGGCGATCCGCAGGTCGGGCTCGAGCTCACCGAGCAACCCGGTCACGTAGGTCCGATCGACGACCGCGCCCGCCGGGTCCCCTGCGTCGACGCCCGGCGGCTCGGGCAACTCGTCGGGTGCCTCGACCCGCTCGGGGCGTCGATAGCGCCGGCGCAGGCGGTCGACGGCCCGGCGCCGGGCGATCGTGAACAGCCACGGGCGGAGCCGCTCCGGCTCACGCAGTCCGGCCAACGAGCGCATCGCCTCGAGCCAGACCTCCTGGGTGAGGTCGTCCGCGGCATGGTCGTCCAGCACCAGCTGGCGGAGCAGCCCGTGGACCGGTTCGTGCCACCGGGCGACCAACGCCCCGAGCGCGGCCCGGTCACCGAGCTGGCCGCGCAGGACCAGCTCGGTGTCGGTCGGTTCCTCGGGTGCTCGTCGTTCGGCGGTCATGGGGCTCCCGTCATGCCCGTCCAGTCGTCGCCCGGCCCCGTCCGGTTCACGCCGATGCCGGCCGATCACCTCGCCGGGAACCCTTCCGGACCGGGCGATGCCCGTCAACGGGATGGCCAGCTATTTCAGCACCTGCTAAATTGCGCGCATGCTGAATCTCCAACGCCGGGCCGGGAGCAGGCGGTGAGCCCGCTCGAGGACGCGCTGCGGGCGATCGCCCATCCCGGGCGGCGGGCGATGCTCGAGCTGGTGTGGGACCGCGAGCGCCCGGCCACGGAGCTGGCCGACGGGGCCGGCCTGTCGCCGTCGGCCGCGAGCCAGCACCTCAAGCTCCTGCGCGACGCCGGCCTCGTCCGTGTCCGCGTCGACGCCAACCGCCGGCTCTACCGGGCCGACGTCGAGCGGGTCGCCGAGGTCGCGGCGCGCCTCGACGAGTTCTGGGCCTCTCCGCTTGCCCGCCTGAAGGCGGCCGCCGAGGCCGAGGCGCCTGCGCCCGGTGCCGACGACGAGGCCACCGCGGGCGCCGACGATGCCGGGGAGGCCCACCGGTGAAGCTCGTCGCCCAGGAGCTGACGATCGACGCCCCGCCGGAGACGGTGTGGCGCTACCTCGTCGATCCGGCGCGCTTCGTCGAGTGGATGGCGGTCGACGCCACCCTCGACCCGAGCCCCGGTGGCGTCGTGCGCTGGACCCATGCGAACGGCGACACGTGCTCGGGCTCCTACGTGGAGGTCGACGCGCCCCGACGCCTCGTCTTCACCTACGGCTGGGAGCGCGCCGAGGTCGCCATCCCGCCCGGCTCGACCACGGTCGAGATCGACCTCGTGCCCGAGGACGGCTCCCGGACCCGGCTGCGCCTGGTCCACCGGGGCCTCGACGACGCGGCCGCGCTCGCCCACGAGGGTGGCTGGTCGCACTTCCTCGGGCGCCTCGCCGAGGCCGCGGCGGGCCGCGACGCGGGGCCCGATCCGTTCGCCGACCATCGCGTACCGACCCACGAGGAGCGTCGCCGATGACCACGACACCGAGCCGGGACGAGGCGGCCGTCGAACCGCAGGAGCCCCGGGAGCCACAGGAAGCGACAGGGCTCGAGGAACGGTTCTGGGAGCTGGCGCAGGACCTGCTCGTCCTGCCGGACGTCACCCGGTCCACGATGATGGGCCGACCGTGCCTGCGCGTCGGCGGGGCCTACATCGCCTCGTGGGAACGCCGCAGCGGCGCCATGATCGTCAAGCTCGACGAGGCGACGGTCGACGCCCTCATCGACGCGGGCCGGGCCGAGCCGTTCGCCCCGGCGGGCCGACGGTTCCGCGAGTGGGCCGCCATCCCGCCCGCCCTCGTCGACAGCTGGCCCGAGCGCCTCGGCGAGGCCCACCGTCGCGCGGCCACGGCGAAGGACGGCTGAGGGTGTTCCACGGCTTCGCACCCGCGGCGTGGGCCTTCCTCGACGCCCTCGCCGCCGACAACACCCGGGGGTTCTTCGACGCCCACCGGGACGAGTACCGCACGCTCGTCGCTGAACCGACCGCCGAGCTGGTCGAGGACCTGGGCCCCGCGCTCGCCGAGCGGGTCCACCCCGACCTGCGCGGGGAGCCCCGCGTCGGACGGTCGTTGTTCCGCATCAACCGCGACACCCGCTTCAGTGCCGACAAGACGCCGTACAAGACCCACGTCGACCTGTTGTTCTGGACCGGCGACGGCCCACCCCGCACCCGGCCGGCCGTGATCATGCGCCTCGACGCGTCGACCGTGCTGCTCGGCGCGGGCCGCATGGGCCTCGATCGAGCGGAGCTCGACCGTCACCGCGCCGCGGTCGTCGACGACGTCGACGGCCCGGCGTTGCGTCGGATCGTGGACGAGCTCGTCACCGGCGGCGCCACGCTCAGCGAGCCGACCCGCAAGCGGGTGCCCCGGGGCCTGCCCGCGGACCACCCCAACGCCGACCTCCTCCTGCGGCGGGACGGGCTGCACCTGAGCCGCACCACGGGCCATCCCGACGAGCTCGGTGACGAGCGGTTCGTCGACTGGTGCTGCGACCGACTGGTCCCGTTCTCGCCGCTGCTCTCCTGGCTCGTCGACCGGACCGTGGCCGACCCGGCCCACGCGTGACCGGCCGGCTCAGACCGGGACGGTGAGCGCGATCACCACGCCGTCCCCGACGCCGCCCTCGACCGTGCCGAGCTCGCGCGACCAGCCGTCGCGGAACACGCCGTCGGACTCGAGCGACAGACCGGCGAGGATCGGGGCGCTCGCCTCGTAGCCCGGCGACGCGTAGACCGCCTCGCTCACGTCGGCGGGGATGGCGATCTGGGAGGTCGCGAGCTTGTTCGACGCGCTCGTCGCCGACGCCAGATCGGGGTACACCTCGAAGTGGACGTGGGGCCAACGGCCCGGGTAGCAGGCCGGGAAGATGCTCTCGAAGCGGAGGGTGCCGGCGGCGTCGGCGACCTGCACGCCCCGCAGGTAGTTCTGGTCGGTCGCGCCGTCGCTGTAGAGGGAGTAGCGGCCCTGGCGATCGCAGTGCCAGACGTAGACCGCGGCGCCCTCGTACGGCGCGCAGCCGGCGGCCGTGTTCAACACCGTCAGCGCGATGGCGAACGGGACCCCGTCGGCGGTTCCCGACATCGCGCCGAAGCTGGAGGTGATGTCGCGACGCTCGACACCGAGCTCACCGAGTGCGTCCGGGCCGTTCGAGCCGTTGGCGGGAAACGGCCCCGCGGTCTCGGCCGGGATCACCTCACACGACTCGGGCTCCTCGGGCCCGGTGGTCGCGGGTGCCGCCGACGTCGGGGTCGCCGCCGACGTCGCGGTCGTCGACGAGGGCCCGCCGGCGGTGGTCGTCGAGCCCGGTGCCTCGGTGGTGGACGGCGTCGTGGTCGACGGCGGCGTGGCCGACGACGCCGCGGGCTCCGAGGTTGCGTCGCCGCCGCTGCAGGCGCCGAGCGCGGCGATCCCGGCGCCGCCGAGCAGCGCGATGGCGCGCCGACGGTCCATCAGCCGGGGCAGGTCGTGGGCGAGCCCACCGTCGTGCGGTTCCGCGTCCATGTCCGGCCTTCGGTCCTCGGGCGATGTCCCGGCTCACGCTACGCACCGGCCGGCCGCTACGGGCCCACACCGCGGCGGGAAACCGGTCGGCTCCGGCCGACGGCGTCGGGTTACGGTTCGCCGGTGCCCGCCCGTCACCTCGCCCGTTGGGAGCTCGCCGGTGTGCGCGGCTCCGTCGTCGCCATCGACGTGATCCGGGCGTTCACCACTGCGGCCTACGCGTTCGGGGCCGGCGCGGCCGAGATCCTGATGGTCGAGACGGTCGACGCCGCGCTCGAGCTCACCCGCGACGGTCGGGCCGACCTGGCGATGGGTGAGGACCACGGCCTCCGTCCCGACGGCTTCGCGCTGCCCAACTCCCCCGTCGCCGCCGCGCAGTCCGACCTCGACGGCGCCGTCATCGCCCAGCGGACCTCCGCCGGCACCCGCGGCGCCGTCGCCGCCGTCGACGCCGACGACCTGTGGTGCGCCAGCCTCGTGTGCGCGTCGGCGACCGCCGCGGCGCTCGGGCCCGCCGCCGTGGGGCCGACCTACGTGATCACCGGCCGCTTCCCCGACCGCCCCGACGGCGGGGAGGACGACCTCGCCTGCGCCGAGCTGATCGAGGCGCTCCGCACGGGCGCACCTGTCGAGCCCACGACCTTCGCCACTCGTGTCGCGACCTCGGAGGAGGCCGCGCGCACGCTCGCGCTCGGTGACGGCCACGTGCACCCCGACGACATCGCCTACGCGACCCACATCGATCGGTTCGACTTCGCGATGCGTGCGTCGCGCGACGGCGCCGGGGCCTCCGGGTCACGCCGGTGCGCTGAGCGGCCGACCTCCACACGCCTTCCGCATCCGGTCGCGCATCACCCGCCGAGGGTGATGACGAACGTGGTTCCCGGCGCCGACAGTCGCGCCGACCGCTGGAGGGAGCACATGAGCACATCGACGGGCAGTCCAACGATCACCGACGACATCGTGGTGATGGACGACGAGACCGCGGCCGAGCTCGGACGGTGGTGGTGGCTGCCGCTCGCCACGGGCATCGCCTGGATCATCATCGGCTTCGCCATCCTCCAGTTCAACGTGACCACGGTGCGGACGGTCGCCGTCCTCGCCGGGTTCGTCCTCCTGGCGGCGGGCGTCAACGAGATCGCCGAGATGTTCGTCGCACCGGGCTGGAAGTGGCTGCACGCCATCCTCGGCGCGGTCTTCGTCGCGGGCGGCATCGTGGCGCTGGTGTGGCCGTCGCCCACGTTCCTCGCCATCGCCAACCTGTTCGCCTGGTACCTGCTGTTCCGGGGCATCAGCGACACGATCACGTCGATCGTGTTCCGGGACTCGATCCCGCTGTGGGGCCTCATGCTCGCCTCGGGCATCGCCCAGCTCGCGCTGGCGCTGTGGGCCGTCGGCTACACGGGGCGCTCGATCGGCATCATGGTCATCTGGGTCGGTCTCGGCGCCCTCATGAAGGGCATCGGGCAGATCTTCGGGGCGTTCGACCTGCGCAGGCTGCGCGCCTGAGCCGGACCCGGGCCCGGCCCGCCCGGCCGTGGCGCTCGTGGCGGTGAACGCGTCGACGGGCGGGCCGATTCGGCCCGCCCGTCGTCGCGTCCGTCCCCGGTGGCCCGGGACGTGCTGGGCTCAGACGCCCTCGTGCTCGTGCTCGAACGCCTCGCGCAGCTGCGCCTCCTGCTCGCCCGAGAGGTTGGTGGCGACGAGCTCGAACTCGTGCTTGCTCATCGCCTCCAGGACCCGATCGGTGACCGCGTCGGACGTGAGCAGGAACAGCGCCGACGTGCCGGGTGTCACCTTCTCGCGCACCTTGGCGATGAACTCGTTGGAGATGCCGACGTCGGTGAACGCGCCGGCCAACGCCCCCATCGCCGCGCCGAGGATCGGGATGAAGAACAGCAGGCCGAACAGCATCCCCCAGAAGGCACCGGAGAGCGCCCCGGCCGACTTCATGTCGTTCAGCTCGCGGGTCTTCGGCTTCTTCTTGCCCTCGGGCCAGGTCACGATCGCACCGTCGTGGATCTTGATGAGGTTCTGGGTCGACAGTTCCTGCACGGTGCTGAGCGCGGCATCGGCGCCCCCGGCCGTCGGGAACTCCAGCGCTGTCAGTGTCGCCATTGGTCGTGACTCCTTCGATCGCGGACCGGCGGCACGATGCAGCCGGAGGAGGCACCCGGTCATCACCCCCGACGGGTGATGCCCGCGACCCGGCCGGGTGGTGCAGTTGGCCACCCGGCACGCCCGGTCGCTCGACCAGGGAGAACATCGTGGCAGCGCACTACCGGCTCCTGGTTCTCGGGCGCCTCGAAGGACACCTCGCACGGGCGATCGATGGCTTCGCGGTCGTGGGCTTCGGGGACGGGTGCACCTCGCTCGCCGGGGAGGTCCCCTCACAGGCCGACCTCCACCGGGCGCTGCGCAGCGCACAGGCGCTCGGGATCCCCGTCGTCGACGTCACCCTCTGTGGCGACCAGGACGGCCGGGACGCGCCCGGATGACCATCGTCCGGCCGCCTCGGGCCAGTCGCCGACGGCCCGCCCGGTTCTCATCGCGACGACTACCGGTTCGAGCTCCCCGATTGGCTTGAAATTCCGTTCCAGAACCGCGAGCGTGTCGGCATGACGAGCCACGGCGAGTCCAGGTCGTGGAAGTTGCAGCCGCCGACATTGCCCTGGTTCGCGATCGCGCGCCCACACCTCATCCGCCGCGTCGATGTCGCCTTCGAACGGGCCGCCGTGCTCGTCTCTGCGCCGCCCGGAGCAGGTAAGTCCGTCCTTCTCACGCAATGGGTGGCGACGCGTGCGCATCGCCGTGTGGCGTGGATCAAACTCGACGCGAACGATGATGCGCGCAGCCTGGCATGTCATCTCACCGCGGCGATACGAGGAGCGGGCGGCAACGTTCGAGTCGAGATGCCGTCCACGTCGGGGATCGGGCCGTCGCGCATCGGTGAGCGGTTCATCGACGAGCTCCTCGGCGCCGCCGCCGAGCTGCCGGCGACGGTCCTCGTGATCGAGGACCTCGACCGGCTCCGCGACGCCTCGCTCCTCGCCGACCTCGACGTGTTCGTCAACCACCTGCCGCCCAGCCTCCACGTCGTCCTCAGCTCGCGCGGCGACCCGGCCCTGGGCCTCCACCGCCTCGCGCTGCGCGACGAGCTCGGCGTGCTCCGGGCCGACGACCTGCGCCTGACCCACGACGAGACCGCACGGCTCATCCGGCGGCTGGCGCACGTCGACCTCACCGACGACCAGCTCGACGCCCTCGTCGACCGGACCGACGGTTGGGTGCTGGGCGTGCAGCAGGCGGCGGTTGGCCCTGCGCGACGGCACCGACGTCGCCTCGTTCGTCGAGCGCCTCGCCGACGACGACCGCCACCTCGCCGACTACCTGACCGAGGAGGTCCTCGACCGCCAGCCGGGCGAGATCCGCGAGTTCCTCCTCGAGACCTCGCCGCTCGAGCGCCTGTTCCCCGACCTGTGCGACGCCGTGCGTGACCGCGACGACAGCGCCCGGATCCTCGACGAGCTCGACCACCGGGCGCTGTTCACCCACCGCATCAGCGCGGAGACGCCCGAGTACCGGTACACATCGCTGGTGCGGGACCTGCTGCGCATGCGCCTACGGGCCACCGACCCGGGGCGCGAGCGCCTGGTCCTCAGCCGGGCGGCGCATTGGCTGGCCGACCACGGGAACCCGATCGCCGCCGGGCGTCACCTCGTGCGGGCCGGCGCGACCGAGGAGCTCGTGGCCCACACCCGGCGGTGGACCCGCACGCTCTACCAGCACGACGACACCGCAACACCTCTGCAGTGGTTGGCGACGCTGGGCGACGCGGCATCGGCGTCCGAGGACCTGGCACTCGCCCACGCGTTCGTCCGTCTGACCGCCGGCGAGCAGCGCACCGCCGACACCATGCTCGCGTCGATCATCGACGATCCGTCGAGCAGCGAGGGCGCCCGCACGGTCGCCCTGGCGTTCCGCTCCCTGCTCGTGCAGTCGGTGCTGGCGCCATCGCTCGCCGCCGCGTGCGCCGAGCGGGCGCTGCAGCGCCTCGCCGAGTCCGACGCCGAGCTCCCCGAGGTGCTCGGCCTCACGTCCACGGCGACCCTGACCGCGCTGTGTCGCTGCGGCCTCGGTCTCGCCGCACTCCACGACGGTCGCCTCGAGGACGGACGAGCGATCCTCGACGCGGCGGTCGCCGCGGATGCGCCGGCGTCACCCATGCTCTGCGTGCAGCTGCTCGGCGCCGCGGCCGTTGCCCATGCCTGGAGCGGCCGCCTCCTCTCCGCGGAGCGGCTCGCCCACCGGGCCGAGCGTCTGGCCGCCGAGCACCGCGGTGCCCACCATCGGGCGCTGGCCGACGCGTACCTGGCGCTCGGCCACGTCGCCCGCCGCCGCCACGAGCTCGACGAGGCCGACGCCGTGCTCGAGCGGGCCGCCGCCATCGCCCGGAGCAACAACCGCCACGTCGTCTCCAGCGCGGTCGTCGCCGAGCGCGCCGCCGTCGCGCTCGCCCGCGCCGAGTGGCGGTCCGGCCTCGACCTGCTGGCACGCCACGCCACCTCCGGCGTCCCCCCGCCGCCGAGGCTCCTGCGCTCCCGCCTCACCGCGGTGCGCGCCCAGCTGCACCTGCGCTCGGGCGACCTCGACCGGGCGGGCAGGGTCCTCGCCGACGCGGCGCGACCGCTCACCGGCGAGCTCGCGCACGTGGTGATCCAGGTCGCGGTGGCCGAGGCGGACTGGCCGCGGGCCCGCAAGCTGATCGACGACCTGCCGGGCGGCGGCACCCGCCGCGAGCGCATCGCCCGGGACATGTGGCGCGCCGCGCTGGAGTTCAGCGACGGCTCGGCCACGAGAGGCGCCCACGACATGGCGACGGTCGCCGCGGAGGCCGAGACCGATCTCGACCGGGCGCTGTTCCTCGATGCCGGTCCGACCGTCGTCGCCGTGCTCCACGCGGTCCCCCACGGCACCTCGTCGGGCTTCGTCGCCTCGATCACCGGGATCGAGCGGCCGAGCGTCGAGCACCTCGACGACCTCGACCAGCTCAGCAGCCGCGAGATCGACGTGATCCGCTACCTGCCGACGCGGCTCACCAACGCCGAGATCGCCGAGCAGCTCTACATCTCGCTCAACACGCTGAAGACGCACCTCAAGCACGTCTACCGCAAGCTCGGCGTGCAGAGCCGCCGTGAGGCGATCACGGCCGCGGAGCAGCTCGGGCTGCTCTGAGCTGCCGGGTCCGAAGGCACCGACCGGCCATCCGGTCAGCAGGCGTCGTCGAGCCGGCGGGCCCGGATCAGCGCGACCCCATGCGCCTCGACCTGCGCGAGAACCCCCTCGAACGCGGCCTGGTCGGCCACGGTGCCGACGTAGGTGGTCGTACCCTCCGACAACGTCTTCTCGAACCCGGCCAGGCTACGTTCCAACGATGGTCCCGGATGGCCGCGCACCACGACCTCGCACCACACGATGCGTTCCTCCCTCCCCTTCCCTCTCGCGTGTCGTCCACCCGACCGTGGGCCAGTGTCGCCCGTGGGAGCCACCCGGTCGTCACCCGTCGGGTGTGACCGCGCCCGTGCCCGCCCCCGGCGGCCGGCCGGGGAGGCGATCACCCGGACAGGGTGACGACGTCCTGACGCGGTCCCGGAACCATGGCGCCATGGGATCGGAGGGAACCGCTGGCGCGCCCGCGGCCACGTGTCGCTGAGGAGTCGGCCGCGATCCGGGCCCAGGATCCCGCCGGACGTGCGCCGGGTGGCCGCGAGCTCGGCGCTCACCGTCACCGCGCTCCTGGCCGCGTTCGCCCTGCTGCCCTTCGACGGGGAGCACCGGGAGCTGGGCTTCGCCGGTGCCGTGGTCATCGTCGTGGCGATGGTCCCGATGCTGGTCCGGCTCGGCCGCTCGATCCTCGTGACCGCCCGTCCGGTCGCCGAGGCGACCGCAGCCGTCGTCGACGTGTTCACGTTCCACGTCGTTGCGTCCGCGTCGGTGTTCTACGCGATCGCCGCGGCCGACGAGCAGGCGTTCGACGGGCTCGAGACGAAGATCGACGCGCTCTACTTCACGGTCGTGTCCATGACGACGGTCGGCTTCGGCGACATCGCCCCCGTCAGCCAGCCCGCCCGACTCGTCACGACCATGCAGATCATCAGCACCCTCGGGTTCCTCGGCGGCACGATCCGGCTGTTCTCGTGGGCGGCCAGGCGGCGCCTCGCCGAGCGCGACACGGCGGAGCCGACGTGACTCCCCGGAGCGGGCCGCGATGACCGAGACCGGCGACCTCGTCCTGCGGACCGGGGACCGGCTGCCGACGCCCCCGCCGGGCGACGGGCGGGGCGGGCTGCGACGCGACCGCTTCTTCGTCCCCGACGCCCTCGCGCCGCGGCGCCGGCGGCCGGTCGACGTGGTCGCGCTGGTCGTCTGGGCCGTCGCCGCCGCGCTCCTCGCCTGGGCGGCGTTGGGCAGCCCACCGGCCGACCAGCGGGTCACCAGTGCGACGTCGTCGTTGCCCGACTGGCTGCAGATGTTCGCCTGGATCGGCTACACCGGGGCCGGCCTCTACGCGACCGGGCTGGTCATCGCCACCCTCGTCGGCGGAGGCACCCGACGGGGCATCCTCCGCGACATCCTCGTGGCCATCGCCGTCGTGGTGAGCCCGGCGCTGGCCCTGTCCCAACCGGTGGCCCACGACTGGCCCGACGTCCTCCCCGAGCTGTTCTCCCTGGGGAACGTCCCGGCGTTCCCGGCCTTCCGCCTCGCGGTGGTCGCCGCCGTCGTGCTCGTCCAGGCGCCCCACCTGACCGCGCCGTACCGCAGAGCCGGGCGGTGGGCCGTGATCGGCGCCGCGGTGGGCACGCTGCTGCTCGGGTTCACCTCCCTCACCGGCATGCTCGGCGGGCTGTCCGTCGCGTTCGTCGGCGTGCACGTCGTGCGGGTGGCGTTCGGTTCGCCGGTCGGACTGCCGACGGTGGGCCAGCTCGCCACGAGCCTGTCCGACCTCGGCGTGCGCACGTCCGCCCTCGTCTACGCGGACCCGGTCGGATCGGTCGGCCGTGCCCGGGCCGTGTCCGACGACGGCCGCGACCTCGAGATCACGGTGTACGGGCGTGACGCCGCCGACTCGGCCCGGGCCGAGCGGATGTGGCGCATGCTCTGGTACCGCCGCAGCGGCCACTCGGTCGCGGCGACGCCGCTCAGCCAGGTCGAGCACGAGGCGCTGCTCACGCTGATGGCCAGGGACCGGGTCACGGTGCCGGCCGTGATCGCCGCCGGGGCCGACGACGACGGCAACGCGCTCCTCGTCACCCGACCCCCGGACGGCCGGGCGCTCGGTGGGTTCGAGCCGTCGACGATCGACGACGCCCAGCTCGCTGCGACCTGGGACGCCCTGGCGGCACTGCACGGCGCGCGCATCGCCCACGGCGCGATCGGCCCGACGACGGTCGTCGTCGGCGACCACGACGTCGGGTTCCGGGAGCTGGCCGACGCAACGCTGTCACCGACCGAGCAGCAGCGACAGGCGGACGTGGTCGCCCTCCTCGCCACCACCGCGGCCTCCGCCGGCGTCGTCCGTGCGCTCGACGCGGCGACCGCCGCGCTCGGACCGTCCGCGGCCGCGTCGCTCCCCTACTTCCAGAACGCCGTGCTCCCGCCGGAGATGCGGCGCTGGCTGTCGGACCACGACCTCGAGCTGGACGAGCTGCGTGACGCACTCGCCGAGCGCCTGGCCGTCGACGCTCCCGAGCTGGCCGACGTGCGCCGGATCTCGGTCACCGACGTGGTGTCGGTCGTGTTCGCGGTGTTCGCGGCCAACGCGCTGATCTCGCAGTTCGCCAGCGTCGGGTTCGAGACGATCGCCGACCAGTTCGCCGCCGCGTCGGTCGGTTGGCTCGTCGCCACGTTCGTGATCCGCCTCGCCGGGTACACGACCTCGGTCGTGAGCCTGCGGGCCATCGTCGTCGACCCGATCCCCGCGGGCCCGACCACGTTGTTGCAGGTCGCCAAGTCCTACGTCGGGCTGGTGGTCCCCACCACCGTGGGTCGGGCCGCGATGGACGTGCGGTTCATGCAGCGCCTCGGCGTCCCCACGGCCGCGGCACTCGCCCAGGGCCCGCTGATCAGCTTCGTCGGGTTCCTCGTCGAGGTCGGCCTCCTCCTGCTCACGTTCTCCACCGCCAGCGCGGCGCTCGACGACGCGGACCTCGCGGCCCCCGACATCGGCGGGCTCATCGCGCTCGCCGTCGCCATCGCGGTCGTCGCCGTCGTGGTCGTGCTCGCCGTGCCCCGGTTGCGGACCACGGTGGTGCCGTTCGTGCGCGACGCGATCGGTTCGGTGCGCAGCGTCGTCACCTCGCCGAGCCGGCTGCTCACCGTCGCCGCGGGCGAGCTCGCCGACCGGCTGGTCGCAGCGCTCGCCCTCGCCGCCGTCGTCGCCGCGTTCGGGGCGTCGGCGGAGGTGACCTTCGCCAAGCTCGTGTTCGTCAACGTCGGCGTCGGGCTGCTCGCCGGGCTGGCACCGGTACCGGGCGGCATCGGGGTCGCCGAGGCGATGCTCGCCGGCCTGCTCACCGCCATCGGACTGCCGTCCGACCAGGCGTTCGCCATCGCCATCACGTACCGGGTGCTCACCAGCTACCTGCCCCCGGTGCTCGGCTTCTTCTCACTGCGGTGGCTCCGGGACAATGGCTACCTCTGAGCGCGCCGGGCCGGGGGCGCCGGAACCGACCGGTCGGGGTCGCGTGCTCGCCGGCGAGCTGACGCGCATCGCTGTCGCCGCGGTGGTCAACGCCGCAGGACTGCTGTTGGCCGCCCGCTTCCTCGGAGGCCTGGACATCAGCAGCGACGCGTCCGCGGTGCTCGGCGGGCTCGCCGTGTCGGTCTCGACGGCGTTCGTCTGGCCCCTGCTCATGCGGGTCGCCCTGCCGCTCACGTCGCTCACGCTCGGTGCGGCGACCTACGTCCTCGACGGGCTGATGCTGCTCGCCGTGCTCAACGTCGTGCCCGGCATCGAGGTCGACGGGGCCGGCACCGCCATCGTCGTGGCCGCGGTGCTCGCGCTGGTCGCGACGACGGTCAGCGCGTTCTCGTTCGTCGACGACGACCGGATCGTCGACCGACACATGGCCCGGTACGCCCGGCAGCGGCGCCGCGACGCCGACGTCACCGACGAGCCCGGTGTCGTCTACGTCCAGATCGACGGCCTCGGCATCGACGTCCTGCGACGGGCCGTCCGCATCGGCGACGTGCCGAACCTCGCCCGGTGGTTGTGGTCCGACACCCACCGCCTCCACCCGTGGGAGACCGAGTGGTCGTCCCAGACCGGCGTGAGCCAGGCCGGGATCCTCCTCGGGAGCACCGACGACATGCCGGCCTTCCGCTGGTACGAGAAGGCGGACGAACGCCTCGTCGTGTCCAACCACCCGGCGTCGGCCGCGCTGATCGAGCAGCGCCACGACAACGGGGACGGGCTGCTGGCCGACGGCGGGTCGAGCTACGGCAACCTGTACACGGGCGGGGCGGAGCGGGCGATCCTGACGATGAGCGGGGCGGGGCGGCGCAAGGAGGGCCGCATCGGCGCCGGCTACGGGCCGTACTTCTCCCACCCGCACAACACGATGCGGACCCTCGTCGCCGTCGCGACCGACATCGTGCGCGAACGGCGGGCCGCCCACGCCCAGCGACGCCGCGACGTGCGACCCCGGGTGAAGCGCTCGTGGTCCTACTCGCTCCTGCGCTCGTTCACCACCGTGATCATGCGCGACGTCTGCGTCTACGGCGTCATCGGCGACATCGGCGAGGGCCGCAACGCGATCTACGTCGACCTGCTCGGCTACGACGAGGTGGCCCACCACTCGGGCATCGAGCGCTACGACACGATGGCGGTGCTGCGCGACATCGACCGCCAGGTCGGGCGGATCGAGCGGGCGATCGCCTGGGCGCCGCGGCCCTACGACCTCGTCGTGCTGTCCGATCACGGCCAGAGCCAGGGCGCGACGTTCGCCGAGCGCTACGGCGTGACCCTCGAGGACGTCGTGCGCGACCGCCACGACCCGGCGGCCTCCCCGAAGGTGCCGACCGAGGTGCGCGGCTACCTCGACGCCGCGCTGGCCGGTGTCGACGGCGACGGCTCGGGGCAGGGCCGGCTGACGGCGTCGGCCCGCGAGCGGATCGACCGCGCCGAGCAGGGCACGTCGAAGCCGCAGCCCGGCGAGGGCCTCATGGTGCTTGCGTCGGGCAACCTCGGCCTCGTCTACCTCACCGACGTCGAGGGCCGGGCCACGCTCGAGGAGATCGAACGGCGCCGCCCCGGGCTCGTCGACCGGCTCGTCGCCCACCCCGGGGTCGGGTTCCTGCTCGTGCGGTCCGAGCGGCGCGGGTCCCTGGTGATCGGTGCCCGCGGGGTCCGCGAGCTCGCCACCGATGCCGTCACCGGCGAGGACCCGCTGGCGCCGTACGGGCCGTGGGCGCCCGCCCAGGTGCGCCGGGCGGATGGGTTCGCGACCGTCGCCGACCTCATGGTCAACAGCCTCGTCGACCCCGAGACCGGCGAGGTTGCGGCGTTCGAGGAGCTCGTCGGCTCCCACGGCGGCCTCGGCGGCCAGCAGACGCAGCCGTTCGTGCTGACCCCGGCGTCGTGGCCCGACCCGACCGAGCCGGTGTTCGGTGCGCCCGCGCTGCACCGCGGCCTCAAGACCTGGCGGGCCGCTGCGCTGCGCCGACCGCAGGCCTCCGAGATCACGACGAGCGCGACGGCGCCCTGACGGCCCGGGCCCCGTCGGCTCGGCTCGTGGGCCCCGGTCAGCGGGCGGGGCGCTCGAGCGACACCGCGCCGCCCGGCTCGACCAGATCGAGTCGGTCGCCGTGGCCGAGCGCGTCCAGCGCGTCGACGAAGGCGGGTGCGGGCGCGTCGAACCACCGCGGCAGACGACGGCGGCCGCTCTCGGGGGTGAAGGTGCCCCAGTGGATCGGCACGACCAGCCGGGGACGGATGCGGTCGACCGCCTCGGCGGCGCGGGAGGGGTCGAGGTGGCCGACGTCCGCCGATGGCCCCCAGCCCCAGATCGGCACGAGCGCGAGGTCGATGTCGCCGAGGTCGCGCATCCCGTCGAACAGGTCGGTGTCGCCCGCGAAGTAGACGCGGGTGCCCTCGGCCTCGACGACGTAGCCGACCGCCGGCGCCTCGATCCGGCTGTGCGGGCCGCGCCGGTGGCTGTGGTGGGCCTCGACGACCACGATCGTCGCCCCGCCGACGTCGACCCGCTCACCCGGGCCGACCTCGCGCACGTCCTCGAACCCGAGCTTGCGGACCAGGCGCGCCGACCCCCGGGGTGCGAGCACGACGGCGCCGGGCCGCACCCGGCGGAGCGAACGCACGTGGAGGTGGTCCATGTGGACGTGCGAGAGCAGCACGACGTCGACGTCGGCCACGTCCGCGAGGGCTGGGCCGACCCGTCGGCGCAGGTGCGCCACCCGGGTCGTGAGGAGCGGGTCGGTGAGGATCCGGAAGCCGCCGATGTCGACGAGGGCGGTGGCGTGGCCGACCCAGGTCACCACGGGCGCAACCGCCGGGTTCGCCGCGCCGGGCCCCGACCGTGCCGGGCTCGTCGCCTCCATCGGACTCGAGGCTATCCCGCCACCGGCTCGGCCGGCCGGAGCCGCTCCCGCCGTCGTGCGAGCGGCGAGCGGTCGCCCCAGGTCGCCCACCGCTGGCGGTGGAACCGGTCGAACAGCGTGATCACGATGGTGAACAGCAGGACGAAGAACGCCGTGGCCGCCTCGTTGATCGGGCGGTCGGAGCTCCGGAGGAACGCGAGGTAGCCGATGGTGAGCGCACCGTTCACCACGACCATGCCGGTGAGCTCCGTCGCGGTGGACCGCCAGGTCGTACCCCGCGCCGCCAGCCACTGGCTCACCGCGGCGCTGGCGACGACGACGGCACCGACCCCGATCGCGGTCTGCAGTGGGGTCGCCTCGTTGCCCGGGATGATCTGGGAGAAGATCACGGCGATCATCGTGGTGAGCGCCACCTTCTCGGCGACGTACCAGCTCACGACGGGGATGCGCACGATGCGCTCGGGCACGTCGGGCCGGTCGAGGTGGGCGTCGACATCGAGCGTGAACCGCCAGTCGGTCGGGGGCAGGTGCGGCAGCGCGGCCCGCACGGCGATGGCGGCAACGGCGGCGAGCGCCACGACCAGCCCGACGAACCACAGGTTCTGCCCGAGTGCCTCGCCCCACGGGGTGGCGACGGTGACGCCGAGGATGTCCTCCTTGAGCGTGTCGGTGACGTCGCGCTGGGCGATGTGGATCCACCACTCCTGGGGCAGCTTGATGAACACCCATATGGCCGCGGCGGCGCCGATCACCTGCCGGCCGGTGAGCCGGCGGGGGTCCCACGAGGTCCGGACCGCCTCGTAGAAGATGAAGAAGTACTCGAAGGTGTTGGGGAACACGAGCAGCAGCGCGCGTGCTTCGAAGAGCTCGAAGAGCAGCACCCCGACGAGGCGGTAGTACCAGAGGAACTGCGCGGTCTTGAACGCAAGAGGATCAGACCAGTTCTTGACGGTCGCCAGGTACGCGATGGTCAAGTAGTAGACGTCAAGGGCCTTGTCGTAGCTCTGGTAACCGTCGAGGTTCAGGTCGGTGTAGGCCTGGAAGATCGTCTGGTCGGCGGCATCCACGACGAGCGCGGCGAGGATCGCCGGCAACGCGTAGCGCGGGATGAGCAGCGGAACGCCGAGGCGAACCAGTACGACCGTGATGAACACCAGCTCGTCCGCGCCCATCGGATGCTGCGTTCCTTCCGTCTTCGCTGAGAGCGTGTGATCCTAACCCGGCCGCGTGGCCGGCACGTGACCGGCGTACGGATCGCCTCGTCCTTGATGTCCCAGCGGTGCATCGGGTCGGCCCACAGCTTCACCCCCTCGTACCCGCCGGCCCGCACGACCTCGCCGACCGCGACGGGCCGGCGCGATTGGAGCACCACACCGGCAGCGAGATCGGCCAGCAGCGGGCGCCCGACGAGCACGGCCGCCAGGCCCACGACGAGAAGGATGGTGAGCACCGGACCGAAGTCGAGTCCGAGTGCGCTGAGCGCAACGACCACACCGAGCAGGACCACGACGTAGCCGGCGAGCCGCGCGATCGCGGCCGCGGCCGTGCGGCCGATCGCAGGGACCGACATGAGCGCACGGCGCACGGCCGAGCGGGTCAACGCGCCCAGCACGACACCGGTGACGAGGGCCGCGACGGCAACGAGGAGGTCCTCGGCGCTGAGGGTCGATCGTCGGGAACCGGCTGACGAGCGAGCGCCTGGCGCTGCACCCCCTGCCGAGTCTCGTCTCGAGCGCCTGCGGGATCGCCCTCGCCGGCCTCATCGGCGCGATCCTCTCGGCGCCGGCACTCGCGCTCGCCATCGCCGTCTCGCGTCGCGTCCGCTCGAGCCGCGTCGAGGTCGAGGCCGAGGTCGGCGGCACCCGCCCGGCGGTGCTGGCCGGCGCCGGCGGCCGGCCAGCGGACCGAAGGATCACCCCGAGCGGGTGAGAGACGCCGATCGGCACGGCACTACGGTCCGCCAGCGATGCTCCCGGCCGCGCCCGCGACGGACGGGACCGGCGATCAGAGGAGGAGATGCATGGCACTCGGACCGATCGAAGTGCTCGAGGTGGCGTTCCCCGGCAGCCGGTTCAACGGCCGGATCGTCCCGGAGCTCGAGCGGCTGGTGAACGCCGGGATCATCACGGTGGTCGACGGCATCCTGGTCCAGCGGAACACCGACGAGTCGATCAGCCTCGTCGAGTTCGAGGAGGTCGACCCGAACGACGACGCGGCACGGCTCGCGTCGGTGATGCAGCAGCTCGACCAGCTGATCTCCGACGAGGACGTCGACGCGCTCGCCTCGGGCCTCGCACCGGGCGACTCCGCAGCGATCCTGGTGTTCGAGCACACCTGGGCCAAGGGCTTCCGGGACGCGATCGCCGATGCCGGCGGTGTCCTGGCCGCCTCGTTCCGGGTTCCCGGCCTCGTCGTCGACGAGCTGCTCGACGAGCTCCGCGCCCCCACCCCGGTCTGAAGAGGAGACGAACGATGCCGCTTGGACGCAGGGGCCGTGTGGGACGGCCCGGACTGCTCGGGACGATGGCCCGCACCGCGGTCGTCGCCGGTACCGCGAACGCCACGGTCGGCGCCATGAACCGTCGCCAACAGAACCGGGCGATGGCCGCGAACGAACAGCAGGCGAGCCAACAGGCCGCCTACGAGGCGCAGAACGAGCTGGCCGAGATGCGGGCGCAGATGGCTCAGATGCAGGCCAACCAGCAGGCGCAGGCCGCCCCGCAGCCGGCGCCGGCTGCCGCTCCCGCGGCGGCGCCCGGTGACGACCTGATGGGCAAGCTCCAGCAGCTCGCCGACATGCGCAACGCGGGGATCCTCAGCGACGACGAGTTCGCGGCCGCCAAGGCCAAGCTCCTGACCTGAGCCGTTCGAACCGCGTCGAGGCGCCGCAGCATCCGCCCATTCCGGCGTGATGCTGCTGTCGCTCGTCCCGGCGATGGTCGGCGGGATCATCGTCCCGTCCCAGATCGTGATGCCATCGTCGTGGTGGTGAGCCTCGTCTTCGGTGTGTGGTTCCTGGTCCGGGCGCTGGATGGTCTCGGCGTGTGATGACCGGCGGTGGTCAGCTCCCGGCGTCGCCTCCGGGCTGTGCGGTGAGGACGTCCGCGGCGATCCGCCCGGCGTCGGACGTGCGTGCGTCGTAACCGTCGTCGAGCAGCCGGCGGGGATGGAGCCCGTCGACGTGGCCCATGAACGGCGGGTGGATGCTGTAGCCCACCATCGCCTTGACCCGGTCGGAGTAGCGGGCGGCGCCGGGGCCGAGCGCCAGGGCGTGCTGCTCCTGCTGGCGGGCCCACGGCTCGCAGTACTGCGGGGTGATGGCGAGACGGGGGCGGTCGCTGCGGTTGCCGCCGCCCCGGTGCCAGAGCGTGCCGGCGAACAGGACCACCGAGCCGGCGGGCATCTCGACGGCGCGGAGGTCGGGGTGGTCGGCAGGCGGCCGCTCGTCGCCCCAACGGTGGCTGCGGGCGATGATCTCGGTCGCACCGTTGGTGGCGGTGAAGTCGTCGATCGCCCACACCGTGCTGATGCTGATCGGGGCGCGGGGCCGCGGCACCGGGTAGAAGCTGTCGTCGGTGTGGAGGTTCTGGGCGGTCTCGCCGGGCAGCAGGTTGATCGCCAGGTTGGCCGACAGCAGGTAGTTGGGCAGCAGCAGCTCGTCGAGCATGGCGATGACCCACGGATGCTCGACCAGTTCCGCCACCGACGGCGCCTTGGCCAGCAGCGCGGAGACCCGGTTGGTGCTGAACCCCTCGAAGTCGTTGCGGCCCTTGTGGGCGCTCTCGTCGAGCCACGGCGCCAGCTCCCGCCGGATGCGCTCGAGCGCCTCCTCGTCGATCGCCCGCTCCGCGATGACGAAGCCGTCCCGGTGGAACTGCTCGAGATCCGCGGCAACGGTTCGGGTGGACGTCATGACTGGCCCCCTGGCAGTGGTTGTTGGTCGGCATCGATACCGGCAGCGCCCGCGACGCACCGCCAGAGCTCGGCGGCGACGTCGTCAGCGGCCGGACGGGGGCGGCGACCGAGCGCCTCGGCAACGGCGCTGTGGGTGCCCCCGAGCATCGCTGCGACCAGCAGCCCGGGGTCCCGTCCCGTCGGGAGCTGGCCGTCCTCCTGGGCACGGGCGACGTTGCGGGCCCCCACGGCAATCGCCTCCCGCAGCCGGGTCGCGTTGGCGGCGGCCACCTCGCCGTCGCCCACGAGCCCCCCGATGATCACCGGCGAGAGCGGATCCGCGTACAGGAAGGCGACCCAGTCCGCGATTCGGCGGCGCTCGCGCCCTGCCCACGTCTCCTCGTCGTAGCGGCGGTACACCGCCGCCCGTCCGAGACGCTCGTAGAAGTCGTCGACGACCGCGACGAGCAGCCCGCTCCGGGTGCCGAAGTAGCGGTACGGCAGCCCCGCACTGACACCCGCCCGCGCAGCCACGGCCGTGACCTCGAGGTCGCCGGTCTCGACGAGCTCCGCGCCCGCGGCCTCGAGGATCCTCGCCCTGGTGGCCGCGCCGCGGCCTGTCACCGCGCCGTTCGTCCTCACCGGCGCCTGCACCTCGAGATCCATGCCGAGAACATAAGTTGAGTTCAACTCAGCGACAAGCGAAATCCGGATCGGTTGTCGGTGGTGCACCCCGGCGTCAGCGTTCCTCCTCGGGCCGCAGGCGCCGGGCCGCCATGACATCGGCGGCGCCGAGCGCCCCGCTGACCTGGCGCAGCGCGTCGAGCAACTCGGCCGCCCGCTCCTCCCCCAGCGACGCGGCGACCTCTGCCGCGACCGCCCGTCGCGAGTCGCGGGCCGCCTCGACCGCCGCGTGGCCGGTGGCGCTGAGCTCGACGAGGCGCGCCCGACGGTCCGCCGGGTCCTCCCGCCGCTGCACGAGTCCACGCCGCTCGAGATCGGCGACCTGCTTGGATGCGGCCTGCTGGGTGACGCCGAGGGCCCGGGCGAGTTCGGTGACCGATGCCGGCCCCGGGACGAGGTGCTGGAAGACGTAGCCGTCGTTGAACCGGACCTCGGCGACGGCCCGCGTGTCGGCCAGCACCCGGTCCCCCAGCGCGGCACTGCACGCCTGCACCAGCAGGACGAGATCGTCGGCGATCGGCGATGGTTCTGGCGACTCAGCCACATCGCCACGTTACACAACCATGGTTGTGCTCTTCGAGGTGCACAACTATGGTTGTGCACATGCCCTCCACCCTTCTCCCCCTCGACGAGGTCACCGCCACCGCCCGCGAGATCGTCGAGCGGATCGTCTGGTGCACGGTCACCACCGTCACCCCCGACGGCGCGCCGAGGAACCGTCTGATGCACCCCGTCTGGCGGTGGGACGGCGACGCGCCCGAGGCCCTGGTCACGAGCCGCCTCACCCCGATCAAGCTCCGACACCTGGCAGCCAACCCCCACGTGAGCTGCTTCTACTGGGACCCGTCGCACGACACCGCCGCCATCGACGCCACCGCCGAGTGGGTCCCCGCCGAGGACATCCCCGAGGCGTGGGAGACGATCCGCACCACCCCACCGCCGGTCGGCTTCGACCCGGCGATGATCTGGCCCGACGGCCCCACATCCGACGGCGTCGGCATCCTCCGGTTCACCGCCCACCGCATCGTCGCCACCAAGGCCGCCCAACCCGGCCTCCGCTGGACCGCTGCACCAACCTGAGGCCCGCCCGCGGACGAGTAGGAGCTCGCCGATCCGGCTCCCGCCACCCGCGGGCGACCACCAGGTGCCGACCGGACCGCGGACACCCAACGCCAGCCCGACGCACGGCGACCCGGGCAGGGCTGCACTCGGACGCAGTGGATGGGAACAGGCCGTCCCCAACCGACACCGCCGACGGGTCCAGCCGGTCGCAGCGTGCCAGGACCCCGAGCGATCCGCCCGCCACCCCCACAGCTCCGGCCAGCAGCCCGCCTGCCGAGCGGGACGCCCAGCCGGCGAGGCCGACGGAAGCCGGACTGAGCACCGGGCGCCACCGGCCCGCGCCGGGGCGCCCGCCGACCGGCGGTTGCGTCCCTCCTTGAACTCGTCGCCGTCGCTCACGGCGGATCGCTCCCGACCGGTAGCGGATCCCGTGCAGCTCGGCGCCCGAGGAGCCCGGCGAGCCGGTCGCGCTCGGTCTTGGCCCGGTGATGTGGCCAACAGCGAGGTTCGAGGTTGGCGAACGTGGTCGGCCCCCGGTTGGCGACCGGATCGATGTGGTCCCACTCCAACCCGTGCCTGCGATCGCACCCGGCTTCGACGCAGCTGACGCCGTCGAACTCCGACGGCGAGCCGAGCTCGAGGGCGGTGCGGAGCTCGGCGTTGAGGTGGCGCTTGAAGTGCTTCACCGTGTGGATCCGCACTCCGTCGTGGAGGACGGCCTTCACGAACGCATCCCGCTCGGCAGCGCGGACGACGTCGACCGGCACCGGCCCGCCACCAACGATGTGGCAAGCCTCGCCCCGGTGGGCGTGCCCACGTCGGTAGGTGTTGAGGTCGACCACGAACACCACGTCCGCCCGACCGGCCCGGCTCCCGTCGCCGCCCGAGCACAGCTTCACGAACGCGTCGGCCGCGTACGCCTCCCGAGGCTCGACCGCAGCCCCGCCATGCCTGGCCGCCGTCTTCGCGTCCCGGCGAAGCCGGTCGGCGATGCGGTCGAGCCGGTTCATGATCGGCACCCCGACCTCCGGCGCCAGCTCTCCCGCGTACTGGACGTTGCCCAGCTCGTTGACCCACCACCGATGGTGCCGGGCCTTGCGCCGCCGCTCGTGCAGCTCCGCCGGATCCGCAGCCTCCTGCCGCAACTTGCGAGCCCGATCCTGCAACGCCCGCAAGCTCGCCTTCCGGGCGAGTTCGAGCAACTCCGCCTCCGAACCGGCAGCCTCCTCCTCGGCAGCGACGATCTCCTGCGCCTGCCGCAACGACACCCGCCCAGACGCCACCGCATCACGCGTCGCCGGACACGAGCCGAGCCTTGCCGACGTCTCCAGCGCAGACCGGGCCTCCCGCCGAGACGACCCCGACAGCCGAGCGAGCCAATCAGCCTCGTCGGCACACCCCGCCTCCCGATGCGCGCCATCAGCGGCACCCCGAGCAACCACCCGAGCCTTCGCCGCAGCACACACCTTCTCAACAGAGCCAAGCTCCACCGCGAGAGCGACACAGTCGTCCGCCGACAACACCGCAGTTTCGAGCTCACCGAGCCGCGCACGCAGCCCCCGCGACAGCATCCACAACTGATTGCACAACCGCCGAACCCACGCCCGCCACACCTCCCCGCCCACTTCGACCAATAGCTACACCACAACAGTGAAAGGTCGTCCGCCGACCTCGAGGCAAGAACCAAACACTACTGGGAACGAGTGTTCGATGCAAGGCGAGACCGCAGAACTCGTCAACGTTCAAATCACGCACTGCGGCGCCTCCGCAAAGTGCGCATTGGCACACGGAGAGTTGTCGGCTGCCACTCACCTGACCGAGCGAATCTACTGCTCACTGAGAGCGCGCACTGAGCCTCACAACATCGAGCCTGAGGCCGAGACGAAGCCGTTGCCGCACAGAGCCATGCGCACTGACAGCCAGCGCCGTGTGCGGGTTGCCATTGCCCGTGGGCGCGAGCGGGCGTGCGGGACTGCTTCGGCGTGCTCCACTCCGCGGCTTGCACGGCAACCCGGTCGCCACCTCAGAGCGACAGCGTGAGCCCTGAAGCCGGTCCGGAGTGTTCCCTGGCCTCGACGGCTCGAGACCTCCACTGCAACGGTCCGGCGGGCCCGAGCCGCAGCCGTCTTGGGTCCGGACGGGCCTACCATCCGCACCCAGGCCCGACTGCAGCGAACTCCGCCAGCTGCCCCCGTCGACGCCTGAACTCGCTCACGGTGCTCGGCGAATCCCTCCACCGAGCTGGACGTCCAGAGCCACCGGCCGAACATCGCAGCGGATTGGACGGCAGACATCGAGTCCGCCGGACGATGCGTGGCTCCACCATTGCAACCACCCGACGGGGGCACCTCGCTGCGACCGCTCGGCGCCGCCGGACCAGAACGCCGAGTACCGTCCCAGCAGCCAACCGTCTTGTCGGGTGAGCGACGACCCGAGGGCCACGAGCAGAACCCAGCTCTGCAACAGGCGTCGGGCGCCGTCAGCACGGCCCGACCAAGCACGACCCGACCGACGCGAGTCATCCCCAGGCCAGGGGCAGTCGCTCCAGCGGCTCGACGACGAACGCGACGCACCGCCCAACCCAGTACCAGGCGCTCCCCGACCGGAGGGAGGGGAGGCGCACTGCCCACCAGCGGGCGAGAGGCGCGGCGTCAAGGTGGAGCGCCCGCAGCGCAGCGAGGACGAACGACCTTGACGCTGCGACGACGCCCGCTACCCACCCGCAGCGGCGAGCGCCTTGCGCACGTCGCCACTACCCGTCGAGTGCGCGTGCGGCGCGCCCATGGCGTGCGTCGGCTCTGCGCTCTGCGCTTTACAGGCTCTTCGGATCTGAGCGGGGTGGGTGGCGTGCGGTGACGTCGACCGGGGGCGGTTGAGGGGTCCGCGAACGAGAACAGGGGCTCAACGAATCTGGAGGTGTCTTACGTCAACCGGATCC
>JAXHUH010000146.1:0-99664 GCA_034211175.1 Actinomycetota bacterium
ATCGGGTTCGGGTTCCGGTCCTTCCGCAACTACCGCATCCGAGTCCTGCTCTACGCAGGCCGACCCAACTGGACCCTCCTCGACCAGATCACCCCCGCCGAAATCCGATGAGCCGGTGATCTGCGTCTGTGACGGCGGCGACCTCAGCGGTTACTCGGACGTTCTCGACCACGAGTGGCCTTTCAGATTCACGTTCGTCTCGATCGAACAGGGCGGGCCAGCACGTGCGCGCAACGCGGGGTTACGTGAGGCGGTCGGCCGAGTCGTCGCATTCTGCGAGGACGATGTCCGGCTGGATCCGCACTGGCTCGACATCGGTTCGGCGCCCATCCTTGCCGATCAGTGCGATGTCGTGGATGGCGAGGTGGAGTCGGCCCACGGCTCGCTTCGGCGCGGGGAAGGGCGCCGGTCGCAACCCGCCTACCTGCCGTGCAACCTGTTCGTTCGTCGTGAGCTTGCTGAACGGGCTGGAGGCTACGACGAGGGCTACTACGACGGTGAGGTCTACTTCCGCGAGGACAGTGATTTCGGTTTCCGACTCGAATCGAACGGGGCGCGGGTCGCCATTGTGCCGGAGGCGGTAGTACGGCATCCGGAGCAGTTCTTCGATGCTGCATCGATCCGCCGACATCTGCGCCGATATCGCATGGATGCGTTGCTCTACCAGAACTGGCCGAGCTCCTACAGGCGTTCGGTCGAGCAGAAGAAGATCGGCCCATTCATCGTCGGTCGCCCGCTCCACTCGGTCGCGCTACTCTGGTTGTGTGCAATACTCAAAGCCGCAATGGACATTCAGTCCAGGAGGTCGTCAGCAATAGGATGGTTCGCAGTCGCGTTCTCCTGTGGACTCGCCGTACGAGCCCGTTACCGCCGTCCGGTGTGGGATGGCCTGACACGGCCGTCAGAGTGGTTGCGCACCTGGTTGCTCCCGATGCGACACCTGTCGGCGCTCGTCCGCGGGGCCAGGACGTTCGGAGGTTGGGGAGTGCTGGTTCCGTCGTTGCCGCGTCGGGCTGGGCGCTGACCGCACAGCAGGTCTGCAACAAGCCGGCGGCACGGGTCCCGACGCCTCGCTAGACGTCGGCCGCGTTCACGTGCACGAGTCTGGCAGGCAGCTGTGCCGGAGCCTTGTGGCGATCGTGGGCTCCCGGAAGATGGGTGGACCCTCCATGCGAGACGGGATCTGGCAGTCACATGTGCTGACGGAGCCGATTGGTTCGGACGTGATCGGCCCTGGGCGCCGACGCACGCCGACGAGATCGACTCATCCAGGTTCGTAGGGCGCGGCATCGCCGCTTTGGTGGGACCTTCGTCCTTTCGAAGTGCCCTGACCCTCGTCGTCAATGGATCGTTAGCCTCCGCTCGTGCCGGCAGGAGGAGGACACCGATGCCGAGGAAGTTCGATGCGGTCTCGGGCGACGAGGTCACAAGGATCGATGCCGCGCAGGCTGCGTACTTCGACACGATCACGGAGGCGTTCGATCCGCCGTACCCGCCGGGGGTGGCCGAGCGGCTCGAGCGAATCGTCGAGGCTGCGGCGATCGCCGCGGGTGAGGCGGTGCTCGACGTCGGCACCGGGACCGGCGCGCTGATCCCGGGCGTCCAGGCCGCGGGCGCCGGCGTGGTGTACGCCAACGACCTCTCCCCCGCCATGCTCGAGACCGTCGCGGAACGCTACCCGGCGGTGACCACGGTCCTCGGCGGCATCCGCACGCTCGACCTGCCCGACGACGTCGTCGACGTCGTGCTGATCAACGCCTGCTACCCGAACCTGACCGACAAGCGCACGGTCTTCGCCAACGTCACCCGCATGCTTCGGCCCGGCGGGCGGGTCGTGATCAGCCACCCGATGGGGCGGCGGATCCTCGATTTCCTCCACGCCGAGATGCCGTTCCCCGTCGACGAGTTCCCCTCGAGCCGCGACGAGGCCGCAGAGCTGTTCGCCCCGTTCGGCCTCACCGTCGAGCGGTACGTCGACGAGGACGAGCTCTACATCCTCGTGCTCCGACGGGACTGAACGCAGGAGGGCTCGGCCCGAGCAGCAGGCCTACTCCTCGCGTGCACGCGCAGCTGCGAGACAGGCGCCGGACGATTCCGCCTCGACCCCCTCCACGTCGTGCAGAACGAAGGAGATTCCGCCTGCGGCTGCACCCGTCCGACCGGTGGTGGGCGTCGCCCTCGTCGCCGCCCGCAGCTCCCCGGCCGCCCGCAGGTCGACCACAGGCCCGGCCGACCCGCGCAGATCGAGCACCGGCGCCGTCGGAACCTCGCCGTGCGACGCGACCGTCGTCACGCTCGGAGGCGCAGCGGCCGGCACCGGGCGGGCACGAACGCTCGCCCGGGCCCGTCTCGCCCAGAGCACGATGGGGCTCACGGAGACGCCGAGCGTCACCAGCATCCATGCCTGCAGCGTGTGGTGCCCCGAGCCGGGCCCGACGACGCTGGCGACGAGCACCGCGAACGCGAAGGCAGCCCAGGCCAGGTGCTGACGGAACGTCGCCAACGTGTCCGGGCTCGCAAGATCACCCTTCGCGGTCACCGCGTAACTGAGTCGACGACCGGTCAGGGCAGCAGCGGCCGCTGACACGTAGACAGGAATGCACATCAGCATGAGCGACATCCCTGCCAGCCCCCAATCGCGCCGCTCGTGGTCGACCAGGTTGAAGCGCCGGAGCCAGAGGAACAGGCCGAACGACGATGACAACGAGGCGAGCCACAGCACCGTCCAGATCCGCAACGACCCGTCGGCCCCGACACCGCTGAGAATGCACGACGCCGTGACGAGGTTGCCGAGCACCCAGCTCACAGCTACCGAGGGGTAGAACGACTGCAGCAGCGTGAACGTCAGGCGCTGCGAGCGCCGCAGGTACGGGAAGACCCTCGGGCTGAATCCCAGCACGATCTCCCAGATCCCGTATGCCCAGCGCTTCTGCTGGTTGAAGAAGTCGGTGAATGTCGTCGGCCCTTCGCCGACGGAGAGGATGTCAGGCGTATACACGCCTTTCCACCGCTCGCCCGTCGCCGGGTTGAAGGCGCCGAACACCACCATCGACGTGAGGTGGTCCTCGATGATGCTGTCCTGGTACCCGCCGATCTGACGGAAGGCCGTTGGCCGGTAGACGTGGTTCGTTCCGATCAGCAGCGGGGCGTGGCGACCGTTGCCGCCGCGCTGGATGATGCCGTGGAACACGTACGCCAAGAACGCACTGCCCCGCGCAACCAGGTTCTCCCGCAGGTTGCCGTAGACCTGAGGAGCGACGACGAAAGCCACATCCGGGTCGTTGAAGTAGCCAGCGGTCCGAAGAAGGAAGTCCGGATGCGGGATGTGGTCCGGATCCATCTGCGCCACGATGTCGTAGTCGGCCTCGTGGCGGTGGCGCCACGAGTTGTGGTTCCCATGCTTCGTGCGGGCCTTGAACTCACCTCGCTCGGTGTTGTAGCCCGACACACCACGACGACTGAAGTGGTGCACGCCGAGGCGTCGGCACCGCGCCGCCACGTCCGGATCGTCGCCTTCGTCGAGCAGCCAGACGTCGATCGTCATGCCATTCGGCGCGCGGATACCACGCATCGCCCGCAGCGTCCGCTCCACGAGCTCCACCGGTTCCTTACCCGGCACGATCGTCGTGAGCACGGCCGCGCGGAGCCCGGCCGCCGGCTCCATCGGCACCGGATCCGCCGCCCGGGAGGCGAACAGCCACAGCGTCAGGCTCTGGCCGATGCGGATGAGCTCGACGCACGCCATCGCCATCGCGACCCCGACAGCCGCCAGGCCGCGCCCGGAGAGCAGCGCCGACGGGCCACCTGAAGGCCAGAGGAGCCACCCGACGAGTGCCGCACCGGATACGACGACTGCACAGCAAAGCGAGTGGAGCGCAAGCTTCTCGCGCTTCGTGAGCACCGCCCGATAGCGCACTATTGCACCGGGATGGAGCGGGCCCGCCAGCTCGGTCACGCCACCGTAGGGCATCCGAACCACCGAATCGCAGACGAGGCAACGCTCCGCCATGACAACAAGTGAGGCCGAGAGCCAGGCCAACGCTCGCCAGTCAGCACAACCAGGCTGGCAGCGCCGAGGAGCCAAGTCGGTCGATCAGACCTTTGTCGTCCGCTGAAGTCCATTGCAGGTCGACCTCCGCCCAGAGTCGTCCGTCGGACACATCGTCTCGAATCCGGCCTCGTAGCTCGATGCCGGGCCCGCGCTACTCCGCACGCAGGGCCGCAGACATCACGCAACTGCGTCGATGCCGTGAGCAGATACTGCCGGCCAATTCTCAAGAACAGGCCGTGAATGCCATTCAGATCACAAATTCGTGATGAGATACCAAGGCACCCGGGTGACAACATTCACACATGTCGCCCACGGCGTCTCGACCCCCGTGCGTCGCGATCGCCCTCCGCAGGGCCCACGCGATCGACGAGCGCTCTCGAGATCGCGAAGCGGACGAGCGCTTCACACCATCTGACGCCGCGGTCGAGCGCAGCGTCACTGAGGAAAACGAGCTCGTCGTCCTCGTGCTCCGACCGGGCTGAACCGGAAGCGCCTCAGCCCGGGCGTTCGACGCCGAGGAGGGGGGCGAGGAACTCACCGGTGTGGGACTCGGGGGTCTTGGCGACCAGCTCGGGTGGGCCCTCGACGACCACGCTGCCGCCGCCCTCGCCGCCCTCGGGGCCGAGGTCGATGATCCAGTCGGCCGTCTTGATCACGTCGAGGTTGTGCTCGATGACCAGCACCGAGTTGCCCTGGTCGACGAGCCGGGACAGCACGCCGAGCAGGCGGCGGATGTCCTCGAAGTGCAGGCCGGTCGTCGGCTCGTCGAGGATGTACATCGTGTGGCCCGTCGACCGCTTCGCCAGCTCGGTCGCCAGCTTCACCCGCTGCGCCTCACCGCCCGACAGCGTCGGCGCCGGCTGGCCCAACCGCACGTAGCCCAGACCGACGTCGACCAGCGTCGACATGTACCGCGAGATCGACGGCTGGTTCGAGAAGAACTCGACCGCCTCCTCGATCGGCATGTCGAGGACCTCGGAGATGTTCTTGCCCTTGAACTGGATCTCCAGCGTGTCCCGGTTGTAGCGGGCGCCCTTGCACACCTCGCACGGGACGTAGACGTCCGGCAGGAAGTGCATCTCGATCTTGATCGTGCCGTCGCCGGCGCACGCCTCGCAGCGCCCGCCCTTCACGTTGAACGAGAACCGCCCGGGCAGGTAGCCCCGCACCTTCGCCTCGGTGGTCTGGGCGAACAGCTTGCGGACGTGGTCGAACACGCCGGTGTAGGTCGCGGGGTTCGACCGCGGGGTCCGGCCGATCGGCGACTGGTCGATGTCGATCACCTTGTCGACCGCCTCGAGCCCGTCGACCTTGCGGTGGCGGCCCGGGGGCGTCTTCGACTTGTAGATCTTCTGCATGAGCGCCCGCAGCAGGATCTCGTTCACCAGCGTCGACTTGCCCGACCCGGACACGCCGGTGACCGTGGTCAGCACCCCGAGCGGGAACTCGACATCGATGCCCTTCAGGTTGTTCTCCCGGGCGCCGCGCACGACGATCCACTCCGCCTGCGGCTTGCGCCGCAGCTCGGGCACCTCGATCCGCCGCTTGCCCGACAGGTACCGACCGGTCAGGGAATCGCGCTTGCGCAACAGCCCGGCCACGGTCCCCGAGTGGACGACCTTGCCGCCGTGCTCACCGGCACCGGGGCCGATGTCGACGACGTGGTCGGCGACGCGGATCGTGTCCTCGTCGTGCTCGACCACGAGGACCGTGTTGCCGAGGTCCCGCAGGCGCACGAGCGTGTCGATCAGGCGGCGGTTGTCGCGCTGATGGAGACCGATCGACGGCTCGTCGAGCACGTAGAGCACCCCGACGAGACCGGAGCCGATCTGGCTGGCCAGGCGGATCCGCTGCGCCTCCCCGCCGGCGAGGGTGCCGGCGGAGCGGGACAGGCTCAGGTAACCGAGCCCGACGTCGAGCAGGAACCGCATCCGCTCGTTGATCTCCTTGACCACCCGCTCGGCGATGATCCGGTCCCGGTCGGACAGCTCCAGGCCGACCAGCACCGCGGCGGCCTTCTCGATCGACATCGTGCTGATGTCGGCGATCGTGTGGCCGTCGATCGTCACCGCCAGGGACAGCGGCTTGAGCCGGGCGCCGCCGCACGCGTGGCACGGCACCTCGCGCATGTAGCCCTCGATCCGCTCCCGCTCGCTGTCGCTCTCCGACTCGGAGTGGCGTCGCTGGAGGTACGGGAGGATGCCCTCGTAGCGGGCATGGTACGAGCGGTTCCGGCCGTAGCGGTTGCGGTAGCTGACCTGGACCTTCTCGTCGCCCAAGCCGTCGAGGAGGACCGTCCGGTCGTGCTCGGGCAGCTCGCCCCACGGCCGGTCGGCGTCGATGCCGGCGACCTCGCACACCGCCTCGACGAGGCGGGCGAAGTAGACCGACCGGCCATCGCCCCAGGGGGCGAGGGCACCCTCGGACAGCGACGCCTCGGGGTTCGGCACGACGAGCTCGGGGTCGACCTCGAAGCGGGTACCCAGACCGTCGCACGCCGGGCAGGCGCCGTAGGGCGAGTTGAACGAGAAGTTCCGGGGCGCGAGCTCCTCGAAGCTCTTGCCGTCGCTCGGGCGGGCCAGGTGCTCGCTGAACACCAACGTCGTCGGCTCGCCGTCGCGGGGCACGAGCTCGACCTCGGCGACGCCGTCGGCCAGGCGCAGCGCGGTCTCCATGGACTCGGTGAGCCGGCGCTCGATGCCCTCGCGCAGCACGAGCCGGTCGACCACGACCTTGATGGTGTGGTTCTCGTAGCGCTCGAGCGGGATCTCCTCCGACAGCTCCCGCACCTCGCCGTCGACCACGGCCCGCACGAAGCCCTGGGAGGCGAGGTCGTCGAAGAGCGCCTCGTAGGTCCCCTTGCGATGGCGCACCACCGGCGCCAGGACCTGGAACCGGGTGCCCTCCTCGAGGGTCAGCACCTTGTCGACGATCTGCTGGGGGGTCTGGCGGACCAGGACCTCGCCCGTCTCCGGGTCATGAGGGATGCCGATGCGGGCGAAGAGCAGCCGCAGGTAGTCGTAGACCTCGGTGATCGTGCCGACCGTCGAGCGCGGGTTGCGCGACGCGGTCTTCTGGTCGATCGAGATCGCCGGGGACAGCCCCTCGATGACGTCGACGTCGGGCTTGTCCATCTGGCCGAGGAACTGCCGGGCGTACGAGGACAGCGACTCCACGTAGCGCCGCTGGCCCTCCGCGTAGATCGTGTCGAACGCCAACGACGACTTGCCCGAGCCCGACAGGCCCGTCAGCACGATCAGACGATCGCGCGGGAGGTCGAGTGAGACGTCGCGGAGGTTGTGCTCCCGCGCACCGCGGATGCGGATCTTGTCTGCCACTGGCGTAGTGTAGCCAACCTCTCCGCGCTCGAACGTGTGTTTGCATACGTGGCGGACGCGGCGCACCGAGTGGCCGCCACCACGACCGGCGACGAGGCCCGCGCTAGCTGTCGCGGCGTCGGTTGCGGATCAGCGCGTCGCCGGCGTCGGCGATCCTCGCGGTCGACACGACGGCGTTGTGGGTCACCGCGTCGAGGTCGGCCATGACCCGCCCGATCGGCGAGGTCGCCACGAGCGCCGACATGCCCGCGTGCTCCCGCAGCGCCAACGCCGCGCGCCCGCCGACGCTGACCGCGTGGGTGGAGGCCAGCCGGAGCTCGTCGGCTGCGGCACGAGGGTCGGCCCCGTCGACCGCCATTTGCCAGAGCGCCTCGACCGCGTCGGCGAAGTAGCGCTCCGCGGCGCGCAGCGACGCCACCGACCGCCCGAGCTCGAGCTGCACCGTGCGATCGGCGGAGAGCGGCTGGTCGGACGCCATCGGGACCTTGCCCTCGGCGAGCTCGACGAACTCGCGCACGAGCCGCCGGCCCAGGCCGACCGAGACCGCGGCCATCGTCGCCTGCGCGAACGACGCGAACGGGACCGAGAAGATCGCCTCGTCGCGCACCGGCGCGGGGTCGGTGAGCCCGAACGTGCGGTGCGACGGCACGAAGCACGAGGTCAGCCGGGCCGTCCAGCTCGCGGTGCCCCGCAAGCCGACCGTGTCCCAGCTGTCGGGGTCGACCTCGACCTCGTCGGCCGGTACCGCGACGACGATCGGCATCGCCGCCTGCTCCTGCGCAGCGAGGACCGAGAACGTGAACCAGCTCGCCCACGGGGCACCGGAGCACCACCGCCACTCGCCGGTCACCGACCAGCCGCCGTCCACCGCGAGGGCGTCACCGAGTGCCCCGGAGCCGGCGACGACCGAGTCGGTCGGCCCGAACACCTCGGTCGCCAGCTCCGGCGCCATCCACCCGGCGAACCAGTTGGGGCCCGCACCGATCATGAGCGCCCATCCGGCGGCACCGTCGCCCTCGGCGACGCGGGCGATCACCTGGACGGCATCGGGCAGCGACAACCCCGCCCCGCCGAGGTCGGCGGGCAGGAACAGCTTGAACATGCCCCGCGACCGCAGCGCGGCGACCACCGGCTCACTGAGACGGCCCCGGCGCACGCCCTCCGCCGCGTGGGCGTCGACGACGAGCATCAGCTCGCCGAGATCGGGGCCCGCCGCTCCGTCCATGGCGGTCACGACACCTCGCGCAGCTCGCGCTTGAGGTCCTTGATCTCGTCGCGGAGGCGGGCGGCGTACTCGAAGCGGAGATCGGCCGATGCCTCGTGCATCTCCTCCTCCAGCGTCTGGATCAGCCGCGACAGCTCCTCGCCGGGCATGTCGGCCACCCGTTCGGCCAGCGCCTCGCCCTCGCGCTCGCGTCGACGGGACTTCGACGACAGGGCGTCGGGCACCGGCGCGCCCTCGGGCTCCGCCGCAGGACGGAGGTAGGCGAGGATGTCGGTCACGGCCTTGCGGATCGTCTGCGGGTTGATCCCGTGCTCCGCGTTGTACGCCTCCTGGAGACCGCGACGGCGGTTGGTCTCGGAGATGGCCCGCTGCATCGACTGGGTCACCTCGTCGGCGTACATCACGACCTTGCCCTCGACGTTTCGGGCGGCGCGGCCGATCGTCTGGATCAGCGACGTCTCCGAGCGGAGGAAGCCCTCCTTGTCGGCGTCGAGGATGGCCACCAGCGACACCTCGGGCAGGTCGAGGCCCTCGCGCAGGAGGTTGATGCCGACGAGCACGTCGAACTCACCGAGGCGCAGCGCCCGGAGGATCTCGATCCGCTCGATCGTGTCGATCTCCGAGTGGAGGTAGCGGACCCGGACACCCAGCTCGAGCAGGTAGTCGGTGAGGTCCTCGGCCATCTTCTTGGTGAGCGTGGTGACGAGCACCCGACCGCCCTTGGTGACCTCGGTGTTGATCGACGCCATGAGGTCGTCGATCTGGCCCTTGGTCGGGCGGACCTCGATCTCGGGGTCGATCAGGCCCGTCGGGCGCACGACCTGCTCGACGACGTGGGTGGAGTGCTCGAGCTCCCACGGGCCGGGCGTGGCCGACAGCAGCACGCACTGGTGGACCCGCTCGGCCCACTCGTCGAAGCGCAGCGGCCGGTTGTCGGCCGCGGAGGGCAGCCGGAAGCCGTGCTCGATCAGCGCCTCCTTGCGGCTGCGGTCGCCCTCGTACTGGCCGTGGATCTGCGGCACGGTCTGGTGGGACTCGTCCAGCACCATCAGGAAGTCGTCGGGGAAGAAGTCGAGCAGCGTGTGGGGCGTCTCGCCCGGGCCCCGGCCGTCGATCGGCGCCGAGTAGTTCTCGATGCCGCTGCAGAAGCCCATCTCGCGCATCATCTCGAGGTCGTACTCGGTGCGCATCCGCAGGCGCTGGGCCTCGAGCAGCTTGCCGTTCTTCTCGAACCACTGGAGGCGGTCGACCAGCTCCGCCTCGATGCGCTTGATCGCCTTCTCCATGCGCTCGTGGCTGGTCGTGTAGTGGGTGGCCGGGAAGACGACCAGCTCGTCGAGCGTGCGGACCCGCTCCCCCGTCACCGTGTCGACCTCGGTGATCTGCTCGACCTCGTCGCCGAACAGCTCCACCCGGACGGCCGTCTCCTGGTAGGCGGGGTGGATCTCGATCACGTCGCCCCGGACCCGGAACTTGCCGCGGACGAGGTTCATGTCGTTGCGCTCGTACTGCATGTCGACCAGCCGGCGCAGCAGGGATCGCTGGTCGTACTCCTTGCCCCGCTCGATGATGAGGAGCATGTTGCGGTACTCCTCGGGCGAGCCGAGACCGTAGATGCACGACACCGACGCCACGACGATCGTGTCCGGGCGGGTCAACAGCGCCGAGGTCGCCGAGTGGCGCAGCCGGTCGATCTCGTCGTTCACGCTCGAGTCCTTCTCGATGTACGTGTCGGACGCGGCCATGTAGGCCTCGGGCTGGTAGTAGTCGTAGTAGGAGACGAAGTACTCGACCCGGTTCTCGGGGAAGAACTCCTTGAACTCGTTGGCCAGCTGGGCGGCCAGCGACTTGTTGGGGGCGATGACGAGCGTCGGCTTCTGGACCTGCTCGATCGTCCACGCGATGGTCGCGCTCTTGCCCGAGCCCGTGATGCCGAGGAGCGTCTGGTACCGGTCTCCCCGGTGGACGCCCGCGGCGAGGGCCTCGATGGCCTTGGGTTGGTCGCCCGCAGGGGCGAACTCGGAGTGGACCTTGAACTCCGGCACGGCTGCGATGCTACCCACCCCCCGGTGACAGTGAAGCCGGCCGCGGGCCCCACCCGGCCGACACGGCCGCCCGACGGCGTGCGAACATGCCGCCCGGACGAGCTCGGGCCGCTCATCGACCGGCTGGTGTCGCTCGGGGCGACGATCGTCTGGGAGGAGGAGGTCCCGCCCGACGTGGCGCAGGCCTACCGCAACGTCGTCCTCCGCGACCCCGAGGGAAACGAGCTCTGCCTCGGCGGCGGCCGCATGCCGACGTGAGCGCGACGGGCGCGAGGCGCCCACGGTACCGGTTGAGTGGGACACGACGCGGGTAGTCCGCGCACGAAGCCGACCGACAGGAGCCGACATGGCCACGACCCCGTCCCACCCATCCGACACGGTCGGCGAGAAGCCGACCACGACCGACCGCCGCGCCTTCGTTCGCCGTGCGGCAGGCCTCGCCGGCGCGACCGGTGCCGCGGCCGCCGCAGGCGTGGCGCTGGCCCCGGCCGCCGGTGCCCAGCAGGTCGGACCCCAGTACATCCCCCTCGCCGAGCCGTACCGCACCTACGACTCCCGCGACGACGCCGAGGGACCGATCCAGCCGACGGACGTCTACGTCATCGACCTGTCCGGCCTCCCGGCCGAGGCGATCGCGGTCACGATCAACCTGACCGTCGTCGACACCGGGGGCGGCCGCGGCTACCTGGCGGCCTGGGGCCAGGGCCGGGAGCCGTCAGGCCTGCCGATGATCACGTGGTCGGGCGAGGGCAACGTCCTGTCCAACATGGTCACGGTCGCCACGGGCACGGACGACAACGACCTCAACATCGGGTGCAACGGCGGCGGCGGGACCCACTTCATCGTCGACGTCCACGGCTGGTACGTCTGACCCGGAGCTGACGGGGCCGCCGTCGGCGGGCGGTGGCCCCGGTCAGGCCGTCTCGGCCTCGGCCGGTTCGGCGGGCGGCACGGTCGCCAGCCACGCCCACAGTCGATCGACCTCGGCGTCCAAGCCGTCGAGATCGCCGCTGTTGTCGACCACGAAGTCGGCGAGCGCGAGGCGGTCCTCCCGCGACGCCTGGTTGGCGATCCGGGCCCGGGCGTCGTCCTCGGTGAACCCCCGCTGGTCCACGAGCCGCTCCACGGCGACGTCGGGAGGCGTGTCGACGACGATGACGGCCGAGTGGTCGGGCCGGCCCTTGCCCTTCGATTCGGCAAGCAGCGGGATGTCGAGCACGACCACCCGGTCCGTGCCCCGGGCCGCGTCGACCTGGCGGGCCATCTCGGCCCGCACCGCCGGGTGCACGATCTTGTTGAGGTCGGCCAGCGCGTCGGCGTCGGCGAACACCTGCTCGGCGACCGCTTGGCGGTCGAGCGTGCCGTCGGTGGCGACGATCTGGTCGCCGAAGCGCTCGACCATCGCCTCGAACACCGTGCCGCCCGGCTCCTGGAGCCGGCGGGTGATGGCGTCGGCGTCGACGATGAGCGCGCCGCGGTCCGCGAGCCGGGACGAGACCGACGACTTCCCGCTGCCGATGCCGCCGGTCAGTGCCACGAGGATCATCCCGCGGGACGCTAGCGGCCGGCCGCCGCGACCATCAAGGAAGCTCAAGGAACTCCGGGACGGGGTCGATACCGCCCACGTCACCCCCTTGCCCACTGGAGGCCCGGATGTCCTTGCGGCTGCTGCTGGCCGACGATCACGAGCTCCTGCGCGAAGGCCTGCGTCGGACGTTGGACGCGTGCGGCTTCACGATCGTCGCCGAAGCCGACGACGGGCGCCAGGCCGTCGACCTCGCGCTCGCCCACCGACCCGACATCGCGCTGCTCGACATTGGGATGCCCGAGCTCGACGGCATCGAGGCGACGCGGCGCATCCTTCACGCGCGGCCCAACGCACGCATCGCGCTGCTCACCGCGCACGACGACCTCGGCATGCGGGACGCGGCCCGACGCGCCGGTGCGGCGGCGTACGTCGTGAAGACCGCGTCCAGCAAGGAGATCGGTGACGTCGTGCGCGCGCTCGCTCGCGGCGAGACCGGCATCGGCCTCGAGGGCGGACCGCCGTCGGGGGGCCGACCCGACGCCCGGGCCATCGATCACCGCTTCCGGGGCGAGGAGGGCCGCCGGGAGCCCCGCCTGACCAAGCGGGAGACCGAGGTGCTCCAGATGTTCGCCAACGGCCGCTCGACGATCGAGGTCGCCCGCGGGCTCGAGATCAGCCAGAAGACGGTCAAGAACCACCTGACGTCGATCTACCAGAAGCTCGACGTGCGCGACCGCACGGAAGCCGTGCTCCAGGCCGTCCGCATGGGGCTGATCAGCCTCGAGCGGCGCTCCCGCCCCCGCATCTGAGCCCGGGGCCGGCCCGCTCCCGCTAGCCGGACGGCGGCGGCGTCGGCGTCGACACCCGCAGCTGCGCGGCGAGCTCGCGGATGGCGACGCTGACCGGATGGGCCGGCTCGGCGGTCACCAGCACACGGGCGTCGTTGACCGAGCGGGGCACCGCCAGGTCGCTCGGGATGCAGACGTCGATGCCCACCCCGAGCGCGTCCTCGATCGTCGCCGCGTCGACCCCGACGACCGATCCGGCGCGGTTCAGCGCGACCCGGATCCGCGCCGGGGGTGACTCCAGGCCCGCGACCGTCTGCAACGCCACGCTGAGCGCCCGCACGGACGTGACCTCGGGGGTCGCGACGACGATGAGGTCGCTCGCCGCGGCGAGCGTGGCCAGCAGCACGTCGTCGAAGACGACCGACGTGTCGACGACCACGGCCGACGACGTCTCGGCGGCCGCGGCGATCACCGCGGCCATGCCCTTGCCCCGTACCCGGGTCGCGAACGCCGGCTCGAACGGGGACGCGAGCAGCCGGATCCCCGTCGGGTGGTGACGGACCATGGCGTGCTCGACGACGCCGGGCGACACGCACCCGTCGCCGTCGGCGACGTCGGCCAACGTCAGGTCGGGCTCCAGGCCCAACATGACGGCCAGGTCCCCGGAGGCGCCATCGGCGTCGATCAACGTGACCGGGCCGGCCCCGGGCTCGACGAGGGCCGCCGCCAGGTTCGACGCCACGATCGACGTGCCCGATCCGCCCTTCGCGGAGAACACGACCGCCACCAGCGTGCCGGCGGTCCCCGACGGCGCGACGCCGGACGACGCGCCGACGACCACCATCTCGGCGGCGAGGCGGTCGACCCGGGCCCGCAGGCCCTCGGGCCCGTCGGCCGGGCCGACCATGTCGGCGAACCCCGCGGCCGCGAACAGGTCCGGGTCGGATGCCGTCGGCTCGTGGTCCACGACCGCCAGGCACCGCACGGGCCTCGCCGCGTTGGCGACCAGGAGCTGGACCACCGTCGGCCCGTCGGAGGCGAGGGCCGAGGGGCCGACCACGACGACGAGCGGGGCGCTCGGCGTGCGCATCGAGAGCTCGTCGACGGTACGGACCGACAGCACCTGGCCGTCGAGCGCCTCGACGAGCGCCGCCCTCGTCGGCCCGTCGGACTCGACGACCACGACCGCAACGCGATGTCGAGCCCCGTCCCGCACACCCCCCGGATCGACACGCCCGGGTCGGTGCTTGAGCACCCGACCGCCGCCAGCGGTGTCGCGGGCCCATCAGCCGCCGGGACGCGACGACACCCCGGCCGGAGACCGGGGTGTCGTCGTCGTTCTCAGCTCGTCAGGAGCTGATCAGGCGTCCTCGGCCTCGTCAGCCTCGACGGCGTCCTCAGCACCCTCGGCGTACTCCTCGGACGACCACTCCTCGTCGCCCTCCTCGTACTCGGCGCCGCCGATGTAGTTGCCCTCGTCGTCGTAGGCGTGCTCGCCGAAGTGCTCCTGGTACTCGGCTGCGACCTCGCCACCCTCGGCCGCCTGCTTGATCGACAGGCTGATCCGGCGGCGCTGGAGGTCGAGGTCGATGATCTTGACCCAGAGCTCCTCGCCCGGCGTGACGACCTGCTCGGGGAGGTCGATGTGGTGGGCCGACATCTCCGAGATGTGGACCAGGCCCTCGATCCCGTCGCCGACCTGGACGAACGCACCGAACGGCACGAGCTTGGTGACCCGACCGTAGACGAGCTCGCCGACGCGGTGGCCGGAGGCGAACTCCTGCCACGGGTCCTGCTGGGTCGCCTTCAGCGAGAGGCTGATGCGCTCGCGCTCGAGGTCGACCTCGAGGACCTGCACCTCGATCTCGTCGCCGACCTGGACGACGGAGCCGGGGTGGTCGACGTGCTTCCACGACAGCTCGGAGACGTGGACGAGTCCGTCCATGCCGCCGAGGTCGACGAACGCACCGAAGTTCACGACGGAGGACACGACGCCCTTGCGGGTCTCGCCCGGCTTCAGGTTGTCGAGGAACTCCTCGCGCTGCTCCTTCTGCGTCTCCTCGAGCCACGCACGGCGGGACAGGACCACGTTGTTGCGGTTCTTGTCCAGCTCGATGATCTTGGCCTCGAGATCCTGGCCGACGTACGGCTGGAGGTCGCGCACCCGACGCAGCTCGACGAGCGAGGCGGGGAGGAAGCCGCGGAGACCGATGTCGAGGATGAGGCCGCCCTTGACGACCTCGATGACCGGTCCCTTGACGGTCTTGTCCTCTTCCTTGATCTGCTCGATCTTGCCCCAGGCGCGCTCGTACTGGGCACGCTTCTTGGAGAGGACGAGGCGCCCGTCCTTGTCCTCCTTCTGGAGGACCAGGGCCTCGATCGCGTCGCCGTTCGACACGACCTCGTCGGGGTCGACGTCGTTGCGGATCGACAGCTCACGGCTGGGGATCACGCCCTCGGACTTGTAGCCGATGTCGAGCAGGACCTCGTCCTTGTCGACCTTGACGACTGTGCCCGTAACCAGCATGCCGTCCTCGACGGCAACCATCGTCGACGAGTAGGCCTCGTCCAGAGTCATCCCCCCGAGGTCGTCATCGACGATCGGACGAGGGGTATAGACGCCGTTCTCGTCGAAGGAACCCATTCCTTCGACGACGGCGGAATCACGTACTGCCTGGTCGGACACGGATTTGCGCTCTGCCTTCTGGGGACTTCGGTCGTGGGACTGCGGATCAGGCTACCACCGCGACCCTGCGGGGCACTGGGCGCGCGCAGCGCGAGACGGTCAGCCCGGCCGAACAGCGACCAGGAGAAACTCCGGGCGGTCGAGGTCCGGTGCGCGTCGAGCGTACTCGCCAGGAGTGACGGAGAACAGGCTTGTCGGCGACAACCCCGCGGATCGGGCCAGGAGTCGCAGCTCACGAGGGGTGAAGCAGGTCGTCCAGAGCTCGGTCGCCATGACCTCGCCGGTCGGCGAACGGACCTCGGTGTGCTCGTGGTTGACGCCCCGCTCGGCGTCGAAGGCGTCGAGCTCGCCCAGGTACCGAACCTGGTAGTAGGCGCTGAACGCACTCACCGCGCACCGCCCGCCCGGCACCAGCGCCCGGGCGATGCCCTCGAGCACCACGCCGTCGCCGTCGAGGGGCGAGCCCGGGCCGCCGGCGAGGCCGAACGCGCCCTGGCACAGCGAGATCACGGCATCGAACTCGCCGTCGAAGCCCAGCTCGCGGGCGTCGCGGTGCAGGAACGTCGCCCCCGGCGGGGCGTCGCGGCGTGCGATCTCGACGAAGCGCTCGCTCAGGTCGACGCCGACGACCTCCAGGCCCCGGCGGGCCAGCTCGTGGGCGTGTCGGCCCGGGCCACAGCCGACGTCGAGCACCCGGTCGCCCGGTTCGAGGCCGAGCTCGGCGACCAGGAAGTCGACCTCCTGGCGGGTGCCGTAGGTGAACGAGTAGCGCAGGTACGCCTCACCGAGGTGGTCGGCGACCGGCTCGAACCAGTGCCGCTCAGACACGGGCCACTACTTGGCGTCGGCCCACGAGCGGCCGAAGCTGAGGTTGACCTCGAGCGGGACCCGCAGCTCGAACGCGTTCGCCATCGTCTCGAACGTCACCGTGGCGATGTCGTCCTTCTCCTCCGGCGCCACCTCGAGGATGACCTCGTCGTGGACCTGGAGGATCAGGCGGCTGCGGGCGTCGGCCTCCTCGAGCTCGCGGTCCAGGTTGACCAGCGCCACCTTGAAGATGTCCGCCGCCAGGCCCTGGATGCCGGCGTTCATGGCCTGGCGCTCGCCGGCCTGGCGGATCCGGTAGTTGCCCGAGCTCAGCTCGGGGATCTGGCGCCGCCGGCCGAACAGCGTCTCCGTGTAGCCCCGCTCGCGGGCCTCGGCCACCGTGGAGTCCATGTAGGCCTTCACCGACGGGAACGCCTCGAAGTACGCCTCGAGGATCACCGCGGCCTCACCGGTCGGGATGTTGAGCCGCTGGCCGAGCCCGTAGGCCTCCATGCCGTAGGCGAGCCCGTAGGACACCATCTTCGCCTTCGAGCGCTGGTCGAGGGTCACGGCGTCGGGTTCGACGTCGAACACCCGGGCCGCGGTGGCGGTGTGGATGTCCTCGCGGGCCTCGAACGCGGCGATCAGGCCCGGGTCCTCGGCCAGGTGGGCGATGCAGCGCAGCTCGATCTGGTTGTAGTCGGCAACGAGCAGCTCGAAGCCCTCACCGGGCACGAACGCCTTGCGGAAGTTGCGGCCCAGCTCGCTGCGCACCGGGATGTTGTGGAGGTTCGGGTCCTCGGAGCTGAGCCGGCCGGTGCGGGCCACGGTCTGGTTGAACGTGGCGTGGATCCGCCCGTCGGGCGCGATCTCCGCGATCAGGGCCTCGCCGTAGGTCGAGCGGAGCTTCTCGACCTCGCGGTAGCGCAGCAGGTGGTCGATGATCACGTGCTGGCCCCGCAGCTTCTCGAGCGACGTGGCATCGGTCGAGTAGCCGGTCTTGGTGCGCTTCGACGGCGTCAGCTCCAGCTCCTCGAAGAGGATCTCGCGCAGCTGCTTGGTCGAGTTGACGTTGAACTCGCGGCCGGCGTCCTCGTAGAGCGCGGCCGTGAGCTCCGCGGCCTCGGCGGCCAGGGTGTCGTTGAGGTCCTGGAGCTCGTCGCGGTCCACGGCGACGCCCGTCGTCTCCATCTTGGCCAGCACCCGCACGAGCGGGACCTCGATGTCGTCGTTCAGCGTCGTCAGGCCCTGGGCCTCGAGCGCCGCCTCCAGCGGGGCGACGAGCCGGGCGGTCGCGAGCGCGGCGCGCGCCGCGACGACCGCCTCGTCGACCCGGTCGTCGACGCCGCCGTCGAGGTCGAGCTGGCCCTGGGGCTCGGGATCGCTGTCGGGCAGGACCAGGTCCGCGTAGCGCAGCAGCAGCTCGTCGAGCAGGTAGCGGGACTCGGCCGGGTCGAGGAGGTAGGCGGCGATGCGGGTGTCGAGCGCGAGGTGGCCGACCTCGATGCCCCGCACGGCCAGCGCCCGCAGCACCGGCTTCGCGCCGTGGGCGACCACGCCCCGGCCACCGGCACCGACGAGCTTGCGGAACGCCTCGGAGACCGCGCCGTCCTCGAGCTGGTCGCTCGTGACCCACAGCGTCTGCGCCGCCTCGGCGTCGGACACCAGCGCGACGCCGACGAGCGCGCCCCGGTCGTCGGGGCCGGCGAACGCCGGCGCCACCACGACCGGCCCGTCGAGGTCGGCCAGCGCGGCGAGCGCCGCCGCGGCCTCGGCCGGCGTGTCGCAGCGGTCGACCTCGGCCTCGAGCACCTCGACGTCGCGCTCCTCGACGATCTCGCCGAGCGCCTCGGAGAGGCGATCGACCAGGGTGCGGAACTCGAGGAAGTCGAAGAGGCGGCGCACCTCGTCCATGTCGGGAGCGGGGGCGCTCAGCTCGTCGAGCGAGAGCTCGACCGGGGCGTCGCGCACGAGGACCATGACCTCGGCGTTCTTGCGGACCTGGTCCTCGTGGGCGCCGAGGTTCTCGCGCAGCTTCGGCGTCTGCTCGTCGACGTGGGCGAAGATGCCGTCGAGGTCGCCGTACTTGTTGACCAGCTTGGCCGCCGTCTTCTCCCCGACGCCCGGGACGCCGGGCAGGTTGTCGGAGTTGTCGCCTCGCATCGCCGCGTACTGGACGTAGCGGTCCGGGCTCACGCCGGTGCGCTCGGCGATGCCGGCCTCGTCGTAGAGGACGTAGTCGCTCACGCCGCGCTTGTTGTAGAGGACCTTGACGTGGGGGTCCTCGACCAGCTGGTAGCTGTCGCGGTCGCCGGTGACGATGATGACGTCGTCGCCCCGGTCCCGGCCCCGGGTGGCCAGGGTGGCGATGATGTCGTCGGCCTCGTAGCCGACCAGCTCGACGATCGGGAAGCGCAGCGCCTCGACCACCTGGCGCACGAGGCCCATCTGCTGGCGCAGGATGTCGGGCGCCTCGTCGCGGTTCGCCTTGTAGGTCGCCACCGCCTCGTGGCGGAAGGTCGGCTCCGGCCGGTCGAACGCCACGACCACCGCGTTCGGCTGATGATCACGCAGCAGGTTGATCATCATCGAGGTGAACCCGAACACCGCGTTGGTGACCTGACCACCGGCCGTGGCCATGTCGGTCGGGAGGGCGAAGAACGCCCGGTACGTGAGCGAGTTGCCGTCGACGAGCATCACCGTGGACACCGCGCAACCGTACCCCGGGCCACCGACAGCCGGAGGACGTCCGGAGGGCCGCCGGCGCCCGGCTCAGCTCAGGCCTCGGGAGTGAGCGTTCCCTCGACGACCTGCTCGCTGACGGCCTTCATCGTGCGGCGCTCGCGCATGGCGGTCTGCTGGACGAACCGGAAGGCGTCCTGCTCGGACAGGCCGTGGTCGTCCATCAGGCGGCCCTTGGCCCGGTCGATGAGCTTGCGGGTCTCGAGGCGGTCCTCGAGCGACTCCGCCTGCTCCCACAGCGCCTTGATCTCGGCGAAGCGACCGAGCGCCACCTCGACCGCCGGCACGAGGTCGGAGCGCTGGAACGGCTTGACCAGGTAGGCGAGCGCGCCCGCGTCTCGGGCCTGCTCGATGAGCTCGCGCTGGCTGAACGCCGTGAGGATCAGGACCGCGGCGAGGCGCTCCTCGGCGATGTGCTTGGCGACGGTCAGGCCGTCGAGGCCCGGCATCTTGATGTCGAGGATGGCGACGTCGGGGCGCAGCTCGCGCACGAGGTCGTAGGCCTCGTCGCCGCGGCCCGTCTCCGCGATGACGTCGTAGCCCTCCTCCTGGAGCGTCTCCTTGAGGTCGAGGCGGATGATCGCCTCGTCCTCCGCGATCAGAATCGATGTCATCCTGCCCCTCCGGCCTCGATGAGCTGGTCGAGGAGCTCGTCCTGCGCGGACTCGAGCCTGGCGATCTCCGCGGACAGGCCCTCGCGATGGCGCTGCACCACGTCGGCGTGCTTCTGCGCGTCCCGGTGCTCACGCTCCGCCAGCGGCGTCTCGCTGACCAGCATGCGCAGGCGCGCCTCGTCCGCCTCGTGTGCGAAGTGCGCGAGCTGCTCGTCGGCCACCGCGAGATCCTCGCGCAGGCGACGGAGCCGGCTCGCGAGGTCGGCGAGGCGGCGCTCGAGCATGGTCCGGGACATGGGGGCGAGTGTACGCCGGGGCCCGAACGCCGCCCGAACGGTGCTCAGTCCCGGGCCCCGGCCGCCTCCCGGGGCCACGGGAGCGCGAAACACCCCGCCGCGCATCGACCGCGCCCGTGACGTGCGCCAGACTCCGTGGCGATGGCATGTGACGGTTGGGGTGTCGATGACGGGTACTGGTCGGCGGACGGGGTCCGCCACGACACCGACCCGGAGGTGCGCGCCCGGCTGCACGCGGCGATGGGCGCCGAGCCCGGCGCCGAGCGCCCGCCCGAACCGCCGCCGATGTGGTTCATCCGCTCCGGGCAGATGCACGGCCTCAGCAGCCCCTGCACCCTGGTCCTCGAGGACGGGACCGACCTCGGTGAGGTCGACCACCTCCGCACCGACCTGCCCATCGGCTACCACGACCTCCACCCCGTCGACGGCAGCCCGTCCACCCGCCTCGTCATCGCGCCGCCGCGCTGCCACCTCCCGCCGGAGCGGGCGTGGGGCATCACGGCCCAGCTCTACGCGGCCCGCTCGCGGTCGAGCTGGGGCATGGGTGACTTCGGTGACCTGGCGACGATCAGCCGGTGGGCGAACGAGCTCGGCGCCGGCTTCGTCGCGGTCAACCCGCTGCACGCCAACGATCCCGTCGAGCCCCGCCAGCCGAGCCCGTACTTCCCGACGAGCCGCTTCTTCCTGGACCCGCTCTACCTGCGGATCGAGGACGTCCCCGGCGCGGCCGACGCGCTCGGGCCCGAGCTCGATCGGCTCGCCGCCGCGGGCCGGGCGCTGACCGGCGGCGAGCGCGTCGACCGCGACGCCGTGGCCCGCCTCAAGCTGGAGGCGCTGGAGAAGATCTGGGCCGGCTTCGGCCACGACGAGCGCTTCGAGCGCTTCCGGGCCACCGCCGGACCGCCGCTGCTGCGCTTCGCCACCTACTGCGCCCTCGTCGAGCACCACGGCCGCCCGTGGCAGCAGTGGCCGGAGGGCCTCCGCCACCCGAGCCGTCCCGACGTGCTGGCCTTCGCCACCGAGCGGGCCGAGCGCGTGCGGTTCTGGTGCTGGCTGCAGTGGCTGGCCGACCTGCAGCTCGCGCACGCCGCGCCCGGTGACATGAGCGTGGTGCTCGACGTCGCGGTCGGTGTCGACCCGGACGGGGCCGACACCTGGGCCGAGCCCGACCTGTTCGCCTCGGGCGTCGAGGTCGGCGCACCGCCCGACGCGTTCAACCCCAACGGCCAGGGCTGGGGCCTCCCGCCGTTCGTCCCGTGGCGGCTGCGCCAGGAGCGCTACGAACCGTTCATCCGGCTGGTGCGGGCTGCGTGCCGCCCCGGCGGCGGCGTGCGCATCGACCACGTCATGGGCCTGTTCCGCCTGTTCTGGGTGCCGGTCGGCCTCGGCCCCACACAGGGCACCTACGTGCGCTACCCGGCGCCGGAGCTGCTCGACGTGCTCGCCATCGAGAGCGCCCGCAGCGGCGCGTGGGTCGTCGGCGAGGACCTCGGCACGGTCGAGCCCGGCACCCGGGAGATGCTGGCCGAACGGGGCGTCCTCTCCTACCGGCTGCTGTGGTTCGAGCCGGACGATCCCGAGCACTGGCCCGAGCTCGCCATGGGCGCGATCACGACCCACGACCTGCCGACGGTGGCCGGTGCGTGGACCGGCTCGGACCACGAGGCCCAGCGCCGGCTCGGCATCGCGCCGAGCGACCAGGAGGCCGCCGAGCTGCGCCAGCGCATCGCACGCCTCGCGCGCGTCGACGACGAGGCGCCCGTGGGCGCGGTGACCGACGGCCTCGTCGACGCGCTGCGCCGGGCGCCGTGCCGGCTGCTGACGACGACGCTCGACGACCTGGCCGGCGCGGACGCCCGCCCGAACATGCCGGGCACGACCGACCAGTGGCCGAACTGGTCCATCCCGCTGCCCCGCCCGCTCGACGACCTCCTCGACGACCCCGCCGTCGCCGAGCGGGCCCGTCGGCTCGACCGCGGCTGACGAGGAGCGGCGGTGGGCGTTCGCGGCGGCTGCGGGCGTCGGGGCTCGTGAGCGCATCGGTCGACGAGCGCCTCGTCCGCTTCGTGCACCGGTGGTGCGCCGAGCATCCCGACGATCCGGGCGCCCCACCCGCGGCCGCGGGCCGCGCCGTCGACACCGTCCTCGGTGACGGTGAGCTGCGCCGGCGCCTGGCCCGCCTCGCCAGCGCCGGGCGCCTCCAGGCGGTGGCGGTCGGCCCCGGGATCACGCTCTACCGGCCACCCGGCGGGCTCCAGGGTGTGCTCTTCGAGCTGCCACCCGCGCCGTCACCCCACCGGCGCTGAGGGCACGCCGCGGAACGGACGCGCCGCGCCCACGGCGACCACCGCGGTCCAGTCGGGATCGCGACGTGCCGATGACCCGGGCGCAGACGGCCGGATCAGGAGATGGCGCCGGTGGATGAGCGTCCCGAACCCGCGACGACGAACGACGAGGCGACGCCGCGCCCGCCATCGGCCGATGCCGCCGGTGAGCGACCGGCGCACCGCCACGACGCGCTGGTCCGGCTCGCGCCCCACGCCCGCGACGTGCTCTCCCAGCAGAACACGTGCGTGGAGGTGCTGCCCCGGGGGGCCAGCCGGTCGATCCTCGCGCTCACCGCACCGCCGGACCCGGGCCCCCGCCTGCGGCCCTGCCGCCGCCCGCTCGTCGGCCCGGTGACCATCTTCGTCGGCGCGCCCGGCGGCGTGCTCAAGCTCTCCGCCGTCGTCGGCGACCCCCTCGAGGACAGCACGCATCCCCTCGAGCTGATCCGCCTGATCGAGAAGATCGAACGGCGGGGACATCCCCGCGTCGTGCTCCCGGAGGCCACGGCCGTCGTCCGCCTCCGCGGTCACGAGGAGACGATGGTGGCGACCGCACCGATCGACGTGTCCCTCGGCGGCGTCGCGCTCCGCGGCGTCGACGTCGGCGCCGACGCCGTCGTGGTCGTCGAGCTCGCCCTCAACCGGCCCTCGGGCCCGGCGCGCCTCGAGTGCGAGGCCCGGGTCGTGCACCGTCGCCTCGACGAGCACCACGAGCCCGTCGTCGGCTGCGAGTGGGTGGAGCCGTCCTCGTCGTTCCGCAACGCCCTCTCCTCGATCGTGTCGAGCGAGCTCGGAAGTGCGCTGCGGCGCTGACGTCGCCGGGCGGCGGTCGCGGTCGACAGCGCCGCCGGCTCAGGCGGCGTGCGGGTCGACGACGTCCTCGAGCAGGCCGTCGACCTCGGCCCGGCGGTAGCCGCGCAGGCTGCGACGGAACCGCAGGTCACGGACGTCGTTCGGATGGATGCGCCCGGCACGCTCAGCGTGGTCGGCCAGGATCTCGAGCACCGCGTCGACGTCCGCGGGTCGGTAGCCCCCGATCTCGGCGCCGAAGCGCGCGCCCCGCAACGACGCCGCGGCCGATCCCCGGCGTCGAGCCGGCGCGGCCAGGGCGCCGGGTGACGGTCGGGCCGTCCACGCCGCGATCAACACGCCGAGTGCGCCCACCAGCGCGGCGGTCACGGCATCGCCGGTGGCCCACCCCGCGAGCACGCCGCCGAAGATGGCGACCGAGCCCATGACGACGAACGCGGTCCGTCCCGGCCAGCCCGGTGCCCGTCTGGCGTGGTCGTCCATGCCAGGAGGCAACGGCGCCTGCGTCGGGGCCTTGAGCGGAACCGGCCCGGCCGGTCGGCGGAGGACGACGGGCGCGTCACCGTGGGGAGAGGGCGGCACCGCGGGATCGTCGCGCCGATGTACCACATGGTCCATCGCTCGCGTGGCGATGGGATCGCGACGAGGCCATCGGACCGGTGCGGGTGCGCGGCGGCCGCCGCTCGAGGGCAGGCGGCGCCCACGCGGGAGGTGTACACCGGTGGGCCTCGTCGGCTGCTCGTGCCCGGGGCGGGACTCGAACCCGCACGTCCGAAGACAGAGGATTTTGAGTCCTCCGCGTCTGCCTGTTCCGCCACCCGGGCGTGGGGACCGAACCTGCGCCGATCGTACCCCTCCCGACGTGGGAAGACCTGCGCGCCCCACACCGCACGCGTCGTCCCGATCGAGACGAGTTGGTTGCCGGTGTGTATCAAGTTCGTGTTACCGAGGGGTAACCGATCATTCTGGCGCGGAAGCCTTCCCAGTGGCCAAGCGCGATTGCCGGGAACCGGATTGAAACGTCTGGGGCTCGCGCGAGGTCAGACTCCCCAACACCGTCGACGGAGGGACCCCAACCGAGATGATCGCCTTCACCTTCCCTGGTCAGGGATCGCAACGGCCGGGCATGGGCGAGGCCTGGACCGAGCACCCGTCGTGGGAGCTGGTGGCGGAAGCATCTGCGGCGTGCGATCGCGACGTCGAGCACCTGCTGCTGGCGGCCGACGCGGACGAGCTCCGTGCCACGCAGAACGCCCAGCTCGCCACCTTCGTGACGTCCATGGTCGTGCTCGACGCCGTCGAGCGCCTCGGCGTCGACGCCGCGGTCCTCGCCGGCCACAGCCTCGGTGAGTACAGCGCCCTGTGCGCCTCCGGTGCCATCTCCTTCGAGGACGCGACCCGCCTCGTCGCCGAGCGCGGCGAGGCGATGCGCCTCGCCGGCGAGGAGCACGAGGGCACGATGGCCGCCGTCCTCGGCCTCGACGACGACAAGGTCGAGATCGCGTGCCAGCGCTCCGGTGAGGACGTCTGGGTCGCCAACTACAACGCACCCGGCCAGGTCGTCATCGCCGGTTCGCCCTCCGGCATCGAGGCCGCGTCCGCGCTGGTCAAGGAGCTCGGCGCGAAGCGGGTCATGCCCGTCGCGGTCAGCGGCGCGTTCCACACCCCGTACATGGCGCCGGCGCGCGACCGGCTCCGCAAGGCGATCGCCGAGGCCGAGGTCCGCGACGCCGAGACCCCGGTGTACGCCAACGTCGACGCCGAGCCCCACACCGCCGGCGCCGAGTGGGTCGGGCTCCTCGCGGCCCAGCTCTCGAGCCCGGTCCGCTGGCGCCAGCTCCTCTACAACGCGGCCGACGCCGGCGTGACCACCTTCGTGGAGCTCGGCCCGGGCACCGTGCTCACGGGCATGGCCAAGCGCACGGTGTCGGGTGGCCGCACCGTCTCGGTCGCGACCCCCGACGACCTCGACAAGCTCCTCGAGACCGTCTCGTCGGTTCCCACCACCGAAGCGGGCCACGAGGGTGAGCACCTCTTCGCCACCGAACGCCTCGTCGTGAGCCCCGCCGCCGGCGTCTTCACCCCGCACGAACCGGAACGCGCTCCCGACCGTACGGCGGTCGGTGTCGGCGACGTCCTCGGACGTGTCGGCGACCACGAGGTGCGCTCGCAGTTCCGCGGCTGGCTCATGGAGCTCCTCGCCGCCCCCGGTGAGCGGGTCACGCAGAGCCAGCCCATCGCCTGGCTCCGCGTCGGCTGAGCGCACCCAACCCCCCGAACGACACGAGAGGAAGCACACCGGATGCGAGGCGCAGTCATCACGGGGGTGGGCACCGCCCTCCCCGAGAAGGTGCTGACCAACCACGACCTCGAGTCGATGATGGACACGAGCGACGAGTGGATCACCGAGCGCACCGGCATCCGTGAACGCCGCATCGGCGGCACCACCGCCGGGCTGTCGGCCGAGGCCGCGGCCAAGGCGCTCGAGGCCGCGGGCTGTGACCCCGCCGACATCGACCTGCTCATCGTCGCGACCACCTCCCCCGACCAGCAGTGCCCCGGCACCTCGGCCGCCGTCGCCCACGAGCTCGGCATCAACTGCGGGGCGTTCGACCTCAACTCGGCGTGCACCGGGTGGGTCTCCGCGCTCATCACCGGCCACGGCTGGATCGCCCAGGGCATGGACAAGGTCCTCGTCGTCGGCGCCGAGACCCTGTCGCGCATGACCGACTACAGCGACCGCGGCACCGGCATCCTCTTCGCCGACGGCGCGGGTGCCGCCGTGCTCGAGGCGGTCGACGGCCCCGGCCAGATGATGGGCTTCGACATCGGCACCGACGGATCGCTGCGCCACATCCTCTACGCGGACCACGGCGGCGTGCTCACCATGGACGGCCGCGAGGTCTTCCGGCGGGCCGTCCGGGTGATGGTCGACTCGGCCAACAAGGTCTTCGAGCGCGCCGGCGTCACCCCCGAGGACATCGACGTGGTCATCCCCCACCAGGCGAACATCCGCATCATCGAGTCGGCCGTCCAGAAGCTCGGCCTGTCCATGGACAAGACGGCCGTGGTGCTCGACCGGACCGGCAACACGAGCGCGGCCACCGTCCCGCTCGCGCTGGACGAGGCGATCTCCACCGGGCGGGTCCATCCCGGCGACAAGGTGCTCTTCGTCGGCTTCGGTGCCGGCATGACCTGGGCGTCGGCCGTCGTGACCTGGGGCGGGCAGTGAGCGAGCGCACCGTCCTCGTCACCGGGGGTTCCCGCGGCATCGGCGCGGCGTGCGCCGCCCGCTTCGCCGCCGCCGGCCACCGCGTCGCCGTCACCTATCGCAGCGCTCCGCCCGAGCTCGACGGCGTGCTCGCGGTGCCGTGCGACGTCACCTCCGACGAACAGGTCGACGAGGCGTTCGCCAAGATCGAGGCCGAGCTCGGGCCGGTCGAGGTCCTCGTCTCCAACGCCGGCATCACCAAGGACACGCTGACCCTGCGCATGGGCACCGCCGACTTCGAGTCGGTCGTCGATGCCAACCTCACCGGCGGCTTCCGCGTCGCCAAGCGGGCGATCAAGCCGATGATGCGGGCCCGGTTCGGCCGCATCGTGTTCATCTCCTCGGTCGTCGGCCAGACCGGCCAGACCGGCCAGGCCAACTACGCGGCATCGAAGGCCGGGCTCGTCGGCCTGGCCCGCTCCCTGGCCCGCGAGTTCGCATCGCGTAGCATCACGGTCAACGTCGTCGCACCGGGGCCCGTCTCCACCGACATGACCTCCGCGCTCACCGAAGCACAGCAGTCCGAGATCCGTGAGGCAGTACCCCTCGGTCGCTTCGGCACGCCCGACGAGATCGCCGCGACGGTCGCCTTCCTCGCCTCCGACGAGGCGGGTTTCGTGACCGGCGCGCTCATCCCGGTGGACGGCGGCCTCGGTATGGGCGCCTGAAACAGCCAAGCAACCCCTCGGACAGAAGATGGAGCCAGAGACACATGAGTGACGAGAACTTCGAGCGTTTCCGCAAGTGCGCCGTCGAGGTGCTGTCGGTCGACGAGGCCAAGGTGACCCGTGAGGCGCGCTTCGGCGACGATCTCGACGCGGACAGCCTCGATCTCGTCGAGTTCGTGATGGCGCTCGAGGAGGAGTTCGACGTGACCGTCGAGGAAGAGGAGCTCGACGGCATCGAGACCGTGGGCCAGGCCTACGACCTGGTCACGTCCAAGCTGTGAGCTCGGAGGGGCGCCTCGTGCGCCGTCGACGGGTCGCCGTGACCGGGCTCGGCGTCGTGGCCCCCTGCGGCATCGGCACCGAGGCCTTCTGGCAGGGGCTCCTCGCCCCGGCCCCGGAGGGCCCGCGCCAGGTCGAGGACTTCGACCCCAGCCCGTGGTTCGACAACCCCAAGGACGCACGCCGGACCGACCGGTTCGCCCAGTTCGCGCTGGCCGCGGCGTCCATGGCGCTGGAGCATGCCGGGACCCCCGGCCTCGACCCCGCCCGCTCCGGTGTGTTCATCGGCACCGGCGTCGGCGGCCTGCACACGCTCGAGGACCAGATCCTCGTGCGGGACCACAAGGGCCCGAGGCGGGTCTCACCGTTCCTCGTGCCCATGATGATGGCCAACGCGGCCGCCGCCGGTGTCTCCATGCGCTTCGGCTGGCAGGGCCCGTGCGAGACGACGGTGACCGCCTGCGCGGCGGGCACCCACAGCATCGGCAACGCGGCGCGGGCCATCGCGGACGGCCGCGCCGACGCCATGCTCGCCGGGAGCGCCGAGACGGCGCTCACCCCGACCGGCATGGCCGGCTTCACCAACATGACGGCGATGTCGCGCAGCGGGGTGTCACGACCCTTCGACGCCCGGCGTGACGGGTTCTGCATCGCCGAGGGTTCGGCCGTCCTCGTGCTCGAGGAGTGGGACCACGCGGTCGCCCGCGGGGCCACGATCCACGCCGAGATCCTGGGTTCGGCGAACACGGCCGACGCCCACCACATCACTGCGCCGTCGCCCAACGGCACCGGCGCCGTGGCCTGCATGGAGCAGGCGATGGACGACGCCGACGTGAAGGCGGCCGACGTGGTGCACATCAACGCACACGGCACGTCGACCGACCTGAACGACATGGCGGAGGCGCAGGCGATCGACAAGGTCTTCGGCTCACCCGGGCCGATCGTCACGTCGGTCAAGGGCGTCACCGGCCACTCGCTCGGCGCCGCCGGGGCCCTCGAGGCCGCCGCCGTGGTGCTGTCGATGGCCCACCGGCTCGTGCCGCCGACCGCGGGGACCGACGCCATCGACCCGGAGATGCCGGGCATCGACCTCGTGATCGGCGAGGCGCGCTCGTGGGAGCCGGGCATCACGCTGTCGAACTCGTTCGGGTTCGGCGGCCACAACGGCACGTTGGTGATCGCACCGGCCGGCTGACCCGACGGCGGTCGATGATCTGCGCCGTGCGGCGGTCCGGACCTCCGGGCCGCCGCACGGTCGCGTCCGGAGCCGGATCGACCGTAGGGGCGGGGGGGCCACGTCTCTCACCGTCGACGGAGCGGATCGGTGGGCCCGGCGACGCCGCTCGGGCGTCGGGTCTCGAGGCCCGCTCAGGCGTCGACGACGACGAAGAGCAGCTCGGCCTCGCACGCGGTCTCGCCGCCGACCGAGGCCCGCCCCGAGCCGCGTCCGGCGCGGCCGCGCAGGTGGGTCATCTCGATCTCGAGATCGAGGGTGTCGCCCGGGGACACCTGTCGGCGGAAGCGGGCCGAGTCGACGCCACCGAACAGGGGGAGCTTGCCGACGAAGCGCTCGTCGCGCAGGACGACGTAGGCGCCGAGCTGGGCGATCGCCTCGACCATCAGCACGCCGGGGAGGGTCGGGCGGCCCGGGAAGTGCCCGACGAAGAAGTCCTCGTCACCGCTGAGGTGCCACGTGCCCCGCGCCGACTGGCCGGGCTCGAGCTCGTGCACGGCGTCGACGAAGAGGAAGGGCGGGCGGTGGGGCAGGACCTCCGCCGGCGGGGGCAGGCTCACGAGTCGGCTCGCCGCAGCGCGGTCAGGAGCTTCTTCGGTGTGTCCTTCGGCGAGATCTTGTACCACGGTTCCGACACACGACCGTCACGATCGATCAGGAACGCCGATCGGATGATCCCCATGTACGACTTGCCGTACATCTTCTTCTCGCCCCAGACGCCGAACGCCTCGGCCACCTCGTGGTCCGGGTCCGACAACAGGGGGAATCCGAGCGTGTGCTTCTCGTCGAACTTGAGCTGCGCGCTCGGCTTGTCAGGGCTGATACCGAGGATCGCCGTGTCGCCCACATCGTCGACGACGTCACGCAGACCACACGCCTGCGTGGTGCACCCCGGCGTGTTCGCCTTGGGGTAGAAGAACACGAGGACCTCGCGCCCCTGGAACGACGACAGCTCGACGATGTTCTCGTGCTGGTCGGGAAGTGCGAAGGTCGGGGCGGCATCGCCCTTGGACAACCGGCCGTCGGCGGACATGGCGCCAACGCTAGCCGCGCGCCCGGTTCGGGTCGGGGACACCGCCGGCGGGAACCCGCCGTGAGGTGCCGCCGCCGGTCCGGATCGATCGGGTGGGAGCGATCGTTGTCCGGTCGTGGGATCGGCGCTCGAGCCGGAGCCGTCGCGCCGGACGTCCGGCGTACCGGGCGACTCGATCGTCGAGCCGCCCGGCCGACCGGGCGTGCGTTCGCCGTGTGGCGATCAGGCCTTGACGGCCGACTTCAGCTGGGAGCCGGCGCTGACCTTGACGGCCTTCTGCGCCGGGATCTCGATGACTTCGCCCGTCTGCGGGTTGCGGCCGCTGCGGGCCTTGCGCTCGGTCTGCTCGAACGTCAGGAAGCCGGGGATGCTGACCTTCTCATCGCCCTTCGCGACCGTCTCGGAGACGACATCGATGAAGCCCTTGAGGGTCTTGTCGACGTCGGCCCGGGAGAGATCGGTGCGCTCGGCGATGGCGGCCACGAGTTCGGTCTTGGTCATGTGATGTATGTCCTCCTCTGGGCCGGGCAACTGTGCACCTCGGAGGGCGCCGGCCCTTTCCAGGGCCTCAGGCCAGCGCACCAGCAAGCGGAAGTCAAGCATTTCGGGGCGGGGAGGCCCCGGAATCGGCGGATCCGGGTCGGTTCTGGAGGTGCATGGCCGCGTTCTGGAAGTACCCGACCATCGCCTCCGCGACGTCGGCCGGAGGGTCCAGCGAATCCAGCGTGGCCAGCATGTTTTCCAGCCATGCGTCCCGCTCGACCGGCCCGATGGCGAACGGTCCGTGACGCATTCGTAACCTTGGGTGACCGCGTTCGGCGCTGTAGTCGGCGGGTCCACCCCAGTACTGGACGAGGAAGCCCTCGAGCCGCTGGCGGGCCCCTTCGAGGTCGTCGGGGTAGAGGGCGCGCAGCACGTCGTCGGCCGCGACGCGCTCGTAGAAGCCGCGTGCGAGGTCGACGAAGAACTCGTGCCCCATGCGCTCGTAGACGGTGATCGGCTGGGCCATCGCGCCCGAACGTACCGCCACCGCGCCGCCCGTTGGCGCCATGCCGGGCCCGCGGCCGGTCCGACCCGGCGGCGGAGTCCGCTACCGATGTCACAGCCGGGAAGTAGCGTGGCCGCCACCGTGTTCCCCTCCCGTGCTGGTCGCGATGAACGACACGAGCCACGATCGCGGTGACGCCGCGGCGGAGCAGGCGTTCCGCGAGTATGTCCTGCCCGAGCTCGACGTGCTCTACCGCGTCGCGCTCTCGATCACGCGCAACCGGACCGACGCCGAGGACCTCGTCCAGGACACGCTCCTGCGGGCGTTCCGCTCCATCGAGCGCTTCGACGGCCGCCACCCGAGGGCGTGGCTGCTCACGATCCTGCGCAACGCCCAGCTCAACCGGGTGCGCCGCAAGCGGCCCGAGCTGCTGCGCGACCCCGATGTGACCTTCGAGCGCCACGCGGACGACGGTCCCGCCGGGTCGAGCGCCGAGAACCGCGTCGTCGACGAGCTCTTCGACGCGGCCGTCGAGGAGGCGTTCACCGCGCTGTCCCCCAAGTTCCGGTCCGTGATCGAGCTCGTCGACCTCGACGGGCTGAGCTACCAGGAGGCCGCGGACGTGCTCGGCGTGCCGGTCGGCACGATCATGAGCCGCCTCCATCGCGCCCGGTCGCGCATCCGCGAGCACATCCGCCAGCGAGAGGCACGAAGCGAGGACGACCGATGAGCTGGTTCCGCCTCCCCCGGCTCCGCCGTCAGGGCGGGGCGATGGACGAGTGCCGCGAGGTGATGCGCGTCCTGCAGGCGTACCTCGACGGCGAGGTCGACGAGGAGACCGCCCGCATGGTGGCGCCGCATCTCGACGCGTGCCGGCGCTGCGGCCTCGAGGCCCACGTCTACGAGGACATCAAGGCCGCGCTCGCCTCACGTGCACCCAGGGTCGACCAGGCCACGCTCGACCGGCTGGAGCGCTTCGGGGAGGCCGTCGCCACCGGCGAGGTCGCCTGACCCGCGCCGGCGGCCCGCGCCGGCCCGGATCGGTGCGCGGCCGGGGTGCCGCCGGTCGGGCCCGCCGCCATGCTTGAATCTCCACGTCGTGCGGTGTCGGGCGTCCGTCGGCGGTTCGCCCTCACGTCGACCGTCGACCCTGTCTCGATCCGCCGACCTCCGAGACCGAGGAGGCACGATCTTGATCCGAGCCCGCATTCGTCGTCCGCGCGCCGTCGCGCTCGCCGCGGCCGTGGCCCTCGTCGCCGCCGGCTGCAGCGGCGATGACGACGACGCAGCCGAGACGGGGACGACGCAGGCCGCGCCCGACGGCACCGGGACCGCCGAGACGACCGAGGCCGCGGCGTCCTACCAGTGGGCGCTCGTGACCGACACGACCGGCGCCACCGGCACCTCGACCGCCGCCTATGCGGGCGACGGTCTCCAGCGGGCGGCCGAGGAGCTCGGCGGCACGCTGGAGCGCTACGAACCCGCCGCGGAGGGCGACTACGCCGCCCAGCTCACCGCGGCCGCACAGGACGGAGCGTCCCTCGTCGTCACCGTGGCGCCGCTGGCCGATGCCGTCGCCGAGGCCGCGGCCGCCAACCCCGACGTGCCGTTCGTCGTGCTCGACGACAACGGCACCGTGGCCGATCCGGGCCTCGCCAACGTCCAGGTCGTGCAGTTCCGCCTGGCGGAGGGCGCGTTCCTCGCCGGGATCATCGCCGGCCTGACCACGGCGGCGACGACGGTCGGGTTCGTCGCCCTCGAGGAGGGCCCGGCGGCCGATGCGTACATCGCCGGGCTCGAGCAGGGCATCGACTACGCCAACTTCGACGACCCGGGCGCGATCACGGTGACCCCGACCTACGTCGGCGCCACCGCCGATGCCGCCGCGGCCGGCGCCGCCGCCACCCAGCTGTACGCGGACGGCGCGGACATCGTCGTCGAGAACGTGGGCGACGCCGACACGGGGGTGTACGACGCCGCGGTCCAGGCGGGCGCCGGCACCTGGGTCGTGGGCACCGGCCAGTGCGAGCAGGAGCTGGCACCCGACCACTTCCTCACGTCGGTGACCCGCGACATCGCCAGCGCCGCGTACTACGGCGCGACCCAGGTGGTCGACGACGTCTTCGCCCCCGGCGCCATCGAGCTCGGGCTGACCGAGAGCGCGGTCGACATCTGCCAGGACACGCTGTCCTCGCTCGACGAGCTGGTCGTCGTCGACGTGACCGACGCCCGCAGCGCCCTCGAGTCGGGCGACCTCGTCGTCGAGACGCCGTGAGCCGCTGCCGTGGGCCCGCGGGCCCGTCCGGGCGGTGCGGTGACCTGCTGACGTGACGAGGTCCTGACGGGTCAGCGACCACGTGCGGGGGCCGCACCGGGCGGGTGCGGCCACGTCTCGCTGTCCGGCGCCGGTGCTCGGTACCGTGACCACCATGGCCGAGTTCGCCTTCACCGAGATCCTGCCGCTGGGCGCCGACGAGACGACCTACCGGAAGCTCACCGACGAGGGGGTCTCGACGTTCGACACGCCGGTCGGCTCCTACCTCCACGTCGAGCCGTCGACGCTGACCCTGATCACCCGCGAGGCGATGCGCGACATCGCCCACTACCTGCGGCCGAGCCACCTCCAGCAGCTGCGCACCATCCTCGACGACCCCGAGGCGTCCGACAACGACCGCTTCGTGGCCCTCGACCTGCTGAAGAACGCCAACATCGCCGCCGGCGGCATCCTCCCGATGTGCCAGGACACCGGCACCGCCATCGTCAAGGGCAAGAAGGGCGAGCGGGTCCACACCGGCGGCGGGGACGAGGAGGCCATCGCCCGGGGCATCTTCGACACCTACCAGACCTCGAACCTGCGCTACAGCCAGATGGCGCCGATCAGCATGTACGAGGAGAAGAACACGGCCAACAACCTCCCGGCCGAGATCAAGATCTCCTCCATCGACGGCGACGCCTACAAGTTCCTGTTCATGGCCAAGGGCGGCGGCTCGGCCAACAAGAGCTACCTCTTCCAGGAGACGAAGGCGCTCCTCAACGAGGCCACGCTCCTGCCGTGGATCTACGAGAAGGTCCAGACGCTCGGCACCTCGGCGTGCCCGCCGTACCACCTGGCCGTCGTCATCGGCGGCACGTCGGCCGAGCTCGCGCTCGAGACGGCGAAGCTGGCGTCGGCCCGCTACCTCGACGCCCTCCCCTACGCCGGCAGCCCGCTCGGCCACGGATTCCGTGACCTCGAGCTCGAGGCCAAGGTGCTCGAGCTGACCCGCCAGACCGGGATCGGCGCCCAGTTCGGCGGCAAGTACTTCTGCCACGACGTCCGCATCATCCGCCTCCCCCGCCACGGCGCCTCGTGCCCGGTCGGCATCGCGGTGTCGTGCTCGGCCGACCGCCAGGCGCTCGGCAAGATCACGGCGGACGGCGTGTTCATCGAGCAGCTCGAGACCGACCCGGCGCGGTTCCTGCCGCCGACGACCCACGAGGACCTCTCCTCCGAGGAGGTCGTGCGCATCGACCTCACCCGGCCGACGGACGAGATCCGCAACACGCTGTCGCAGTACCCGGTGAAGACCCGGGTGATGCTGACCGGCCCGCTCGTCGTCGCCCGCGACATCGCCCACGCCAAGATCAAGGAGCGCCTCGACGCCGGCGAGGAGATGCCGCAGTACCTGCGGGACCACGCCGTGTACTACGCGGGGCCGGCCAAGACGCCCGAGGGCATGGCGTCGGGCTCGTTCGGCCCGACCACGGCCGGGCGCATGGACGCCTACGTCGAGCAGTTCCAGGCCGCCGGCGGCTCCATGGTCATGCTGGCCAAGGGCAACCGCTCCCGCCAGGTGTCGGACTCGTGCAACACCCACGGCGGCTTCTACCTCGGCTCGATCGGCGGCCCCGCGGCGCGACTGGCCCAGGACTGCATCCGCAAGGTCGAGGTGCTCGAGTACCCCGAGCTCGGCATGGAGGCCGTCTGGCGCATCGAGGTCGAGGACTTCCCCGCGTTCATCGTCGTCGACGACAAGGGCAACGACTTCTACGCCCAGGTCCGCCGGCCGATGGAGACCCCGATCCGGCTGAAGGGCTGACCGGCCCCTCGACGCGGGAACCGGACGCCGTCCGGGCCCGTACCGGGGGGTCGATGACCAGCGACCCGAGCACGTGGCCTGCGGTTCCCCCTGCGGGGGGAACCGTTGCGCCGTTGGTCACAATGCGTTCATCGGTCCGGTCGTGCGACCTACGCTCGCGTCATCGTGGTCTCGTCCACCGATGAGAACGGTCACCTGTCCAGGAGTGCGATGTCTCCCCGGCCGATGATGGCTGCCGCCGACGGGCCGACGTTCGGGACCTACAGCGGGTTCGACGTCTACCCGATGCGCATGTTCGTCACGCTGCGCGTGTCCGACCTGGCGCGCTCGGTCGAGTGGTACCGCCGGGCGCTCGGGTTCCTCCCCACGATCGAGGCCGATCCCGCGGACCCGGCCACGCCGATGATGCACCTGCGCCGTGACCGCCACCAGGACATCGTCCTGCTACGGGCCGACGGCCCGGTCACGCCGGCCGCGACCGCGGTCACGTTCGCAGTGCCGTCACTCGACGACGTGGTCGCCCAGGCCGAGCGGGTCGAACCCGTCGGCGCGTCGTCGCTCGGCGAGTTCGTCGAGACCCCGTGGGGCACGGTCGACATGACGGTCACCGACCCCGACGGCAACGGGCTGAGCTTCAGCGCCCGCCGTCTCGACACCGACGCCCCCGGTGGGACCTGGGTCGAGCTGTTCCGTCACTACACCAGCCGCCGCGCCGCCGGCTGAGCAGCCGCGTCACCGTCTGGCCGCGGAGCCCGGCTGACCCACGGCGGCCGAAGACGCAACCGCCTCAGCGGGTCTTCCGCTCGCCCCCGACGCCCGTGTAGTACGAGAACGGCCCCACCGAGCGCCGGTGGAACCAGCCGTCGTCGCGCACGTGGGCGTGGAAGTGCTCGGGCACCTGCCGCATCGTCCGGTCGACCTTGCCACCGTCGTCGAAGCGGGCCGCGCCGGCCTCGCGCAGACGGGCGAGCATGTGCTCCACCTCGGCGTCGGCCGGTTCGGTGCCGTGGCGCTTCCACACCACCATCGGCGTGTCACACGCCTCGCAGTCGGCGACCCAGCACACGTCGTCCTCGTGGTACCAGTGGGTGAACCGGGCCGCCTCGCACAGCTCGCAGGTGCGCCCGTTGCCCGGCTCGGCGGTCTCGGTGCCTGCCATCTCGGCGCTCAGCCCGCGTCGAGGCCGGCCCGCAGCGCCCCGACGAACTCCGCCGCCGCCTCCGGCCCGCCGCCTTCGAGCAGGCGCCGGATCAGGGCGGAGCCGACGACGACACCGTCGGAGACCCGGGAGACCTCGCGGGCCTGGTCGGGCGTCGAGATGCCGACGCCGACGAGCACCGGCTTGTCGGTCATCGTCTTGAGCCGGCGGGCCGTCTCCGTGGCCGTCGCCGCGAGCGTCTCGCGCTCGCCGGTCACGCCGAGGAGCCCGACGCCGTAGACGAAGCCCCGGGCCCGGGCGCAGACGCGGGCCAACCTGGCGTCGTCGCCGGTCGGGGCGGCGAGCAGCACGGTCTCGACGCCGTTGGCGTCGGCCGCCGCGCACCACGGCCCGGCCTCCTCGAGCGGGAGGTCGGGCAGGATGGCGCCCGCCACCCCACAGCGGTTCGCGGTCTCGGCGAAGCGGTCGAGCCCGAACCGGAAGACCAGGTTGTAGTAGGTCATGACCGCGACCGGGATGCCCGCGTCGAGGGTGGCGAGCTCGTCGAGCGCGGACGCCGGGTCCATGCCCCGGGCCAGCGCCTTCGTCGACGCCTCCTGGATGACCGGCCCGTCCATCACCGGGTCGCTGAACGGCACGCCGATCTCGACGGCGTCGGCGCCGGCCGCAGCCACGGCCCGCACCACCTCGGTCCAGTCGTCGCTGAGCCCGGCGGTCACGTACGGCACGAGGACCTTGCGGCCCCGGTCGCGGGCGGCGCGCAGCGCGGACTCGAGCGCGCCGGGCTCGGACGGGGCGTCGGGCACGTCGCGCTCGAAGAGGTCGGCGACGACATCGGGGGTCGGGCTCACCTGTCGAGGATCTCCTGCACCTGCGCCACGTCCTTGTCGCCACGGCCCGAGAGGTTCAACAGGACGAGGCGGCCCTCGAGCTGTGCCCGCTCCCGCATGATCCACGCCAGGCCGTGGGCCGGCTCCAGCGCGGGGATGATGCCCTCGGTGCGGGAGAGGAACTGGAAGGCCTCCAGCACCTCGGCGTCGGTGACCGACTCGTAGCGGGCCCGGCCGATGTCGGCCAGGTGCGAGTGCTCGGGGCCGACGCCGGGGTAGTCGAGCCCGGCGGAGATCGACTCGGCCTCGAGGACCTGCCCGAACTCGTCCTGCATCAGGTACGACACCATGCCGTGGACCACGCCGGGCACGCCCCGGCCGACCGCGGCGCCACCGGCGGGCTCGGTGCCGACGAGCTCGACGTCGGGGAGGTCGGCGAACCCGCTGAAGATCCCGGCGGCGTTCGAGCCGCCACCGACGCAGGCGACGACGACGTCGGGGTCGCGGCCGACGAGCGACCGGCACTGCTCGCGGGCCTCGTCGCCGATGACCCGGTGGAGCTCACGCACCATCCACGGGTACGGGTGGGGGCCCATCACGGAGCCGAGGCAGTAGTGGGTCGAGCCGACCTCGGCGACCCAGGCCCGCATGGCGTCGTTGACCGCGTCCTTCAGCGTGCGGCTGCCCGACGAGGCCGGGATGACCTCGGCGCCGAGGAGGCGCATGCGGAACACGTTGAGCGCCTGGCGAGCCATGTCGACCTCGCCCATGTACACGGTGCACTCCATGCCGAGCAGCGCCGCCGCGGTCGCGGTGGCCACGCCGTGCTGGCCGGCGCCGGTCTCGGCGAGGAGACGGATCTTGCCCATCCGCCGGGCCAGCAGCGCCTGGCCCAGGACGTTGTTGATCTTGTGCGAGCCCGTGTGGTTGAGGTCCTCGCGCTTGAGCAGCAGCTGGCAGCCGAGCTCCTCAGACGCCCGCCCGGCGATCGTCAGCAGCGACGGGCGGCCGGCGTAGTCACGCAGGATGGCGTCGTACTCGGCGCGGAAGCCCGGATCGGCCCACGCCTCGCGGAAGCCGGCCTCGAGCTCCTCGAGCGCCGGGACCAGCGTCTCGGGCACGAACCTGCCACCGAAGCGGCCGAAGCGGCCGGTCGGTGACGGGTTGCCCATGACCGGCGGGGCGCTCTCGCCCGCGGCCGTGTCGGGCGTGCGACCGGGCGTCGTGGGCTCACCGTGTTCGGTGAGGGACAATGGGGTCACTCCTTCTGCCAGTCGAACGGCACGAGGTCGGCCGGGCCGGCGGCCTCCCGGCGCTCGGCCAGGGATGCCCCGGCCGATCTGGCGTTGGCGATGAACGATCGCAGCTTGCGGGCGTCCTTGCGGCCCGGCGACGCCTCCACCCCTGAGGACACGTCGACGCCCCACGGTCGGACCTGGCCGATGGCGGCGGCGATGTTCTCGGGGCGGAGCCCGCCGGCGAGGATCACCCGGCCACTGACGGGGGCACCCTCGGCCAGCGACCAGTCGAACACCTCGCCCGAGCCGGGGCTCGGCGAGTCGACCAGGACGGCGTCGGCGCCGTAGTCGGCGGCGTGGGTGAGGGCCGACGTGCCGGCGGCGAACCCCTTGATCACGATCGGCACGCGCTCACGGACCCAGCGGGTGTCCTCGGGCGACTCGTGCCCGTGGAGCTGCGCGGCCCGCAGGCCGGCCCGGTGGACCGCCTTGACGACGTTCTCCCGGGGCTCGTCGCGGAACACGCCGACGGTCAGCACCTCGGGTGGGATGCGCCGGGCGATGTCACGGGCGGCGTCGACGGTGAGCCGGCGCGTCGAGGGGGCGAAGACGAAGCCGAGGGCGTCCGCGTCGAGGGCGACCGCCAGGAGGGCGTCCTCCTCGTTCGTCAGCCCGCAGATCTTCACCCACACGCCACCGATCCTAGAACGCGCCGCCGACCCACCCCGAGGCGGTTCCGTCCCGCCCACCACCCGTGGCCTCCCAATCACCCGATCCCCGAACTGGCGTGGAGAAACGACGGCGCGCAGAGCAGAGAACCACGCCAGTTCGGGTCGTTGGTCGGGGGCGGCGGTGGGTGAGCGGGGTGCTCGTCAGTCGTCGGTCAGGCGGTCGTGGAGGTAGTCGTCGTAGGCGGCGAGGTCGAGCAGGCCGTGACCGCAGTAGTTGAACAGGATCACCTTCTCGCGGCCCTCCTCGCGGGCTGCAATCGCCTCGTCGATGGCGGCCTTGATGGCATGGGCGCCCTCGGGGGCCGACACCTTGCCCTCGACCTCGGCGAACTGGATGGCGGCCTCGAAGACCTGGCTCTGGTGGTAGGCCACCGCCTCCATGCGACCGTCGCGCACCAGCTGCGACACGAGCGGCGAGTCGCCGTGGTAGCGGAGCCCGCCGGCGTGGATCGACGGCGGCACGAACTCGTGGCCGAGCGTGTACATCGGCAGCAGCGGCGTCAGGCCGGCGGCGTCGCCGAAGTCGTAGTCGAACGTGCCCGCAGTGAGCGTCGGGCACGCCGCCGGCTCGACGGCGACGAGGCGCACACCCGTGTCCGGCACGAACGGGAACGCCAGCCCACCGAGGTTCGAACCGCCACCGCACGGGGCGATCACGACGTCGGGCAGCTCCTCACCCGCGGCGACCAGCTGCTGGCGGGCCTCGAGCCCGATGACGGTCTGGTGCAACAGGACGTGGTTGAGCACCGAGCCGAGGGCGTAGCGGGTGTCGTCCCGGCTCACCGTGTCACGCACGGCGTCGCTGATCGCCGAGCCGAGCGAGCCCGGGTGGTCGGGGTCGTCGACCGGCGACGGCACCACCTCGGCGCCCCAGGTCTGCATCAGGATCGAGCGGTACGGCTTCTGCTGGTACGACGCCCGCACCATGTAGACCTTGCACTCGAGGTCGAACTGGCGGCAGGCGAACGCCAGCGCGCTCCCCCACTGGCCGGCGCCCGTCTCGGTCGCCAGGCGGCGCACGCCGCTCTGTGCGCTGTAGAACGCCTGGGCCACGGCCGTGTTCGGCTTGTGGGACCCGGCCGGCGAGATCGACTCGTCCTTGTAGTAGATGCGCGCCGGTGTCTGCAGCGCCTTCTCGAGCCGCACGGCCCGCACCAGCGGGGTCGGCCGCCACAGCCGGAGGATGTCGAGCACCTCACCGGGGACGTCGATCCACGGCTCGGCGCTCACCTCCTGGGCGATCAGCGGCTCGGGGAACAGCGGCGCCAGGTCGGCGGGCCCCACCGGCTCCCTCGTCGCCGGGTGCAGCGGTGGCTCCGGCGGGTTCGCCAGGTGGGGAACCACGTTGAACCAGGCGCTCGGTACGGCGTCGGTGGGCAGGGTCCAACGGCTCACGGCTGACTCCGGTCGGTCGCGGTCAACAGCGGCGGTGACCGTAGCGGACCGCTCAGGCCCGGGCGCGACCCCTGCTCACCCGCAGCGACGTCACCTCGGCGACCGGGTCGGCCGACCGGACCAGCGTCTCGCCGACGAGCAGCGCGTCGTAGCCGGCGTCGGCCAGCGCGGCGGCGTCGGCCCGCCCGCCGATGCCCGACTCGGCCACCCGCACCACGTCGGCCGGGATCTGGGGCGCCATGCGCTCGGCCCGGGCCCGGTCGACGTCGAAGGTGACCAGGTCCCGCTGGTTCACGCCGACGATCTGGGCGCCGACGTCGAGCGCCCGCTCGAGCTCGGCCTCGTCGTGGACCTCGACCAGCACGTCCATGTCGAGGTCGGTGGCCAGGTCGTAGAGACGGCGCAGCTCGACGTGGTCGAGCGCGGCGACGATCAGCAGCACGCAGTCGGCGCCCATGAGCCGGGCGTCGAGCACATCGCGGTCGGCGACGGTGAAGTCCTTGCGCAGCACCGGCAGGCCGACCGCGGCGCGGGCCGCGGCCAGGTCGGCCGCCGACCCGCCGAAGAACTCGGCGTCGGTCAGCACCGACAGGCACGCGGCGCCGCCCTGCTCGTAGCGGGTGGCGAGCTCGGCCGGGTCGAGCCCCGGCGCGAGCGGGCCCTTCGACGGCGACCGGCGCTTGATCTCGGCGATCACCGAGATCTCGTCGTTGGCCGTCAGCGCCTTGCGGAAGCCGCGGGTCGGCGGCTCGTTCATCGCCCGCTCGGCGAGCCGCTCGAGCGAGCGGTCGTCGAGTGCGGCGTCGGCGCGGTGCGCCTCGAGGATGCGGTCGAGGTAGGTCGCCATCGGCCCGGCCTCAGCGCGCCCCGGCCAGGCGCCGACGGGCGCGCTCCGGTCGTCCGGTTGCGCGCCAACGCGCGCGGTTCGGCGTGGGCTCGTTCACGATGTGGACCTCCCGGACCGGAGCTGCGCAGGTCACCCGACCTAGACGGCGACACCCTTGCCGGATTCGAGGGTGAGCATCGTCAGCTCGGGACGACCCGCCAACAGCGGTGCCATCGCGCCGCCCACCTTCTTCATCACGTCGCTACCGCTGTGGGCCTTCAGCGCGTCCTTGTCAGCGTAGACCTCGTAGAACCACACGACGTTCTCGTCGCCCGCGTCGAGGTTCAGTGCGTAGACCTCGGTACCGGGCTCGTTCTCCACGTGGGCCACGAGCTCGCCCATGGCGGAGACGAGCTCGTCGCGCTTGCCGGGCTGCGCGGTGATCTTGGCGAGGACTGCGGTTTTCGACATGGCCGGGACCTTACGACCTGGGCCCCGAACGGTGCGAGGTACGGCGGCCCGACCCGCGGCCGGAGGCCACGGCCCCTCGGTCATCGAGGCGCCACCCGCCCGCAGCAGTCGACGGGCCTCGTGGAGGCGTAGGTCAGCGGACCTCGCGTCGGCGGCTCTCGGACATGGCGAGGAGCGGGAGCACGACGAACGAGAGGAGCCCGAGCACGAGGGCGACCATGGCGAGGCGGACCAGCGAGCCGGTGCGCAGCAGGAGGCCGGTGAGGAAGAACAGCACCGCGCATCCGAGGAACACGAGTGGGGCGAGGGTGGCGATCTTCGACCGGAACGAGCGCTGGGTGGCCCCGGCCCCGGGGGCCGCGTAGCTCTGCCACGAACGTTGCGGCGGCGGCTGGTTCGTCCGGCGGGCGCCGTTCGACTTGCCGGAGCGGGGCGCCGGGTCCGACACCGCCAGCTCGAGGTCGTAGTTGCGGCGGCGGGTCGGGTCCGACAGGACCTCCCACGCCTGGTTCAGCGCCTGCATGCGCCGCTCTGACTCCGCCTTGGTGGCCGCGTCGTCGGAGGTGTGGAAGTCGGGATGGTACGTGCGGGCCAGCGTGACGTAGGCGCGCCGGATCTCGTCCTTGCCCGCGGAACGCGACACGCCCAACACCTCGTAGTGCGTCACACGGAGCATGGTACGGCAGACTCGCCGGGTGACCGACGACGCGCCGGTGATCGTCATCGTTGAAGATGATCCCCACATCGCCGATCTTGTGGAGCTCTACCTCCGACGGGACGGCTTCCGCGTGTACGTCGCGTCCGACGGTACCGCCGGTCTCGCCGTGATCCGCCAGCGCCGGCCCGCGCTCATCGTGTTGGACCTCGGCCTGCCCGGCCAGCTCGACGGCATCGACGTGTGCCGGGAGGTGCGCACCACCTCGGACGTGCCGATCATCGTCCTGACCGCCCGCGACTCGGAGACCGACTCGGTGCTCGCTCTCGAGCTCGGGGCCGACGACTACGTGGTCAAGCCGTTCTCGGCCCGGGAGCTCGTGGCCCGGGTCAAGGCGATCCTGCGGCGGGCGTCGGGGCCCCGGCGCGACGACCGCCCGGTGGTCGAGCTCGGCTCGATCGTCGTCGACCTGCGTCGTCACGAGGTGCGCCGAGACGGCGAGGTGGTGCCGTTGGCGTCGAAGGAGCTTGCCCTGCTCGCCTTCCTCGTCGAGCATCGGGGGATGGCCCTCACCCGCCGCCAGCTGCTCGACGGCGCGTGGGGCGTGGACTGGGTCGGCGACGAGCGGACGGTCGACGTCCACGTCCGCCAGCTTCGACGCAAGCTCGGCGAGGGGCTACGGCTGGAGACGGTGTGGGGCACGGGCTACCGACTCGACTGAGCCCGTGCCCGTGACCGCCCGGTCGTGAACCGCCGATGACCCGCCGCCTGTTCGTCGCCATCGTGAGCGTCGTCGCGGTCACCCTGCTCTTCGTCGCGATCGGGTTCGTGACGTTGGCCCGCCTCGACGCCCGCAGCGACACCCAGGACCAGCTGCGGACGACGATCGAGTCGTTCGCACCGGCCGACTGCACCGCCGCCGACCCCCGCTCGTTGGCCCGCTTCGGGCGGCGCGGCGGGCCCTCCGGCCGCGAGTTCGGGATCGTCGGCGTCACCCCCGACGGCGCGGTCGTCGCGCTCGGGCAGGGCCCGCTGCCCGGTCCGGCTCCACCGTTCGACGTGCCGACCGGCCTCTCCGTGGACCTCGACGTGATCTCGGGATGCGACACCCAGACCGGGGTCGTGGGGTCACGGGCATTCGCGGCGCGGGCGCTCGGCCAACGCCCGGACGGCACGTGGATCGTCGCCGTGCTGTCGAGCCCGGTGGCGTCGGTCCTCGGGCCGTCCCCCGAGCGGTTCGCGGTGATCGCCGTCGTCGCCCTGGCGCTCGGCGCCGCGGTGGCGTGGTGGCTGGGCCGCCGGTTCGCCCGGCCGGTGCAGGACGTGACCGATGCGGCCCGCCGCATCGCCGACGGGGACCTGTCGGTGCGGGTCCCCGTGCCGGCCGGCGACGACGAGCTGGCCCGTGCCGCGGAGGCGGTGAACGACATGGCCTCGTCCCTCGAGCGTTCGCGGCTGCTCGAGCAGCAGTTCCTGATGTCGGTGTCCCACGACCTGCGGACTCCGCTGACCTCGATCCGGGGCTACGCGGACGCTCTCGCCGACGGCACGCTCGATGACGCGGCCCGCGGCGGCCAGGTGATCGTCGCCGAGGCGGCCCGGCTGGAGCGGCTGGTGCGCGACCTGCTCGACCTGGCCCGCCTCGACGCCCGCGAGTTCACGCTCGAACAACGACCGGTCGACCTCGCGCCGGTGGTCGAGGGTGTGGTCGAGGCGCTGCGGCCGGCCGCCACCGACGCCGGCGTGCGGATCGAGGCCCATGGGATCGACACCGCCGTGTGGACCGTCGGCGACCACGACCGCCTCGCGCAGGTGGTGGCGAACCTCGTCGAGAACGGCACCCGCCACGCCACCGGGCTCGTCTCGGTCACGGTCGAGGCCGGCGATCGGCGTGGCCGCGAGGTGCGGGTCACGGTCGACGACGACGGGCCGGGCATCGCGTCGGAGGACCAGCCCCACGTGTTCGAGCGGCTCTACACGTCGCGCACGGGGCCGCGCCGGGGTGAGGCCGGCTCCGGGCTCGGTCTCGCCATCGTGCGCGAGCTGGTGGCGGCGATGAGCGGCGAGGTCCGGGCCGAGTCGCGCGGCACCGGCGGCGCCCGGTTCGTGGTCGAGCTGCCGGCCCACGAGGACCCGGCGACGGTCACGCCGCCCGGCTGAGCGGCCGTGGACGTCGAGCGCCCGCGCCGTCCGGGCGGGGTGGCGTCAGCCGACGAGCGGCAGCAGGGCGATCTCCGCGGCCAACGGGCCGTCCGGGCCCTCGACGATGGCGTCAGCCGGCGGTTCGATCGCCCGCTTCACGTACGCCAGTGCCACGGCCACGCCATCGGGCCGCACGGCGACGGTGGTGAGCGACCCGACCGATGCGCCGTCGACGCTCAGCTCGGCGCCCGCCTCCGGCACACCGCCGGTGACGCGGACGCCCCGCAGGTGCCGGGGCACGTTGCCACCGCGGCTGTCGATGCGGGCGACCAGCTCCTGGCCGACGTAGCAGCCCTTGGTGAAGTCGACGGCGGCGTCGACGATGCCGGCCTCGGCGGGGATGGTCTTCTCGGTCAGCTCGCTGCCCATGGCCGGCCAGCCGGCCTCGACCCGCACCAGCTCGAGCACGTCGGTGTCGCACCCGGTGACCCCGGCGGGCAGGCCGACACCGGGACCGAGCAGGTCGACACCCGGTGCGCCGGGCCAGGACGCGTCGGCGACGATGCGGGCGTCGCCGGCGTTGTCGGCGGCGACCGCCGCGGCACCGGGGCCCCGCAGCGACACGGTCGTCCAGTCGTCGAGGCGTTCGATGTCGCACTTGGTCCGCAGCTTGAACCGCTCGAGGCGGGCGACGACCGCCTCACCGAAGCCGCCCTCGATGTCGAGCACGACCTCGTCGTCGGCCAGCCGGGTCATGCGCAGGCGGGCGTCGAGCTTGCCGGCCGGCTGGAGCAGCAACGTCGACGCCGTGGCGCCGACCGCCAGGCCCTCGACCTGCTGGCTCAGCTGGCCGTGCAGGTAGGTGACGGCCTCGGGGCCGCGCACGGAGATCACGTCTCGCGCGACGACGGCACCGGCCACCGCGGTGCGCACCAGCTCGTACTGCTCAGCTCGATCGGCCACGCCCGGACCTTACCCACCCCCGGAATCCCCCGAACTGGCCCCCACCCGAGCCACCACGTGCCCGTGGTGGAACCCAGAACAAGACGTTGGCGGAACGGGTTGGCTCGAGGACCTGGGGTAGCGGGCCTGCTGAACGCAGCTCGTCCGGAGGGCGCAGCCCGACGGCGAGCTCCGTTCAGCCGAGCTGAACGCAGCTCGTCCGGCGAAGCCCAAGTTGAACGCAGCTCGACCGGCGCAGCCGGCGAGCGAGGCTCAACCGGCGAGCGAGGCTCAACCCGCTGAACGCAGCTCGACCGGAGGGCGCAGCCCGACGGCGAGCGAGGCTCAGCCGAGTTCAGCCCGGGCGAGGTCGCGGAGCTCGACCTTGCGGACCTTGCCGCTGGCGGTGAGGGGGTACTCGTCGACGAACCGGAGGTGGCGGGGCACCTTGTGGCGGCTGAACGTTGCCCGGCACCAGTCCCGGATCTCGTCGGTCGTCACCGTCGAACCGGGCGCGAGCTGGAGGAAGGCGAACGCCTCCTCCCCCATCTCCGGGTCGGGCACACCGACGACCTGGGCCTGGGCGATCGCCGGGTGACCACACAGCAGGTCCTCGATCTCCGCCGGGTACAGGTTCTCGCCACCGCGGATGATCATGTCCTTCGCCCGCCCGACGATCCGCAGGTAGCCGCGCTCGTCGAGGGTGGCGATGTCGCCGCTGCGCAGCCACCCGTCGACGTCGATCGTCTCCTCGGTCCGCTCGGGCATGGCGAAGTAGCCCTCGGTGACCAGGTAGCCCCGGATCAGCAGTTCGCCGGGCTCGCCGGTCGGCGTGACCTCGCCGGTCTCGGGATCGACGACGCGGATCGACGTGTGGGGCAGCGGCACGCCGGCCGTGGTGAGCCGCAGCTCGAGGTCGTCGCCGGGGAGCGTCTGGGTGATGATCGGGCTGGTCTCGGTCATCCCCATGATGATCATCGGCTCGGCGCCCATCCGGTCGCGGACCTCGGCCATCAGCGCCGGTGGGATCGACGTGCCGCCGGTGAACGCGGTGTGCAGCGACGTCGTGTCGATCCGCCCGGCCGTGAACGCCTCGTCGGCCAGCATGCGGATCCACATGGTCGGCACGCCGTTGATCACCGTCGCCCGCTCCTGGTCGAGGAGGCGCAGCATGGTCGGCGCGTCGAACGCGGTCATGGCGATGAGCGTCCCGCCGACCGAGACCATCGACAGCACGTTGCACACGCAGCCGGCGGTGTGGAAGAACGGCATGGCGCTGAGCATCCGGTCGTCGGGGCCGAACCCGGCGCGTGCGCTCATCAGCCGGGCGTTGTTGATCGTGCTCCGATGGGTCAGCATCACCCCCTTCGGCCGGCCGGTCGTGCCGCTCGTGTACTGGATCTGGGCGACGTCGCCGGGCTCCACCGTCGCCGAGCGCTCGGCCATCACCCGGTCGGTGACCTCGTTGCCGAGTGCGACCATCGCCGCGTAGGCGAGCATCCCGACGGGCGGGTCGGGCTCCGGACCGGCACCCACGCCGACGCCGCCGCCGTCGAGGACGACGACGTGGCGCAGCGCCGGGAAGGCGGCGGCGCGCAGGTCGGTCCCGGCCGGGTCGTGGTGATCGGCGAGCTCGGGCACCAGCTCGGCGACGGCATCGACGAACGAGACACCCCGGTGGCCCGTGGCGGTCACCAGCACCTGCACCTCGCCCTGGGCGAGCAGGTACGAGAGCTCGGCCGCCCGGTAGGCGGTGTTGACGGCGACGAGAACCACCCCGATGCGGGCGAGCGCCAGCTCGAGCACGACCCACTCGGGGCGGTTCGGGGCCAGCACGGCGACCCGGTCGCCCCGTCCGACACCGAGCGCGACGAGGCCTCGGGCGACCCGATCGGTCTCGTCGGCGAGCTCCGCCCAGGTCCAGCGGACGACGGCGCCGGCGTCGGGCTCGTCGAACACGAGGGCCTCACGGTCCGCATGCTCGAGCAGGCGCTCCGCCAGGACCTCACCGATGGTGACGTCGCGCAGCGCCGTCCCGTCGTCCTCCGCCGTCCACTCCGAACGGCCCGGTGTCATTCCCATGTGTGCTCCCTCAGCGACGGCCGGGCCGGGCTCCCGGGGCGCGCATGGGGAACGCACCCCGGGGCCCGGAGGCCGGTGGGCCCGAACGATCGGGCCGGCTCAGTACTCGTAGGACTGGGCCGAGGGCCCTTCGTAGGTGGTCAGCACCTCGAGGCCGCCGTCGACGTCGGGGTTGACCTTGGTGATGTGGACCATGCGGGTCGGCGGCTGGCCGACCTCGTCGTAGCTGAGCGCCGAGGACATCAGCCCGTCGAGCTCCAGGTCGGACAGCGACCGCATGCCGGCCACGATGCCCTCCCGCGACAGGTCACCGGCCTCGCAGGCGGCGTCGAGCGCGGCCTTGAGCAGCTCGGCCTGGATGTAGCCGAGGGTGACGCCCCAGTCCTTCAGCCCGTCGGGCGTCTCGGACTCGTACAGGTCGCGAGCGGCGGCCACGCCGGGTGCGTCCTTGCCGTACGGCGCGATCGACATCACCTGGTAGGCGTTGGCGACGAGCGCGTCGGCCGACTCGCCGTCGAGCAGCGTCGGGTTCCACGCCGGTGTGTTGGTGAAGATCGGCACGTCGAGGCCGATCGACTGGGCGACCCCGGCGAACGAGCCGAGCTGGCCGGGCGCGGCGCCGATGATCACGGCGCTCACCCCCGCCTGCTGGAACGCGGCGGCCTGGGACGACATGTCCTGGTCGGCCGGGGTGATGACCTGCTCGGTGACCTCGATCCCGTACTGCTCGGCCGCGTACTCGGCGCCGGCGAGCGAGTCCCCGCCGAAGTCGCCGTCGAAGTAGAGGTGGCCGATGACGTCGCCCTCGGCCAGGCCCATCTCCTCGACCAGGTAGTCGACGGCGTTCGCGGCCTCGATGGCGTACGGCGCACCCGGCAGCTGGGCGATCTCGGACGGCAGCACGACGCTCGACCAGCCCATGCCGCCGGCGAACATGCTGTCCTCCTCCAGCGTCGGCAGCAGCGCGGCGATCATCGGCGAGCCGAGGAGCTGCTGGAGCGCGGCGATGTCGGGCTCCATGCTGCGGTACAGCGACACCGCCTGCTGCGGGTCGTAGCCGTGGTCCTGGACCTGGACCTCGACCGAGCGACCGCACACCTCCTGGGTCGGCCAGTACGAGTTGTAGATCTGGACCTGGAGCTGGGCGCCGGCCGCGAACGGGCCGGACAGGTCGGTGAGCACACCGATGGTGATCGTGTCGTCGGTGACGCCGGGCCCGGTCACGACGTCGCCGCCGCCACTGCCGCCATCGCCGTCGTCGTCGGCGTCATCGTCGGTCTCGTCCCCCTCGTCGGCCGTGCCGGAGGCGGTGTCGTCGTCGGTCTCGGCGGTGGTCTCGGCGGCGGACGGGTCGTCGTCGTCCCCGTCGTCGGTGCTGCAGGCCCCCAGGAGCAGCAGTAACGATGCGGCGATGGCCGCGGCGCGGCGTGTGGATCTCACGGTGTCGTCTCCTCGACGGAACGGTTGACGGTCGGCGCGGTCGGCTCCCCCTGCGACGCACCGGACGGTGCGCCGCCCTCCTCGCCCCCCATCGGCGTCGAACGACCGCGACGCGCCCGCCCGAGCCGGGCGCCGATGCCGGCCAGGCCTCCGGGCGCGAACAGCAGGACGCAGACGATGGCCAGGCCGTAGAGCACCCGGCTCAGGTGTGGGGCGCCGAACCCGGTGGTCCCGGTCTCGGCGAGGAACGGCAGCGCGCCGCTGTAGCGGTCGAGCACCAGCGGCAGCGCGGTGACGAAGACGGCGCCGGCGGCGGCCCCGCCGACCGATCCGACGCCGCCGATCACGATCATCACGAGGAAGTCGATCGACAGGAGCAGATCGAACGACTCGGGCACGATCCGCCCGAAGGCGAGGGCCATGAGCACCCCGCCGAGGCCGGCGTACATCGACGAGACCGTGAACACGGTCGCCTTGGCCCGGGTGACGCCGATGCCCATCGAGCCGGCGGCGGGCTCGCTGTCGCGCACCAGCGTCCACGCCCGGCCCTGGCGGCTGTCGACCAGGTTGCGGGCGAAGACCACGGCGACGGCCACGAGGACGAGCCCGAGGAACCAGAGACGGTGCAGCATCTCGAACTCGACGCCGAGCACCGCCAGGTAGTCGGGGTCCGAGTTGGAGAACCCGAAGCCGAGCAGGCGGAACGGCTCGGCGTCGCGCCCGTTGAACCCGCCGGTCACCGACGTGACGTTGACGAGCACGTGCTGGCCGATGAACACCAGCCCCAACGACGCCAGCCCGAGGTAGATGCCGCGCAGACGACCGGCGATGGGGCTGAACGCGGCGCCGGCGAGCCCGGCCAGGAGCACGGCGCCGACGAGCGCGACGACCGGCGGCAGGCCGAGCCCGGAGATCTCGCCGGGCGCGTCGGGGTCGCCGGCGAGGTAGGCGTAGCCGTAGGCGCCGATGGCGACGAAGAACGCGTGGGCCAGAGAGAGCTGGCCGGCGGTGCCGACGAGCATCGTCAGGCCGACGGCGCCGATGATCGACGCCATCGAGAACAGGCCGAGCTGCAACCAGAACGAGCTGGACCAGAACGGCACGGTCAGTGCGGCGGCCGCCACCAGGAGCCACACGGTCGCGGAGGCGGACGGGCGGCGCAGCCTGGGGCGTGCGCCCTCGGCGCGGGTTGCGCCGCGCCCGGGCGCGGGCCGACCGTGGTCGGTGCCGGTGGGGTCGACCCGGTCGAGCTCGGCCGGCGGTTGCCCGGCGCGCTGCGGTTCGGAGACGGCGCGGTCAGACACGGGTCGCCCCCCGTTCGCCGAAGAGCCCGGACGGTCGCACGAGGAGCACCAGGATCATCACCAGCCACGGGGTGACCTCGCCGAGGCCTCGGCCGAGGAACGCCAGGTCGCTCTCGTAACCGGCGGTGAGCGAGGAGACCACGCCGATCACGAGGCCGCCGACGATGGCGCCGGGGATCGAGTCGAAGCCGCCGAGCACCCAGGCCGGGATGGCGGCGAGCGCCGCGGTGCTGACCGCGGGCACGATGCCGGGCGACGGGAACGACGTGAGGAACAGCCCGGCGACGGCGGCGAGCGCCCCGGCCAGCGCCCACGCGGCCATGCCGGTGCGCTGGAGGCGGATGCCCATCAGCGACGCGGTCTCGCCGTCGGCCGCTGCGGCCCGCATGGCCACGCCCCAGTCGGTGAGCTTGAACACCGCGGCGAGCGCCCCGAACAGCACGACCGCGACCGCTCCGGCGATGACGCGTGACATCGGCAGGCGCAGGTCGCCGAGCTCGACGACGTCCGATCCCCACGGCGCACCGGTGGTCAGCACCTGGTTGCCGATCCGGCGGGTCAGCTCGGTCAGCATCAGGATGTCGACGCCGATCATGAGGATGGCCAGGGTCCCGCCGTCCGCGTTGCGGACCCGGGAGAGCACGACGGTGTCGATGATCACGCCGGCGAGGGCGGCCGTGGCGATGCCGGCCAGGAGGGCGAGCGGGAAGCCGATCGGGTCGTGGAGCCGGCCGATCGTGTAGGCGCCGAGCAGCAGCACCGAGCCGTGGGCGAAGTTGAGCACCCGGGTCGCCTTGAACACGATGACGAACCCGAACGCGATGAGCCCGTAGATGCACCCGAGCGACAGCCCGTTGAGCAGCAGCGTGAGGAAGTAGGTCATCAGGCCGCCGCCTCCCGCCCGAGGTAGGCCTCGATGACGGCCGGGTCGCGCTGGACCCGCTCCGGTGGCCCGTCCGCGATGCAGCGGCCGAAGTCCAGCACGGTCACCCGCTGCGCGATCCCCATGACGAAGGCCATGTCGTGCTCGACGACGAGGAGCGTGATCCCGAGCTCGGACTGGACGTCGACGATGGTCGATGCCATCGCGACCGACTCGCCGTGGGTCATGCCCGCAACCGGCTCGTCGAGCAGGAGCAGGCCCGGCTCGGCGCACAGGGCCCGGCCGAGCTCGACCCGCTTGCGGTCGCCGTAGGGCAGCTCGTGGACCGGGGTGTGCGCCCGGTCGCCGAGCCCGAGCAGGTCGGCGATGCCCCGGGCGTGGGCCTCGTGGCGGCGCCGCTCCCGCCGGGCGCCCGGCAGCCGCAGGCCCGAGGCGACGACGCCCGACGACATGAGCCGGTGGCGGCCGAGCAGCAGGTTGTCGAGCACGGTGGCCTCGAGCGCCAGGGAGATGTTCTGGAACGTGCGGGACACACCCAGCGCGGCGATCTGGTCGGGGCGGCGACCGCCGAGCGGGCGGCCCCGGTAGCGGACGCTGCCGCTGGTCGGGCGGTACACGCCGCTGAGCACGTTGATGCAGGTCGACTTGCCGGCGCCGTTGGGGCCGATCAGCGCGTGGACCGTGCCGGGCTCGACCCGGAACGACACGTCGCCGAGCGCCGAGATGCCACCGAAGCGGACCGACAGGTGCTCGATCACCAGCCCGTCGCCCGAGCGCTCGCCGCCGACCGTCGCAGCATCGGGCTCGTCGGCCCCGGCCGCGTCGTGGGCCGCCGGTTCGCCGCCGACGCCCAGGTAGTGGCGTTGCACGTCGTCGCTCGCCGCCAGCTCGGCGGCCGGGCCGCTCGCGGTGACCTCGCCGACCTCGAGCACGTAGGCGTGGTCCGACACGCGCAGGCCCATGGCCGCGTTCTGCTCGATGAGCAGCACCGACGTGCCCTGCCGGCCGATCTCGGCCACGATCTCGCCGATCTGGGACACGAGCATCGGGGCGAGGCCGAGCGACGGCTCGTCGAGCAGCAGCACCCGGGGCGACGCCATCAGTGCCCGGGCCATGGCCAGCATCTGCTGCTCGCCGCCGGAGAGCAGCCCGGCCCGCTGGTTGCGCCGCTCGGCCAGGATCGGGAACAGCTCGAACGCCCGCTCCCGGGCCGTCCGCCGCTCCGCCCGGTCGGCCGTGACCCCGCCGGCACGCAGGTTCTCCTCGACGGTGAGGTCGGCGAACACGCGCCGGCCCTCGGGCACCTGCACGACACCGGCCCGGACCACCGACGGGGCGTCGAGCCGGTGCAGCGCCAGGTCCTCGAGCTCGATCGTGCCGCTCGTGACCGCACCGCCCTGGCCGCCGAGTGTCCCGGAGATCGCCCGCAGGAGCGTCGTCTTGCCGGCCCCGTTGCTGCCGAGCACCGCGACGATCGAGCCGGAACCCACGTCGAGCGACACGTCGCTCAGCGCCCGGACGGCACCGCCGTAGCGGACGCTCAGCCCCCGCACCGACAGCAGTGCTGTCGTCGCCGGCCGGTCGTCACCCGTCGGTGGCGCCCCCGCCGAGCCCCCCGTGATCGGTCCACGACGTTCGTGTCGTTCGCTCATCCACTGCCCCCCGGCGCGGAACGCTCAATATCTCACGTTTTCGTTGCACTCGTCGCTGGTCTGCCGAACGACAGGTGCCGAACGACAGCTGCCGATTGACGATGAGGTGCGCGGTCTGCTCAGAACAGGTGTCGGAGCACGATGCGGGCGACGCACACCGGGCGGTCGCCACCGGCGCGCTCGACGGTCGTGTCGATGACGACCTGGACACCGCCGGTGATCTCGGTGGCCTCGGCCATGGTGGCGAGCATGCGGATCCTCGACCCGACCGGCACGGGCGCCGGGAACCGGACCTTGTCGAGCCCGTAGTTGACCGAGGTCGTCTTGCCCTCGATCACGAGGATCTCCTCGATGAGCGGGACGACGAGCGACAGGGTCAGGTAGCCGTGGGCGATCGTCGAGCCGAACGGCCCGTCCGCGGCCCGCTCGGCGTCGCAGTGGATCCACTGGTGGTCGTCGGTCGCGTCGGCGAACGTGTCGATGCGGTCCTGGGTGATCTCCATCCAGGCGCTGCGCCCGAGCTCGGAGCCGGCGGTGGCGAGGAGCTCGGCGGCGCCGTGCACCGTGGTCGTGACCGGTGCGTCATCGGCAGTGGGGTCGGTGGTGGTCGTGGTCTCGGTCACGGGTGCGACGCTCCTCGTAGCTCGGACGGTTCCTGGTGTGCGTTCTCGGGTGTGTCGCCGTGGTCGCGCCGGACCAGTTCCTTGAGGATCTTCCCGGCGCCGCTGCGGGGGATCTCGTCGACGAAGTGGACCGAGCGCGGGATCTTGTAGCGGGCGAGACGGCCGTCGAGGTGGGCGAGGAGCGCGGCCTCGTCGCCGTCGTGGCCGGGTCGGAGCACGACGACGGCGCGGCCGGCCTCGCCCCAGCGGTCGTCGGCGACGCCGATCACTGCGCAGTCGGCGACCGCCGGGTGGGCGTGGAGCGCGTCCTCGACCTCGGCCGGGTACACGTTCTCGCCGCCCGAGATGTACATGTCCTTGATGCGGTCGACGATGGTGACGAACCCGTCGTCGTCGACGGTGGCGACGTCACCCGAGCGGAACCAGCCGTCGTCGATGGCGGCGGCGGTGGCGTCGGGCAGGCCCCAGTAGCCGGCCATCACGTTCGGTCCGGACACGAGCACCTCGCCGCGCTCGCCGACCTCGACGTCGGTGCCGTCGGAGCGCACCACGCGCACGTCGGTGAAGAACTGGGGCACGCCGGCGGTTCCCGGCTTGGCCCGGGACTGCTCGGCGGTCATGAACAGCGCGCCGGGCGACGCCTCGGTCATGCCATAGCCCTGGAGGAAGCCGATGCCGCGCTGCTGGTAGGTCTCGATCAGCGCGAGCGGCACCGGCGCCCCGCCGCAGAGCGCCCGGGTGAGGCACGTCAGGTCGGTGGTCTCCCAGGCCGGGTGCTGGGCCATCGCCGCGAACATCGCCGGCACCCCGAACATCGTCGTGACCCCGAGCCGCTCGATCTCGGCGAGCACGGCGCCGGGCTCGAACCCGGCCATCACCCGCACGGTGCCGCCGGTCATGAACGCGGGCATCGAGATCATGTTCAGTGCGGCGACGTGGAACAACGGCGCGCACACCAGCGACCGGTCGGTGCTGGCCAGCCCGGTGTCGATCAGGACGTTCACGCAGTTCCACGTGATGTTGCCGTGGGTGAGCGTCGCGCCCTTCGGGCGCCCGGTGGTGCCCGAGGTGTAGATGATGGCGGCGGGCTCGTCGAGCCCGATGACCTCGTCGCGGCGCCGGCCCGGTGCCTCGGCCGCGGCAGCGGCGAGCTCGTCCAGACCGGCGGCGCGCAGGCCGTCGCGGCCGGCGGCGAGCTCGGCCGCCGGCCCGGCGTGGTCGGCGGCGTGGACCAGCAACCCGGCACCGCAGTCACCGACGATGTACGCCAGCTCCGGCGTGGCGAGGCGCCAGTTGAGCGGGACGAACACGGCCCCGAGCGACGTCGCTGCGAACAGCACGTCGTAGAGCGCCGGATCGTTCTGGCCGAGGTAGGCGACCCGGTCGCCCCGGCCGACCCCCCACGCCTCGAGCACGTCGGCCGTGCGACGGCACCGCTCGTCGAGCGCGGCGTAGGTGATCTCGACGCCGTCGTCGCCGATGACGGCGACCGCCCCCGGCGACATCCGGGCGCGACGCGCCGGCCACGACCCGATCCCCCCGTTGCGCATCGCTCAGCCGCCCCCGCCGAGCCCGAGCAGGCGGGCCGCGTTGTCCTTCAGGATCTTCGGGCGGACCTCGGGCTTGATGTCGAGGCCGTCGAAGTCGCGCATCCAGCGCTCCGGCTCGATGAGCGGGAAGTCCGACCCGAACAGCACCTTGTCCTGCAGCAGCGTGTTCGCGTAGCGGACGAGGTTCGGCGGGAAGTACTTGGGCGACCAGCCCGACAGATCGATGTGGACCTGTGGCTTGTGGGTCGCGACCGCCAGCGCCTCGTCCTGCCACGGGAACGACGGGTGGGCGAGGATGATCGGCATGTCGGGGAAGTCGGCGGCGACGTCGTCGACGTCCATGGGGTTGGAGTACTTGAGCTTGATCCCGGCGCCGCCGGGAACCCCTGCGCCGATGCCGGTCTGGCCGGTGTGGAACAGCGCGATCCGACCGTGGGAGGCGATGGCCTCGTACACCGGGTAGACGGCCGGGTCGTTGGGGTGGAACGCCTGGACGTTCGGGTGGAACTTGAACCCCTTCACGCCGTACTCGGTGACGAGCCGGTGGACCTCCTTCACCGCCTTGGCGCCCAGGTGGGGGTCGACGCTGCCGAAGGCGATGAGCACGTCGTCGTTGTCGGCCGCGACCGACGCGATCTCCTCGTTGGGCACCGGCGGCACGCCCATCGTGGTCGTGGCGTCGACGGTGAAGACCACGGCCATCATCTTCTTGGCCCGGTAGATCTCGGCCATCTCGACGGCCGGCGGGCGGCCGGAGCCGCCGCGCTTGAAGTACGCGTCCGCCGCCTTCTCGAGCTCGGGCGAGAGCGCCCCGCAGCCCGTCTCGGTCGAGACCTCGGCGTGGGTGTGGACGTCGATGGCGACGACGTCGTCGAAGGCGAGTCGGCCCCCGTCGGTCATGTCAGCTCCCCTGGTGCTCGGCTCAACCGGCCGGTTCGGCCGGCGCGGGCACACCGTAGGACTGGGGCACGCGCCCGACGGAGGTCGGGTACACCTCGGCGATGGCATCCGCGTCCCACCCGCCGTCGGTGTACGCGCTGGCCACCTCCTCGGGGTAGCTCCACAGCGCCAGGCGGTCGCCTCCGAGGCCGATCGTCTGGCCGGTGACCGCGGCGGAGGCGTCGGACACGAGGTAGACGACGATGGCGGCGACGTCGTCGACGGTCCCGAACGCCTCGCCCTTGCGCAGCCAGCCGGGAAGCGGCTCGCCGCGCTCCTCGAGCGCGTCGACGTAGGGGGCGAACGCGGGGATCGTGCGGGTCATGGCGGTCGCCGCGGTGGGCACGATGCAGTTCACGGTGACGCCGGCCCGCTCGAGCTCCATCGCCCAGGTGCGGGCCATGGCCGTGATCCCGGCCTTGCACGCCGCGTAGTTGGTCTGGCCGAAGTTGCCCCGCTGGCCGGCCGGCGAGCCGGCCACGATGATGCGCCCGCCGTCGCCCTGCTCCCGGAACCGCACGGCCGCGGCGCGAGCGCAGGTGAAGGTGCCCCGGAGGTGGACCCGCACGACGTCGTCGAAGTCGTCGTCGCTCATCTTCCACAGCACCCGGTCGCGCAGGATGCCGGCGTTGGTGACCATGGCGTCGAGCCGGCCGAACTGCTCGACCGCCGCCGCCACCAGTTCGTCGGCCACGGCGGCATCGCCGACGGCTCCGACGTGGGCCACGGCCCGGCCGCCGTCCGCGGTGATCTGCTTGGCCGCGGCGGCCGCGGTGTCGCCGTCGACGTCGTTGACCACGACTGCGGCGCCGGCGGCGGCCAGCGCAGTGGCGTACGCCAGGCCGAGTCCGCGGCCGCTGCCGGTGACGACCGCGACCTTCCCATCGAGCTGCACGGAACCCCTCCCCCTGACCGCGGCGGGCGTGCTGCGGTCGGGGCGACCGTTAGGTAGTCACGTTGCAGCCGTCAAGGATGTGTCGAACAAAGTGCGACGATGGTCACGCCGGTGGGCCGGTTGACACCGGGGTCAGGCCGCGCCCGACAGCTCGATCGTGTCGAAGAGCTCGGCGGCCTCGTCGGCGGCCGCCGAGTAGTTCGCGGCGTGGAGCCGCAGGAAGAGCTCCTGGGCCCGCACCGCGGGCCAGTCCTCGTCGAGGAGGTGGACCGGCACGCGGGGATCGTCGGTCAGCATCTGCAGCCACTCGGTGACCAGCCGGAGCGTGAGCGCCAAGGGCTCCGCGGCCAGCCGGGCGGCGGCGTCCTCGCGGTCCCACGTGGCGAGGAACGCCCGGTAGCGGGCGGCGAGCGCGTCGACGTCGAAGGCGTCGCGCACCGCGACCGCGAGATCGGTCGGCGGCACCGGTTCGGCGCGGAACAGGTGCACGTGGTCGGCAACGTCGAGCTCGTCGACGATGTCGGACACGTCCACGGCGCCGGGCGCGATCCACAGCCCGTTCTGGAGCGGCCCGAACCCGGCCCAGGTGAGCCGGGACCGGAGGCTGTGGCGCTTGCGCTGCCACGCCTCGGGCATCGAGAACGCGAGCAGGGTCCACGGCACGTCGGCGCTGCGGTTGACCGCGCCGTGCTCCCAGATCCGCACCCGCCCGCCGTCGATGACGTCGCGACACCGGTCGGTCATCGAGAAGTACATCCGCCGGCCCCGCTTGTGCCGCTCGAGCAGCCCACGCCGGACCATGCGGGTGAGCGTGGCCCGCACCGCGGCCTCCGCGATGCCGAGCCGCTCGAACACCGCGATGAAGCTGCCGGAGAACAGCGCCCGGTCGTCGGGGTAGATGTGGTCGCCGAGCAGGGAGAACACCAGCATCTGGGGCCGCAGCCAGGAGTCGGCGAGCGCCGAGTCGCCGGTGGTGTCGGGCAACGGCCCCCCGGCCGGGTCGGGTCCCTCCGTCCGTGCGGTCATCCGGGCAACGATACGCAGGTGCCCGATCGGGGGCCTCGTGCGGACCGCCGCGGGCCGGGTGTCGCAACAACCCACGGCCGGATGTTCGCTTGACGCACGGCCGTTCGCATGCCGTATGTTGGGCGCGGCAAGCCGTCACGCGGCCCGGGGGGAGCGCTCAGCAGTGCCAGGTGATCGAGCCGGCCACGCTGCCCCGACCGTCGGCGACGACCGGCCCGAATGCGGCCGCGTACCGCCGGCCCCCGGTGCTGCACCGGACCCACTCGCCGGCAGGCGCGACGAGCTCGACGGGCTCGGCCGGGACCACCGAGACCGACCCGGCGGCGCCCTCGCCGCTGCCGGTCGGTGCGGGCGCATCGTCCGTCGGCGGCTCCGCAGCGCCGGACGTGTCGATGGGCGCGTCGGGGGCCGCGGCGCCGTCGACGTGGGCCGCTGCGGCGACCGCGGCCGCCGCGTCGACGATCCCGTTGCCCAGCGCCGGGTCCCCGTTCGGGTCGGCCGCGGTCGCCGCGACGGTGTCGCGCACCTCGTCGGGCCCCAGGCCCTCGGCGACCAGCAGTGCGGCGAGCCCCGACACGAGTGGGGCGGCCATCGAGGTCCCGTCGAGGCTCTCGTTGCCGTCGGTGCCGTTGGGGAACAGGGTCGACGGCCCGGGCGGGACCGTCGAGACGATCCCCACACCGGGCGCGGCGACGGCCCGTGCGTCGCCGGTGTTCGTGAACGCCGCCGCCGTGGCGTCGGGCGTCGACGCGTTGACCACCAGGACCGGCACACCGACCCGGTAGTTCCGCTTGTGGTCGGCGTCGTTGCCGGCCGCGGCCACCACGACGGCTCCTGCCGCGTCGGCCCGGCGGATGGCCGCGTTGAGCGGACCACCCTTGCTGAGCCTCGACGCGAAGCCGGACTCGCCGAGCGACAGGTTGACGACGTCGGCGCCGTGGTCGACCGCCCAGTCGATGCCGGCCGCGATCGTCGCGTCGTCGCCGGCACCGTCGGCGTCGAGCACCCGAATCGGCATGATCGACGCGCCGGGGGCGGCGCCGGCGATGCCGATGCCGTTGCCGGCCGTCGCGGCCGCGATCCCGGCGACGTGGGTGCCGTGCCCGTGCGGGTCGTCGGGCTCGTCGTCGCCGTCGACGAGGTCGATCCCGCCGACGAGCCGATCGGCGAGGTCCGGGTGGGCGAGGTCGACGCCCGTGTCCACGATCGCGATGGTCACGCCGTCGGCGTCCGCCGTCGCCCACGCCTCGGGCAGGCGGGTCGCGGTCAGGCCCCACTGGGAACCGGCGAGCGGATCGCCACCGGCGCCCGTGCCATCGCCTGCCGATGCGTCGTCACCCACCGCGACGTCCTCGACCGGGGCGTCGGGCACGTCGATCGGCGCGGGTGCGGGCGCGGCACCGTCAGCGCCGTCGCAGGCGGCGACGGTCCCGGCGAGCACCAGCGCGAGCGCGCCGACGCGCACGCTCCGCCGTATCCGTCGCCGCATCGTGGGCCTCGTCTCGGGTGGAACGATGATCGGCCGAGTCGTCATGGGCGGGATGGTCGGGCCGGACCTTGTGGAACCCTTGTGGCCGATGCGACGGGTTTCGCTGGCCACCTCACGATCCCCCGCCGGCCACGACGAGGCACGATCACGGGGCGCAACGATGACGCAACGCGGAGGGATGCGATGAGCGGTGCCGGCGACAGCGGCCCCGAGGACAGGACACGGGACGGCGACTTCGTGCGCTCGCTCGAGCGCGGCCTCATCGTGCTCCGCTCCTTCGGGCCCGAGCGCCCCCGCCAGACCCTGAGCGAGGTCGCGCAGGAGACCGGGCTCACCCGCGCCGCCGCACGCCGGTTCCTGCTGACGCTGGAGCGGCTCGGGTACCTCGCCTACGACGGCCGCCACTTCTCGCTGCGCTCCCGGGTGCTGGAGCTCGGCTACGCCTACCTGTCGTCACTTCCGCTGTGGGACCTCGCCGTGCCCCACATGCGCCGCCTCGTCGAGGAGGTCCACGAGTCGTGCTCCGCATCGGTGCTCGACGGCGACGAGATCGTCTACGTGGCCCGGGTCCCGACGAAGCGGATCATGACCATCAACCTCGGGATCGGCAGCCGGCTGCCGGCCTACGCCACGTCGATGGGCCGGGTCCTGCTCGCCGGGCTGCCGCCGGCCGAGCTCGACGCCCACCTCGCGGCGATGGCGCCCGAGCGCCTCACCCACCGCACCGTCGTCGACGCCGACGACCTGCGGGCCGCCATCGACGAGGTCCGCGAGGCGGGGTGGGCGATCGTCGACCAGGAACTGGAGGAGGGCGTCCGTTCGGTGGCCGCCCCGCTCATCGACGCCGACGGCCGGGTGGTCGCGGCGATCAACGTCTCGGCCCACGCCGCCCGCGTGCCGCTCGAGACCCTGCGCGACGACGTCGCGCCCAAGCTGGTGGAGACGGCGAAGGAGATCAACGACGAGCTCCGGCGCCGACGGTGACGCTCACCGGGCCGACGGAGGCGCACGCGTGGCGCCCCGACCGGCCGCCCGCGGTGGTGGGACCCCGCCGCCGAATCGCACCGAGAGAGGAGACGCCCGATGACCGAGACCGTCGCCCCTGACGGGACCGTCGTTCCCTACGCGCCCGTACCGGCGGGGACCCACCCGCCGTCGCGCTACCCCGACTACAAGTCGACGCCGTCACGCTCGCCCGGCCACCCGCTGGTGACGGTGCCCCAGACGCTGAGCGAGGTCACCGGTCCCGTCTACGGCCACCGCCCCGTCCGCGACGGCGACAACGACCTCACCCGCCAGCACGACGGCGAGCCGCTCGGTGAGCGCATCGTCGTGCGGGGCCGGCTCCTCGACGGCGACGGACGGCCGATCCGCCGGTCGCTGGTCGAGGTGTGGCAGGCCAACTCGGCCGGCCGCTACCGCCACGACCGTGACCGCAGCCCGATGCCGCTCGACCCGAACTTCTCGGGCGCCGGCCGGACGATCACCGACGACGACGGCAACTGGGAGTTCGTCACGATCAAGCCGGCGGCGTACCCGTGGGGCAACCACCACAACGCCTGGCGTCCGGCACACATCCACTTCTCGGTGTTCGGGCCGGCGTTCACGACCCGACTGATCACCCAGATGTACTTCCCCGGCGACCCGCTGTTCCCCTACGACCCGATCCTGTCGTCGGTCCCGGAGGCGGCCCGGCCGCGGCTGGTGTCGAGCCTTCGACAATGGACGGCACCGTGCCCGAGTGGGCCCTCGGGTACCGGTGGGACATCGTCGTCCGCGGCCGCAACGCGACCCCGACGGAGGCATGACGATGCTCGACCTCACCCCCTCCCAGACCGTCGGGCCGTTCCTCCACATCGAGCTGCCCCACGAGGGCGCCGGCGAGATGGCGCCGACCGGCGCCGAGGGGACCATCCGGATCGAGGGCCGACTCCTGGACGCCAACGGCGACGGCATCGACGACGGGCTGATCGAGCTGTGGCAGGCCGATCCCTCCGGCCACTACCAGCACCCCGAGGACGCCGGACCGGCCGTCGTGGCCGGCACCGTCGCCGCCGGGGGCCTCGAGGGGTTCGGCGGCTTCGGCCGACTCCCGACCGGCGACGGCGGGACGTTCTCGTTCACGACGCTCAAGCCGGGGCCCGTGCCCGGCCCGGGCGGCACCTCCCAGGCCCCCCACATCGTCGTCGGCGTGTTCGGCCGGGGCATCCTCAACCGCCTCGCCACTCGGATCTACTTCCCCGACGAGGACGCGGCGAACGCCGAGGACCCGATCCTGGCGCTCGTGCCCGCCGAGCGACGCTCGACGCTGATCGCGGAGGCGATCGACGGCGGCTACCGCTTCGACATCCGCGTCGGCTCCGGCGACGACACCGAGACCGTGTTCTTCGACGTGTGACCACCCCGTGCCCGATCCGGCACGCGAGCTCGACGGCGGTTCCAGGTGGGGGTGGTGGCCGATGCGCGTGCCAGATCGGATCTCGGCGGCGGCGCCGGGGCGGTGGGTGGGGCGGCGTCACTGCGGTGGGTGGGGCGGCGTCACTGCGGTGGGCGGCTTCGTCGCAACGAGGTTGCGGGGCGGGCGCCGCTCGGCCAACATGAGCGACGTGCGTGCAGCTGACGGCGCCCTCGGTGCCCTGCAGAGCTGGTGGTGGTCGTCCTAACGGCGACCCGGAACGCGCGCGAACGAGCGACAGCACCCCGAGCCGCCTCACCGAGGCGGCTCGTGCGCGTGGTGCACGCTTCCCCCGGCGACGGCGCTCCGATCGAGAGGACCAGCGGCCCCCATGACCCCGAACCCCGGTAGCGACCAACCCGGCGACGTCTCCCCCCACGAGCCGGCGCCGACCTACGTGACCGCCGGCGGCATCGCCGTCCACCGCAGCGAGACCGTCGTCGAGCCCGGCGCGGCGATCGAGGAGCTCGTCGACCGCCTCGACGCCGAGCGCGGCGTCCTGCTGTCGTCGAGCTTCGAGTACCCCGGCCGCTACACCCGGTGGGACCTCGGGTTCGCCGCCCCGCCGATCGCCCTGACCGCGAGCGGCCGCTCGTTCCGCGTCGACGCCCTCAACGACCGCGGTCGGGTGCTGCTGGCGGCCATCGCACCGGCGGTCCTCGCCGCCGAAGGGGTCACCCGCACGAGCGACGACGAGGACCACCTCGCCGGCGAGATCGAGCGGCCCGACCGCCGCTTCGAGGAGGAGGAGCGCAGCCGCCAGCCGTCGGTGTTCACCGTCGTGCGGGCCGTCACCGGGCTGTTCGCGTCCGACGACGACGCCCACCTCGGCCTGTGGGGCTCGTTCGGCTACGACCTGGCGTTCCAGTTCGAGCCGATCCCCCACCAGCGGCCACGCCCGGCGGACCAGCGGGACCTCGTCCTCTACCTCCCCGACGAGATCCTCGTCGTCGACCACCAGCGCGAGCAGGCGACCCGCAAGCGCTACGACTTCGTCACCGCGACCGGCGCCACCTTCGACCTGCCCCGCACGATCGCCACCGCCGCCTACGCGCCGGACCCGGACGCCGTGGCCACCCGCGAGATGCCGCCCGGCGGCTACGCCGAGCTGGTCACCGAGGCCAAGGAGCGGTTCCGGGTCGGCGACCTGTTCGAGGTCGTCCCCGGCTACACCTTCACCGAGCCGTGCCCGGCGCCGCCGTCGGAGCTGTTCCGCCGTCTCCGCCAGCGCAACCCCGCCCCCTACGGCTTCCTCATCAACCTCGGCGCGGCGGAGTACCTGGTCGGCGCCTCACCCGAGATGTACGTGCGGGTCGACGGCGACCGGGTCGAGACGTGCCCGATCTCGGGGACGATCGCCCGCGGCGGCGATCCGCTGGCCGATGCCCGCCAGATCCTCCAGCTCCTCAGCTCCGAGAAGGACGAGTCGGAGCTGACGATGTGCACCGACGTCGACCGCAACGACAAGTCCCGGATCTGCGTTCCCGGGTCGGTGCGGGTGATCGGGCGGCGCCAGATCGAGATGTACTCACGGCTGATCCACACGGTCGACCACGTCGAGGGCCGTCTGCGGGAGGGGTTCGACGCCCTCGACGCGTTCCTGACCCACACGTGGGCGGTGACGGTGACCGGTGCGCCGAAGATCGCGGCGATGGAGTTCATCGAGCGCCACGAGCGCTCGCCCCGGGCCTGGTACGGCGGAGCCGTCGGGCTCGTGGCCTTCGACGGCTCGATGAACACCGGCCTCACGCTGCGGACGATCCGGGTGAAGGACGGCACCGCCCAGGTCCGGGTCGGCGCCACGCTGCTGTGGGACTCCGATCCGGAGGCCGAGGAGGAGGAGACCGCGCTCAAGGCGTCGGCGTTCCTCGACGCCATCCGCCACCCGTCGGACCCCGCGGCGAAGGTGGCCGAATCGGTGCGGGCCGCGGCGCCCCGCGACATCCTCCTCGTCGACCACCGCGACAGCTTCGTGCACACCCTGGCCAACTACCTGCGCCGCACCGGCTCAACCGTGCGTACGCTGCGGGCCGGCTTCGACCTGGCCGAGCTGGCGGAGTCCGACGCCGACCTGGTGGTGCTCTCCCCCGGCCCGGGGCGGCCGTCCGACTTCGAGGTGTCGAAGACGATCGGCGCCGCGCTCGACGCCGGCAAGGCCGTGTTCGGGGTGTGCCTCGGCCTCCAGGGCATCGTCGAGCACTTCGGCGGCACGCTGGGCACGCTGCGCACCCCGATGCACGGCAAGCCGTCGACCGTCAGGGTCAGCGACGGCGGTCGGATGCTCGACGGGCTCGTCGGCGACATCACCGCCGGCCGCTACCACTCGCTCTACGCGGAGATCGACGAGCTCCCCGACTGCCTGCGGGTGACGGCGACCTCGGACGACGGCGTGATCATGGCGGTGGAGCACACCGAGCTGCCGGTGGCCGCGGTCCAGTTCCACCCCGAGTCGATCATGTCGCTCGACGACGACATGGGCATGCGCCTCATCGCCAACGTGGTCACCAACCTCCGCTGAGCGCGTCGCCGCCGGTCAGGACCAGCCGGCCGGGGAATCCTTCGGGCCGATGCACGCGTCGGCGCGTACCGTGCCGGGATGCCCGATGCCGCGTTCGCCCATCCGCGCCTGGCGGCGTTGTACGACCCGCTCGATCCCGTTCGGGGCGACCTCGAGGTCTACGCCGACCTCCTGGCCGGGCTCGGCGTGCGGTCGGTCCTCGACGTCGGCTGCGGGACCGGGGTCTTCGCCCTGGTGCTCGCCGAGCGGGGCTTCGACGTCGTGGGCGTCGACCCCGCCGGTGCGTCGTTGGACCTCGCCCGGGCCAAGCCGGGCGCCGATCGGGTCCGTTGGGTGCACGGCGACGTGACGATGCTGACGCCGCTGGCGGTCGACGCCGCGACGATGACCGGCAACGTCGCCCAGCTGTTCGTGACCGACGACGAGTGGGCCACCGCCCTCGGCGGTGTGCGGGGCGCGTTGCGGCCGGGCGGCTGGTTCGTGTTCGAGACCCGGGTCCCGGCCAGGCGGGCGTGGGAGGAGTGGACCCGGGAGGCCACCTGGTCGCGCGACGACGTGGCCGGCGTCGGGGTCGTCGAGACGTGGCTCGACGTGCTCTCGGTCGACGGGCCGATCGTCAGGTTCCGGGCCACGTACCGGTTCGAGGCCACCGGCGAGGAGCTCACGTCGGACTCGACCCTCCGGTTCCGCACCCGGACCGAGGTCGAGGCATCACTCGACGCCGCCGGTTTCACGGTCCGGGAGGTGCGCGACGCCCCCGACCGGCCGGGCAGGGAGCACGTCTTCGTGGCGGAGCGGGCCCGATGACCAGCGTCGGCGTGCTGGACGGGCGGTCCGAACCGTTCGGGCGGGGCGACGCGGTCGTCTGGCGTTCCTGCCATCCCGACCGGCTCGGCTACGCCTACGCCGGCCGTGTCCTGGCCGACGAACCGTCGTTCGCCGCGATCGTGCAGGCACCGGGTGCACTCCGGGCGCGACCGACCGGCCGGCGGGGTGGCCCCCGGGGCCGCAACACGGTGCCGGGCGGGTGGGACGGCGGCCACCGGGTCACACCGTGGGACGGGCCGGTGATGGTGCGGGTCCACCCGGTCGGATGTCCGTATGCGGTGCTGCGGGCGTGGTCCGACGACGCCGGCGCGTTCTCGAGCTGGTACGTGAACCTGGAGCGTCCGTGGCGACGGACCGCCATCGGGTTCGACACCCGCGACCACCTCCTCGACGTCGTGGTCGACCACGACCTCGGCGGGTGGCAGCTCAAGGACGCCGACGAGCTCGTCTGGGCCACCGACGCCGGGATCTACGACGAGGCAGAGGCCGAGGCGATCCGTGACGCCGGCCGTCGGGCGATCCGGGACGTCGAGGAGCGCCGCTGGCCCTTCGACGAGGCCGCGTGGGCACCGTTCGAGCCCGACGCCGGCTGGTCGCCGCCCGAGCTCCCCGCCGCCTGGAACCACTGGTAGCCCCACCACCAGTCGAGCCCCACCCCGGAACTGGCGGGGTTTTCTGCCCTGTGCACCGTCAGAAACCCACGCCAGTTCGGCTCGGGTCAGGGGTTTCGGGGGAGGCGGGCGCCGGCGACGTGGAGGGCGCCGGGGACGACCTCGAAGGTGACCGGGAGCGGGCCGAGGCGCTCGCCGTCGCCCCAGACGCCGGCGCCGCCGTCATCACCCTCGATGCGGATGCGCCGCACTCGGTGGGTCGCCACCGCGGGGTGGCCGATGTGGCTGCCCGAGAAGATCTTGCGCAGGTAGCGGGCGAGCGTCAGGCGGCCGACGGCCCCGATCGTCACGACGTCGAGCGCCCCGTCGGCCGGGTCGGCGCCGGGGACGATCTCCATCCCGCCGCCGAAGTAGTCGGTGTTGGCGATGGCGACGAGTGTGGCCTCGAGGTCGAACGGCTCGCCGTCGTCGAGCGTGCACCGCAGCGTCGCACGCCGTAGCCGGGGCAGCTCGACCACGGTCGCCGCGCTGTAGCGGGCACTGCCCATGGCCGGCGGCAGCTTGTTGGCCAGGTGGTTGACCGTGGCCGAGAACCCGAGGGTGGCCACCGACGCCACCCACCCGTGCTCACACCGGAGCGCGTCGAGCGCGACCGTGGGTGCCAGTGCGGCCTCGACGGCGCCGTCCACGTCGGTCGCCAGGCCGAGTGCCCGGGCGAAGTCGTTGCCCGAACCCGAGCCGACGACGGCGAGCGCGGTGTCGGTCCCGGCGATGGCCTGGGTGGCGTGGTGGACGAGCCCGTCACCGCCGACGACGACGATGCGCTCGTCGCCGTCGGCCACCGTCGCGGCCAGGGTCCGGCGCAGGTCGTCGAGCGTGAACGCGTCGACCAGGATCGGGTCGTGGTCCCGGGCCCGCAGCGCGGCGGCGACGGCGTCGAGGCGGCTCGCCTCCTTGCGCACGTCCGGTGTCGTGTAGACGCGGATCCCCCTGGCCATCGGCCGAGAGGGTAGTTGGCCGACGAACACCGCTCGTTCCCGCCGGCCACCGGACCCATCCTCCGACGGGGTCGGGAGCGAACCGGGGGATATGGAACCCGCGACCACCCTGCCCGCCCCGACCGACACCGAGCCGCTCGACGGCAGCCGTCGCCGGCGGGCGCGGCTCGCCGACACCCTCCTCGGCGCCCTCGCGGGGCTCGCCGCCGCGCTGGCGGGGCTGGCGGTCGCCGAGGTCGTCGCCGCCGTGGTCCAGGACGCCCAGTCACCGGTGCTCGACGTCGCCGACCGGGTCGTCGACGGCGCGCCGATCTGGTTGAAGGACCTGGCCATCGACTGGTTCGGGACCAACGACAAGGTGGCGCTGCTCGTCGGGATCGCCGTCCTGCTCGCGGCGTACGCGGCGCTGGTCGGCGTCATCGGCCTCGCCCGGCGTCGGCTGCTCGGGATCATCGCCATCGGCGTCGGGGTCTCGCTGTTCGGGCTGGCGGGCGCCTACGCCTCCCAGTCGACGCGCCGGGACGCGCCGTGGGCCGCCGCGGTCCCGAGCCTCGTCGGGGCGGCCGTCGCCGTGGGTGTCCTCATCGGGCTCCGCCACCTGTTCCGCACCCGACCGGCGACGGCGACGACGCAGGCCGACGGAGCCGACACGACGACCGGCGCCACCGCGGTGGCCGGTGACGGCGGGTCGCGACGTCGGTTCCTCGTCGGGCTCGGCACGACCGCGGCGGGTGCGGCCGTCGTCGGTGCCGCGGGCCGGCGCCTCGGGTCCGGGAGCGGCGCGGCCGCGTCCCGGGCCGATCTCGTGCTCCCCCGCGCCTCGGCGCCGTTGCCGGCCGCACCCGCCGACGTCGCGGTCGGCGTCGACGGGGCCGTGCCGTTCTTCACGCCGAACGCCGACTTCTACCGGATCGACACCGCCATCACGGTGCCGCGGGTGCCGATCGACGGGTGGGAGCTGGCGGTGGACGGGATGGTCGAGCGGCCGCGCACGCTCGACTTCGAGGAGCTCACCTCCCGGGAGCTGGTCGAGGCCGACATCACGATGACGTGCGTCTCGAACGAGGTCGGCGGCGACCTCGCCGGCACGGCCCGCTGGCTCGGTGTCCGGCTCGACGACCTGCTCGACGAGGTGGGGGTCGACCCCGACGCCGACCAGATCGTCGGGCACTCGGTCGACGGGTACACCTGCGGCTTCCCGCTCGCCGCGCTCGACGGCCGCGACGCACTCGTCGCCGTCGGCATGAACGGCGAGCCGCTCCCCCTCGAGCACGGCTACCCGGCCCGCCTCGTCGTCCCCGGCCTCTACGGCTACGTGTCGGCGACGAAGTGGCTGGAGCGGATCGAGCTCACCCGGTTCGACCGCTTCGACCAGTACTGGGTCGAGCGGGGCTGGGACGAGACCGCCCCGATCAAGCTGGCCAGCCGCATCGACACACCCCGCGGCCTGGCGACGCTCGAGCCGGGCACCGTGGCGATCGCCGGCGTGGCGTGGGCGCAGACGCGGGGCGTCGAGCGGGTCGAGGTGCAGATCGACGACGGCGACTGGGTCGAGGCCGACCTCGCCGAGGAGCTGAACGTCGACACGTGGCGCCAGTGGAGCCTGCCCTGGGAGGCCACGGAGGGCCGCCACACCATCCGTGTCCGGGCGATCGAGAAGGGCGGACCAATCCAGACCGCCGAGCGGGCCGAACCATTCCCGAGCGGGGCCACCGGGCGACACCAGATCGTCGTGATCGTGCGCTGAGGACCCCGCACCCGAACAACCGTCGGAGAACCCAGAGGAGACACCGACATGGCCACCACCGACCACACGCTCCGCAGCTCCACGATGCGCCTCGGGCTCGCCGCGCTGGCATCGTTCTCGCTCGTCGCCGCGGCCTGCGGTGGGGACGACGACGACGGCGGCGCACAGGCCGACGACACGACCGTCACCACGATGGCCGAGGACATGGCCGACGACGAGATGACCGACGAGTCGATGGCCGAGGACATGGCCGACGAGGACATGAGCGACGACTCGATGGCCGACGACATGGCCGACGAGGACATGACCGAGGACTCGATGGGCGACGAGATGGCCCTCGAGCCGAGCGGTCCGGGCTGCGCCGCGGTCCCGGCCGACGGTGAGGGCAGCTTCTCGGGCATGGCCGACGACCCGGCCGCCACCGCGGCGAGCAACAACCCGGTCCTGTCGACCCTCGTCAGCGCCGTGGACGCCGCGGGCCTCGTCGACACCCTCAACGGTGACGGGCCGTTCACCATCTTCGCCCCGACGAACGACGCCTTCGGGGCGATCCCCGAGGCCGACCTGAACGCCGTGCTCGCCGACACCGAGCTGCTGACGTCGATCCTGACCTACCACGTGGTCGGCGGCGAGGCGATGAGCTCGGCCGACCTCATCGAGGCCGGCACCGTCGAGACCGTCAACGGCGCCTCGCTCGAGGTCACCGACGTGGACGGCACCCTGACCGTCGACGGCTCCGCCTCCAGCGTCTGCATGGACGTCCCGACCGCCAACGCCACCGTCCACATCATCGACACGGTCCTCATGCCGTGACCCACGGCTGAGCCGCCGCTCCCCCACCGGGAGCACCCGCCGCACGACGGCCGGACCTTCGGGTCCGGCCGTCGCCGCGTCAGAGCAGCCGACCACCGCCGAACTGGTCTACCGGGAGGTCGACGCCACCTGCCCGGACATCGGGCGGCAGGTAGACCAGAACGAACGGGGGTGCGGTCCGAGGACGCCGAGAGGTGGCCGGATCCACCCGAAGAGCACGTGGCCGAGCGCCGGCCAGAGGTGGCGCCGGCTAGAGGTAGAGGCCAGTGGAGGCGCCCTCGTGGCGTTCGGCGGCGACGGCGTGGATGTCGCGCTCGCGCAGGATGATGTAGTCGTCACCCCGGACCTCGACCTCGTAGCGGTCCTCGGGGTTGAACAGCACCTGGTCGCCGGTCTGCATCGCCCGCACGTTGGGGCCGACGGCGACCACCCGGGCCCACGCGAGCCGCTTGCCCATCTGGGCGGTGGCCGGGATGAGGATGCCACCGGAGGACTTCCGCTCGCCCTCGGCGCCGTCGAGCCGCACGAGGATGCGATCGTTCAGCATCTTGATCGGGAGGCCATCGGACCCCGGCCGATTCGATGCGTCCCCGTTGTTGCTCTCGGTCGCTGCCACAGTGGAACGGTAGCGTCCGGGGCCATGGTCCACGATGCAGGCGACCAGCCAACCGACGGCGACGCCCGGCGTGCCACGGCGACACCGACGGCCGGGGTCGAGGAACCGGTGTCGATCCGCACGGCGGACGACCTCACGCTCGACGGCCGGTTCCGCCTGCCCGAGGGCGCTCCGGCGATCGTCGTCATCGCCCACCCCCACCCGACGTACGGCGGGTCGATGGAGGTGCCGCTCGTCGTCTCACTGGCCCGGGCGGTGGCCGACGCCGGCTACGGGTCGTTGCGGTTCGACTTCCGCGGGGTCGGCCGCTCCGGCGGCACCCACGAGGGCGGCCGGGGCGAGCCGGTCGACGTCGCCGCCGCGGTGCACGCCGCCCACGATCTCGCCGGCGGCGCACCGGTCGTGCTCGCCGGCTGGTCCTTCGGCGCCGACATGACGCTGACCTGCACCGACGACGTCGTGGCCGGCTGGTGCACGGTCGCCGCGCCGCTGCGCTTCGCGGAGGGCGACGCGCTGGCCGCCGGAGCCGACGAGCGCCCGAAGCTGCTGGTCGTGCCGCGCCACGACCAGTTCCGCGACCCCGACGCCGCGGCGGAGGCGACGGCGAGCTGGCCGGCGACGGACCTGGTGGTCGTCGAGGGCGCCGATCACTCGCTCATGGGGTTCTCCGCCGACGTGGCGGCGCACCTCGTCGGGTTCGTCGAGCGGGTGGTCAGCCCGGCGGCCTGACGGTGATCCCGGCGCGGGTCATCGTCTCCTTGGCCTCGGCGACCGTGTGCTCGCGGAAGTGGAAGATCGAGGCGGCGAGCACCGCGTCGGCGCCGCCGCGCAGCACGCCCTCGGCGAGGTGGTCGAGGTTGCCGACGCCACCGGACGCGATGACCGGCACCGAGGTGGCGTCGACCACGGCCCGGGTCAGCTCCAGGTCGAACCCGTCGCGGGTGCCGTCGCGGTCCATCGACGTGAGCAGGATCTCCCCGGCGCCGAGATCGGCGACCTTCGCCGCCCACTCGACGGCGTCGATGCCGGTGGGCCGGCGCCCGCCGTGGGTGTACACCTCGAACGGCGGGCCGTCGTGGTCGTCCCGCCGGCGACGGGCGTCGATGGCGACGACCACGCACTGGTTGCCGAACTCCTCGGCCAGCTCGGCGACGAGCTCGGGGCGGGCGACGGCGGCGGAGTTCACCGCCGTCTTGTCGGCCCCGGCCCGCAGCAGGGCGCGCGCGTCGTCGACCGAGCGGATCCCGCCGCCGATCGTGAACGGGATGAAGACGGTCTCCGCCGTGTGGCGGGCGACCTCGATGATCGTCTCGCGGTCGTCGGACGAGGCCGTGATGTCGAGGAAGACGATCTCGTCGGCCCCCTCGGCGTCGTAGCGCGACGCCAGCTCGACCGGATCCCCCGCATCGACGAGGTCGACGAAGTTCACGCCCTTCACGACGCGACCGCGGTCGACGTCCAGGCACGGGATGACTCTGGCGTTGCGCACCGTGCAAAGGTAGCGCCGGGTCCGCCCTGCTCAGGACCAGAACACGCCGGACAGCGCGACTCCCGCGGTGAGCAGCGCGCCTCCCACCAGCAGTGTTCGAGCGGTGCCGCCGAGCGCCTCGATGAGCGCACCCCCGACCGCGCCGGAGCGCACGATCTCGATCGGGCGGCGGGCGACCGCCGCCGCCCCGAGGGCGAGAAGGGCAAGCGGGCGGCTGAACGCCACCACGACGACCGGTACCGCGGCCCCGACCACGAGCCCCACGTAGAAGCGACGGGTCCGGAGGTCGCCCAGGCGCACGGCGAGGGTGCGCTTGCCCGAGTGCTCGTCGCCGACGCGGTCGCGGAGGTTGTTGACCACGAGCAACGCCACCGACAGCGCCCCCACCGAACACGCCAGGAGCACCGACGTGAGCGTGATGCGGGCCAGGTGCACGTAGGTCGAGCCGACGGTGGCGACCAAGCCGAAGAAGACGAACACGAAGATCTCGCCGAGGCCGAGGTACCCGTACGGCCGCCGCCCGCCGGTGTAGAACCACGCCGCGGCGATGGCGGCCGCCCCGACGAGGAACAGCTCCCACCCGACGGCGAGGGCGAGCGCTCCTCCGGAGACGGCCGCGACGCCGAACGCGGTCAGCGCCGCCCACTTCACCGCCGAGGGCTCGGCGATGCCGGAGCCGACGAGGCGCAACGGCCCGACCCGGGCGGCCGAGTCGGTGCCGCGGACGCCGTCGCTGTAGTCGTTGGCGTAGTTGACGCCGACCTGCAGGGCGAGCGCCACGACGAGCGCGGCGCCGGCGCGCCACCAGATGACGTCGCCCTCGCCGACGACGGCCGACGTGCCCACCGCGACGGGGACGACGGCGGCCGGCAGCGTGCGCGGGCGCGCGCCGGCGATCCACTGCCGTGCCGTCACCATGTGCGGTCCGTGACCATCAGCCGAGCACCACCCGTCAAAGCGTTGTCGAGGTCGGGCGCCCACCGTCGCCGAGGCTCCAGCGTCGCGCGGCGGTACAGTCAGTCGGCGGACCAACCGATCGGGACATGGTGGAGCTCTCGCGACTCGTCGTCGAGGACGGCCGAAACGCACTGACGATCGACCTTCACCCGGGTTTGAGCATCGTGGTCGAGCCCAACCCCGGCCTCAGGTCGCGCGTCCTCGCCCAGTTCGTCGACGGGCTCGGCCCCGCCCGTTCGGGCGTCCACCTCGAGATCATCGACTTCGAGGGCCGCCGGCTCGCCGTGTTCCGGCCCTTCGGGGGCAAGCACCGCGTCGTCGACATCGAGCGGGCGGCCGATCTCACCGAGCAGTACGCCGCCCCCAACGACCACGTCGACCTCCTCGGCCGTGCCGGCCTCGACCCGCGCCACGCCATCGAGCGGATGCGGGTCACGGCCGACATGCTCGACGCCTCCTCGGCCTCCGGCAGCAGCGACCCCGAGGCCATCCGCCAGCTCGCCGCCGTCGACCAGGACCGGCTGTGGGCCGCCGCCGAGCACGCCGCCGACGCCAAGCGGCGACTCGACGAGGCGACGCGGCGCACCAGCTCGACGCCGGCGGCCGCCGCGGCGTTCGAGTCGGTCAGCTCGACGCAACGCCAGCTCCGCCGGGCGCGGGAGAACAACCGCTCGACGCTGAAGCTCGGGTTCGGGGTCGGCGGCGCCTGCATCGCCGCGGCCCTCGTCATCTTCTTCCAGGACGAGTGGACGGCCCGGTGGCTCGTCATCCTCGGCCTCGCGGCGATCACGCTCGCCGTCGTGCACAGCCGCCACCAGTTCGCGGCGAGCAGGACCGCGGCCTCCGCGCTGCGTAACGTCGGCGCCGAGGACTGGGACACCTACCGGCGCACCAACGGCCGCCTGGCGGACGACGACGACCGGGCCGAGCTGATGGCCGCGGCCGGGAACTTCCACGAGGCGAACGAGGCGTGGCGGGCCGTGGCCGGCTCCGTGCCCGCCGAGTGGGCGCTGGAGCATCGCCGCGCCATCGAGGCGCTGGCCACCGAGCGCCGGCGGGCGGCCGAGAGCGGCGGTGACCCCGAGCGGGTCGACGGGACGCTGTGGGGAGCCGGCCGCCTCCTCACCGACCGGGTCGTCGAGCTGCGCTCCCTCGGGTACGCACGGGAGCCGTTCCCGCTGCTGCTCGACGAACCGTTCGCCGGTCGCACCGGCGACGAGCTCCGCCACCTCCTCGACGTGACCCTGCGCCTGGCCGACCACCACCAGGTCGTGCTGGCGACGGGTGACGCGGCGATCGAGGCGTGGGCCGCGCCGCTGGCCGCGAACGGGCGCGTCGGCCTCGCCCGCCTGACGAGCCAACCGCTCGGCCAACCCGCGTAGCGCACGAGCTCCGGCGAGCTCGCGCGGACCGCGCCGTCGCCTTCGGCGACCGGACGCCGCTGCCCCACCGACGCCACCGACACCGCCGGCTCCAGCCGGGGTGCGGGGAGCTGGGAGGCTGGTGGGGTGCGCTACTCCCCCGTGTTGACCACGCTCGGGTTCGTCCTGTCCGAGGACGCGACGGCCGTGCTGATGATCGAGGACACCCGGCCGGGCTCCTACGGCTTCGGCAAGTGGAACGGGCTCGGCGGCAAGGTCGCTCCCGACGAGGACGTGGTGACCGGCATGCGGCGGGAGATCCACGAGGAGTCCGGGCTCACCGCGCTCGAGCTGCGGCTGCGGGGAACGGTCAGCTGGCCCGGTTTCGGGCCCGACGGGGAGGACTCGTTCGGCTTCTGCTTCGTGGTCGACCGGTGGGAGGGCACACCGCTCACCGAGAGCGCCGAGGGCCGACTCGACTGGGTGCCAGTGGCCGATCTGCTCGCCGACCCGCCGCGGCTCGACCTGTGGCCCGGCGACCGGTACTTCCTGCCGCTCGTGTTCGGCGCCGACGAGCGCCAGTTCCACGGTGTGCTCCCGTACCACGACGGCCGACCGACGGGCTGGTCCCACACCTGGGTGTGACCGCCCGGCGGTACGATCCACCGGCGTCGGCGATCACGGGCCGGTGCAGGAGGGGCGATGGCGATGGCGGTGACGCCGTGACCGGTGGGGGCGGGTGAACGATCTCTCGCGCCGGCTACTCGACGCCGCCGGCGACCTGGAGCGCGACCGCAACCGGCGGGCCCGGCGGCGCACGATCGCCGCGGCCTCGCTGTCGACCGCGGTGACGCTCGTGTGGTTGGTGTCGGTCACCGCCGCCGGGCTGTGGCCCCGGGTCGTCGACAACTGGGCGGCGTCGATCACGATGGTGGCCGGCAGCGTCGTGGCCGGGGCGACCCCCCAGGGCGGCGGCGCGGTGGCCTTCCCGGTGTTCACCAAGGCCATCGAGGTGCCGGCCGACGTGGCCCGCACCTTCTCGTTGTGCATCCAGGCCGTCGGCATGGGCACCGCCTCGGCGTGGATCGTCATCCGCCGCCGAGCGGTCCACTGGCGCGCGGTCGCCATCGCCGCGCCGACGGCCGCGATCGGCATGGTCGCCGGCCTGGTCCTGCTCGGTCGGCCCGACGAGCCGTACTGGCCGTCGGTGCTGCCGGGGCCGTACGTGAAGGTCACGTTCACCGCGGTCGTGGTGACGATGGCCGCCGTGTCCTGGCTCGCCTACCGGCGGCCGCTCGTCGAGCGCGAGGTCCGCCTCCCGCTGCGCTCTGCCAGCTCGATCGGACTCGTCGTCGGCGCCGCGCTCGTCGGCGGCCTGGCGTCGAGCCTGGTCGGTTCCGGTTCGGACGTGCTGCTCTACCTCGGGATCGTCGTCGTGCTCGGGCTCGCTCCCGAGGTCGGCGTCCCGACGAGCGTGGTCGTGATGGCCACGGTCTCGGTCGTCGGGCTCGCGGTGCTCGGCATCGGCGACGGCCAGCTCGACGTCGTCGTCACCGACGGCGAGGTCCTGTCGGTCGGCGGACAGGAGGTGACGCTCATGGACGGCGCACCGGTCGCGATCGACGGGTCGGTCGGTCTCGTCGGCGAACCCGGCATCCCGGCCCGCCGCTTCGACGTCTTCGGGCTGTGGATCGCCGCGGTGCCGATCGTTGCGTGGGGCGCCCCGATCGGCGCGGTCATCGCCGGCCGCCTGACCGATCGGATGGTCGTCCGGGTCGTCGTGACGCTGGCGGTGGCGGAGCTGGTCACCACGATCGTGTTCCTCGATGACGTGCGCACCGACCCGGTGCTCGCCGCGTTCGGGGTGGCGCTCGCCGCAGTGCTGACCGGTACGTGCTGGGCGGCCCGCCGACATCGACGGCGGCTGTTCGGCGTCGGGGGCTTCACCGCGGACCGCCCGATGCGGGGCGACTCGATCGACCCGTCACCCGCCTGGGGCGCCGGCAGCGAGCCGGGCGAGCCCGACCGTCGGATCGGGGAGGGACCACGGTGAGGCGCGTCGGCGACTACGAGCTGGTCGAGATCCTCGGCGAGGCCAACCACGGCACCTTCTACCGCGCCCGGCCACCGGCCGGCGGTGGTGCGTCGACGGTCGTGCTCAAGGTGCTCCACGGGCACGCGTCCGCCTACGACGTGCGGCGCGTCACCAACGAGCTGAAGCTGCTGTCGTCGCTCGACAGCCCCCACATCGCCGAGGTCCTCGACGCCGGCTACGCCGACGGCAGCGTCTACTACGCCATGGTCGACTACCCCGACGGCACCCTCGCCGCGCCGAACCGGCCGCTGTCGGCCACGGATCGGGCCCACCTCGTCGCCGACGCCGCCCTCGGCGCCCACCAGCTCCACGAGCTCGGGGTCGCCCACCGCGACATCCGCCCGGCGAACATCGCCATCGACGGGCGGCGTGGCCGGCTCGTCGATCTCGGCCTCGCCCAGGTCACCGCGGACACCCAGCCGTCGATGCACGGCATCGTCGGGGTCCCCGTCTACATGGCGCCGGAGCTGATCACGCGGGGCGACGCCGGTCGGGCGTCGGACGTGTGGGCCCTCGGGGTCACGTTGCACGAGGCCCTCACCGGCCGGCTCCCCGTCGTCGACCGCCCCGTGTCGAGCGCCGAGAGCACGCTGCGCCACCTCCACGAGTCCCCGCCGCAGCTCGACCCAGCCGTCGACCCCGGCTTCGCCGCGATCATCGCCACCTGCCTCGCCCGGACCCCGAAGGACCGCTACCTCACCGCCGAGTCCCTCGCCGTCGCCCTCCACGCCGCCGCCGACCGCGCCGAGCCCTAGCCGACGGCCCCGTCCGGGCCATACTCGCCAGGGTGGACGTCACCGTCTCGATCCCCGGCCCGCTCGTCGACGCCGCAGACCGCCTGGCCCGAAGCCGGGGCTGGTCACGCTCCGAGCTCTTCATCCGTGCGCTCGAGCTGGTCTTGGCCGGCGACGCCGTCGACGAGGAGGTCACGGCCCAGCTCGACGACGTCTACACCGTCGAGTCCTCGGCGCTCGACCCGTCGCTGGCCGCAGCCCAGCGCGCCGCCATCGAGGACCGCTGGTGATCCGACGGTCGCCCCGGGGCGCGGCGCGCCACGAGCTCGACACCGCCTGAACGGACTCAGTCCTCGCCGACGACGCGGAGGCGGGGCGGGCTCTCGGCGCGGCCGGCGCCGGCCGCCGCGGCGAGCGCACGCTCGGCCTGCTCGTCGGCGGCGAGCCAGGTCACGAGCCGCTGGTGCTCCTCGGACAGCTCGAGCACCTCGTAGGCCAGGCGGAGGTCCCCGACGGCCGGGTGGCGCAGCGTCTTGTGGCCGCGGCGCTTCGTGGCGACGTCGTGGGACGTCCACCGCTCGCTGAACTCGGGCACCGCGGCGAGCTCGTCGAGCAGCGCCGCGAGCTGCGGGTCCTCGTGCCACCGGACCGAGGCGGTGCGCAGGTGGCTCACCTGCTCGTCGGCCGCGGCGCCCCAGTCGGCGTAGGCGGCGCGGGATGCCTCGTTGCGGAACACGTAGCGGGCCAGGTTCGGCTCGTCGCCGTCGAGCATCCCGAGCGGCGAAACCACCCGCTCCCACGGGCCGTTGTGGGCCAGGACGGTGCCGTAGGGGCCGACGACGAAGGCCGGGGTCGGCTCGAGTCGGGCCAGCAGGGTCCGAACGGTCGGCGCCACCGCACGATCCGGTTCCTGCCCGCCGGGGCACATCGCCGTGTTCTCCTTGAGGTGCTGCATCTTGACGAGGTCGCGCAGGTAGCGCTTGTCGTCCTCCTCGAGGCGCAGCGCGTCCGCCAGCGCGCCGAGCACGGCGGCGGACGGGTTCGTGTCCCGGCCCTGCTCGAGCCGCGTGAGGTAGTCGATGCTCACGCCGGCGAGGGCGGCGACTTCCTCGCGGCGCAGTCCGGGGGTCCGGCGGCGCCCGGAGTCGGGCAGGCCGACGTCCGCGGGCGTGAGCCGCTCGCGGCGCGTGCGCAGGAACCCTCGTAGGTCGGACATGGCTCCAGCATGCCGCGAACGGGCACCCGACAGCCTGGCCCTGGCGAGGCCCCCATCGCGGCGGCCTACCTACGACGGCGCCGGAGCCGCAACATCGCCGCCATGCACAACACGACGACCAACACCACGACCGACACGACGACCACCGCCGCGCTCCCCCTCGCTCCCGGCCGCTGGGCGCTCGACCCGATGCACTCGGAGGTCGGCTTCTCGATCCGCCACCTCGGCGTGTCGAAGGTGCGGGGCCGGTTCCGCACGTTCGAGGTCGACGTCGTCGTCGGCGAGACGCTGGAGACGACGAGCCTCACCGCCACCATCGACATGAGCTCGGTCGACACCGGCAACCCCGACCGTGACGCCCACGTCCTCGCTCCCGACATCGTCGACGTGTCGAAGCGACCGACGATGACGTTCCGCTCGACGTCGATCACCGGCGCCGGCGACGACTACACGGTGGCCGGCGACCTGACCATCGGCGAGGTCACCCGACCCGTCACCCTCGACGTCGAGCTCGGCGGGATCGAGGAGTTCCCCGGCGGCGGCCCGCGCCACGCCGGCTTCGAGGCCCGGACCGAGGTCCGCCGCAAGGACTTCGGCATCGACATCCAGATGCCCCCGGGCGTCAGCGGCGCGATGCTGGGCGACGTCGTCAAGGTCGAGCTCGACATCCAGCTCCTCGAGCCCGAGCTCGCCTGACAACGGTTCGATCCCGGCCCCGGACAACGGGGCGACACGGCGATCAGCCCTCGACGGCGCCGAGAACGGCCCGCGCCGCGGCGTCCACGTCTCCGGTCGTGAGGTCGACGGTCAGGTCGTAGCGGAACCCCGTGTGGACCCGGTGTTGCTGGCCCCGGGCGAGGCCCACCAGCAGCGCCCGGTCCGGACGGAGCCGCTCGCGCCGCTCACACTCGGCCAGCTCGCAGGCGACCTGCACCCAGGTGGCCCGGAGGCCCGACGTCGCCTCTTGCCACCGGGCCCAGGCGCCGTCGTCGAACGCGCACTCGTCGACGAGCACGTCCGAGCCGGCCCACGCCGCCGCGGCGGCCGCGTGCCGGAAGCTGCGGAGCAAGCGCCGGCCGACCTCGCCGGGCTCGATGGCGAGGCCACCGGCTCCGTCGCGCACGACGTGGAACCCTTCCGATCCGCGCTCGCCACGGATCGATCCATCGACGGACACCCAGCGCGGGAGCAGGCTCTGCGCGAGGTCGTCCTGAGCGAGCACGAGCCAGAAGCCGGATGCCGCGAGGCGTACCGCTCGAGCCAGCGTCGCCGGCGCTCGCCGTCCCGTTCAGCACGACGATGCGGCCCGGTTCGGGTCGTTCGTCCGGGGCGGGCACCGGACGCGAACCTACGCCGTCGATGGCTCGGGTGCGGCCGGCGGCGCCGTCGAGGCCCGCGCGACGAGGCGGACCGGGAGCTCGGTGCGCATCGGGGCGGGGGTGCCGGCGATGAGGGCGAGGAGATGGCCGAGGGCGGTGGCGCCGAGCTCCTCGGCGGGGGCGGCGACCGTGGTCAGCGCCGGGGTCGTGACCTGCGACAGGACCGTGTCGGCGAACCCGACGATCGACAGTGCGCCGGGCACGTCGACGTCGGCCTCGTCGGCCGCGACCCGCAGGCCGGCGGCGAGGAGGTCGTCGTCGCACACCACGGCGGTCGGGCGGGGTGACGACGCCAGCAGGCGGTGGCCGGCTTCGCGGGCGGCGTCGAGGTCGAACGGTGCCCACGCCTCGGACCGCCCGGCCGCCGGCATGCCGAGCTCGTCCATCGCCGCGAGCCAGCGGGCCCGGCGCACGCGGAACGTCGACGCGTCGACGTCGGCACCGAGGTGGGCGATCCGGCGGTGGCCGAGCGCGACGAGGTGGGCGATGGCCGCGTCGAACCCGCCTGCCACGTCGACCGTCACCGACGGCACGCCGGGGGCGACGGCGTCGAGGACGACGACCGGGCCGCGCCGCGCGAGCTCGTCCGGTGGCGGTGGGGCGACGACGAACAGCAGGAGCCCGTCGACCGAGCCGGCCCGCAGCGCCTGCATGGCCTGCAGCTGGTCGTCGCGGTCGTCACCGGGCTCGACCAGGGCGACCTGGACGTCGGCCTCCCGCGCCCGGGCCTGGGCGCCACGGAGGACCCGCCCGAGGAACGGGTTGGTCACGTCCGGGACGAGCAACCCGACCGCGCCGGCCCGCCCCGAGCGGAGCGTGCGGGCCGCGGCGTCGGGTCGGTACCCGAGGGCGTCCGCCGCGGCGCGCACCCGGTCCTGGACCCTGGCCGACACCCGACCGTCGGCCTTGCCCGACAGCACGAGCGACACCGTCGACTGCGAGACCCCGGCTGCGGCGGCCACGTCGTGGCTCGTGGGACGGCGGTCGGGCACCACGACGAAACTAGCCTGACCAGACGAGGCCGTCATACGTATGATGCCACCATGGCTGCGACCCCTGCGATGGCGATCCCCAAGGTCGAGCTCCACCTCCACCTCGACTGCGGGCCGAGCTACGCGGCGGTCGCCGCGCTGGCGCCGGGCACGACGCTGGCCGAGCACCGGGCACGCCACATGTTCGTGAGCCGTTGCACCGACCTCGCCGACTTCCTCGGCCGGACCCGGGCCAACGTCGAGCTGATGCAGGACGAGCGCGGACTGCGGATCGTCGTCGACGACCTGTTCGACCAGCTCCAGCGCGACGGCGTCGCCTACGCCGAGGTCCGCTTCGCGCCGCTCCTGCACACCACCGGCGGCCTCGACCCGCGCCGGGTGGTCGAGATCGTCGAGGCCGCCACGGTCGCCGCCAGCGCCGCCACCGGGGTCGGGGCCCGGCTCATCCTCTGTGCGCTGCGCCACTTCTCCCCCGTCGAGTCGATGGCCACGGCCCGCCTCGCCGCCGAGATGGCGGGCTCGGCCGTGGTCGGCTTCGACCTCGCCGGCGACGAGGCCGGCTTCGGGCTCGACGCCCACGAGGCGGCCTTCCGGTACGCCGCGGAGGAGGGTGTGGCGCTCACCGCCCATGCCGGGGAGGCATGCGGGCCCGCCAGCGTGTGGGACACCCTGCGGCGTCTCGGGCCCAGCCGCATCGGCCACGGCGTGCGCTCGATCGAGGACGACGGGCTCGTCGCCCACCTGCGCGACACCGGCATCCACCTCGAGGTGTGCCCGACGTCGAACGTCGTCACCAACGTCGTCGACGACCTCGCAGCACATCCGGTCGACCGGCTCCTCCGTGCCGGCGTGCCGCTCGGGATCTCGACCGACATGCGGGGCACCGGGGTGTCGCTCGCCGTCGAGCACGAGCTGCTGTCGGCCACGTTCGGCTGGACCGACGACGACCTGCGCACGGTCACCCGTGCGGCGATCGACGCCTCGTTCGCACCCGACGAGCTGAAGACCGACCTCCGCCTCCGCCTCGATGGAGCGACGACATGACCGAGCGGTCACACCCACCCGCCGGACACCCCGACCTGCGATCGACGCTCGCGGCGTATGCGGTCGCGTGGCCCGACGACGCCGCCGACGTCGCCCGGGCGCTGGACGTGGCGAAGAGCACCGACCCGTGGGACCGCTCGACCTCGGCCCACGCCACCGGGTCGGCCGTCGTCGTCCACCCGCCGACCGGCCGGGTGCTGCTGCGCTGGCACGACCTGATGGGCTCGTACCTGCACGTCGGCGGCCACGGCGACCCGGGTGAGCGGTCGCCCCTCGACGTCGCGCGGCGCGAGGCCACGGAGGAAACGGCGCTGCGCGACCTGCGGCCGTGGCCCGACGGGACGACCGCGCCGATCCACGTGATCGCCGTGCCCGTCCCCGCCAACCCGACCCGCGGCGAGGGCGCCCACACCCACATCGACATCCGCTACGTGCTCGCCACCGACGAGCCCGATCGGGCCAGGGCCGAGCACGAGACCGCCACGGTCCGATGGCTGCCGCTCGACCGGGCGGTGGCCGAGGCCGGCGTGCCCAACCTGCGAGCGACGCTCGGTCGGATCGCCACGCTCCTCTGAGTGCCGGCACCGGTGCGACACCTCGCGCCGCACGATCGGTCGGCGGTTCGTCGAGCAGCTGCGTGCCGGTGCCTTCGAGACATCGGGGCTAGGTTCCCGGAAAGACGAAACGCACAGACGGAACGCACAGGCAGCCGGAGGTCGGCGTGAAGGCGATGGTCTACGACCACTACGGATCGCCCGACGATCTCGAGCTGCGCGACGTCCCCGAGCCGGAGCCGACCGATGACGAGGTGCTCGTCCGCGTCCGTGCCTCGTCGCTCAACTCGTGGGATCGGGACCTGCTCGTCGGCAACTTCATGGGTCGGCTCGGCGTCACGGCGCCGCTCCGGCCCCGCCACCACGTCCTCGGCGCCGACATCGCCGGCGTCGTCGAGCGGGTCGGTGCCGGGGTCGATCGGTTCCGTCCGGGCGACGAGGTGTACGGCGACGTCTCGGCCCACCGCTGGGGAGGGTTCGCCGAGTACGTCACCGCGCCGCAACGGCTGCTGGCGGCCAAGCCCGCATCGATCGACTTCGGTGAGGCCGCCGCCCTTCCCCAGGCCGGGGTCCTCGCCCTCCAGAGCCTTCGCCTCGGGGTCCGCCCGGCGCCCGGGGCCCGAGTCCTGCTGATCGGCGCCGGCGGCGGGGTCGGGACCCTCGGCATCCAACTCGCGGCGAACGACGGCGCGGAGGTCACCGCTGTCGACCGTGCCGACAAGCTCGACGCCCTGACCGCCCTCGGAGCGAAGCACGTGGTCGACCACACGGTTGCCGACCCGCTCGACGCAGAGGGCCGCTACGACCTCATCGTGGACGTGGTCGCCCACCACCGCCTGCGCGCCTACCGTGCGGCGCTCGCACCCGGCGGTTCGTGTGCGCTCGTCGGCGGCGCGACCGGGCTGATGCTGCGCGCCGCGATCGGCGGTGCGCTCCCGTCGCGCGGCTCGGACCGCCACGTCAGGCTCCTCGTGCACCGGCCGAACAGCGACGACCTGGCCGAGCTCGCCGCCATGATCGACGCCGGCGACCTGCGGCCCGTCGTCGACCGCCGCTTCCCGCTCGCCGACGTGCCCGAGGCCTTCCGCTACTACGAGACGGGCGCCACGGTCGGCAAGATCGTGATCACGCTCGACTGAGCCCCGGCGGCCCAGCCGGACCGGTCAGCACGCGCTCAGCTCAGCGGGCGGTACGGCAGAACTCGACGAAGTTGGCCAGCAGGCGCAGGCCGTTCGTCGACGACTTCTCGGGGTGGAACTGGGTCGCCCACAACCGGCCCCGCGCCACCGACGCCACGACCTTGCCGCCGTACTCGCAGGTGGCGGTGGCGTGGTTCGGGTCGTCGGGGGCGTAGGAGTGCACGAAGTACACGTAGCTCGGATGGGTCATCCCGGCGAGCATGGCGTGGTCACCGGTCGGCTCGAGCCGGTTCCACTGCATCTGCGGCCGGCGCACGCCGTCGGGCAGGCGGCGGACCCACCCGTCGAGCACGCCGAGCCCGTCGGTGCCCGGCGCCTCCTCGGAGGACTCGTAGAGCATCTGGAGGCCGACGCAGATGCCGAGGAACGGCCGTGACCCGGGCAGGTCGACGACCGCGGCGGTCGCCGCGTCCTGGGCGATGTCGTCGAGCTTCGACCGTTCGAGCGCGGCCATGCAGCTGGCGAACGCACCGACGCCGGGCAGGACCACGCCGGCCGCCTCGTCGATGACGAGCGGGTCGTCGGTCAGCCGGGCGTCGGCGCCGACCTTCTCGAGCGCCTTCTGGGCCGAGCGCAGGTTGCCGATGCCGTAGTCGAGCACCGCGATGAGGGGACGACCGTTGCTGCTCACAGGGCGCCCTTCGTCGACGGGACGATGGTGCCCTCGACGCGGACGGCGTCACGCAACGCCCGCGCCGCACCCTTGAACGTGGCCTCGATCACGTGGTGGGTGTTGCGACCCCGCAGCATCGTCAGGTGCATCGTGATCCGCGACGCGACGACGAAGGCGCGCCAGAACTCCTCGAGGAGCTGGGCGTCGAACGGCGGGTTTCCGAGGATGGCCGCGCCGGGGGGTTCGATCTCGAAGTGGAGGAACGGGCGGCCCGACAGGTCGACGATCACCTCGGTGGCGGCCTCGTCGAGCGGCACCGCGATCGATGCGAACCTCCGCACGCCGGCCTTGTCACCCAACGCCTCGGCGAACGCCTCGCCGAGGACGATGCCGGTGTCCTCGACCGTGTGGTGGGCGTCGACGGCGAGGTCGCCCACCGTCTTGACCCGCAGGTCGAAGCCACCGTGGCGCGCGAGCTGGTCGAGCATGTGGTCGAAGAACGGGATGCCGGTGCTGATCTCGCTCACCCCGGAGCCGTCGAGGTCCAGATGGACCTCGACCTCGGTCTCCTTGGTGCTCCGCTGCCGGGTGCTGGAGCGTCGGGTCACGGCATCGGTCATCGCAGGGCCTCCGTCAGCGCGTCCAGGAACGCGTCGTTCTCCGCCGAGGTCCCGATGGTGGCGCGCAGGCAGCCGGTCAGTCGAGGCCAGGAGGAGCAATCGCGGATGAGTACGGAACGATCGAGCAGCCGCTGCCACACCTCGTGGCCATCCAGCTGCTGAGGGCGGAAGAGCACGAAGTTCGAGCCCGACGGCCAGACGGTGACCGCCAGCTCCCGTAGGCGGGACACGACCCGCTCGCGCTCGGCCACGATGCCGGCCACCCGCTCGTTCATGGCGTCGACGTCGCGCAGCGCGACCCGACCGGCGATCTGGGTGACCGCATCGAGGTGGTACGGCAGCACGACCTTCTCGAGCTCGGCGACGACCCACGAGGGGCCGATCAGGTAGCCGAGCCGCATCGCCGCCATCGACCACGTCTTCGAGAACGTCCGGGTCACGACGAGGGGTGTGTCCTCGTCGATCAGCTCGAGCGCCGACCACGACGCGAACTGCCCGTACGCCTCGTCGACCACGACGAGGCTGCCGATGCCGGTCGCCCGCTCGGCGACGGCCCGGATCGTCTCGGGCGCCTCGGTGGTGCCGGTCGGGTTGTTGGGCGAGCACAGGAACGTGACGTGGGGGGCCGCATCATCGAGCACCCGGGCGACCTCGTCGAGGTCGACGGTGAAGTCCTCCGCCCGCTCCCCCACGGCGACCGTCGTCCCCGTGATGCGGGAGATGTGGGAGTGCAGCGCGTAGGTCGGCTCGAACGTCGCTGCGGTCCGGCCCGGGCCGCCGTAGGTGAGCAGCAGCGTCTGGAGGACCTCGTTGGAGCCGTTCGCGCAGAAGACCTGGCCGACCTCGACGCCGTGGAGCTGCGCCAGCGCGGCCCGCAGCTCGGTGGCCGGCCGGTCGGGGTAGCGGTGCCAGTCGATCCGTGCGACCTCGGCGGCGAGCGCGTCCCGGAACCCGGGCGGCGGCGGGACCGGCGACTCGTTCGTGTTGAGTCGCACGTCGACGCTCACCTGGGGCGAGTGGTACCCGGAGAGCTCGACGAGGTCGTCGCGCACCGCGGGCCGACGGCCGACGGGCGCGCTCAACGGGGGGCCTGACGCATGCGGATCGACTGCGCGTGCGCGTCGAGGCCCTCGGCGTCGGCGAGGGCGGCGACGTGCGGCCCCACCCGGTCGAGGCCCTCGGGGCTGACCGAGATGACGTGGAGCTGCTTCTGGAAGTCGGTCACGGTGAGCGCACTGGCGAAGCGGGCGGTGCCGAACGTCGGCAGCACGTGGCTGGGCCCGGCGAGGTAGTCGCCGATCGACGCAGGGCCGTTCACACCGGTGAACACCGCGCCGGCGTTCTCGACGAGCGGGACGAGGGCCTCGGGGTCGGCCACCATCAGCTCGAGGTGCTCGGGGGCGATGAGGTTGCACACCTCCATCGCCTGGGCCGGGCCGTCGCAGACGACCGCATAGCCGCCCTCGTCGAGCGTGGACAGGATGTCCTCGCGGCGCGGCGACTCGTCGACCAGCCGCTCGACGGCGGCGGTCACCGCGTCGGCGACGTCCGGGTCCCACGTGACCAGCCAGGCGAGGCCGTCGGGCCCGTGCTCGGCCTGGAGGATCACGTCGATGGCCGCGAAGTCGGCGGGGACGGTGGCATCGGCCACGACGACGACCTCGGAGGGCCCGGCGAAGCTCATCGGCACACCGACCCGGCCCGCGACCTCGCGCTTGGCCACCGCCACGTAGACGTTGCCCGGCCCGGCGATCACGTCGACCGCCGGCACCGACGCGGTGCCGTAGGCCATGGCGGCGACGGCCTGGGCGCCGCCGATCTGGTACACCTCGTCGACCCCGGCGACCGCGGCGGCGGCCAGGGTCACCGCGGGGATGGCACCGATCGTGCGGTCCGGGGGCACGCACAGCGCGAGCTCGGAGACACCCGCGACCCGGGCCGGGATGGCGGTCATCAGCACCGTCGACGGGTACGCGGCCCGCCCACCCGGCACGTAGAGACCGGCGCGCCGCACCGCACGATGGAGGCCGCGCACGACGATGCCGTCGCCGTCCCAGTCGTGGTCATCGACGAGCTGGGTGCGGTGGAACTCCTCGATGCGGTCGGCGGCGGCCTCGAGCGCGGCGAGCAACTCGGGATCGATGGCGTTCGACGCCGCCTTCACCTGGTCCGGCGGGACCCGCAGCTCGTCGAGGTCGACGCCGTCGAACCGGCTGGTCAGCTCCCGGACGGCGTCGTCGCCGCGATGCTCGACGTCCGCCAGGATCTGCCTGACGGCGGCGAGGGGCTCCTCGCCGCCCATGCTCGGGCGGGGCAGGCGCACCGAGAGATCCCCGGTGACCCCACGCAGGTCGAGTCGTTCCAACACGCCTTCAACGGTAATCGCGTCCCGGAGCCCGCTCGGCACGCGAACCCGCCCGGTCGGGATCGTCACGGCTTCGTCGACCGCTCCGGGCGCAGGCCGGCGTCGATCAGAACGTGTCGATCAGGCTGTGTCGATTAGAACCTGTCGATCAGGCTGCGACGATCAGGACCTGTCGATCAGTCCTTCAGGTTGCGCACGACGCGCTCGAGCCGGCGCGTCGCCGACCGCAGCGCCCGCTCCACCTCGAACAGGTCGGTGGCGACGTCGTCGTCGTCGCCACCGGCAAGGCTCTCGGCAGCATCGGTGACCCGCTTGGTGAGGTCGTCGAGCGCCGTCGACGTGGACGACAGGTGGGCGCGCAGGCTGGCCATCGCATCGAGTATTGCCGCTCCGCGGCCGCTGGGGCGCCCGAGCGGGCTGCGTCGGGACCGCGACCCCGGTCACCGGCCCCCGGGCCGGAGCCTCCCGGCGAGCGACCGGACACGGCCGAGGATCGTCGGGCGCTGCCGCTCGGTGTGGGCGGCCGGCCCGAAGCGGAACTCGAGGTAGAGCTGCTTCGCCGCCCCGACGAGCGGCGTGGCGACCAGGGCGCCGGCGACGCCGGCCGCGGAGCCCCCGATGAGCGCGGCGAGCATCGTGGTCGGCGGGGTGAGGTCGACGGCATCGCCGACGATCGCCGGCTGGAGCACGTGGTTCTCGAAGTTCATGTACAGCACGAACAGGCCCACGACGACGACCGCGGTCCCGACGCTCACGGTGACGGCGAGGATGCCGAGCAGCGCCCCGCCGAGGAAGCCGCCGATCTGGGGGACCAGGTCGGTGATCATGGCCCAGAACGCGGCGAGGGGCGCCAGCGGGACACCGAAGAGCAGCGACAGCGCGAGCACGTAGGTCCCCATGAGCGCGGCCACGGTGAGCGACCCGCCGAAGTACCGGCCGACGACCCGGTAGAACACGCCGGCGACGGCGTCGGCCCGCGCCCGGTGGCGGACCGGGACCAGTCGCCGGGTCCGGCGGACCAGGTGCTCGCCGTCCAGCAGCAGCGCCATCGCGAGCACCAGCACCGTGACCGCCGTGGCGGCCCCGTCGAGGACCCGCTCGATGGTCGTCGCCACGGTCTCGTCGGTCACCCGGGCCGGGAGATCGGTGACCCACTCCTCCGCCGTCGCCGCCGCGTCCCGGTCGGCGAGGAACGAGCCGATGACCGGCAGCTCGTAGGACTCCTCGACGGTCGTGCGCACGTCGCGGCGCAGCTCACGGGCCTGGTCGACCGCCGGCGGGCCGAGGACGATCAGCACCACGGTCACGAGCGCGGCCCCCACGACGGCGACGAGGAGCACGGCGATCGGGCGCCGCACCTCGAGGCGGTCGCGCACCGCGCCGACCACAGGGTCGAGCGCGAGGGCCAGCACGCCGCCGACCACGACCGGCGCCACCGCGTCGGCGCTCGCCCGGAGGAACTGGAGGGTCAGGAGGGCGGCGACGATGCCGAGCGCCACGAAGACGAGCGAGGTGAGGTCGAGCTCGACCACCGTCGGGCCCCGCCGGGACGGGCGGCGCTCCGGGTTCTCGGCGGGGGACGGTTCGTCGATCACCGCTCGCTACAGTACGGCGCGCGTGACCCCGTCCGACCGAAGCCCCGGCGACGACGCCGAGCAGGGCCCGCTCGTCCTCCGGTTGCGCTTCGGGTTCGGGACGACGCTCACGGTCGTGGCCGCGGTCGCCGCCGGGGTCGCCCTCGTGGCCGTCATCGGCGCGTCCCGTCGCATCATCGGCTGGGCCGTGGCCTGCGCCATCCTCGCCCTGATCCTCCACTGGGTGACCGCACGCCTGCGCCGGGTGCTGCCGCTCGGGCTCGCGGTCGCCGCGGCGGTGGTCATCCTCGCCACGTTCGTGTCGGGGACGCTCGTCGGCGCGCTGGCCACGATCGACGACAACGTCGAGGCACTGTCCGAGGACGCGCCCGCCGCAGCACGCCGCATCGAGCAACGCTCGGAGACGGCCACGAGCTTCCGTCTGGCCGAACGGGTCGAGGCGTTCGTCGAGGACCTCGAACCGTCACTCGGCGGCGCCGAGGGGGTGCAGCGGGCCGCGGGGACGGCGTCGGCGTACCTGGTGTCGGGCGTCCTGTTGATCTTCTTCCTCGTGTACGGACCCTCGTTCGTGCGCAGCGGGCTCCGCCAGATCGACGATCCGGACCGACGATCGCGGGTGACGCGCACGATCCTCGACACGCTCCGGCGGGCCCAGGGCTACCTCGTGGCCGCGGTCGCCCAGGCGGTCGCCGTCACCCTGGCCCTGTGGGCGCTGTTCTGGGCCCTCGAGCTGCCCGCACCGTTCGTCCTCGCGCTCGCATCGGCCAGCCTCGGGGTCATCCCGTTCATCGGGATCGTGATCGGCGGCCTGCCCGCCGTCCTGTTCGCGGCGGCCACCGAGGACGCGGGGCCGATCGTGGCGGTCGCGGTCGCGCTCGTCGGCCTCCAGCTCGTCGAGGCGCTCCTGATCCGTCCCCGGGTCGACGCTCGCACGGTGCGGGTCGGCCCCGCGCTCGCCGCGATCTCGGCCCTCGTCGGCTTCGAGCTCTACGGCATCGGCGGCGCGGTGTACGGGGCGGCGCTGGCGGTCGTCGCCGCGGCCGCGGCGGACGCCGGCGGGGTCCTCGTCGTGGACTCGGCGAGGCGGGCCGGTGAGCTGCCGGGAGACGCCGGTGAGCAGGGTGGCGTGGTCGGCCGAGACGCCGGGCCCCGGCCCGACGAGGACGCCTGAACACCGGCCCGGCGGCCTGCGACCCGTTCCGGCGCCGGGCGGCTCCGGCGACGACGATGGTGGAACACGACGGCGCCCGACAGTCGGCTCGGGGTCGTTGCAGGCGGCACCCATTGAGGGCTTTGCGCCGAACGCCATGTGACGCGTTGTCGCGAGATCGAGTCATCGCCATATGGGCAGATGGTCCGACCAGTCGGTACGCCCATGAGGTGACCAACGCCGTGCGGGAACCGCCGGCGCGAGCCCTACGCTGGTGCCGGACGGCCTCCGTCGGCGGGCGAAACGGGCGAACTTGCCGCAAAACGGCGTCAGCGCCGCTCGAAGGCGGCGCTGACGGGGCGACACTGGGCGGCGGATCCCTATGTCGCCTGGTACCAGGTGGCGGGAACCTGGTGAGCCACATACTAACCACACGCCGCCGCCGCGTGCACGCCTTCGGCCACAAAAAGATGAAAAAGCCCTGGCCGGGTGTGACAACGACGCCTCGAAACAGCCATCTTGCCCCTGCGATCAGGGTCGTCCGACCAGGGACGAGGCCGGCGGTGATGTGCCATATCGGCCGGCGCCGATGTCCCGACGCCGCAGCCCACCGACCACCGCGATCGTGGCCTCCCCCGAACCCGTTGCCGATCCCCGCCGACGAACGGCGCGCGCCGGGCCGATCCCGATCAGCCCGTCCCGACGGACGGGCAGAAGTCGGCGAGCACGCACTGGTCGCAGCGCGGCTTGCGGGCGACGCACACCCTGCGGCCGTGGAGGATGAGGCGCAGGGAGAAGTCACCCCGCTCCGCGGCCGGGACCATCGGGTTCAACGCCATCTCGATCTTGACCGGGTCGGTCTCGGTGGTCAGCTCCAGCCGCCGGGCGAGGCGGCTGACATGGGTGTCGACGGGCAGGCCGGGCAGGTCGAACCAGACCGACCGGACGACGTTGGCGGTCTTGCGGGCCACCCCGGGGAGGCTCACCAGGTCCTTCGTACCCGAGGGGATCTCACCACCGAAGCGGGTCGTCACCGCGGTGGCCATGCCGAGCAGGCTCTTGGTCTTGTTGCGGTAGAAGCCGGTCGGCCGGATCAGCTCCTCGACCTCCTCCGGCTCGGCACCGGCCAGCGCGTCGACGTCGGGGTAGCGGGCGAACAGGCCCGGGGTCACCTTGTTGACGCGCTCGTCGGTGCACTGGGCGGACAGGATCGTCGCCACCAGCAGCTCGTAGGCGTTGCGGTGATCGAGCTCGCAGTGGGCCGGGTACTCGCCCTTCAGACGCTCGTGGGTCTCCCGGGCACGGCCCTTCGGTGAACGCGGCCTCATCGGGCGCTGAACCTAGCCGAGCGCACACGCACGCCCGGGCGCCGGACGGCGACGTCGCCGACGAGCCCGGGCGGCGGCGGTAACGTCGGTCGGTGGCCGCTCCCGCCCCGCTCCTCCAGCCGGATGCCGGCGCCCGCGCCGAGATCGCCGAGTTCCTCGACGCACACGACGGCGCCGCCGTGCACCACCTGCCCTTCACCGGCGCGGCGTGGGACGAGCTCGTGGCCCGGGAGCCCGGACGGTTCGCCGCTGCGGTCACCCGGGACGACGACGGCCGGCCGATCGGCTTCGCCCAGGCCGGGCGGCCCACGACCGACGACCGCTGGGTCGCGGAGATGGTCGTCTCCGGCACCTCCGTGGCCGACGTCGGCGCGTCGCTGCTCGTGACCCTGGCCCGCACGATCGCGGCCAACGGGGGCGGCCGGGTCGACCTGTGGGCCACCGAGCCGACCCCGGGCCACGTGGAGGCCGCGACGCGGGCTGCCTTCGAGCCGTTCCGCACCCTCGTGCAGATGAAGCGGCCCCTCCCCCTCGACGAGGCAACGGTGCGGTCCGCCCTCGACACGCCCGACGGGCCGCTGCGCACCCGCCCGTTCCGACCTGGCCACGACGAGGACGCCTTCCTCGAGGTCAACCGCATCTCGTTCGCCGACCACCCCGACCAGTGGCGCCTCGACCGCGCCGAGCTCGACCGCACCATGGCCGAACCGTGGTTCGACTCCGACGGCTTCCTCCTCACCGAGGCGGACAGCCGCCTCGCCGGGTTCTGCTGGACGAAGGAGTTCGCCGACCTCGACCCGCCCGAGGGCGAGATCCACGTCATCGGCGTCCACCCGGACTTCGGGGGCCGCGGGCTCGGTCGCGCCCTCGTCGTCGCCGGGCTCGCCCACCTGGCGTCGCGGGGCATGGGGGTCGCCATGCTGTTCGTCGAGGGCGACAACGACGCCGCCCGCGCCCTGTACACCAAGCTCGGCTTCGACATCACCCGCACCGACCGGGCGTTCACCCGCACCATCGAGCCCCGATGACGACCGATCCCACCGACCGCCCCGACCGTCCCGCGCCGGGCCGCCCCACCGGAGGTACGCGCTACGACGCCGACCGCGAGCGCCTCGCCGAGCTCCTGGCCGGCGAGCCCCGGTACCGGGTCGATCAGGTGTGGGAGGGCCTCCACCGTCATCTCGTCGACCCGGACGACATGACCAACCTCCCCAAGGCGCTCCGGGCCCGCCTCTCCGAGGTGCTGCCGCCGGCGCTCACGGAGGCCGCGGCGTCGATCAGCGACGACGGCGACACCGCCAAGTTGCTGTGGGAGCTGGGCGACGGCGCGACCGTCGAGACCGTGCTCATGCACTACCCGGAGCGCTCGACGGTGTGCATCTCGTCCCAGGCCGGGTGCGCGATGGCGTGCGGGTTCTGCGCCACCGGCCAGGCCGGCTTCGAGCGCCACCTGAGCGTCGGCGAGATCGTCGAGCAGGTCGTCGAGGCCACCCGCAGGGCCCGGCCGCGCCGCCTGTCCAACGTCGTGTTCATGGGCATGGGCGAACCGCTCGCCAACTACGACCGGGTGTGGGCCGCGATCCGGCGGATCCACGACGACCTCGGCCTCGGCGCCCGCCACATCACCGTCTCGACGGTGGGCATGGTCGGCGGCATCGAGCGGATGGCCGACGAGGACCTGCCGGTCAACCTGGCCGTCTCGCTCCACGCCGCCAACGACCGCCTGCGCGACGAGCTGGTGCCGATCAACCGCCGCTACCCGATCGACCGGCTGATCGAGGCGTGCGAGACCTACCTGGCGGTCAAGAACCGTCGGCTGTCGTTCGAGTGGGCCATGATCGACGGGGTCAACGACCGCGAGTCCGACGCTCGCGAGCTCGCCGGCATCGCCCAGCGGCTGCGGGCCCACGTGAACCTGATCCCGCTCAACCGCACGCCGGGCTGGCCGACCACGGGCTCGCCGCCGCAGCGGATCGAGCGCTTCGCCCGCCTCCTCGGCGACCTCGGGGTCAACGCCACCGTGCGCCAGAACCGCGGCACCGAGATCGACGCGGCGTGCGGCCAGCTCCGCACCCGCCACGAGCAGACCGCGCCCGGCGCCGACGGGCCGGTGGCGACGAAGGTCGATCTCACCCCTCCCCGCCGCTGACCCGGCGCCCCATCGGGGCTGGTCACTGGTGTGTTCGCGGTTCCACAGAGTCGTCTCAGAGTCGTCGTCGATCGTGATCGTCGACCCCGCACCCGTGGGGAACACGCCACACGACGACAAGGACGGCGGCATGTCCCTCTTCTCCGACCGCAACCGCACTACCACCTCCACGAAGGTCCTCGCCGGCGTCGCCGGTGCCCTGACCCTCCTCGGCGTCACGGCCGGCACGGCGATGGCCCTCGACGACGGCACCGATGACGCCGCGGCGTCCGGCCGGGCGTCGACGCTCGTCGCGGTCCAGACCGACGACACGACGGCCGACGGCGCCGACGAGACCCCGGCCGACGGGTCGGCGACGATGCCCGACGGCTCCGAGCTGCTCGACGACCTCGCCGCCGAGCTCGCCATCACGAGCGACGAGCTGCGCGACGCAGTCGGGGCCGTGCTCGCCGACCGCCTCGACGAGCACGTCGCCGCCGACCGGCTCACCGCCGAGGAGGCCGACGCCATCGTCGCCGCCTTCGACGACGGCGAGCTCGCCGAGCTCCTCGCCGAACGTCGCGACGGCGCGAGCCTCGAGTCGGCGCTGGACCGGGCGGTGGAGGAGGGCCTCCTCACCGAGGAGGGCGCCGAGCGCATCACCGAGCGTGCGGAGCGGCGGGGCGACCGGCCGTTCCGCCTCCTGCCCCGGCTGGCCGGCTGAACCCGGTCCCCACGTCCGGCCGACGCCGACGCCACGATGGATGCCGTGAACGAGGCGCAGCACCCGACCGGGGACGCGAACGGGTCCGAGGGCGGGGTCCGGGTGCTCGTCGTCGACGACGACGAGGCCATCCGGACCTCGCTCGACCGGGCGCTGCGTCTCGGCGGCTTCACGGTCGAGACCGTCGCCAGCGGGGAGGACGCGCTGGTGGCGGTCTCGGCCCGGGCGCCCGACGTCATCGTGCTCGACGTGACCATGGACGGCATCTCCGGCGTCGAGGTGTGCCAGCGCCTCCGGGCCGACGGCCGTGAGGTCCCGATCTGCATCCTGTCGGCCCGCGACGAGATCGACGACCGGGTCGCCGGTCTGCGGGCCGGGGCCGACGACTACCTGGTGAAGCCGTTCGCGGTGGCCGAGCTCGAGGCCCGTCTCGTCGCCCTGCTCCGGCGACGTGTCCCGCCCGGCGCCCTGCCCCTCACCGTCGCCGACCTCACCGTCGACACCGGCCGCCGCCGGGCCAGTCGGGCCGGCCGTGACCTCGACCTCACCCGACGGGAGTTCGACCTGCTCGCGGTCCTCGCCCAGAACCACGGCATCGTGCTCAGCCGGATCCGGCTGCTCGAGCTGGTGTGGGGCTACGACTTCGAGGTCGAGACCAACGTCGTCGACGTGTTCGTCGGGTACCTGCGCCGCAAGCTCGAGGACGGCGACCGCCCGCGGCTGATCCACACGGTGCGCGGCGTCGGCTTCGTGCTCCGCCCGTGAGCACGCCACGGTTGAGCCTCGCCGGGCGCGTCGCCCTCGCCGCCGCGCTGGTGGCGGCCGTCGTCGTCCTCGCCGCCGGGCTCACCGCCGAGCGCCTCGTCGCACGCGACCAGCGGGCCGAGCTCGAGACCGACATCGAGCGGGCCGCCCGGCTGGCCCCCGCCATCGCCCGCATCGCCGGGCGGTCAGGCCCCGCCGCCGAGGTCATCGACGACCTCGACACCCGGATCGGCTACGTCGTGCTCGACGGCGACGGGGAGGTCGTCGCCACCTTCGGCACCACACCGGACCCGCCGATCGCGTCGTCCGGCCCGGGGACGTCCACCGTGCGGGCCGACGGCGAACGCTGGCGGGTCCGGACCGTCGACGTCCGCGAGGGGCTGCTCGGCGGCGGCGCCGCCTCCGTGCAGGTCGCGGCGTCGATGGCCGACCTCGACGCATCGCTGCGCAGCATCCGCCGCCGGCTCGTCACCGTCGGCGGCCTGGCCGTCGCCGCGGCCGCGCTCGGTGGCCTCGCGGCCGGCCAGGCGGCGGCGAGACCGCTGCGCCGCCTGCGCGACGATGCGGCCCGGGTCCGGGGCACCGCCGACCTCGGCATGCGGGTCCCGCTCGACCAGGGCCCGGCCGAGGTCGACGAGGTGGCCGGCGTGCTCAACGACATGCTCGGGCGCCTGGAGTCCGAGACCGCGCGGACCGCGGCGGCGCTCGAGGGCGCCCGCGGGTTCGCCGCCGCAGCCGCCCACGAGCTGCGCACGCCGCTCACGGTGATGCGGACCAACGTCGACGTGCTCGCCCGCCACGCCGACCTCGACGAGGCCGAGCGGGCCACGGTGCTGGGCGAGCTCGCCGTCGAGCACGAGCGGCTCCTGCGCCTCCTCGACGCCCTGCGGCTCCTCGCCCGGGGTGATCTCGCCGCCGCCGAGCCGAGCGAACCGCTCGATCTCGCCGAGCTCGCCGACGTCGCCGTCGACGCGGCCCGGCGCCGCCACCCCGACGCCCGCATCGTGCTCGTCGCCGAGGGGGACCACACCGTCGTCGGTTGGCCCGAGGGACTGCGGGTGCTGGTCGACAACCTGCTCGAGAACGCGGCCAACCACGGTCGCAGCGCCGACGGGTCGCTCGAGGTCCGGGTGAGCGTCCACTCCGAGGCGACGACGACCTGGCTCGTCGTCGACGACCGGGGCCCCGGCGTGCCGCCGCAGCTGTGCGCGTCGATCTTCGAGCGGTTCCGCCGTGCGTCGCACGGTCCCGGCTCGGGCCTGGGCCTCGCGCTCGTGGCCCAGCAGGCCGAGCTCCACGGGGGCTCGGCCCACGTCGAGGACGCTCCCGGCGGCGGCGCCCGGTTCGTGGTGTCGCTCGATCGCACCCGGCGCGGCCCGTTCACCAGCCACCGCCCCGACCCGCCCGAGCCGCCATCGGCCCGGCGACCTGCACCGGGAGCACCGCCGCCGGTGCCGGGCTGAGCCGATCGTCGACCCTCGTTCGTGGCAACTCGGCCACGCGGCCGTATCAACGGGCCCACGCCTGCCACACTGGAGGGCATGGAAACCCGTCGGTGGACCAATCCCTCCCAGCCACAGACCCTCCAGATCGCCGTCTTCCTGCTCTACTTCCACGCCGTGCTCGGCCTGATCGGCTTCAGCTCGAACTTCTGGGGCTACGCGCTCGGCTGGTTCATCGGGACCGCCGCGCTCGTCGCGTACGCCGCGGCGGGCTACGGCATCGCCAACGAGCGGAAGTGGGCGTACAACCTCGGTGTGGTCGCCACGGCCGGCGAGGTCATCCTGATGGTGGCCGTGGTCGGCATCATGAACCTGCTCTCGAGCCTGTTCATCATCACGTTCATGTTCTCGATCGCCCGCGCCGCGCTGCTCCTCCACCCCATGAGCCGCGACTACCAGCGCATCTGGTTCAAGTAGCCACCCCGGCGGGTTCCCGACGGTAGGTCCGGGCCGCGCCGCGCGCCGCCGCAGGCGCCGAGCCGGTCGTCGCGGGCCAGCCCCTCCTCGTTCACCGGCGGGCGTCCGAGGTCTGTGCGTGTCCGTTCTCCTCCTCAACGAAGCGACGTCGACCAACCTCGGCGACCAGGCGATCGCGCGATGCCTCGCCGCCCTGTGCGCCACGGCCGGTGTCCGTGCGCAGACGTTGCCGTTCGCCGCACCGCCGAACCCGCCGTCCGGTCGGGCCGACGAGCCCCGCTCCGCCGTCGAGCCGACCGTCGAGCGCCCCGGATGGCGCGAGGCGGCGTCGGGCACGTCCCCCGCCCGCATCGCCCGTTGGGCGCGTTGGGCCGCCGGCCCCGGTCGGCCGACCCTCACCGCGTCGCCGGACGAGACCCCGTCAGCCGTGCTGATCGGCGGCGGCGAGCTGGTCAGCGACAACGACTGCTTCCCGCCGGCGTGGGCGGCGTGGACCGCCCGGGCCCGGTGGCGGTGGCGGGTGCCCTTCGCCGTCGTCGGTGTCGGCGTCACGTCGGACATCTCGGCGCCGGCCCGGCGCCTCCTCACCGGCCTGCGGCACGCCTCGTACGTGTCGGTCCGCGACGAGCGGTCCCGGGACGCGCTGGCGTCCGTGCTCGGCATCGATGCGGACGTCAACGCGGATCTCGCGTTCACCATCGCCGACGTCGTCGAGCCGGCACCGGGTGACGACATCGACCTGCTGGTCTGCCCCGCGAGCCACCACCTGGTCCTGCGGCGCCACAACCGCGCCCCGATGACCTACGACGACTACGTCGCGGCGCACGTCGATCGCATCGACGCCCTGGCGGCGCCCGGCGACTCCGTGGTGCTCGCCTACACCCACCCGGCGGACGCCGCGGTCTCCCTGGCGATCCACCGGGCCCTGGGGCCGTCGCGCTCCGAGCTCGTGCACGTGTCCGACCTGACCGGGCTCTGTGACCTCACCTCACGGTGCCGGGCGGTGCTCTCGGGCCGGATGCACGCGCTGATCCTCGCCATGGCCTACGGCGCGAGGGCCCACGCGGTCGCCGTGTCCCCGAAGCTCGCCACGTTCGGGTCCGAGTACGCCGACGCCGACCACGCGCGTGACCTGGCCGCGGAGGCCCGACGCAGCGTGACCCGGGCCCTGCGGGCGGTCGGGGCGGGCCCGCCGGAGCGTGCGACGACCACGCCCGGTTGAGCGGAGTGGGCTGACGTCCCTGTGGGCCGGGTGGCCCTGATCAGACGATGTGGCGGGAGCTGGCCCAGTGGGCGAGCTCGTTGCGGCTCGAGAGCTGGAGCTTGCGGAGCACGGCGCTGGCGTGGGACTCGACCGTCTTGATCGAGATGTTCAGCCGCCGGGCGATCTCCTTGTACGCGTAGCCCCGGGCCAGGTAGCGCAGCACCTCCTGCTCCCGCGGTGTCAGTTGGTCGAGCTCGGGGTCGGCCGACTCGACCGGCTCGCCGCGGAACGCGTCGAGCACGAAGCCGGCGAGGCGGGGTGAGAACACGGCGTCGCCGTCGGCCACCTTGCGGATCGCGTCCGCGAGGTCGTCCGAGGAGATCGTCTTGGTGACGTACCCGTTGGCGCCCGCCCGGATCACGCCGATGACGTCCTCGGCGGCGTCGGACACCGACACCGCCAGGAACCGCACCGCCGGGTGCTCGGGGGCCACGCTGCGGATCACCGCGGGCCCGTTGCCGCCCGGCAGGTGGACGTCCAGCAGCACGACGTCGGGCTCGGTCTCGCCGATGACCTGGATCGCCCCGGTGACGTCGGCGGCCTCGCCGACGACCTCGACCCGGTCCCCCAGCTCGGCGGAGACCCCCGCCCGGAACAGCTGGTGGTCGTCGACGATCACGACGCGCAGCACCTCGGCCATCACGCCGCCACCCGTCGGGGCAGGCTGAGCTCGACCTCGACACCGGCGCCGGGCTCGGCGCTGACGAACGCGTCGCCCCCGGCCCGGTGCATGCGCTCCACGATCGAATGGGTGATGCCGCGACGGTCGGCGCCGACCGCGTCCATCTCGAACCCGACACCCCGGTCGCGCACGAACACCTCCACCATCTCGGGCCCCGCCTCCGCGTACACGTCCACGACCGGGGCCCCCGAGTGCTTGGACGCGTTCACCGCAGCCTCGCGCACCGCGGCGACCAGGGCATCGGTGCGGTCGTCGTGGGCGGCCTCGCCCACCACCACGACCTCGATCGGCACCCCGTGGAGGTCCTCGACCTCGGCCATCGCCGCCCGCAGCGCGGCACCGAAGTCGCTGCCGTCGATCACCTGCGGGCCGCCGTAGAGCCAGCGCCGCAGCTCGCGCTCCTGGCGGCGGGCCAGCGACGCCGTGGTCGCCGGGTCGTCGGACCGCTTCTGGATGAGGGCCAGCGTCTGCAGGACCGAGTCGTGCAGGTGCGCCGCGAGCTCGGCGCGGGCGTCGGAGTGGATGCGGCGCCGGCGCTCCTCGCCGAGCTCGGTCACCAGCCGCCACCACCACGGGGCGAAGATCAGGGCGACGCCGGCGACCACGATCAGCGCGGCCAGCGTCGTCGTCACCGCTTCGAGCGAGAAGCTCAGCGTGACGAAGGCGATGATCCCGCCGATGGCGAGCACCAGGCCGAACAGGATCCGGAGGATGTCGACGACGCGCACTCCCCGGTCCCCGTCGCCCCGTGCCCAGCTCAGGTTCGGCGAGCGCCTCCAGATCACCAGGGCACCGGCCGCGACGACCGCCATCGGCCACACGACCTGGTCGGAGAAGGCGAGGCCGATCCGCCGCAGCAGGAGCAGCATGCCGACGGTGATCATCCCGACCGCAACGAGCCGGGTCACGTCGCGCCCGGGTTCCGCCCGCACCGATGACGGCGCCGGCCGTGGTGCCGCGTCCGGTGCGGCGAGCGGCATGGCGGCCCAACCGACGGCGTAGAGCAGGATCCCCCAGCCGCCGGCGGCGGTGAGCACGACCAGCACGACCCGGAGCACGGCGGGGTCGATGCCCAGGTAGGCGGCGAGACCCGACGCCACCCCGGCCACCACGCGGTCGTCGGACCGACGCCGCAGCTGCACTCCCTCGCTCGTGCTCATCCTCCGTCGATGATCGCACGCCCCACGTCGGATGGCATCAGGGCGGAACCCCGAGATCTCGCGGCCGAACGGCCCTCGTGCCTCAGGGTGATCCCCGATGGTCGGCGGCGCGCGGATCACCGAAGATGACGTCATGTCACAACCCGCAGACGGAGGACCCCGCGCCGACCGCGGCACGCTTCGCCGCAGCCGAACCGACCGCCATCTCGCGGGCGTCGCCGGCGGCATCGCCCGCTACCTCGGCGTCGACTCCGACCTCGTCCGGCTCGGCCTCGTCGGCCTCACCTTCGCCGGGTTCGCCGGGCCGCTGATCTACCTCGCCACCTACATCCTCGTCCCCGAGGACGGCGACGACCGCACGGTCCTCCAGCGGGGCATCAACGGCGAGCACTGGCCGCTCATCGTCCTCTTCGGCGGCGCGCTGCTCGTCATCGGCGGCCTCGACGGCGGTGACCGACCGTTCGGCGACATCGGCTCGTGGCTGCCGGTCGTCCTCATCGGGGGCGGCTTCTACCTCCTCTACCAGAGCCGCGACCGCCAGGGCGCGCCCGGCCCGGGACCGTCGACACCGACGAGCGACCCCACGCCGGGCACCGGCACCGCCGGTACGGGCGCCGTCGGGGTGGTCGACGACCGACCGCCGGCAGGACCCGTCGGCGGGGAC
>JAXHUH010000147.1:0-7195 GCA_034211175.1 Actinomycetota bacterium
CATCGGTGGCTCGCAGCAGCGCGCCCGATGCGATGAGCACGACCAAGCACACGACGCCGATGGCGGCGCCGGCGTCGAGGACGTCGTCGATGTCGTCGAGGCGGCCGAGCCACACGAGGGTGACGCCGTTGGCGAGTCGGCCGCCGAGGCTGCCCAGTGAGAGGAACGTCGCCCGGACCGACCGCGCCAGGCGGGGCGCGGTCGCCGTGGCGACCACCACCGGAGCGGCGGCGGTCTGGGTGCTGCGCAGCGCCAGGAGGACCAGGAGCCACGGTGAGACGACGGTGGCCATCCCGATGAGGATCGCCGCCTCGACGGCCGAGAGGAGCACGAGCGTCGACCGGGTGCCGATCGCGGCCCGCAGGCGGGGGCTCACCGCCACCGCGGCGGCACCGACGATCGACACCACGGCCATCAGCCCACCACTCACCAGCGGCGCGGTGCCGGGTTCGTCGAAGGTCGTGCCGGTCACCAGCGTCAGCCACGGCTGCATCAGGTCCAGCGCAAGGCCCTCGAGCGGCTGTTGCACGACCATGAACACGAAGATCCAGGCCAGCGTCGGGTCGCGCAGCGACCCCAGCGCGGACCGCAGCTGGCTCGACGAGAGGGTGATCGGCGGGTCGTCCACGTGGCGGGGCGGCTCGGTGAGCCGTCGGGTCGCGACGAGCTGGGCGATCGCGGCGGCGAGCCACGCCAGGTACGGGAGTCGCAGGTCGACGACGCCGAGCAGTCCGCCGGCGAGCGCCGCGGCCATCGTCCCGACGAAGGCGTTCCGGCCGGCCCGCGCCTCACGGCGCTCGAACTCCTCGGCGCGGTCGAGCGCCTCGAGCGTGTCGTAGTGCAGCGCCTGATCGGTGCCGGAGCGAAACGCGAAGCCGAGCGCGAGGAAGACCTGCCCGGCCATGAGCACCGGTACCGACGATCCCGCGGCCAGGAGGAGGCACGCGGCGACGATCCACGCCACGGCGCCGAGCCGGAGCGTGGCGACGCGGCTCACGCGGTCGCTGAACCAGCCCGAGGGGACCTCGGCGGCGACGACGCTCAGGAAGTACGCGGCCCACAACCACAGCGCGGTGCCGAGGTCGGTCCGCGCCGAGAGGAACAGCACCGAGGTCGGCAGCCAGAACAGCAGGTGCGACGCGATCCGGTACCGGCCGTAGACGACGAGGTTGCGCTCCAGGAGCGCCGTGGACGACACCTCCGGATCGTAGTGACGGGCACTGACACCGACGGGGCCGCGATCACGACCGCCCCGAAGCGCGCGTACCGGGCCGCGAACCTCTCGCCCGACCGTCGACCGGGCCCTGCTGGCGGTGGCCGGGCCCCGGGCGCTCCAATGGCGGCGACGAACGCCGGAGGAGAGATCGTGGACCTCGAGCTGACCGACAGGAACGTCGTCGTGACCGGCGCCTCGCGGGGGATCGGACGCGCCTGTGCCCGTACGTTCGCCGCCGAGGGCGCCCGGCTGGTGCTGGCCGCCCGCGGCGCCGAGGAGCTCGACGCGCTCGCCGCCGAGCTGCGCGATGCCCACGGCACCGACGTGACCACCGTGGCCTGCGACCTCACCGACAGCGACGACCGGGCGGGCCTCGTCGAAGCCGCCGGCGACGTCGACGTCTGGGTCAACAACGCCGGCGCGGTGCCGAGCGGGACCCTGGCGACGCTCGACGAGGAGTCGTTCCGGGCCGGTTGGGAGCTCAAGCTGTTCGGCTACGTCGACCTCATGCGCCGCGTGCTGCCCGCCATGGAGGAGCGCAGAGCGGGGGTCGTCGTCAACGTGATCGGTGCCGCCGGCGTGCGCCCCGATCCGGGCTACATCGCCGGTGCCGGCTCCAACGCGGCGCTGATGAACATGACCCGGGCGCTCGGTTCGCGCTCGCTGCGCAACGGCGTGCGGGTCGTCGCGGTCAACCCCGGGCTGATCCGCACCGAGCGCCTCGAGACCCTCATGCGCTCGACGGCGGAGCGTCGCGGCATCGACCCGGGCCAGTGGGAGACCCTGCTCCCGTCGGACCCGGCGCCGGGCACACCCCGGGAGATCGCCGACGTCGTCGCGTTCCTGGCGTCATCCAGGGCCTCGTACGTCACCGGGACCACGCTCACGGCCGACGGCGGGTCGTCCGCCCGCTGACCCGGGCCCGTACGGTGGCGTCGCCGGGTCGGCTCGCATCCCGGGAGATGGACTGATCCGTCGATGTCCTGGTGGTCTTACCGATTTTCTTTGTCGCACGGAGAAGTCGCCCGTACGCTGTTCAGACAGGGCCGATCCCGTGGCGGGACGGTTGGGCACCTCAGGGGGTCGGGCAATGGCGGGTTCCACGTACTCGGCGCGCGCACGCGCGCCACGCAGTCTGCGGTTGATCGGTTCGCTGGCCGTCGGGCTGCTGCTCGCCTCTGCGTGTGGCGGCGACGACGACAGCGGGGACGCAGCGGCGCCCGACGCCGCCCCGCAAGCGCTCGACGCGGACCTCTCGGCGGTCCCGGGGTCCGACGGCGCGCTCGACTGCCCCACGCGGGACGGCACCTCCGGCGACAGCGTCGAGATCGGGATCGTCTCGACTGCGGCGACGCGCGGGCTCGAAGCAGGGGCCTCGGCGGAGGCTGCCGCGGCGTACGCCAACGAGTGCCTCGGCGGGGCCGGAGGGCGACCGATCGAGCTCGTGACGTGCAGCTCGTCCGCCGACACACCCGACGATGCGGCCACCTGCGCCGGGGAGCTCGTCGACGAAGGTGTGGACGCCGCCGCCGTGGCGATCAGCACGCAGGGCGACACGCTGGTGCCGGCGCTGACGGAGGTCGGGATCCCGTACGTCACGTCGAGCGGGTCGTCCGCCGCCGAGTCGAACGACGAGGACGACCTCGTCTTCTCGTTGACGAGCGGCAGCGCCGGTGCGATGGCGGCAATGGCACAGTACGCGGCGAACAACGACGTCGCGAAGGTGGCGATCGTCGTGTCCGACCTCGCCGCCCCCGGCATCGGTCAGCTCGCGAACATCCCGTTCGCGGCTGCCGGGGTCGCGTTCGAGATCCAGGGCTACGCGGCGGACGACACCGACATGGGTGCCCTCGTGCAGGGTCTGTCGGACGACACCGAGGCCGTGGCGATCCTGACCGAGGGCGCCGTCTGCGGCGCCGTCGTGGAGGCGGCGCGCAGCGCGGTCCCCGACATGGAGCTGATGACCGTCGCGACGTGCCTCCAGGCGGTGGGGGAGACGGTCGGTCCGGAGGTCTTCGACGGCGCCGCCATGTTCGGCAACTTCGACCCGTTCTCCGAGCACCCCGAGGCCGTGCTGTACCGGGAGGTCATGGCCGCCTACGCCCCGGACACCGACCCCGCCGGGCTGACCGTCGCCGGCTACCAGGTCGTCCTCGGCCTCGTGCGAGCCCTTGCCGGCGTGGACGGCGACATCGACCGCGACTCGATCGCGGACGCGTTGCGCGCCTCGATCGACGTCCCGCTCCCCGCCGGCGCCGGGGCGACGTTCGGGTGCTCGACCACGCCGATCCCGATCATCACGGCCTCGTGCTCCGGCGACGCGATCGTGTTCACCCTCGAGGGCGCGACGCCGACCAGCCCCGAAGTCCTCGACATCGCGCCGCTGTTCGCGTTCTGAGCCGCAGGTCGTGCCTCAGCGTGCCGGCGCCGCCCGGCTGTCGAGCGCCGCGGTGAGGTCGGCGACGAGGTCTCCGACGTCCTCGATGCCGACCGACATCCGCAGCAGGCTCGGCGGTAGGTGCTCCTGGCCGGCGAGTCGGGACCGGCGCTCGATCGTCGACTCGACCCCGCCGAGGCTGGTCGCGTGGCGCACCAGCTCCAGCCGGCCGATCATCTCGTCGGCGTCGGCCGCGGTGCCCTCGACGTCGAACGAGATGATCGTGCCGTAGCCGGCGTCCCCGCCCGGGCGGCGGCCGGCGTAGCGCACCGTCGTCACGTTCGGGTGGGCGTCGAGCACCGCGGCGAGGTGGCGGGCGTTGTGCTGGGCCCGCTCGAAGCGGACCGCCAGCGTGCGCACCCCCCGCAGCGCCAGGAACATCTCGAGGGCGCCGGGTGTGGCGCCGTGGAGCGCGCGTTGGCGTTGCAGCCCGGCGACGAGGGCCTCGTCGGCCGCGACGGCGATGCCGGCGAGCAGGTCGGAGTGGCCGCCGATCAGCTTGGTGGCGCTGTGAACCACGACGTCGGCGCCCAGCTCCAGGGGGCGCTGCACGAGCGGTGAGGCGAACGTGTTGTCCACCGCGGCGAGGGCTCCCGCCCGCTTCGCCGCCGCGATGACCGGCTCGAGCTCGGTGACCTCGAGGAGCGGGTTGGACGGCGACTCCAGCCACACGAGCGCCGCGCCCTCGACCGCGGCGAACCAGCCGGCGGTGTCGGTGTTTCCGACCCGGCGCACCTCCCAGCCGAGCCTGGCGGCGCCGTCGGCCAGGAACGTGGCGACCCCGCCGTAGACGTCGGCCGGCGCCGCGATCGTCGCTCCGGCGGGGAGTTGGTCGAACACCGCGCTCGCGGCCGCCATCCCCGACGAGAACGCCACGGCTTCCCCCGATTCGAGGCCGCCGACGACCTCTTCGAACGCCACCCAGGAGTCGAGCCCGTCGTTGCGGCTGTAGAGCGGCTCGCCGCCCGGTTCGGCAGGATGGCCGCCGAGGAGCGTCGAGGCCAGGGTGATCGGCACGTTCATCGGGTCGCCCGGCTGCTCCCGGCCCCGTCCGGCGACGACGACGGTCGTGCCGGTCCCGAAGCTGCGGTCGTTGGCAGGGTGCTGCGCCATGGACCGAAGTGTGGCCGAGGTGGCCGGTCGACGGGGACACCGGGTGAGCGTCCCGGTGCCCGCTCACCCGTTGCCCGGGTCCGACCGGCCGTGGCGCCGCCATCGCCCGGCGTCAGCTGAGCTCGACTCGACCGCCGGCGCTGAGCGGGTCCCGGATGAGCTTCAGCAGCGACATCCCGATCCCGTACGTGTTGGCCACCTTCGGGGCGGCGAGGCGGATGAAGCAGCCGCCGTCGAGCTCCAGCTCGCCGTGCCCGGTGATCGCCTTCAGACGGCCGGCCTCGGCGTGGCGGCGGACGTCGGGATGGTCGAGGTCGAGGACCTCGGCCGTCGTGGCGTACTGGACGTTCGACGGCGGCCCGAACGGGATCCGGCGGATCGGGACGGTGACCGACACCCGGGGGTTGGCCAGCAGGTTCTTCGCCTTGCGGCTGTCGAGCATGGTCGAGATGTAGAGGTCGCCGTCCACCTCGGCGTAGAGCACCCCGGCGACGTGGGGCCGGTTCGCCTCGGACGCCGTGGCGATGACGCAGAAGCTGCGCTTGGCGATCGCCTTGCGGACCTGCTCGGCCGTCGGGTGCGCCGCCGTCGCCGGCTGATGCGCTGCAGCTGGTGCCGTCGCGGCGGTGGTGTGGGTTGCGGTGGTCGGGACCGTGGTGGTGGAGGTCATGGTCGACAGTGAACGACGAGATCGTGAGCGCGGCCATGGCTCAGACGATCGTCTCCATGCGCGATCGTCTCGGTGTCCCGTCGCGGGCGTCAGTCGATCCAGTAGCGGCGGACCGGCTTGCCGTGGAGTCCGTCGACGACCGAGTCGAGGACGCCGCCGCAGCGCTCGATCACCGTCGCCGAGCCGACGTTGTCGTCGTCGCAGGTGACGAGCACCCGCTCGACGCCCCTGGAGCGTGCGACGACGAGGCTCTGGCGGAGGATGTCCGTCGCATGGCCACGGCGTCGGTGGGCGGGCAGGACGCCGTAGCCGATGTGGCCGCCGAGGCGGGCGAGGAACTCGTTCAGCTCGTGACGGATCGAGGTCCGGCCGACGATGGTGCCGCCGACCTCGGCGACGAGGAACGTGTCCGGGACCTTGCCGGCCGGCAGGTTCTCGCCCCGCTCCTGGCGCTGCCGGCTGGCGACGTAGTTGGCCCAGGGGTCGCCGGGTTCGTAGTCGAGGCCGAAGACGAAGTCGTCGGCCTCCATGATCTCGTGGGCCGCCGCGAACTCTGCCTCGTCGTCGAGTCGGAGGGGCCGCAGCCTTAGCTTCCTGGCTGTTCGGTCGCCAGTGGCGGTTGTGGTCGTGGCGGCGGCTGGAGGCTCGGTGAGGAGCGCGACCCGTTCGAGGCCGATGGCGCTCGTCATCAGCAGCTCCTTGCGGTTGTCGAGGAGCTTGGCCGACCAGTCGACGAACCCGCCGTCGCCCACGTCGATCGGCTCGGGCTCGCCGTCGACGGTGGCGAGGAGCTTGAAGCAGACGGTGGGGTAGTAGCCGCGGCCCGCTTCTCGCTGCCGGTTGGCCGTGGCGCGGACACCGCGGTCGGCCAGTGTCTCGAGCGTGTGGTCGACGAGGCCGGCGCGGCGGTCGCTGAAGTCGGTCAGCTCGACGACGGCCTTTCCGATGCCGAGCTCGTCGAGGACCGTCGTGAGCGTCGTGACGTGGTCGACGAGGGCGTCGTGCTCGAACCTCGTCTCGCGCGTGTCCCTCCCCGCGGTGACCAGGCCGAGCAGCGTGAAGTGGGCGAACGACCGTGCGCCCTCGAACCGCTGGGCCCGAGTGACCCGGTCGACGGTGGCGAGGTGGACGGGCTCGCTGTTCTTGGGGTCGTGTCTGGCGCTGGCCCTGCGGCGAGTGGCTGCTTCGAGGGCGAGCGAGAGCGTCGGGTCGGCCGCGACCTCGGTCTGTCTGGTCGTCGTGACGACGTTGTCCTGGTTCACCCCGGCCAACGCAGCGTGGGCGGCGAACGGTGCGAGCGGGGCGACGTCGACGGGTTCGAACCTCTCGGCGATCGTCGTCAGCGTTCGGTTGGTGAGGTCCGCGAGGGTGCGCTGGTCGATGGTGGCGGGGGCGACGAACCGGTCACGCTGATACTGGCGCAGGACGTCGGCGGGGGTGGTCCGGGCAGCCCGGCGTCGGGTGGCTTCGAGGAGGAGCGAGGTGAGGTCGGCACCGCTCAGCCGCCTCGCGAGCGCGTCGAGCAGGTCGGGCCCCTCCTCGTCGAGGATCCTGGCCACGGCCGGATGCAGACGTTCCCCCGTCATGTCCGGCGACCGTATGTGCTGGGTGAGAGCGAGCCCAGCGGATTCCCGGCTAGCTAGCCCTGAATAATCGTGGCGGTCGTCTTCGCTATTCGTAGGCGCGCGGTGAGTGGTTGATGGGTTCGTGTGGCTGTTGGTGAGCGCGAGTTGCGGCAGTGTCGGGTGTGGTGGGACGC
>JAXHUH010000148.1:0-11095 GCA_034211175.1 Actinomycetota bacterium
GAGAAGATCATCACCGACATCTTGGCGGTGTCCAGCAGCGCTTCCTTCAGATCGCCGAAGCTGAGCGAACGCCGCGCCAGCGCGTAGACGAAGATCACGAAGGCGCCGGCGGCGGCGGGGGGGGGGGGGGGGGGCCCCCCCCCGCCCCCCCCCCCCCCCACGGCGGGGCCTGTCGATCCGGACCACGTGGACGGACGGACGATGACAGAGACGATGACCCAACAGACCCCACTGCTCGAGTGCCGGAAGGTCTCGAAGCGGTTCGGCGCCGTGCAGGCGCTCTACCGGGCCGACTTCGAGGTGCGCGCCGGCGAGGTGATGGCGCTGGTCGGCGACAACGGCGCCGGCAAGTCGACCCTCATCAAGGGCGTCGCCGGCATCTACCCCTTCGACGAGGGCGAGGTGTTCGTCGACGGCGAACGAGCGCACATCCACACCCCCCGCGACACCGCCCGCCTCGGGATCGAGGTCGTCTACCAGGACCTCGCGCTGGCCGACAACCTCGACGTCGTCGCGAACATGTTCCTCGGCCGCGAACGCCTCTCGTCGCACGTCGTGCTCGACGAGGTGAGCATGGAGCGGGCGGCGCGGGAGACGCTGGACTCGCTGTCGGTCACGACCCTGCGGTCGGTGCGGGCTCCCGTCGCCGGCCTGTCGGGCGGTCAGCGCCAGGCGGTCGCGGTGGCGAAGGCGGTGATGTGGGAGTCCCGCATCGTCATCCTCGACGAGCCGACCGCCGCGCTCGGCGTCGTCCAGACCCGTCAGGTGCTCGACCTCGTGCGCCGCCTCGCCGACCACGACATCGGCGTCGTGATGATCTCCCACAACCTGCACGACGTGTTCGAGGTGGCCGACCGCATCTCGGTCCTGCGGCTCGGGCAGATGGTGAAGCTGCTGAACAAGGACGAGACGAACCAGCAGGAGGTCGTGCAGGCCATCACGGCCGGCGATCTCGAGTTCGTCCCCGGCATGGCCGAGGCGGTTGAGCTGTGAGCAACGACCTGAACGACCGCACCGGCGACGGCATCACGATCGTCGCCGAGCCCGACGACGGCATCGTCATCGTCGAGGAGGCCGACAGCGTCGGCGAGTACGTCGCCCGCTGGTGGCGCTCGATCCGCAGCGGCAACCTCGGATCGCTGCCCATCCTCGTCGGGCTCGTGATCATCGGGATCGTGTTCGGGATCCTGGAGGACACCTTCCTCACGTCCCGCAACTTCACGAACCTGATCCTCCAGGCGTCGGCCACCGCCACGATCGCCATCGGTGCGGTGTTCGTGCTGCTCATCGCCCAGATCGACCTGTCGGTCGCCTACGTGAGCGCGGTGGGCAGCGTCGTCACCGTCCTCCTGCTGCGCCCCGGCGACCCGGGTTGGCCGTGGTGGGCGGCGATCGCCGCCGGCGTGGCGCTGTCGACCGCCATCGGGCTGCTGCACGGGATGATCATCACGAAGGCGGGCGTCCCGTCGTTCGTGGTGACCCTCGCCGGCCTGCTCTCGTGGCAGGGCGTCGTGCTCATCCTCACCACGCAGTTCTCGACCGCGGGCACGATCGTCATCCAGGACAGCGTGGTGGTCGGCATCGCCAACGACTTCCTGGCCGACTGGTTGGGCTGGCTGCTGGCCATCGTCATCGTCGGCGGCTTCGCCGCACAGGAGCTGTTCAAGGCCCGGGCGCGACGCAGCCGGGGGCTCGACATGAAGCCGACGGCGGTCATCGCCGCCCAGGTCGTGGGGCTCGGTGCCGTGGCGTTCGCCGCGGTCGCGTTCGTGAACGTGGACCGGGGCGTGCCGGTCGCCGCGGTGCTGCTGATCTTCTTCCTGCTGTTCTGGTCGTTCGTGGCGACCCGGACGCGCTTCGGCCGCCACGTGTACGCGGTGGGCGGCAACCCCGAGGCGGCACGCCGGGCGGGCATCGACGTCGACCGCATCCGCGTCTACGTGTTCATGATCGCCGGGTTCATGGCCGGCGTCGGCGGCATCGTGCTGGCGTCCCGGCTCCGCTCGGTCGCCACCAACACGGGCGGCGGCGAGCTCCTGCTGGAGGTGATCGCCGCCGCGGTCATCGGTGGCACCAGCCTGTTCGGCGGCAACGGCAAGGTCGTGAGCGCGCTGCTCGGCGCGCTCGTGATCGCCTCGGTGAAGAACGGCATGGACCTCATGGGCCTCAACGCGGGCACCAAGTTCGTGATCACCGGGCTCGTGCTGCTCCTCGCGGTCCTCGTGGACGCCCTCTCCAAGCGGGGCCGGGCGGCCCGCGGGCTGGCCTGAGGACCGCGACGCAGCCGACGCGCACCCTCGCGGCGCCGCGCCCCCGCCCCGGGGGGCGCGGCGCCGGCGCGTCCGGCCTGGCCGGCGACGTTTCGCCTGATCCCACGCAGGATGACCCTCGTTCACGCGGGTGTCGTGCCGACCTTCGAAGGTTGAGGCTTACGCTGGCCGGGGCGGGCCTCGGAGAGAGCGAGGGACAGGATGATCACCTACGACAGCGCACGGCTCGACGGCTCGATCATGAAGTCGGGCCGTCTTCACGTGTACGACGATCGTGTCGTCTACGAGCCGGACAACGCGGCGGCGGAATCCATCGTCGTCCAGTTCGCCGACCTGAACAGCCACTCCGTCACGTGCACCGCGCTGTCGCGCAAGGTGAACGTGACGCTGGCCGACCGGCTCGGCAACGAGTTCAACGTGGTGCTGGTGAGCAAGGACCGGGGTGCGCCCCTGGAAGAGGTGCTCACCCGGGCCGCCGCCTGAACGATGTGAGCCGGGGGCGGATCGCCGCGGGCCGCCGCGGGCCGCCGCTCGCCGCCGACGATCCGCCGTCGTCGCCGCACCCGGGTTCGGTCGCTCAGATCCCGACGTGGGCTGCGTCGGTGGGGATCGCGCCGAACACCTCGGTGAGGTCTCGCACGGGCGCGGGCTCGGTCGTGAGCGTCGCCCCCTCGATGCGGTCGAGGCGGAACCACCGCCCGGCCCGCCGCCAGCGGCACCAGGCGAGCAGGTACCAGTGGCCGCCGGTGTTGGCGAAGACCTGGGGCTCGACCGGCCGCCGGCGCGTGTGCGCTCCCGATCGGTCCCGGTAGTCGAGCACGACCACGACCTGGCGGCGCAGCGCCTCCTCGACGACCCGTCGGGCCCTCGCCGCCGCTCCCGTCGGCGGGTTGCGGGTCCAGACCTTGGCGGCCAGCGACCGTGCGTCCGCCCGCCCGGCCGGGCCCATCGCGTCCATCACCTTGGTGAGCGCGCTCCGGCCATCGGCCGCGAACGGTGCGTTGGCGTCGAGTGCGAGGGCCGCCGCGATGGCGATGGCCTCGCCCGCGGTGAACGCCACCGGGGGCAGTGTGGCGGCCTCGTCGAGGCGGTACCCACCACCGTGGCCGCCGATGCCGTAGATCGGCACCCCCGCCTCCTGGAGCGCGGTGACGTCCCGCTTGATCGTGCGGCCGGTGACCTCGAAGCGGCGTGCCAGCCACGCGCTCGTCCGGCCGCCGGGCCCGGCGGCCCGCAGCTCCTCGGCGATGGCGTAGAGACGGTCGGTCCGGTTCACGGCCGCGCATCCTCGTTGTTCGGGGACATGCTCGTCTTCGGTGACATAATGCTGTCACCGAACGGGGTGGATGGTCACCTCATGAGCACCACGACCATCTCCCACACCACGACTGCGGCCGACGGGCGCACCATCACCGCCGAGGTGCGGGGCCCGGCGGACGGCCCCGCCGTCGTGCTCCTCCATCCCGCGCCCGGCTCGCGCCGCTTCGACCCCGATCCGGCGGCCACCGCATCGGCCGGGGTCCGGCTCGTGACCATCGACCGGGCGGGCTACGGCGGCTCCGGCCCGCTGGCCGACGGCATGGTCCCGACCATCGGCGGCCACGCCGACGACACCGCCGCGGTGCTCGACGACCTCGGCGTCACCGATGCCGTGGTGGTCGGCTGGTCGGCCGGCGGGCGGGTGGCGGCCGCGCTGGCGGCACGCCGGCCCGAGCTCGTGCGTGCGCTGTTCATCGTCGGGACGCCGGCGCCCGACGAGGAGGTGCCGTGGATCCCGGACGAGCAGCGGGGCGCCATCGAGCCGATGAGGGCCGACCCGGCCGGCAGCGTCGGGTTCCTCGCCGGGATGCTGGCCGGCGCCGGCTCCGATCCGGCGGGCGCGGTGGCGATGATGACCGCCGGGCCCGCCGACGAGGCCGCGCTGGCCGACCCTGCGGTGCGGGTCGCGGTCGAGGTGATGCTGGCCGAAGCGTTCACCTCCGGCGCGGTCGGCGCCGCCGCCGACATCGTCTCCTACACCGCAGTGCCGTGGGGCTTCGATCCGGCGGCGATCGGCGCCCCGACCACGGTCGTCTCCGGCGCCGACGACGTCCTCGTCCCGCCGGCCCACGGCGCCTGGTGGGCCTCCCACATCCCCGAGGCCGCCCACGAGGTCATCGCCGGCGCCGGCCACCTCGTCATCCGCCCCGCCTGGCCCCGGGTCCTCACCGCCGCCGCCACCCGCTGACCACCATCCCGAACTGGTCCCCTTGTGATGCCACCGGTGGCATGCGGCGCGGTCCAGAACGGGGTCGGGGGCCGATGAGTTCGCGGCGGCGACGACGTCATGAGTCTCGACACCGTCGAGTGAGCGGGGAGCCGCACCGCATGTCCACCTTCGTGCTCATCCCGGGTGCCGGGTCCGACTCCTGGTACTGGCACCGCGTCGTGCCCCTCCTCGAAGCGGCCGGGCACGTCGCGGTCGCCCCCGACCTGCCGTGCGCCGACGAGACGAAGACGTTCCCCGACTACGCCGACGTCGTCGTCGAGGCGGTGCAGGATTCGGCGGGGGATGCAGGTGACGTCATCGTCGTCGGGCAGTCGCTGGGCGGGTTCACCGCCCCGCTCGTGTGCGAGCGGCTGCCGGCCCGGCTGCTCGTGCTCGTCGCGGCGATGGTGCCCCGGCCGGGCGAGGCGGCGGGGGAGTGGTGGGACGCCGTCGGCTACCACGAGGCCCGGCGCGTCGCCGACGTGCGCGACGGTCGCGACCCCGGCGCTCCGTTCGACGAGGAGGTCCTGTTCCTCCACGACGTCCCCGCCGAGGTGCTCGAAGGCGGCGAGGACCACTGGGGTGACCAGGCCGGTCGCCCGATGGAGGAGCCGTGGCCGCTCGACGCCTGGCCCGACGTCGACACCCGGTTCCTGCTGTGTCGCGAGGACCGGTTCTTCCCCGCCGAGCTGCTGCGTCGGATCACCCGGGAGCGCCTCGGGATCGAGGCCGACGAGATGGGCGGCGGCCACCTCCAGGCGCTGTCACGCCCTGACGAGCTCGTCGAGTGGCTGCTCGCCTACGAGGCCGACCGGCTGCCCGTGCGCCGGGCGAGCGTCGACGCCCCGCGCTGAGCCGGCGCCGAGATCCTCAGCCCGGCGCGCGGGCTGCGTCGGTGACGTGACGGCAGGCCGCCGAGAGCACCGGTGCGTACTGCTTCGGGTCGTTGCCGATGACCCGGTGGTCGCCGTCGACCGTGAAGGTCCGGGCGTCGGGGATCGAGGCGGCGAGCTTGTGCTGGCGGTGGGTCGGCACGGTCGTGTCGGCCGTGTTGACCACCACGGCGGTCGGGACGTCGACGTCGCCGATCCAGTCGTGGGACGTGAACCGGCCGATGGCGGCGGCCGCCTCGATCAGCGCGGCCGGGTCGTGGCGGCTGACCTCGACCTGCTCCCACGGCAGCTCGTAGGTGTCGACCCGGGACGAGCGGAACCGGTCGGTGAGCGAGCGGCGCACCGACGGCGGCGTTGCTCGCAGCGCCGTGCTCAGGCCGTTGACCCCGCCGAACATCAGCTGGGCCCGCCGGTTGCCGGCGAAGTTGCGGCTCGTCGCGCACAGCACGAGGCCGGTGACGAGGTCGCGGTGACGGCGCCACACGAGCTGCGCGACCAGGCCGCCCATCGAGTAGCCGACGGGGATCACTCGGTCGAGCCCGAGCTCGCGGCACAGCCTGGCGGCGTCGTCGGCGCACGTCTCGAGGCGGAACCGCGCCGGGTTGCGCACCCCTCGGCCGTGGCCGTGGTGGTCGAGCGCGATGACGTGGTGATGGCGCGCGAGGGGCTCGTAGACGGTGGAGAAGTTGAGGTCGGCCGTCGCCGTCCAGCCGTGGAGCAGCAGCAGCGTCGGGCCGCCGTGGTGCGCGCCCGCCTCGCGGACGAACGTCCTGCCCCGCGTGCCGAGCTCGACGAGGCGGCCCGGCGGCAGCGGCGACGGTGCGGTGGCGGTCACTCGACCTCGACGACGTCCACCTTGAGGACCCCGCCCGGCGCCTCGTAGTCGACCGTGTCGCCCACCGATGCGCCGAGGAGGGCCTTGCCCAGCGGCGAGCCCGGCGACATCACGTCGAGGTCGTCGTGGCGCTCCTCGATCGAGCCGAGGAGGTACCGCTCCGTGTCGTCGTCGCCGTGGTAGCGGATCGTGACGATCGAGCCGGTGCCGACCTTGTCGCTCTTCTGCGCCTCGACGATCACCGCGTTCTCGAGCAACCCGGACAGGCGCATGATCCGGCCCTCCATCTTGCCCTGCTCCTCCTTGGCGGCGTGGTAGTCGCCGTTCTCGGAGAGGTCGCCGAGCTCGCGGGCCGCCTCGATCTTGCGGGCGATGTCCACGCGACCGCGGGTCGTCAGGTCCTCGTACTCCGTCTTCAGCCGGTCGTACGCGGCCTGTGAGAGTTCATGCGTGTCGGCCACGGAGAGATCGTAGCCGTCTGTTCACGTTCAACTCGGGGTCGGGCATCTCGGGGTCGGGCATCTCGGGGTCCGGGCATCTCGGGGTCCGGGCATCCCGGTGTCGGCCTTCTCGGGTCCGGCGCCCGCGTTCGGGCCGTCGGCCGGCGTCGGGGCCCGTGTCGGCGAGGTTGACGCCGTGTTGCGGGCGCGTGATGATGGTCGCGATGGCGTGTCTCCGCCCCACCATCGCGATCATTCGGTAGCGCACGCCGGTTCCGGCGTGCGCGTTCTCGACCGTCCACCTCGGTGGGCGGTTTTTCATTGCCGAACGACTCGCCCGGTGCGTTCGCTCGGCTCGGATCCAGGGCGGGACGCACCAGCGAGATCGATCAGGCAGACGAGAGCACGAAGGATGTCAGCGCAGAGGTGAGCGGAACCGGGACAACCCATCGGATCGCCGTGGTCGGCGGCGACGGCATCGGCACGGAGGTCGTTGCCGAGGGGCTCAAGGTCATGGAGGCCGCGGGCGTGGCCCTCGACCTCGTGCACTACGACCTCGGCGGCGCCCGCTACCTGCGCGACGGCACGATCCTGCCCGACGAGGTGCTCGAGGAGTGGCGCGGCTGCGACGCCATCTACCTCGGCGCCGTCGGCCACCCCGACGTCCAGCCAGGGGTCATCGAGCGGGGCCTGCTGCTCAAGATGCGCTTCGAGCTCGACCTCTACATCAACCAGCGCCCGTTCCTGGCGCCGGAGAACGACGTCGACTTCATCGTGATCCGCGAGAACACCGAGGGCACCTACGCCGGTGAGGGCGGGTTCCTGCGCAAGGGCACGCCCCACGAGATCGCGACCCAGGGCTCGGTCAACACCCGCATGGGCGTCGAGCGCTGCGTCCGCTACGCCTTCGAGCTGGCCCGCAGCCGCCCGGCCAAGCACCTGACGCTGGTCCACAAGACCAACGTGCTCACCTTCGCCGGCGACCTGTGGGAGCGCACCTTCGGTGAGGTCGCCGCCGAGTACGGCGACGTGACGACGGCCTACAACCACGTCGACGCGGCGTGCATCCACTTCGTCGCCGACCCCGGTCGCTACGACGTGATCGTCACCGACAACCTGTTCGGCGACATCCTCACCGACCTCGGTGGTGCGGTCAGCGGGGGGATCGGCCTGGCGTCCTCGGCCAACCTGAACCCGGGCGGCGTGTCGATGTTCGAGCCCGTCCACGGCTCGGCGCCCGACATCGCCGGCCAGGCCAAGGCCAACCCGGTCGCCGCCATCGGTTCGGCGGCGATGATGCTCGAGTTCCTGGGCGAGGACGACGCCGCGGCCCGCATCCGCAAGGCGTGCGCCGACCCGTCCACGCTGACCGGTTCGACCAACGAGATCGGCGACGCCGTCGCCGCCCGACTGTAGGGGGACAGATGCCCATCACGCCGTCCGAGAAGATCTGGATGGATGGTCAGCTCGTCGACTGGGACGACGCCCGGATCCACGTGCTGACGCACACCCTGCACTACGGCAACGGCGTCTTCGAGGGCATCCGCGCCTACGAGGCGGCCGAGGGCACGGCCATCTTCCGTCTCACCCCCCACATCGAGCGCCTCTTCAACAGCGCCAAGATCCTCGCCATCGAGATTCCCTACACGCCCCAGCAGCTCATCGACGCCACCAAGGAGACCGTCCGGGTCAACGGGCTCCCGAGCTGCTACATCCGCCCGCTGGCCTACCTCGGCTACGGCGAGATGGGGCTCAACCCGCTCCCGTGCGAGGTCAACGTCTCGATCGCGGTGTGGCCGTGGGGCGCGTACCTGGGTGACGAGGCGTCGAAGCACGGCGTGCGCATGATGATCAGCTCGTGGCAGCGCCACGACCCCAACGCCATGCCCCCGGCGGCCAAGGGCGTCGGCCACTACATCAACTCGCAGATGGCGAAGGTCGCAGCGGTCAAGGCCGGCTACGACGAGGCCATCCTGCTCTCGCCCCAGGGCTACGTGTCGGAGTGCACGGGCGAGAACCTGTTCATCGTCAAGCGGGGCAAGATCATCACCCCACCGGTCAGCGCGGGTGCGCTCGAGGGCATCACCCAGGACGCGGTGCTCACGATCGCGAGCGATCTCGGCATCGGCTTCGAGTTCGGCAACGTCCTGCGCAGCGACCTCTACACCGCGGACGAGGCGTTCCTCTCGGGCACCGCGGCGGAGGTCGTGCCGATCCGCTCGGTGGACGACCGCGAGATCGGCGACCCCGGCCCGATCACCCGGCGCATCCAGGAGACCTTCAACGCCGCGGTCCGCGGCCGGGTCGACCGATACAAGGACTGGTGCGAGTACGTCGACCGCTGACGGCCACCCCCGCCGTCGGGGCGGGCGACCCGCACCGCACACATCCAGAGCACGGCAACCCCGTGACAGAGCCACAGCAAACCCGGAGAGCGACATGACCAGCGACGAAGTGATCGATCGGACACCGGTGCGCGACCCGTCGTGGCCGGAGTCGATCGAGATCTTCGACACGACCCTGCGCGACGGCACCCAGTTCGAGGGCATCTCGGTGACCGTGGAGGACAAGCTCCGAGTCGCCGAGCAGCTCGACCACCTGGGCGTCGCATGGATCGAGGGCGGCTGGCCCGGTGCCAACCCGAAGGACGAGGAGTTCTTCGCCCGGGCCCGCACCGAGCTCGACCTCGCCACCTCGACGCTGGTCGCGTTCGGCTCGACCCGCCGGCCGAAGGGCAAGGTCGACGTCGACCCCGTGCTCGAGAACCTCGTCAACGCGGGGACCTCGACGGTGTGCATCGTCGGCAAGTCGTGGGACTACCACGTCACCAAGGCCCTCGGCACCACCCTCGAGGAGGGCGTGGCGATGGTCGGCGAGTCGGTGGCGTACCTGAAGGAGCAGGGCCTGCGGGTCTTCTTCGACGCCGAGCACTGCTTCGACGGCTACAAGCGCAACCCCGCCTTCACCCTGTCGGTCCTCGAGGCCGCGGTCATGGCCGGCGTCGACTGCATCGTCATGTGCGACACCAACGGCGGCTCGCTGCCCCACGAGGTCCAGCGCATCGTCGGCGAGGTCGTCGACCACTTCGGCACCGACGTGCAGGTCGGCATCCACACCCAGAACGACACCGGGTGCGCGGTGCCCAACGCGCTGGCCGCGGTCATGGCCGGCGCCACCCAGCTCCAGGGCACGATGAACGGCTACGGCGAGCGCACCGGCAACGCCGACCTCACCCAGTGCATCCCGAACCTGACGCTCAAGATGGGGATCCGCACGCTGCCCGACGGCCACATGGCGCGCCTCACCGAGGTGTCCCACCACGTCGCCGAGCTGGTCAACATGCCCCAGCAGCACCAGCAGCCCTACGTCGGCAAGTCGGCGTTCGCCCACAAGGCCGGACTCCACACCAGCGCCATCGCCAAGCGGCCCGACAGCTACGAGCACGTCGACCCGGCGGCGGTCGGCAACGGGACGCGCTTCCTCGTCTCCGACCTGTCGGGCAAGGCGACGATCGAGCTGAAGATGAAGCAGCTCGGCATCGAGCTCGACGGCGCCCAGACCAAGGAGGTGCTCGCCCAGCTCAAGGAGCTCGAGCACGTCGGCTACCACTTCGAGACCGCGGACGGCTCCCTCGAGCTGCTGATGCGCCGGGCGACGGGTTGGAGCCAGGACTTCTTCGAGGTCGAGTCGTTCCGGGTGATCACCGAGCACCGCACCGGCGCCAACGGCTCGCGCACGGCGCGGGCCGCGGAGAACCCGCTCGGCCACGTCGAGGGCGTCGAGACCGAGGCGACGATCAAGCTGCGGGTCGGCGGCGAGCGCCTCGTCGCCACCGGCGAGGGCAACGGCCCGGTCAACGCGCTCGACGCCGCGTTCCGCACCGCCGTCGGCGACCGCTTCTCGAGCCTCGCCAGGGTCCACTTGACCGACTTCAAGGTCCGCGTCCTCGACACCAGCAAGGGCACCGGGGCGGTCACCCGGGTGCTGATCGACTCGACCGACGGCACCCGGACGTGGACGACGATCGGCGTGTCCGAGAACATCATCGAGGCGTCGTGGCAGGCGCTGTCCGACGCCATCGTCTTCGGGCTGCTCCACGCCGACGGCTGAGCGAGGGGAGCGGGGGACCGGGTGGGTGGGGCGAGCGGCGTCGGGCCGACCCTCGACGACGGGCGGGTCTCCATCCGCCCGCTCGAGGTCGCGGAGGCCGCCGTCCACCTCGCCGGCGAGGACGTCGAGTCGGTGCGGTGGCTCACCGAGGGGACGTGCTCGACGCTCGACGGTGTGGTCGCGTGGATCGAGCGCAACCGGCGGTCGTGGCGCACCGCCGGCCCGATCCGCTCGTTCGGCGTGCGCTGCACCGACACGGGGTCGTTGCTCGGCATGGTCGAGGCCAACCTCGATGCCGC
>JAXHUH010000149.1:0-6181 GCA_034211175.1 Actinomycetota bacterium
AGATCGACCAGCGCGGCGCCGACGAGACCGGGCGGTGACCACCCGACCACCGCCTCGAGCGCCGAGGACGCCTCGAGCAGCTCGTCCAGGAACTGCGAACCGAGCCACAGCGCGGTCCCGGCGCCGGCGGCGGCGAGCACCGACAGGTCGCGGCCGCGCCGCGACCGCTGGGCCAGCGCCAACGCCGTGGCGAGCGCCCGCATCGAGGTGAACACCAGCGCGACGCCGACGACCACCGCGACGGTGACCAGCGGCAGCGAGCGCACGTTCGGGGTGAGCCCGATGCCCATCCCCACCCAGATCATGGCCAGCGCCGCGGGTGCGGGCCCGATCGCCGCGGCCACCGCCAGGCCCGTCCCGAGCTCCCGGCCGGTGAGTGGCAACAGCGCGAGGCGCGCCGGGTCGACCGTCTCGTCGATGCCGAACAGCAGCGGCGCGAACGTGAACGCGACCAACGACCCGGTCGACACGGAGAGGGCGAATGCCGTGGGGTCGTCGCCTGCGGCGAGGATGACCCGGCCGCCGATGGCGATGCCGACCGCGCCGGCGAACCCGGCGAGCAGCCCGAGCACCACGCCGAGCGCCGCGAGCCCGCCGCCCCGCCGGGCGCCGTTCACGACCAGGCGCAGCTTCAGCGCCGCGAAGTCGCGGATCAGCACGCGCTCACGCGTCGCCGTCGCGCCCGTCGGCATCGGGCGGGGACCACGCCGGCAGCGGCGGTGGGGGGCGGGGCACGCCGGCCGCCTGCGGGGCCGGACCGGGTCCGTTGGCGGCGACGGGGCCGGGCGGTGGGGGCGGCACGTCGCGGTCGCCGCCGGCGAGGCCGTCGGGCGCGCCCGCGGCGAGCCAGCCGAGCGAGTCGGTCCCGAGGTCGCGCCGGCCGACGAGGCGGACGAACACGTCCTCCAGCCGTTCGCCCCGACGCACCTCGTCCATGGGGCCGTGCACGACGACTCGGCCCTGGTCGATGAGCGCGACTGCGCTGCACAGCCGTTCGACGACGTCGAGCACGTGGGTGCTGAACACGACGGTCCCGCCACCCGAGCAGAACCGCTCGATGACGTCGTTGATCGTGCGGGCCGACACCGGGTCGACCGACTCGAACGGCTCGTCGAGGAACAGCACCCGGGGGCCGTGGAGCACGGCCGCGGCCAGGGCGATCTTCTTGCGCATGCCCTGGCTGTAGTCGGCGACCAGCGTGCTCGCGTCACCCTCGAGACCGAGCACGACGAGCAGCTCCCGGACCCGGGTGCGCACGTCCTCGGCCGGGAGACGGCGCAGGCGCCCGATGTAGGTGAGCATCTCCGCGCCGGTGAGGCGCTCGAAGAGGTGGAGGTCGTCGGGGAGGACCCCGAAGCGCCGCTTCGCGGCCACCGGGTCGGCCCACACGTCCACGCCGTCGACGTGGACGACACCGGCATCGGGCCGCAGCAGCGCCGTGACCATCCGCAGCGTCGTCGTCTTGCCCGCCCCGTTCGGGCCGATCAGGCCGAACACGGACCCACGGGGGACGTCGAGCGCCACGCCGTCGACCGCCGTCTTCTGACCGAACCGCTTCGTGAGACCGCGGACGGCGACGACCGGGGCGCCGTGGGGGGAGGGCACCGGGCCAGGATCGCCGAACCGGCCCCCGACGTCCACCCGCGGTGGTGCGCCGGTCGCCGCCCGCGACCGGCGTGCTCGGAATCCGGCGCCACCCCTGCGAGAATCATCCCGACGGGAGAGGGGGATCGTCGGGGATGAGCACATCGTGGCCACCGTCCTGATCGCGGACGACGACGTCCGGGTCGTCGACGCGCTGTTCGCCCACCTCTCCGACCTCGGCCACACGGTCGCGACGGCCCACGACGGCCCCACCGCGGTCGCCCGGGCGCAGGCCCGGCTGCCCGACCTCGCGGTGATCGACCTCGGGCTGCTGGGCGAGAACGGCCCGACGCTGGCCGACATCGTCGCGTGCTCACCCGAGCTCCACTTCGTCGCGCTGGCCGACGATCAGCGCCAGCTCGGTCGGGTCGGCGAGGGTGTCGACCTGGTCGACTTCGTCGTGCGACCGTTCAGCCTGCGCGAGCTGGTCGCCCGGGTCCAGGCCGCCCTGCGCGGGCTCGTCCTCGCCGACGACGGCCTGATCCGGGTCGGGGACGTGATCATCGACTCGCCGGCGCGGTCGGTCACCGTCGAGGACCGGGTGGTCAGCCTCACCACCACCGAGTACGAGCTCATCCACCAGCTCGCCCGCCACGCCGGCCGCGTCCTCACCCGGGAGCAGCTCCTCGCCTCGCTGCAGGGCCGGGTCGCCGACGCCGGCTCCACCCGGGCGATCGACGCCCACGTGAAGAACATCCGGCGCAAGATCGAGCCCGACCCGCGCCGGCCCCGGTACCTGCTCACCGCCCACGGCGCCGGCTATCGCTTCGCCGAGGACTGAGCGGCTCCGGGCGCTCCGTGGTGAGCCACCGGTGCCACGGGACCGCCGGTGTCGGTGGAGCCGGAACGCCGCCGGGCGGTAGACCCTCGGCCATGGACCCACGCCAGGCCGAGTGGCTCGCGCTGCGCACCGAGGACCCGGTGGACGCGTCGCAGACCATCTGCGATCCCCACCATCACCTGTGGGACCTCCCCGAGGACCGGTACCTGCTCGACGAGCTGCGAGCCGACACCGGGGCGGGCCACGACGTGCGTCGGACGGTGTTCGTCGAGTGCGGCAGCTTCTACCGCACCGACGGGCCCGACGAGCTGGCGCCGGTCGGCGAGACCGAGCGGGTGGCGGAGATCGCCGAGGAGAGCGAGCGGACCGCGTCCGACGGTGCGGTGATCGCCGCGATCGTCGGGCGTGCCGACCTCCGACACGGCGACGCGGTCGAGAAGGTGCTGGCGGCCCACGTCGACGCCGGACGGGGCCGGTTCCGCGGCATCCGCCACGCCAGCGCGTGGGACGCCAGCCCCGACATCCGCCGCTCGCACACCGCCCCGCCGCCCCACCTGCTCGCCGATGCGGACTTCCGGGCCGGGTTCGCCGCGCTCGGACGCGCCGGCCTGAGCTTCGACGCCTGGATGTACCACCCGCAGCTGCCCGAGCTGGTCGACCTGGCCCGGGCCCACGAGGACGTGCCGATCGTGTTGGACCACATCGGTGGGCCACTCGGCATCGGCCCCTACGCCGGTCGGCGCGACGAGGTCCTCGAGGCGTGGCGGGCATCGATGACCGAGGTCGCCCGCTGCCCGAACGTCGTGCTCAAGGTCGGCGGCATCGGCATGACCGTCTACGGGCTCGAGTGGCACCACCGGCCCGAGCCGCCCACCTCGGAGGAGCTGGCCGCCGCGTGGGGGCCCGAGCTGCGCTGGTGCATCGAGACCTTCGGCGCCGACCGGTGCATGTTCGAGTCGAACTTCCCGGTGGATCGGCGCTCGTGCCCCTACACGGTGCTGTGGAACACGTTCCAGCTCGTCGCGGCCGACGCGTCGCCGTCGGAGAAGGCAGACCTGTTCGAGCGGACCGCGGCCCGCGCCTACCGGCTCGACGGTTCCTGATCGGCGCGAGCCGGGGTCAACCGAACGCGCAGGCGTCGCCGGCCCACAGGTCGGTGAGCAGGGCGTCGTCGCCCTCGCCGTCGACGAGCCCGAAGAGGCTGCCCTCGACGTTCTCGTCGTCGACCTCGGCGCGCAGCTGCCGGCCGAGGCCCGTCTCCTCGACGACGACGTCGGCGAGCACGCTGCGCACCTGCTCCACCGACGAACCGATCCCGATGCCGCCGACCGCGGCGAGCGCCGGGTCCGCGTCGGGCCCCAACGACCAGCCGACGAACGCGCCGTCCCGGCCGACGAGCGTCAGTCCGTCCGCGAAGGTGAGCAGCCTCGCCGGCCCGGCCGGGCAGTCCGGCTGGTCGACCTCCTCGACCGGCGCCCCGGAGATCCCGGCCACGGCGGCGACGACCTCGTCGAGCGGCGCGCCGAAGGCGACCTCGCGGATCACGCCGGCGGCCGGGTCGGCGACGTAGCCGACGCCGTCGAGCTCGAGGAGCACGATCGCCTCGGCGCCCTCGCCGGACACGTCGATCGAGCCGCCGCCGTCGGTGCCCTCGCCTGGCGGTGACGACGCGGTCATGGTCACCGGCTCGGTCGTCCCGCCACCCGACGGGGTCGTCGTCGTGGTGCCGTCGCCGCCGTCGCCGGCTGCCACCGCGGTGGTCGTCGGCTCACCCGATGTCGTCGTCGCCGACGAGTCACCGCCCCCGCCGCTGCACGCAGCGGCGAGGATCGCAACCGCCGCGAGCGTCGCCGCCCCCGCCGCTCGCCTGCCGCTCGCCTGCACGTCCGCTCTCATCGTTGTCATCCACATGGTCGCCGCCCTCGTTGTACCCGACGTCATGGACGTCGGCAGGTGAGCGTTCGATTCCACCCGTCGATACGTGACGTTCGTCCAGGTCAGCCCGTTTCCCGGACCTAGCACCGTTTCGCCCGCCCCACCGTCGGGTAGCCCGCGCGAGAACCTGACCCCCATCTGATGCGGAGCACGATGCTGCGCCCCACCAAGCTCGCGATGCCACTCGTCGGCGTGTGCGCCCTCGTGGCCGGAGCCTGCGGCGGCGAGACCGACGACGGTGCGTCACCGCCGACCACCGACGCCACATCGACGACGTCCACGATCGACACGACCACCACGACGACCACCACCGCACCCGGCCCCGCACTGGTCGAGTGCGAGAACCCCGACGGGTTCACGATCTCCTACCCCGAGGACTGGGCCACGAACACGGGCGACGCCACCGGCGACTGCTCGTACTTCGCGCCCGAGCCGTTCGAGGTCGAGGCCGCGACCGACGCCCGGCCGGCGCCGATCAGCGCCTACGTCGACAACGTGCCGTACTTCCGGGTCGCGTCGCCGACCGACGGCGAGCAGGACCGCGCCGCGACGGTCGTCGACGGCCACCAGGCCGTGCGCATCGAGCGCACGGTCACCGGTGAGAGCCTGTGGCCCGAGGGCACGCCCATCACGACCTACGCCGTCGACCTCGAGCTCGGTGTGGACGACGGCGAGGGCACCCTCATCGTCGACGCGATCGGCCTGTCGAGCTTCGACCACGACGCCGCAGTCGACGTCCTCGACCGCATGGTCCCGACCATCGAGCTCGACGCGAGCGAGGCCGACGACGACGTCGTCGCCCGCTACGAAGGCGGAGGCCAGAGCCTCGTCGTCCACGCGTCGGAGACCGACCAGGGCGAGATCTGCCTCACGTTCCCGCCCGAGGGTCCGAACACGTGCTTCGAGCCGCTCGACGGCCCGGACGACGTCGCGTTCGCCGACCTGGCCCCCGAGGACGATCTGACCGAGGCGTTCGGCGGCATCGCCGGCGCGAACGTCCACCGGGTCGACATCACCGAGACCGGTGACGGTGACGAGACCACCTTCGGCTACCTCCCGGTCCCGATCGCACGGGGCGCCGAGACGCAGGGCTGGGCCGTTCCCCTCCCCGTCGGCGTCGGTGAGATCACCGGGATCGTCTGGTACGACGCTGCCGGCAACGAGCTCGGCCGTGCCGAGCCCGGCGGCGAGACGCCGGACGGTCCCGACCCTGACGACACCGAGCCCGTCGGGTCGTTCACGACCGAGGCCACGACGAGTGACAGCTTCCCCGCCGGCGGCCCGCCGGCCTACCTCGAGACGATCGACATCGCGCCCCACGACGGGTTCGACCGCACGGTCTTCGAGTTCCTCGAGGCCGGCGGAACGGACGACACCGAGCTGACCGTCGACGATCTCTCCTACGAGGTCGCGTACGTGGAGGAGACCGTCGGGCCGTCCGGCCAGCCGACGCCGATCGGTGGCGGCGCCATCCTCGAGGTCACGATGACACCGGCCAGCGGCGTCGACCTCACCGGCGAGACCCCCGTCGAGACCTACACGGGCCAGGACCGCATCCCGGCCGAGTCCACGCCTGCGATCGTCGAGCTCGCCCGGGTCGAGGACTTCGAGAACGTCCTCACCTGGGGCATCGGCGTGACCGGCGAGGACGGCTACGCGGTCACCGTGCTCGACGACCCGCTGCGCCTGGTCGTCGACATCGCCCACGCCGGCTGACGACAGAGCACCGGGGGCGCCGCACCAGCGCCGATCGGTCGACCACGAACCCGGCCACCGGGACGGGCGCCCGCATCGAGCGGGCGCCCGTCGCGCGCGGCGCGC
>JAXHUH010000150.1:0-5636 GCA_034211175.1 Actinomycetota bacterium
TCGACACCGGCGAGCCCCGTCCGCTCGCTCCCGCAGTGTCGGTCGGCGCCTACCGCATCACCCAGGAGGCGCTGACCAACGCGGCCAAGCACGGCGCGGGCAGCGCCACCGTCGCCACCGAGTGGGACGATCAGGCGGTGAGCATCACCGTCACCAACCCGGTCCCGGCGTCCGCAGGGGCCGGCCACGACGTCCCGGCCGGGGGCCACGGGCTGGTCGGGATGCGGGAGCGGGCGGTCACCAACGGCGGCACCCTCGACGCCGGGCCGACCGCCTCGGGGTTCCGGGTGCGTGCCCGGCTGCCGGTCGTCCGCGACCAGCGAGGAGGTCCGACGTGACCATCCGGGTGGTGCTCGTCGACGACCAGGCCCTGATCCGCGCCGGGTTCCGGGCGATCATCGACTCCGCCGACGACCTCGAGGTCGTCGCCGAGGTCGACGACGGCGCCACCGCCGTCGAGGTGGTCCGCGACGCCCGGGCCGACGTCGTGCTCATGGACATCCGCATGCCCGGCCGCGTCGGCATCGAGACGACACGGGTCATCACGGCCGACGAGGACCTCGCCGGGGTCCGGGTGATCGTGCTGACCACGTTCGAGCTCGACGAGTACGTCGTCGCCGCGATGGCCGCCGGCGCCAGTGGCTTCCTCGACAAGGGCGTCGAGCCCGCGACGCTGCTCGACGCCATCCGCGTCGTGGCCGCCGGCGACGCCCTCCTCACCCCGCGGGCGACCCGGGCGCTGCTCGCCTCGATCGAGGCCCCGGCGAGCGGGCGGGCGATCGACGAGGCCGCAGTGTCTGCGCTCACCGCCCGTGAGCGCGAGGTCGTCGGGCTCGTCGGACGGGGCCTGTCCAACGACGAGATCGCCGAGACGCTCTACCTCTCCCCGCTGACCGCGAAGACCCACGTGAGCCGGGCCATGACCAAGCTCGCCGCCCGCGACCGGGCCCAGCTCGTCGTCCTCGCCTTCCGCACCGGCCTCACCCAGCTCGACGACCTCTGAGCCGGCACCGGGGCCTCGGAGCCCCGGCGATCCGGGGCCCGCCGCGGCCGTGCGGATCTTTGCCATTCCCTCACCTCGGCCACAGCGAGCCCTGACCCGGCCCTCCGTACCGTCGTCGCCAGAACCACGGAAGCCTTCGGGGCCAACGATCAGGAGATCGCAGCCATGGACCGCCGTTCGTCCATCACCGCCGCGGCAGCGGCATCACTCACACTCCTCGCCGGCGCCGCCGGCATGACGCTCAGCTCCAACGTCGTCGGGGCCGGCGCCAACGCGAGCGACGAGACCGGCCAGCTCAGCGCGGTCACCACGACGACCAACCCGCCGATCACCGTCTACGTCGACGAGCAGCCCGGCACGACCATCGCGACCACGGCGACGGCCCCGGCGGCTCCGGCGGTGACCCCCGCGGCCCCGGTCACGACCGCACCCACGGTCCGGGCATCGCTCGCCACGCCGGTCACGACCTCCTCGGCCAGCGGCGTCAGCGGCAGCGGGGGCGACGACCACGACGAGCACGAGTACGAGGACGACGACCACGACGAGCACGAGTACGAGGACGACGACCACGACGAGCACGAGTACGAGCGCGAGGACCACGACGAGCACGAGCACGAGTACGAGGGACACGACGATGACGACTGACCAGGACCCCCGACCGTCTCCGGACGACGCGACCCGGGCCCGCATCGAGGCACTGCGCCAGCGTCGCGCCGGCTCCGCTGCCGCCGAGCAGCCCGCACCGGGCCCGGACCGCAAGAGCCGGGCCCGGGCGGCGCCGACATCGAAGCGCCGCAAGCACGCCGCCGCCGGGGCTCGGATCCTCGCCGGCGGGCTCAGCGCCACGGTCGCGCTGGGGCTGATGTCGGTGATGGCGGGCGCCGAGCCCGGCACCGCCGCCGCTCCGAGCCCGACGTCGCCGGTGCCCGCACCGGAGCCCATCGTCATCGTCGTCCGCTCGAGCACCGACCCGAACGTGACCCCGGCCGACACGAACGTGGCCGCTGTGCCCGCAGCGACGTCGTCGCCCGCCCCGGCGGTGGCGCCGACGGCCGCCCCGCCGGTGGCGTCGAGCGAGGCGAGCTGACGTGCGCACCGCCGACGCCACGAAGCCCGGCCCCACCGTCGCCGCCGTCGACACCCGCTTCACGGCCATGGGCACCGACGTCCACGTCATCGTCGTCGACGGGCCCGACGAGCTCCTCGACCTCGCCGAGACCACGATCGCCGGGCTCGAGGAGCGCTGGAGCCGCTTCATCGACGACAGCGACGTGCGTGCACTCGCCCGCCACGCTGGCAGCCCGGTGATCGTCTCCGCCGACACCTACGACCTCGTCGCCCGGGCCACCGCCGCCTGGCGCGCGACCGACGGGCGCTTCGACCCGACCGTCGGCGCGGCCATGGTCGCCCACGGCTACGACCGCGACTTCGCCGCGGTGCGCGCCACGACCCACCGGGCCGGCGCCACCGGCCCCGCCCCGACGCCGGCCGACATCCGCTTCGATCCCGCCCTCCGTGCCGTCACCCTGCCGAGCGGCGTCGTGTTCGACCCGGGCGGCATCGGCAAGGGCCTCGCCGCCGACCTGACCGCGACCCGCCTCCTCGAGGCCGGTGCGGGCGGCGCGCTCGTCAACATCGGCGGCGACCTGCGCGCCCTCGGCCGGCCGCCGACCGGCGACGGCTGGGTCGTCACCGTCCCCGACCCCGTCGACCCCGCGACGGAGCTGCTGCGGCTGACGATGCCGGAGGGCGCGCTCGCCACCAGCTCGACCCTGCGTCGACGCTGGCGGACGACGACCGGTGAGGCCCACCACCTCATCGACCCCGCCACCGGGCAGCCGACGGACAACGGCGTGCACAGCGTCACCGTCGTCGCCGGCGAGGCGTGGTGGGCCGAGGCCCTCACCAAGTCGCTCCACCTGCTCGGCCCGGCCGGGCTGGCGACGCTCGAGGACGCCCACGCGGTGGTCGTCACCGACGATGGCGCCCGCCACAGCACCGACGGCATCAGGGGAGCGCTGCGATGAACCCCCAGACCTGGTGGTACGTCGCCCGGGCGACCGGGCTCGTCGCGTGGGGGCTGGTCACCGCGTCGGTGATCGCCGGCCTCCTGCTCAGCACCCGGCTGGCCAAGGGACGTCCGGGGCCGGCGTGGACCCTCGACCTGCACCGCTTCCTCGGAGGCGCCGCGGTCGTGGCCACCACCCTGCACCTCGTCGGCCTCGTCGCCGACAACTACGTCCACTTCGGTGCGGCCGAGGTGCTCATCCCCTTCGCGTCGTCATGGGAACCGGGCGCCGTGGCGCTGGGCATCGTCGCCCTCTACCTGCTCGTCGCGGTGCAGGGCTCCTCGATGCTGATGCGACGCCTCCCGCGGCGGCTCTGGCGTGCGGTCCACCTGACCAGCTTCGTCGTGTTCTGGACCTCGACCTTCCACCTCCAGCTCGCCGGCACCGACGCCACCAACCCGATCGCCCGCTGGACGGTCAACCTCGCCATGGCGGCCGTCGTGTTCCTCACCCTCGTGCGCGTCCTCACCGACCGACGCGGCGCCGGCCGATCGGCCCGACCCGTCCCCGGCCGCACCCGGGCGACGCCGCCGAAGCCGAGCCCGAGACGCGACGACGCCGAGCCGGCGACCGCGACGACCTGACCACCGAGACCTGAAACCCCCAACGACGAGCTCGAACACAGGAGAACGGTGATGCGTGTCTGGATCGACCAGGACCTCTGTACCGGCGACGGGCTCTGCGAGGAGATCTGCCCGCAGGTGTTCCAACTCTCGGCGGAGGGCCTCGCCCACGTCCACGACGCCGGCGGCGTGCGCAACGACCCCGGCGGATCGGCCGGCACCGTCGAGGTGCGCGAACCGCTCCTCGAGGCCGTGCTCGACGCCGCCGAGGAGTGCCCCGGCGAGTGCATCTTCGTCGAGGCCTGACCGACGCTGCCCGCCCCCCGACGCCCCGATCCGTGCTCAGCCCGGGTCGGGGCGGGGGAGCAGGGCCCGGTCGTAGGCCACGGCGACGGCCGCGGCGCGGTGGTGGACACCGAGCTTCTCGTAGACGTGCAGCAGGTGGGTCTTGACCGTCGCCTCGCTGATGAACAGGCGGGCCGCGACGTCCTTGTTCGTCGCCCCGGCCGCGACCAGCGACAGGATCTCCAGCTCCCGCTCGGACAGCGGGCCACCGGCCGGCTCCCGCACCCGGGTGAGCAGGCGGCGGGCGATCGGCGGCGACAGCACCGACTCCCCGGCCGCCGCGGCGCGCACCGCCCGGCGCAGCTCGTCGCGGGGTGCGTCCTTCAGGACATAACCGGTTGCACCCGCGGCGATGGCCGGCAGCACGTCGTCGTCGCTGTCGTAGGTCGTGACGACGAGGACCCGCGCCAGGTCGCGCTCGACGATGGTCCGGGTCGCGTCGACACCACCGAGCACCGGCAGGTGGAGGTCCATCAGCACGACGGTCGGGCGCAGCGCCTCGGTGCGGGCCACCGCCTCCCGCCCGTCGGCCGCCTCGCCGACGACCTCGAAGTCGGCGTCGCCGGCGAAGAGCCCGCGGATGCCGTCGCGGACCACCGGGTGGTCGTCGACGATCAGGAGCGTGATCGGCTCAGCCATCGCCGATGACCTCGTGGGCGCGTGCCGTGGGGACCCAGATGGCGAGGGCCGTGCCCTCGCCGGGCGCCGACTCGACCTGCACGGTGCCGTCGAGCTGGCCGACCCGGGCCCGCATGGCGGTGAGGCCGAACGAGTCGGCGCCCGGTGCGACGCCGCGATCGAAGCCGGCGCCGTCGTCGCGCACGTCGAGCGCGACGCCGTCGTCCATGAACGAGAGCGTGATGGCGACCCGTGACGCGCACGCGTGCTTGGCGACGTTGGCGAGCGCCTCCTGGGCGGCCCGCAGGAGCGCCACCTCGACGTCGGGTTCGAGCCCCCGCCGGTCGCCGGTCGTGTGGACGTCGACCGCCACCGAGGTCACCGCCGACCACCTCCGGGCCACGTCATCGAGCACCGCCGCCAGCCCGGCACCGTCGAGCGGCGCCGGGCGGATCGCCCGCACCGACCGGCGTGCGTCGTCGAGGCTCCGACGGGCCAGGTCGGCCGCGTTGTCCAGGTGCCGTCGCATCTCGGCCTCCTCGCCCCACGCCTGGTGGACGGCCTCGAGCTGGGTGATCACCCCGGCCAGGCCCTGGGCGACCGTGTCGTGGATCTCGCCCGCCATGCGCTCGCGCTCGTCGAGCACCCCGCCCTCGCGGGCCCGGGCGACGAGCTGGGCCTGGAGCGCGTCGTTCTCGTCGATCGCGGCCTCGAGCTGCTGCACCGCCCGCCGTCGCTCGTCGGCCAGCTCGGCGACCTTCGCGCCCAGGAACAGCCCGGCACCGGTGGCGACCGTCTGGATCACCACCACCCCGACGTAGATCGCCCAGGTCACGGGCGTGGACTCCGTGAGCACGATGTGGGCGTGGACGACGAGGGCGAACGCGCCGAGCCCGGCGAACGCCAACGGCCACGGCCGCACCAGCGCCGCGTGGAAGAAGCCGGTGAGGCCGTAGACGAGGAACACCCGCTCGTGCACCACCGCCGCGGCCGCCAGCACGAGGAACCCGCACAGGTAGACGCGCAGCGCACGCTGGG
>JAXHUH010000151.1:0-19264 GCA_034211175.1 Actinomycetota bacterium
GCCCAGCCGATGCCGGCCGAGATCGGCCGGAGCGCCGCGCCGGCCGCAGGGACGGCGGCAACGTCGGGCGCGCAGCCGGGCGCCGCGGCAGCCACCGGCGCCGCCGCGTCGAACGCAGGGGTCGCGGTGGACTCGCCGTACACCCCGCAGTGGGACGCCGCCCGCAACGCCTACATCTGCTGGGACGCCCACCGCCAGGAGTGGCTCCAGTTCGACTACGCAGCCAACACCTGGGGCCCGATCAGCCGCTGAGGCTGACCCGCCCGCTGCCGGGCGGGCGGCTCAACCCCGGTCGAGCAGGGTCAGCGCCTTGACCCTTCGCTCGACGTGGTGCTCCACGAACCGCAGCGCCACGTGCTCGACCTCGTGGGTCTCGGGCGACTGCGGCGCTCGCAGCGCCCGTCCGAGCTGGCCGCCGAGGATCTGGGAGAGCAGCTCGAACCCACCCTCGGACACCGCCTGACCTCGCCGACAGGCCCGGCACCGGGCGCCGCCGTCCATCACCTCTACGGACACGAGGTCCTCCTCCGCCCCGCAGCCGGTGCACTGGTCGACCACGGGGCCGACGCCCTCGTGGGCGAGCAACTTGAGGAAGAACCCGGCGACCACGAGCGGCGAGTCATCGGCGGCGAGCGTGCGCAACGCGCCGAGGAGCAGGCGGTAGAGGCCCGGGTCGGGCTCGCGCTCGAGCGCGACGTGGTCCGCGACCTCGAGCATGGCGGCGGCCCGGCCGAGGCGGTCCAGGTCGGTGCGCACCGCGAACAGGCGGTCGATCGTCTCCGCCTGGGTGACGATGTCGAGCTCGCGCCCCTCGTAGAGCTGCAGCGCGACGTGGCTGGTCGGCTCGAGACGGCTGCCGAACTTGCTCTTCGTCTTCCGCACGCCCTTGGCCACGGCCCGCACCTTGCCGTGGTGCTCGGTGAGGAAGCTGACGATGCGGTCCGCCTCTCCCAGGCGCATCGTCCGCAGGACGATGCCGTGATCCCGGTAGAGGCTCATCGGTCGGCGCTCAGCGACCGGCGGCGACGCCACCGAAGCGACGGTCGCGGCGCTGGTACTCGACGATGGCCGAGTACAGGTGGTCCCGGCGGAAGTCGGGCCAGAACACGTCGGAGAACACCAGCTCGCTGTAGGCCAGCTCCCACAGCAGGAAGTTCGAGATCCGGTACTCGCCCGAGGTCCGCACGACGAGGTCCGGGTCGGGCATCTCCGGGTCGTAGAGGTGGCTGCGGATGGCCGCCTCGTCGATGTCGTCGGCCGTGGCGCCGTCCGCGACGAGCTGGCGCACCGCGTCGACGATCTCGGCACGACCGCCGTAGTTGAACGCGATGGTGAGGGTGAGGTCGCGGTTGTCCTGGGTCAGCTCGGCCGAGCGGTCCATCTCCCGCAGCACGGTGCGGGGGACGCGCCGGTCGCGGCGGCCGATGAAGCGGATCCGCACGCCGAGGTCGTTCAGCTCGTCCCGGCGCCGGGTCAGCAGGCCCCGGTTGAAGTTCATGAGGAACCGGACCTCGTCGGTGGGCCGGCGCCAGTTCTCCGTCGAGAACGCGTAGACGGTCAGCCACCGCACCCCGATGGCGAGCGCGCCCTCGGTTGCGTCGAGCAGCGCCGCCTCCCCGGCCGAGTGGCCGTCGGTCCGCTTCAGCCCGCGGGCCTCCGCCCAACGGCCGTTGCCGTCCATCACGCAGGCGACGTGGGTCGGGATGCGGCTCCGATCGAGCTCGTGCAGGCTCACAGGGGCAACCTACAGGCCGTGGGCGGGGGTTGGCGCGACGCCACCGATGAACCGGCCCGGGGCGATCGCGCCGTGCGCCTCCGGTGCGCGCGGCGGCGTCACCGACCCCCGCCCGGCCAGGGGGGTATCGCCCCCGGTGTCAGTGGGGCCTCGTAGCCTCGGAGCCCGTGACGGACCTCGAGATCGCCCCCGACACCACCGCCCGCACCGTCCTCGACGCGCTCGGGCACGTGCGGGACGCCATGGTCGGGGCCGAGCGACGGGCGGGCCAGGAGGAGATGGCCGTCGCCGTCGCCGAGGCGATCGAATCGGGCGAGCACCTGATGGTCCAGGCGGGTACGGGCACCGGCAAGTCGCTCGCCTACCTCGTCCCCGCCATCTGCTCGGGCAAGCGCACCGTCGTGGCCACCGCCACCCTCGCGCTCCAGGACCAGCTCGCCAACAAGGACCTGCCCCAGCTGGCGGCGACCCTGCCGGTGCCGTTCAGTCACGCCGTGCTCAAGGGCCGCTCGAACTACGTGTGCCGCCAGCGTCTGGCCGAGCTCGCCGGCGACGGCCAGCAGGGCCTCGACCTGCCCGGCGGGTCCCGGCCGTCGGTCGCCGAGCTGGCCGAGCTGCGGGTGTGGGCCGCGACGAGCGACACCGGCGACCGCGCCGAGCTGGCCCGCGAGCCGTCGCCGGCGGCGTGGGACGCCGTGTCGGTCGGCGCCCGGGACTGCCCCGGCGCAACGAACTGCCCCTCGGGCGGCGAGTGCTTCGCCGAGCGGGCGCGACGCGCCGCGGCCCAGGCCGACGTCATCGTCACCAACCTCCACCTCTACGGCGTGCACGTCGCCTCGGGCGGCTCGGTGCTGCCCGAGCACGAGGTCGTCGTGATCGACGAGGCCCACCAGCTGGAGGACGTCGTGACCGCCACGTCCGGCCTCGAGCTGGGGCCCGGACGCATCCGTGGGTTCCGCTCCGCAGCAGCCGCGGTGCTGGCCGACGCGGCGACCGTCGAGCCGCTCGACGCCTCCGCCGCCGATCTCGAGGCCGTCCTGACCCCCCGGGCGGGCAGCCGCCTCCGCTCGACCGACGAGGCGCTCGCCAGCGCCCTGGCCCGGCTGCGGGACCGCACCTCGAGCGCCATCGACGCCGTGCGCGGCCTCGGCGACCAGCTCCCGGCCGACGCGGCCGGCAAGCGGCAGCGGGCCCTGGTCAGCGGCTCCGCCCTCGTCGACGACATCGACCGCCTCACCAACCCGGCCGAGGGCGACGTGCGCTGGGTCGAGCAGGTCGGCCAGCGCATCGCGCTCCGCTCCGCACCGGTCGACGTCGGTGCGCTGCTCGCCGACCGCCTGTGGGACGAGGTCACGGCCGTCCTCACCAGCGCGACCCTGCCCCCCGCGCTCGACGAGCGGGTCGGGCTCCCGGTGGCGCGGCGCAAGATGCTCGACGTGGGCAGCCCGTTCGATCACGAGGGCCGGGCGCTGCTCTACTGCGCCGCCCATCTCCCCGAGCCCCGCTCCACCGCGTACGAGCCGGCGGCCCACGACGAGATCGCCCGGCTGATCGAGGCCGCCGGCGGGCGGACGCTGGCGCTGTTCACGAGCTTCCGGGCGATGCGCGCCGCGGTCGACGCCGTGCGCGAGCGCGTCGACGTGCCGATCCTGGTCCAGGGTGATCGGCCCAAGCCGGCGCTGATCGCCGAGTTCGGCGCCGACGAGGCCGCCTGCCTGTTCGCCACGATGGGCTTCTGGCAGGGCATCGACGTGCCCGGGCGGTCGTTGTCGCTCGTGATCCTCGATCGCATCCCGTTCCCCCGGCCCGACGAGCCCCTCGTCGCCGCCCGACGCGAGCGGGCGGGGCCGGCGGCGTTCTCGCTCGTCGACCTGCCCCGGGCGGCCACGCTGCTCGCCCAGGGCGCCGGGCGCCTGCTGCGCACCGCCAACGACGAGGGTGTGGTCGCCGTGCTCGACTCGCGCCTCGCCAACCGGCGCGCCTACCGGTGGGACCTGATCAACGCCCTACCCCCGATGCGCCGCACCCGCCGCCTGGAGGACGCAACCGCCCGGCTCCGGGAGATCGCCGCAGGCTGACGAGCCGCTCACTGCGGCCGGGCCCGGATCGGGTCGACGCGACGGCGGGCGCTACCGTGCACGAGTGCGCCACATGGACACCGTCGCCCTGGCCGTCGGTCCCGTGGCCGTCGTCTGCTACCTCGCGATGGCCACGGTGCACGCCTGGCTGCGCAGCAACGGGCGCTCCCGCCGGGCGTTCGCCGCGCCCCGTGCGCTGGCGGTGATCGAGGCGGTGGCCGCCGTGGCGTTGGCGACGGCGGCGTGGATGATCGTGCGCCGGGTCGCACCCGGCGGAGACCAGGACCTGTCCCGGCTCGCCTCGCTCTCGCCCCAGGTGCTCACCGCCTGGGAGTCCGTCGCGCTGTGGTGTGGTCTCGCCGCGGTCGTCGGTCAGGTCGCCCCGGTGTGGTGGGGCTTCCGCAACGGCGGCGACGGCCTCGCCCCGGCCGCCGGGCTCCTCGCGGCCTACGCCCCGGTGCCGCTGCTGCTCGCCGTCGGGTCGGCCTCGCTCACCGCGATCGCGTCCCGCCGCCGCGACCTCACCCTGGCCATCGGCCTGGTCGGGCTGGTGGCCTTCGAGTGGCTCGGGTGGTGGGCCGACTGGCCGTCGAGCTGGGGCTCGACCAACGGGCCCGAGCTGACGCTGTGGTCGGCCGTGCTCGCCGGCGTGCTGTTCGCCGCCGGCCGCCGGGAGCAGGCCCCCGCCGCGGAGGGCCCCTCCGCCGACGGCTGACCGGCCGGGCGCCGTCGCCCGGCCGGCGGGTCAGTAGCCGAGGCGGTCGAAGACCGACGGGCGCCGCTGCCAGTCCTTGTCGACCCGGACGTGGAGGTCGAGGTAGGTGCCCTCGGGGAGCTGCTCGCGCACCGCGATGCCGACGGCCCGCAGCACGTTGCCGCCCTTGCCGATGACCATGCCCTTCTGGGACTTCCGCTCGACGAGGATCTCGCAACGGATGTAGGGCCACTCCCACTCGGTCACCTGGGTGGCGATGGAGTGGGGCAGCTCCTCCCGGGTCACGGCGAGCAGCTGCTCGCGGACGAGCTCGGCCACCCAGAACGCCTCGGGGACGTCGGTGACGACGTCGTCGGGGTAGTAGAGCGGGCCCTCGGGCAACCGGGTGAGGATGTGCTCGACGAGCGCGTCGACGCCCTCACCCGTCGTCGCCGAGATCGGGAAGTACTCGTGGCCGTCGGTCGCCGCGGGATCGGCGAGCGCGGTCGGCGACGGCGTTGCGGCGCCGGCGGCGGTCGTTGCCGCGTCAGCGTTCTCGCCGGCCTGGCCGGGGGCATCGGGGTCGACGCCGAGCTGGGTGGCCGTCACGAGCTGCTCGAGCACCCGCTGGGGTGACGCCCGGTCGATCTTGTTGACGACGACGATGGCGTCGCGGGGCACCCGCTCGGCGACGAAGCGATCGCCACGGCCGAGCCCGGCGTCCGCGTCGACGACCAGGCAGACGACGTCGACGCCGCCGAGCGCCGCGGTCGCGGTCTCGTTGAGGCGCCCGCCGAGTGCCGTGCGGGGCTTGTGGATGCCGGGGGTGTCGACGAACACCGCCTGGACGCCCGGGCGGTTGAGGACGCCGCGCACCTCGGTGCGGGTCGTCTGGGGCTTGTCGGACACGATCGTGACCTTCTCGCCCAGGATCCGGTTCAGCAGGGTCGACTTGCCGACGTTGGGCCGTCCGACCAGGGTCACGAACCCCGAGCGGAACCCGCCATCGGCTGCGGTGCCCTCCGGTACCGGGCCGTCGGACGCGGTCTTGTCGGCCGCGGGGCTGTCGGACGCGGTGCCGTCGGGCATCGGCGCAACCGGGTCGTCGGCGGTGGGGTCGTCGCCGGGATCGGCGTCGTCGCGGCCGGTCATCCTCGTCGCAGCTCGGAATCGAGACGCTCGACGCCGTTGGAGCGGTCCGAGCGGTGGGGTTGATCGGCCTCGGGCGAGCGGGGCGCACGGGCGAACACGACGTCCTCGACGCGGCGGCCCTTCACCTTGGTCACGGTGACGGTCCAGCCGTCGAGCATGACCGCGTCGCCCCGGCGGGGCACCCGGCCGAGGCGGCTGAACACCAGGCCCCCGACCGTCTCCCAGTCGCCCGTCGGCGGGTCGATGTCGAGGTGGTCGCCGAGGTCGGAGACGGCCATGCGGGCGCTGACCCGGACCCGGCCGTCGGTCAGCGGCACGACGAGCGGGTCGACGTGGTCGAACTCGTCGAAGATCTCGCCGACCAGCTCCTCGATGACGTCCTCGAGGGTGACGATGCCCGCGGTGCCGCCATACTCGTCGACGACGACCGCGAAGTGGAACGACTCGTTCTGCATCTCGCGCAGCAGCTCGGCCACCCGCTTCGTCTCGGGGACGAAGCGCGGTTCGCGCATCCGGGTCCGGACCGGCTCGTCGCCGTGGCCGTCGAGCTCGGACTGCATCAGGTCCTTGGCGTAGACGACGCCGACGATGTGGTCGATCCCCTCGGGGCTGTGGAGCGGGATGCGGCTGAAGCCGTGGAGCACGGCCAGCTCCATCGTGTCCCGCACGGTCAGGTCCTCGGGGGCGGCCACGACGTCGGTGCGGGGCACCAGCACGGTGCGCACCACGGTCTCCGTGAAGCTGAACACCGAGGAGAGGAGCTGCTCCTCCTGGGCCTCGTCGTCGGCCGAGGTGTCGTCCTCCTCGTCGTCGTGCTCCGGGCCGTCGCGGCCCTCGCTGCCGGGGACGATCAGGCGGGCCAGGCGCAGGCACAGGTCCGCGACCAGCGTGAACGGCACCGCGACCGTCGCCACGCGGGCGACGAGCGGCGCGATGAGCGCGGCGCGGTCGAGGTGGCGGATCGACCAGACGCGGGGCAGCGCCAGCGTCACAAAGTGGGCCACCGGGATCTCGATGGCGACGGCGAGCACGACCAGCCAGACATCACCGCGATCGGCGGCCACGATGGCCACGATCGTCGCCGCGGTGATGCGGGCGGCCCGGTCGAGGAACAGGATCGGCTGGAGGCGCTCCTCGCGGCGCTCGACCATGGCGACGAGGGCACCGGTCCGGCGGCGCCGCCGATCGGACACGAGCGACTCGGCCCGGTCGCGATCGACCCGCGACAGGGCGGTGTCGGCGATCACGGCCAGCGCGCTCACGAGCCAGAGCACGGCGACGGCGATCACGGCGAGGGTCATGTCGCGCCCGCCGCCCGCTCTCGTTCGAGGTGGAACCGCTCGCGGCCCCGCATCACCTCGGTCTCCTCCGGTTCGGCGTGGTCGTGCCCGAGGACGTGGAGCACCCCGTGCACGACCAGCAGGGCGAGCTCCTCGTCGTGGGTCACCGCGTGCTCGGCCGCGTTGCGGCGGGCGACGGCCGGGCAGATGACCACGTCACCGAGCACGATCGGCGGCCCGTCGGCGGCACCACCACCGATGGTGGGGTCCGCGGCGATCTCGGGGCCGTCGAGCGGGAAGGCGAGGACGTCGGTCGGGCCGTCCGAGCCCATGTGCTCGGCGTTGAGCTCGGCCATCGCGGCCTCGTCGACGAACGCGAGCGAGAGCTCGGCCGTGGCCGGGATGTCCTCGTCGGCCAGGACCCGGGCGGCGAGCACGCGCCACCGCTCGAGCTCGACCGGGTCGGCACGGCGCACCTCGTCCGGGCGCTGGTCCTCGGCCGAGACCGGGCCGTCGACGTCCGGAGTCGCTGCGTCCGGAGCCGCCGTTCCCGGAGGTGCCGCGTCCGAATATGGAGGACCGTCGTCGCTCATCGCTTCTTCTTGTCGACGTCGTGACGGTCGTAGGCGTCCACGATCTGCTGGACGATCGGGTGGCGCACGACGTCGCGGCTGCCCAGGCGCACGAACGCCAACCCGTCGATGCCGTCGAGCATCTTGTCGAGGCCGTCGAGGCCGCTGCGCCCGCCCGGGACGTCGACCTGGGTCGTGTCGCCGGTGACGACGGCCCGGGAGCCGAAGCCGATGCGGGTGAGGAACATCTTCATCTGCTCGGGCGTCGTGTTCTGCGCCTCGTCGAGGATGATGAAGCTGTGGTTGAGCGTCCGGCCGCGCATGAACGCGAGCGGCGCGACCTCGACCGTGCCCCGGTCGAGCAGGCGCTGCACCCCCTCCGGGTCGCCCAACATGTCGTGGAGGGCGTCGTAGAGGGGTCGCAGGTACGGGTCGACCTTGGCCATGAGGTCGCCGGGGAGGAAGCCGAGCCGCTCCCCCGCCTCGACCGCCGGTCGGGTCAGGAGGATCCGCTCGACCTGCTTCTCCTGGAGCGCCTGGACGGCGGCGGCGACCGCCAGCCAGCTCTTGCCGGTGCCGGCGGGGCCGAGCGCGAACGTGATCACGTTGTTGCGGATGGCGTCCGCGTAGCGCTTCTGGCCGCTCGACTTCGGGCGCACGACGCGGCCGCGGTTCGAGCGGAAGACCTCGCTGGTCAGCACCTCGGAGGGCCGCTCGTCGACCTTGACCATGTCGATGGCCCGGCGCACCGCACCGACCTCGAGGGACTGGCCCTGCTGGAGGAGCGTGATCATCTCCTCGAAGACCTGGGCCGCCCGTTCGCGGTCGGCACCGTCGAGGGTGATCTCGTTGCCGCGGACGTGCACGTTGAGATCGGCGAAGTCGTCCTCGATGACGCGCAGCAGCTCGTCACGGTGTCCGAGGAGTCCCGCCATCAGGTGGTTGCCGGGAACGAGGATCTTGACCGACGTCTGGGTCATCGGGGCGAGCGCATGAGGGTTGGCATCGAGTCTTTCACGAGATCGGGTGTTCGGGCGACAGTTATCGTCGATCCATGGGCGAGCCGACGTTCGACGAACGTGACCTGGCGAGGGCACGGGCCGACGACGCGATCGCGGGGCGACGACGGGAGCGTTGGCTCCTCGCCCAGGCGGACGAGGAGAGCACGGTCGACGGGTTGGTGGCGAGCCTCGCCGCCGACGGGCGGGCGTGTCGCCTCGAGCTGAGCAACGGCCGCAGCGCCGCCGGTGTTCCCGACGTGATCGGGCCGGGCTGCGTGCGGGTCCGTGATCGGTCGGGCGCGACGACGTTCGTGCGGGCCGATGCCATCGAGGCGGTGCGGACGACCGACACCCACGAGCGACTCGCGACCCCGGACGGCGCTCGCACGTCAACGCCGATGACGCTGACGGACGTGCTCGTGGAGCTCGCGGCCGACCGGCCCCGGGTCCGCATCGCGACGGCGGGCGGCACCGTGCTCACGGGCGAGCTGCGGCGCGCGGGGGCAGAGGCCATCACCCTCGGCGGCGACGGCACGGAGCGCGATCTGATCTACATTCGGCTCGGCTCGGTCCTCGAGGTCTCGTTGATGACGTCCGGATAGAGGTGCTCGAGGCTACCCGGCTCGATCCGGCACGACTCGATGAACGAGTCGACCTCGTCTTCCTTCAAGCGGATGACACGACCGAACCGGTAGGCCGGGAGCTGGCCCTCGTCGATGAAGCGGTAGAGCGTTCGTGGGGTGATGCCGAGGCGGCGGGCGGACTCCGCCGTGCTGAGCCAGCGGATCTCGGACGACGACGACGTCATAGGATCACCACCCTATACGGCCTCTCGAAGCTTTTCGATACGTTCGACCCGATCTGTCGGAACGAACAGAAAAGTACTGACATGCACCGAGGGACCGCCGCAACCGTCCACTCCGTCGCGCCTGCCGATCCTCAGGATCGGCGCCGCGTCCGTCCACCCCGCCGGGCACTACCCGGCGGCCGCGCCGTGATCGGCGGGCTGTTGGTCATGGGCGCCGCGATCGGCACGTTCGCCCTGGCCACCAGGGACACGGCCGCCGCGACCGTCGCCTACGTCGTCGCCGGCGACGACATCCCGGCCGGAACGCCCTTCGACGGCGTCCGCGTCCGCTTCGTGGAGCTCGACCTCCCCGACGACGCCGCCGGGGGCCTCATCCATGACGCCGACGCGCTCGTCGGCGCCGTCGCCACCGCCGAGATCCCCGAGGGCACGCTCATCACCGAGGCCGTCGTCGGCTCGACGCCGGGCGGCGTCGACGCGGGCTCGGTCCGCGAGGTCGCGCTGCAGCTCGACCGGGCCGGTGCGCTCGCCGGCCAGCTCCGCGCCGGTGACCTGGTCGACGTCCTCTCGACCAGCGGGACCGGCGCCTCCGCCCGCACCGACGTCGTCGTCCGGGGCGCCACCGTCGTCGCGATCGATGACAACGGCGACTCCATCGCCTCGGCCGGCAACGTGGTCGTCCGCCTGGCACTCGCCGACGGGCCCGACGTGCTCGCCGCGGTCCACGCGGCCGAGGCCGCGAGCGCCACGCTGGTCCGCAGCACCCACGCCACGGACGAGCTGCCCGAGAGCTACCGGCTGCCCACCACGCCGCCGGACGCCGCCGGCAACGCCGACGACACCGGCGACGACGGCGACGGCACGACCGGCGGCGTCATCGTCGTCGACGGGACGGGGGCCTGATCATGGCGAACGAACGCTGGTCCGTCCTGGCCCTGGCCCATCCCCGCTCCCCGTGGTGCGCCGCGCTCGGCCGCTGGTCGACCTCGGCCGCCATCCCGGTCGAGCTCGTCCGCTGCGTGTCCGCCACCGAGGTGCGCGCCCGCCTCGCCTCCGGCGTCCGGTCCTCGGCCCTCGTCGTCGACGCCGGCGTCGTCGGCCTCGACCGCGACCTCGTCGACGCAGCCCGCGAGGTCGGCTGCACCACCCTCGTCGTCGAGGACCACACCGTCTCCCGCGACCTCGCCAGCCTCGGCGCGGCCGGGTCGCTCCCCGGTGACTTCGGGCGCGACGACCTGCTCGCCATCCTGTCGGCCCACGCCGCCCCGGTCGCCGCCGGCGGCGAGCTGCCCGGACCGGTCGCCGCCGCGTCGTCCGAGCCGGGCGGCGACGGCCGGCTCGTCGCGGTGTGCGGCCCCGGGGGCACCGGGTCGTCGGTCGTGGCCATGGCGTTGACGCAGCGCCTCGCCGCCGGCACCGGGCCCGGCTCGGTCGTCCTCGCCGACCTGGCGCTCCACGCCGACCTCGCCATGTTGTGCGGGGCGGGCGACGTGATGCCGGCGCTGCCCGAGCTCGTCGAGGCGTTCCGCCACACCACACCGACCGACGCCGAGATCCGCGACGTCACCTTCGCCGTCGACGCGGCGAACCACGATCTGCTGCTCGGCCTGCGCCGCCACCGCGACTGGGCGGCGCTGCGCCCCCGGGCCGTGTCCGCAGCGGTCGGCGGGCTGCGTCGGGCCTACGGCTGGGTCGTCGCCGACACCGATGCCGACGTCGAGGGTGAGGCCGAGTGCGGCTCGGTCGAGGTCGAGGAGCGCAACGTCCTGGCCCGCTCGGCCGTCCTCGCCGCCGACGCCGTCGTGGTCGTCGGCGGTGCCGACACCAAGGGCGTCCACGCACTCGTGCGGTGCGTCGCCGAGCTCGCCGGCGCGGGCGTGGCGGCCGATCGGATCGTGCCGGTGTGCAACCGGGCGCCCCGCTCCCCCCGCCAGCGCGCCGAGGTGACCGCGGCGGTCGGCTCGCTGACCCGGGCCGTCGGCGGCGGCCTGTGCGCCCCCGTCTTCCTCCCGGACAAGCGGTCGGTCGAGGCCGCGCTGCGCGACGGCGCCCGCCTGCCGACCGCCATCGGCGACCCGGTGCACCGGGCGGTCGAGGCGGTCATCGCCCGGGCCGCCAGCACCCCGACGGGCACCGACGAGCCGGTCCCGATCGCCGCCGGCTCCCTCGGCGCCTGGGCCGACGTAGGCTGAGCGGCCGAGACGGCCAGCTGATCATCGGAGCCGGGAACATGAGCGAACGGCGTGGGATCGGGTACGTGCTGGTCATCGGCCCGCTCCTCGTGGTGACGATCGCGGTCCTCTCGGCGGTTCTGTCGCTCGTCGTCCCGCCACTCGCCGCGTTCGTCGGCGCCTTCGTCGCCACGCTCCTCGGCGCGGCGGCAGGTGCCGACGTCATGCGACGGAAGGCGGCCCGCATCGGCGCCCGGCCGCAGGATCGCCGCTGAACTACCCGGCGCTCAGCCGGTGCGCTGGGTGAGCCACTGGTCGACCGGCGCGAAGTCGTCGGTCAGGACCTCGGGCTCACCCATCCACGCCCGGGCCTCGTCGTCGACGAGGGCGCCGGTGCCGGCGGGCAGCTCGGCCGCACCGGTCGGGATCGGGAGCTCGTCGAGCGCGTCGAGCGGCCGGTCGGAGGCGACGAGCACCGAGTTGCCCCCGCCGGTGCCGTCGCGCAGCTCGGCGTCGCCGATCACGGCGACGTGCTCGAAGACCGCGTCGAACGTCGCCATCTCGGCCCGGAGGAACCGCAGCGGCGGGTGGTCGATGATGTTGGCGATGTAGACGCCGTCGTCGCGCAGGACCCGGTGGACCTCCTCCACGAGCTCGCGCGTCGTGAGGTGCCACGGCACGGCGATGCCGCCGAAGGCGTCGCCGATGGCGAGGTCGGCCGAGTCGTCGTCGAGGCCGGCGATGCTCACCCGGGCGTCGCCGGTGATGGCCTGCAGATCGTCGCTCGTCTCCAGCCCGAGCTCGTCCTCGACCAGCTCGACGAGCTGCTCGTCGAGCTCGAGGACCACGCTCGTCGAGCCGGGGCGGGTCTCCTCGAGCCATCGGGGCATCGTGAACCCACCGCCACCGAGGTGGACGGCGTCGACGGGCTCGTCGCCCGGCAGGAGCGCGTCGATCGCCGAGCCGAACCAACGGATGTAGCGGAACTCGAGGTGGGTGGGGTCGTCGAGGTCGACGTAGCTGTGGCGCAGCGTGTCGAGGCGCAGCACCCGGCCGCCCTCGCGCTCCTCGTCGACCTCGACGCTGGCGCAGTAGTAGGCGGTCTGGACGTCGCACTCGGGCGGCAGGCCGACCTGGAGCCCGACGGCGACGATCGCGAGGCCCACCGCGCCGCCGAGCGGGCCGCGCTCGGCGCGTCGCAGCCAGATCGCCATCGCCACGCCGCCGATCACGAGGGCGATGCCCGAGCCGACGACGATCGCGGGCACCGGCATCGTCGTGACCAGCACGAAGCCGGTGGCGAACACGCCGGCGAGCGATCCGGCGGTGCCGATGGCCGAGAGCCGCCCGACCACCGTGCCGGTGACCGCGAGGTCGTGGAGCTGGGTGCGGACCGCCACCGGTGAGACGGCCGACAGGACCGCGGACGGCGCGAAGAACGCCAGCACCGTCAGGATGACGAGCGACTCGGTGCTCCCGTTGCGGATGCCCGGACCGAGCACCCGCACGACCGGGAGCGAGGCGACGACCAGCGCGCCGCCCACCGCGAGCAGCGGCCCCAGGAGTCGTTCGGGGCCGTAGCGGTCGGCGGCGCGGCCGCCGACCCAGGTGCCGAGGCTGATGCCGGCGAGGACGACACCGATGATCGCGGTGAACGTCTCGAGGGTGACACCGACGTAGGGCGCGACGAGGCGGCCGGCCAACGTCTCGAGGACGAGCACCGCGCCGGACGAGGCGAAGACGACGACGCTGGCCACCGACGGTGGCACGACGGTCTCGGTTGAGGGGGGATCGTGAGAGGCGACCAGCGGAGGGTAGTAGGCGCCCCCGCCCTACCCGAACCACCAACCGCTCCCCGGGCGGTGGTCGGGTCAGAGGCGACCGGCGGCGAGGAGGTCGACGACCTCGGCGGCGCGGGAGCGGACGTCGTCGAAGTCGGACAGGCGGTCGAGGTTGCCGAGCACCGGGCCCATGCGGGCGTTGGCGGCCAGCACCTCGCGGTGGCGGGCGAGGAAGTCCCAGTACAGCGTGGTGAACGGGCACGCGTCGTCGCCGGTGCGGGCCTTCGGGTCGTAGCGGCAGTCGCCGCAGTAGTCGCTCATCCGGTTCACGTAGTTGCCGCCCGAGACGTACGGCTTGGTCGACATGCGGCCGCCGTCGGCCCACAGGCCCATGCCGACGACGTTGGGGATCATCACCCACTCGGCACCGTCGACGAACCCGGTGCGCATCCACCGCACCAGCTCACCGGGTGCGATCCCGGCGAGGTTGGTCAGGTTGGCCAGGATCATCAGCCGTTGGATGTGGTGGACCCAGCCCCGTTCGTGCACGCCGCCGACGGCATCGTCCACACAGCGCATGTCGGTGGCCGGCGGATCGGAGAACACCGGCGGCAGCGGCCGGTCGTGACCGAGCACGTTCTCCTCGGCGTGGTCCTCCCACAGCCAGTAGAGGCCCCACACGTACTCCCGCCAGCCGATCACCTGGCGGATGAACCCCTCCGCCGAGTTGATCGGCACGTCGCCGTCCCGGTAGGCGACCTCGACCCGGTCGCACACCTCGTCCGGGAGCAGCAGGCCGAGGTTGAGGTAGGGGCTGAGCATCGAGTGGGCCAGGTGCCAGCTCCGGGTGGTCATGGCGTCCTCGTGGGGCCCGAACGCCGGGAGGACCTCGTCGACGAAGTGGCCCAGGCGGCTGAGCGCTGCGCGCCGGCTCGTCGCCCACCAGCCGACCGGGTCGGCGCCCCAGGCGTTGACCGGCAGCCCGGCCAGGACGTCGTCGTCGAGCTCGTCGAGCCGGCTCGTCTCCGGCTCGGGCCACGACCCGTCCGACGGCGGCGGCTCGCGGTTGTCGGCGTCGTGGTTCCAGCGGCCAGTCACCGGCTGGTCGCCGTCCATCAGGTAGCCGAGGCGGCGGCGCTGCCACCGGTAGAAGTCCTCCATCCGGAGGCTGCGCTGGTCGGCGGCCCAGTCGGCGAAGTCGTCGCGGTGGCAGAGGAACTGGTTCGACCGCACCAGCTCGACGCCGGCGTCGCGCATCCGGCGCTCCATGCGCCGCGACGTCGGCTCGGTGGCGATGACGGTCTCGGGACGGCGCTCGCGCCGGTGGGCGTCGAGGCCGTCGCGGAACGTCGCGGCGCGTCGCAGGTCGACCTCGAACCCGGCGTCGCGCAGCTCCTCGGCGAACCGTCGCATCGCCGCGACGACGAGGTGGAGGCGCTGACGGTGGTACGGCCCGGCGGCCAGCGCGTGCTCGGACTCGACGAGCAGCACCGTGGTGTCGCCGGGTGATGCGTCGGCCAGCGCGCCGATCCGGCGGTTCAGCTGGTCCCCGGTGACCCACACGGTGCGCATCGCGTCCTCCCGTCGCCGCGGACGACCCGGGACGTACGACCCGACCCGGTCCCGCGTCGGCCGTCCGGCGTGCCCACCCTCGCACGTGACGAAACGCGACGCCGTGACCTGCAAGGCTGGCGAACGCCGCCCGCGCCGTGGTCCGGAGGTCATCACCCGTGCCCCACCTCTTCGTCAACCGGCCCCGCATCCATGACCTGGTCGATCGGGCGCCGACCGCTACCTGCTCGGCTCGACCCTCTTCGCCGTCGGCAGCATCCTCTTCCTGTCGTCGGTCGCTCGCGCCGACGCGGGCGCCGTGCTCTTCGTCACCGGCAGCCTGCTGTTCGTCTTCGGGGCGACGGTGAACGTGCTCCAGATCGTCCAGGCGACCGATCGACGCACCCTGCAGCTGATGAACCTCACCGCGCTCAACTTCGTGACCGGCTCGGTGCTGTTCACCGTCGCCTCCGTCCCGTACCTGTTCGATCTCGACCCCGCCGACACCGAGACGATCGACGCGTTCCTGGCGTCGCAGTACGTGATCGCCAGCGTGCTGTTCCTGGTGGGCGGGGTGATCAACTACCGGCGCGCCTACCTCGTCGCCCGCCGACCGATCGGCGGGCGCGCCGGCGACGACGCCGACGATGGCGATCCCGGGGCCGGGCCGGCAGCGCTCAACCGGCGACCGGCACGCTCGGCGGGATCTTCCCCGGGTTGAGCAGCCCGGCCGGGTCCTGGTGGGCCGCGACGGAGCGCAGCTCGTCGACGCCGCCGTGCCCGCCGAGCATCCACGTGTGGGGGTCGACGACGAACACGCCGATGTCCCGCAGGCGGTCGACGCCCTCATAGAGGGTGTCGACGTCGACGAACTCGGACAGCAGCAGGCCCCCGAAGCCGACGTCCGGAGCAGGCCCCCGTCCGTCGAGGTGGAGCATGGCGCCGGGAAGGACCGCCCGCACGTCGTCGGGCGCCTCGACGAGCGGCTCGCCGCCGACCTGGAGGTGGCACAGCGCCGGCCGCACCCGCTTGGCCCGCAGGGTGACGTGGTTGAACGACAGGGAGACGAGCTGGCCGGCGCCGTCGGGGCGCACGGCCTCGATGCGGCCCCCCATCGAGCGGACGACCTCGAGGTGGGCGTCGACCGCGTCGGTGGCGACGATCGAGCGGAGGCTGGCCCGACCGGCCGGCATCGCGTCGTCGGCCGGCAGGCACCCCACGAGCGCCGCGTCGTCCACCGAGACGTTCCGGGGGACCGGATCGAGCGCCATCACCGCCAGGCCGGCCCGGCCCGCCGAGCCGACGTCGTCGAAGCCGGCGAGCACCGCGGTCCACGACCGGGCCGGCTCGGTCAGCACCCGGGCGCCGGCCACGACGCCGGTGGTGCCGTACGTGTGGACGTAGGGCAGGGCGTCGTCGCCGAGGAACGTGGCGACCTCGGGGGCGTCCCAGCACGGCAGCACGTCGACCGAGGCAACGGTGCGCCCGTCCCACAGGAACCCGTGCTCGATCGAGCCGGTGCCGCCCGCGCCGCCGGCGAGGAACCCGCCGATCGTGCTGGACACGGTCGACGGGAAGACCCGCAGCTGCTGACCATGACGGCGGGCCGCGGCCTCGAGGCGAACGAAGCTGGTGCCGGGCCCGGCGTCGATCCAGCCGTCGCCGACGTCGCGCACGGCGTTCATCCGGTCGGTCTCGACGACCATCCCCGCGGCGAGCGGGACCGCCTGGCCGTAGTTGCCCGTCCCCTTGCCCCGGGCCGTGATCGGCACCCCGGCCTCGTGGGCGGCGCCGATCACGGCGGCCAGCTCGGCCGTCGAGCCGGGCGCGACGACGAGGTCGGCCACGACGTCGGGCAGTCGGGCGGTCAGGACGGGCGACAGCCAGGCGTGATCACGGCTGGCCTCGAGCCGCCGGGCCGGGTCGAGCTCGACGTGGTCGGTGCCGACGATCCCGGCGAGTCGATCGGCGAAGCCGGCCGGCAGGGGCCGGGGCTCGGGGAGCACGAGGTCCGGGGGCAGGCCGTGGGGCATTCGCACAGTCGATCACGCCTGTGTTTCCGGCGGATGTCGTCTCCGGCAGATGTCCCGCCGATGCCCCTTCGGCGCGGTGGCGTGCGCCGTCGGACCGGCGGTGGCTACAGGCGGCCCTCGGGGAGCTCGGGCAGCGCACCGGTGATCGACCGGCGTTGGGACACCTCGAGCCACCCGCCGTCGGGCAGGCGGACGAACGAGACGACCGCGACGTCGCCGAGGCGGACCGGCGCCCGGGCCTCGGCGACCCCGGCGGCGACGAGCGCGGCGTGGGTGGCCGGGCAGTCGGCGACCTGGACGGTCAGGTAGCGGGCGCCGCGGGCCCGCAACGGACCGGGTTCGCGCTCGGCGTCGTCCTGTTCGAGCCGCACGAGCGTCCCGGCCACCTCCACACGGCCGTCGGGGTGGGCCTCGGCGCCGAGCATGCGCTCGAGCCAACCACGCAGCTCCCCGGGCTCGGCGCACCGCCACGTCAGCTCGACCGGGGCGGCGTCGTCCGGCGGCACGAGCTCGACGGTGAGGCCGTCCGGATCGACGAGCGCGACCGGCGAGCGCACGTCGTCGACCGCGATGCGCAGGGCGACGAAGCCGTTCGCCACCTCGGGCAGCGGGTCCCGGCTGTGGTTCACCTTCAGCACCCCGCCGTCGGGCAGCTCGAAGCGGTACTGCTGGACGCCCGAGCCGACCGCGAGCCGGTCACCGCCCGCGAGCCCGACGGCGTCGCCCCAGAAGGCGAGCGCCTCGTCGCGCCGTTCGGTGAACAACCCGACGTCGAGCCCGGCCCGGGCGAGGTCCATCAGCCGTCGGTCCCCCGGCTCGGCGTGAGGAGGGTGAGCGGCGGCAGCCAGCGGCCCTCGGCCGGCAGGTCGAAGAGGTGCGACCGCGGCAGCGGCTTCGAGAAGGCGCCGGGCACGTCCTCGATGTCGACGACGGTGACATCGTGGTCCCGGTAGCCGGTCAGCAGCTCCCGGTAGCCGAGCACCGTGACCACGGTACCGTCGGCCGTGAGATCGTCGGCCACGGGACCGAAGCAGCGGGCGTCGTGGGACGCGACGATCAGCTCGGCGAGCTCGCCCTCGTCCCGCCGGGCCTCGACGAGCGCCACCATCGCCTCGTCGACGTCGGAGTCGGCGTCGTTCTTCGGCCTGGCGTAGACGCCGAAGCCGGCCTGGCGCACGGCGATGACCCATCCGCCCATGCGCTCCTCGGCACCCGGTGGGATGTTGGCGAACACGACCGCCTCGATCGTCTCGACGGCCGGCGCACGGCGGCACAGCCACGTGGCGACCGCGGTGTAGTCGGGTCGGGTGTCCTGGCCCGGGCGTGCGCCGAGCACCGTTCCCAGGCTCATGTCCATGTTCGGCGCGTCCCAGACCGTGAGGCGTAGTGGCCCGGGACCCGGCGGCGGTGGGAGCGGCAGCGGGCGCATCCCGGCGTGCTCGGTGTCGGTCACGAACGACTCCCCGCATCACGAGCGGTACCAGGCGGCGACATCACCACAGCGTGACATGCCCCGGGGCGCCCGCGCCGGTATCCCCGGCCACCGGCACGGCCCGGCCCGCGGCCGCCGGGTGACGGGCTGACGGCGAATCACGCCGTCACCGCCGGCGTTCCTACAGCTGCGGGCCGGTCGCTCCGATAGCGGAATGGCACCGCCACGTCGCTGCACGACGCAGCGACGTTCGTCTCAGGAGCGACGTTTGAGAGCACGCCGACCGGCACGACGAGTGCCAACGATCGAGAGCCCGCGACCGGCCCGATACGGGACGTGGGATCGAACCCGTCCTGGGCGAATCGCGGCATTCGCCGTGGGCGATGCACCTGCATGGTGCCCGGTCGGGGACATCAATTCGGGGCAATCAGCGACATCCCCATACGCGCATGACGCCGGAACCGAGGTCGTCGCAACACTACCTCGAACCGATACTTCAGCCGCCCCGACGCAGTACCGAACTTGGACATACAGGCCGGAACCGAGTGCCCGTCAACGGCGGGGAGACAACGCATGAACGAGTTGGACGAGGTCGTACAGGAGTTCCTGGTCGAGAGTTATGAGAACCTCGACCAGCTCGAACAGGACCTGCTCCTCCTCGAGGAGCACCCGACGTCGGTCGAGACGCTCAGCAGCGTCTTTCGCACCGTCCACACCATCAAGGGGACGTGCGGGTTCCTCGGGTACTCGAAGCTCGAGCACGTCGCCCATGTGGGCGAGAACCTACTGTCCAAGCTCCGGGACCGCGCGTTCGACCTGACGCCGGCGATGGCGAGCGCGCTCCTCAACCTCTCCGATGCGCTCCGCGAGATGCTCACGAGCATCGAGAACGACGGCACCGAGGGCACCGTCGACTACACGGGCCTGGTCGACCTGCTGACCGCGCTCAAGGACAGTGGCGAGGCCGGGACCGCCG
>JAXHUH010000152.1:0-6793 GCA_034211175.1 Actinomycetota bacterium
GCGGAGCCCTTCTGTTCTGGAGCTTGTGGATCTCGACAACCCACATCTTCCCAGCTCAGAAGGGCTCTTCCGCGCACCCGCACATCACCGAATCACATTCGCCATGACCATTCGGGGCTAACAGTCCTACTGATCACTGCAACGAGAGAATCGTCTACATGAGCACACATCGACACGACCCGTTCAGCTCGCACAGAACGAGCGGGGTTCGTTCGCAGAATTGCGCACCGTTACAACTACCCAAAGTTGGCCATGCGGGTGGTTCGGGGACCTGTCGATAGTGATCAGTGACGGTCGAACGGAACCGTGTCGGTGCACCACGCTCCGGCGCCGGTGATTCGACGCAACGGCGGAAGATAGAAGGCGGAATGAGCAATGGGCGGGTGCTCACCTGACCACGCGCGCTCGGCGGCGGCGGCCGTCGACGCGCCATCTCGAACACGGATCCACCGGGGATCCGGCACCGTCGGCGCCCCGGACGCGGCCGCGAGCCGATCGCGGGCCACGACGGAAGCGTCGACGGCAACAACGGGTGTGGCGTCGGGCGCGACCGGCACGGGCGGAGCGACGGCACATGGTCCCGGCCGACGTGCTCAGAGCGCGTGGCGGGAGGGCGGGCCGCCAGTGGACGATGTCATCGCTCCGGCACGGATATATCGGATGAAGCGATGCATCGACGCCGTCGCCGCGATCGCGCTGTTCGCGATGTTGTCGCCGGTGCTCGCCGCGGCGGCCGTCGCGGTGGCGATCAGCACGCGCGGTCCGGTCATCTTCCGACAGACCAGGGTGGGACTCGGCGGTGAGCGGTTCACGCTCTACAAGTTCCGCACGATGCACGCGAACAGCGACGATCGTGGCCATCGAGCGTACGTCGAGCAACTCATCCTTGGTGATGCCCCCGACGACGGCGCCGGTGTGTACAAGCTCACCGCCGACCCCCGGGTGACCCGGGTAGGACGGGTCCTGCGCCGCTACAGCATCGACGAGCTCCCCCAGCTGTGGAACGTCGTGCGCGGCGAGATGAGCCTCGTCGGGCCGCGACCGGCCACGCCGCACGAGGTGGCGCTGTACGACCCCCGGGCGCTGGCCCGATTGGCCGTCCGCCCCGGGCTGACCGGCCTCTGGCAGGTCGGCGGGCGCTGCCGCCTGACGTTCGACGAGATGATCGACCTCGACATCGCGTACGTGCGCGATGCCGGGCTCGTCCTCGACCTGCGGACCCTGGCCGCGACCCCGGCGGCGGTGGCCGCCGCGACCGGAGCGGCATGACCATGACCGCCCAGGACCTCCCGCACCTCCCCGACGGCGCCCACCTCGCCGGCCCGGTCGTCGGGCTCGAGACGGCGACGATCCTCGGGCCGTGTGTGCTCGGCCATCCGGCGGCCGGCGCGTCCGGGCCGCTCGTGCTCGGCGGGGGTGTGACCATCCGGGCCTACGCCGTCCTCTACGCGGGCACCGAGCTCGGCGCCGGCGTCCACGTCGGCCACGGCGCGCTCGTCCGCGAAGGCAACATCGTCGGGCCCGGCTCGTCGATCGGCACCCACGCCCAGCTCGAACCGGGCAACCGGCTCGGGGCCCGGTGCCGCATCCACTCCGGGTGCTTCCTCTCCTCGACGACGCTGGGCGACGACGTCTTCTGCGGCCCCCACGTGGTGTTCACCGACGACCCGCACCCCCCGTGCCCCGACTACCTGCGATGCGTCGGCGGCGCCCACGTCGGCGACCGGGCCAGCATCGGCGCGGGGACGGTCGTCGGGCCGGGCGTGCGCATCGGCGACCGGGCGCTCATCGGCGCCGGGTCGACGGTCGTGCACGACGTCGCCGAGGCGACCGTGGCGGCCGGCAACCCGGCGCGGCGGCTGCGCGCCCGGTCCGAGTTGACCTGTGGGGCCGGGCTCCACGCCGCGCCCTACGACTGGGAACCGACACCGGCGGGGGCCGGTTCCCCGACGCCCGTCGAGATGCGGGCGACGACCAGCGAACCCGAGCAGCAACGGCGGAGGTCCTGAGCAATGCGAATCGGAGTGGTCGGATGCGGCTACTGGGGCTCGAAGCACGTGCGAGTCCTCCACACCACCGACGGCGTGTCCGACGTCGTCGTCATCGACGGTGACTCGGACCGCCGGGCGAGCCTGGCCAAGGCGTTCCCGTCGGTCGGGACGCGCCCGTCCCTCGAGGACGCCATCGACGAGGTCGACGCGGTCATCGTCGCCACGCCGCCGCGGACCCATCACCGCCTGGCGCGCCTCGCCCTCGAGCACGGCCGCCACGTCCTCGTCGAGAAGCCGTTGGCCACGTCGAACGCCGAGGCCCGCGACCTCGTGCGCGTGGCCGACGCCGGCGACCTCGTGCTCAAGGTGGGCCACACGTTCGAGCACAACGCCGCGGTGTGGCGACTGCGCCAGGCCGTGGCGGGTGGCGAGCTCGGCGACATCCACTACATCGACTCGGCCCGCCTGAACCTCGGGCTGTACCAGAGCGACGTGAACGTCATCTGGGACCTGGCACCCCACGACATCTCGATCGCCAACTACGTGCTCGATGCCCGTCCGCAGGCGGTCACCGCATGGGCATCGTCCCACGCCAACGCACACGCCGACGTCGCCACCATCCGACTCGACTACGAGGCGATCGACGTGACCGCCACGATCCGGGTGAGCTGGCTCGACCCGTGCAAGGTGCGGCGCACGACCATCGTCGGCAGCCAGCGCATGGCGGTGTACGACGACCTCGACGACAACGAGCGGGTGCGGGTGTACGACCGCGGGGTCGACCGCCGCCTCGGGGGCACGAGCCACGAGCTGCCGATGTCGTACCGCTACGGCGACGTCGTGGCCCCCTACGTCGACCTCAAGGAACCGCTCCTCGTCGAGGACCAGGACTTCGTGGACGCCATCCGGTCGAGCGACTCGGGGCGGGCCGGCGGGCGGTCGGGCCTCGACGTCGTCGAGGCCGTCGTCGCCGCGCAGGAGTCGGTGGCCCGCGGGCGCACGGTGACGATCGACGACCTGGTCCCGGCGGTGGCGTCGTGAGCGCCCGCCCCGCGCCGCGAGGCGCCATCGCATCGGTCGCACACCACACGACGGGCGCCCCGGAGGCGTCGCTCCCACCCGTGCCGTTCCTCGACCTCTCCCGCGTCCACGGGCCGATGGCCGACGAGCTCGCCGCGTGCTGGCAACGCGCCCTGGCGACCAGCGACTTCATCGGCGGCCCCACCGTCGAGCGGTTCGAGGCCGAGTGGGCCGCCGCGTGCGACGCGACCCACGCCGTGGGCGTGGCCAACGGCACCGATGCGCTCGAGCTCGGGCTCGTCGCCCTGGGCATCGGACCGGGCGACGAGGTGATCGCGCCGGCGAACACGTTCGTCGCCACGATCGAGGCCATCGTCCGCAGCGGCGCCCGACCGGTGCTCGTCGACGTCGAGCCGGGGCGACTGCTCCTGACCGGCGACGCGGTGCGTGGCGCGGTCACGCCGCGGACGGCCGCGGTCATCGCCGTGCACCTCTACGGCCAGCCGGTCGACGCCGACGACCTGCGGGCGACGTGTGCCGGCCTCGGACTGGCGCTGATCGAGGACGCGGCCCAGGCCCACCTCGCCCGCTGGCAGGGGGAGGTCGTCGGGTCGCTCGGTGCGTTCGCGGCGTTCAGCTTCTACCCGGGCAAGAACCTCGGCGCCGTGGGCGACGGTGGGGCGCTCGTGACCGACGACCCGGTGCTGGCCGAGCGGGTGCGGGTCCTCGCCAACCACGGCCGGCCGGCGTCGGGCCACGGCGCCCATGTCGTCGTCGGGACGAACAGCCGGCTCGATGCGGTCCAGGCGGCGGTGCTGTCCGCCAAGCTGCGGCGACTCGAGGCGTGGAACGAGCAGCGCAGGACGGCTGCGGCCGCCTACCGACGGTTGCTCACCCCGCACGGGATCGAGCTGCTGGCACCCGAACCGGCGGCGCTGGCCGTCCACCACCTCGAGATCGTGCGGGTGGAACGGCGTGACGAGGTCGCGGCGAGGTTGCGGGACCGGGGCATCCACACCGGGGTGCACTACCCGCTCGCCTGCCACCAGCACGAGCCCTACGCCGCCTTCGCGGCGGGGTGTCTGCCGGTGGCGGAGCGGGACGCGGCGCGGGTGCTGTCGCTGCCGATGTTCCCCGGCATCACCGGAGCGGAGATCACCAGGGTGGCGGACGGGCTGGTCGCGGTGCTCGGCGAGCTGGCCGACGAGGACCCGGCCATCCGGGAGGTCGCGTCGTGAGCGCCGGCCACGCGCTGTTCCTGGTCGAGAACCTGTCGGTCCCGGCCGACGACCGCGTGTGGCGGGAGGCGTGCGCCGTGCGCGACCTCGGTTGGTCGGTGTCGGTCGTGTGCCCGACCGGCATCGGCGCCGACCGGGCGAGGCGGGAGGTCCGCGAGGGCATCGAGATCCACCGCTTCCCCGCCCCGCCCGACCGGCCGGGCGCCGTCGGCCTGGCGAGGGAGTACGCGGCGGCGATGTGGCACCTCGCCCGGATGGCGCATGCCATCGACCGGCGTCGGCGGGTGGACGTGGTCCACGTCGCCAACCCGCCGGACCTGCTGGTGCCGGTGGCTGCGAGCCTGCGGATGCGTCATCCCGCCGCCGTCGTGTTCGACCAGCACGACCTCGTGCCCGAGCTGGTCGCCACCCGCTTCCCTCGGCTGCGGCCGGCGCGGTGGGTCGCCCGCGCGCTGGAGCGTTCGAGCTACGGCCTGAGCGACAAGGTGATCGTGGCCAACGAGGTGTTCCGCGGGGTGGCGCTCCGACGGGGTCGCCGACCGGCGGGGGACGTGGCGGTCGTGCGCAACGCGCCCGACCCGGCCCGCTTCGCGGCGGTTCCACCCGACCCGACGTTGCGCCGGGGTCGGCGACACCTGGCGGTCTACGTGGGGGTGATGGGACCCCAGGACGGCGCCGATCTCGCCGTGCGGGCGCTGGCGCGGCTACGGCGTGACCACGGGCGCGACGACGTGCACGCCATCTTCTGCGGGCGGGGAAGCGAGCTGGCGCGGTGCCGCATGCTCGCCGCGGAGCTCGGCGTCGACGACGTCGTCGAGTTCGCGGGCTGGCAGTCACGCGAGCAGGTGGTCCGCCACCTCTCGAGCGCCGACGTCGCGTTGGCGCCCGACCCGCGCAACCCGCTGAACGACCGCTCGAGCATGGTGAAGATCGCGGAGTACCTGGCGATCGGGGTGCCGATCGTGGCCTTCGACCTCCCCGAGACGGTCCGGCTGGCGGCCGGCGCGGCCCGGATCGTGCCCGGCAACGACGTCGCCGGCTTCGCCCGGGCCATCGACGATCTCCTCGACGACCCGGCCGAGCGGGACCGGATGCGAACGATCGCCGCCGAGCGGGCCTGCGGCCCCGGCTCCTGGTCGACCGCCCGCCGCACCCTCGAGACCGTCTACACCGACCTCGCCGCCGCCCTCGTCGAGCCACCGCGAGCAGCCCGAACCGTCGAAGTGCCGTCGGGTCCCACCGGCCGGACTGGACCGCTCCGGCACTGACGACCCGCCGACGCCCACGCACGTTCTGCGTGTTCGAAGCCACGCAGCTGCCGGTACGACGGGTGGTCTCGACAGATCGAACGGCGCACCCGCCGCACGTCGCACATCATCGATGCGACCGGCACGACAACCGGCGCCGTCACTTCGCCGTCATGTGGTCGCACTCTCCGGCGAGATCCGCGCCGAACGGTGGACCGAGCCGGTCGACACGATGCACCCGTCGCCGACGATCGATCCGTCCGACACGACTGCGGACTCCCCGACGACCGCGCCCGATCCAACGACGGAATCGGACACCACCGCACCTCGACCGACCTCGGCGCCGGGCAGCAGCACCGAGTTCTCGACCGTCCCTCCCCGTCGAACCGCCGCGCCGGGAAGGACAACCGAGCCCCGCACGAGTGCGCCGGTGTCGACCGTCGCACGGGCATCGATGTACTCGGCGCTCCCATGGGTACGGAACGCGAGCTCCCGGTGTGCTGCGAGATAGGTGGCGGGCGTACCGGCGTCCAGCCATCGGCAGCGCGATCGCACGCCGAACAGCGTGCCCGCCTCGGCCATGGCCGGGAAGACCTCACGCTCGACCGACACAGGTCGCCCCGCCTCGTGAGTCCCTCCGACCACCAGCTCGAGGACCTGTACGCCAAGGCCGAGACCGTGTTGTTCTTCGGCCACGAGGACTTCGGGATCGTTCCCGTTGAGGCGGCCACCTTCGGCACGCCCGTGTGTGCGCTCGGCGTCGGTGGAGTGACCGACACCGTCGTCGATGGCGTCGATGGCGTCACCTTCCCTCGCAGCGACCCGGACGATGCGATGCGCGCCCTCCAGCGGTGCCTCGCCACGGACTGGGACCACGAAGCGATCGGCCGACGCTCGGCGCACTTCTCGGTCGAGTGCTTCCTCGAGCGAGCGGGCGCGTGGATCCGCGACGCGGCACACGCACGCGAGCTCGATATCGACATCGACGAAAGGGCCGCAGAACGTCTGGGCTTCGGCGCGAGCCGGATTCCGGATAGGAACGGAACGAGCGGGGGACGGCTTTCACGGTGACTGAGATCAGCGTCATCATTCCGACATTCAGGCGCCCTGATGGTTGCCGCGATGTCCTCTTCGACCTCACGTCACAGGTCAGCGCACCCGAGTTTGAGGTGATCTGGCTCTTCGGATCTGAGCGGGGTGGGTGGCGTGCGGTGACGTCGACCGGGGGCGGTTGAGGGGTCCGCGAACGAGAACAGGGGCTCAACGAATCTGGAGGTGTCTTACGTCAACCGGATCC
>JAXHUH010000153.1:0-17967 GCA_034211175.1 Actinomycetota bacterium
GGGCCGGCGACCCACATCGGCCTGCTGCGGGCCGACGGCGAGCCCAAGCCAGCGGCCGCCCTCGTCGCCGACGGTGCGCCCCTCGACGCGGCGCCGGAGGCGACCCCGCTGGCGCGCCGATGGGTCCGCATCGGTGCGCTCACCGTTCTCGTCGCGGTGTGCGGCCGCTGCCTCGTGGTCGCGAGGCGACCGGCGCCCTGACCGCGGGCTCAACCCCGGAGCCCGGTCGGCCGAATCACAGAGGGCCGGTTCCGGTGGTCGTGCCCCGGGAACCCGCGCCGTCGTGGCGAACCCTCGCCGGCGCCACGCATCCGTGGGCCGACACGCCCCGAAGGGAACAGGCATGGCCCACATCGAGCACGGCGGGCCGGAGGCGACGTGAACGAACTCGATGCGCACCTCGCCGCCGTCGTCGGCGCACTGCGCACCGGCGTCGTCGTTGAGGACCACGCCGGCAGGGTCGTGTTCGCGAACGACGCCTGCTGCGAGATCCTCGGGCTGTCGGTCACCCCCGACGAGCTCGCCGGACGGGAGTGGTCGCAGCTCGTGGCCGCGACGGAGCTCACCGAGCGGGTGCGGTCGGTCCGTGCGTCGGGCCACAAGCTCGCCATCGAGCGGGTCGAGACCCCGGACGGGCGCGTCGTCGAGTGCTCCTACCACGCGCTCGACGACACGGCGGCGGCCGCCGCCGGGCTGTGGCAGCTCCGCAACGTCACCGACGTCGTCGACGCCACCAACCGGCTGGCGACGGCCAACCGCGTGCTCGACGCCATCGCCCGGGCCCATGCCCGGTTCACGATCGAGGAGGAGCCCGAGGTCGTCTTCGGCGAGCTGCTCGCCAACGTCATGAAGCTGACCGACAGCACCTACGGCTTCATCGCCGAGGTGCACCGCGACGGCGACGGCCCGGCGGGGTCGGCGACCGCGCCGTACCTGCGGACCCTCGCCATGCTCGACGGCGAGTGGGACGAGGACATGCGCCTGCGCTACGAGTCGACCCGGGGCGCCGGGATCGAGCTGCGCGGCGAGGACACCCTGCTCACCGACTGCATCGAGACCACCCGGGCGGTGATCGCCGGCGAACCGACCAACGGCGCCGATCAGCGCCTCGCCGACGGGCACCGGCCGCTGCGCTCGTTCCTCGGCGCGCCGCTCACCCGGGGTGGCTGGTGCATCGGCGTCCTCGGCCTCGGCGAGCGGCCCGCGGGGTTCGACGCCACCGTCCTCGACCAGCTGCGACCCCTGGTGGCGAGCTGTGCCCAGTTCATCGAGGTCTGCCGGACCGAGCAGGAGCACCGCGGCGCCCGGACCGCGCTCCGGGCCGCCGAGCAGCGCTACCGGTCGCTGGTCGCCGCGCTCGACGAGGGCATCGTCATCCACGACGGCGGCGGGTGGATCACCTCGATCAACGACAGCGCCCGGCGCCTCCTCGGCCGACCCGAGGCCGACCTGGCGGGCTGCACGGCGCTCGGGCCGGGGTTCGTGGCCACCGACGCCGACGGGGAGCCGGTGCCCACCGACGCGCTCCCGCCGGTCGTCGCGCTGTCGAGCGGGCGGACCGTCTCCGGCGTGACCCTGGGCCTGCCCCACCACGACGGCACCGTCCGGTGGGTGGCGGTCAACTCCCACCCGGTCTTCGAGGGGCGGACCGGGCGGCCGTCCTCGGTCGTCACCACGCTGCGCGACGTCACCGCCAGCCACGACGCGGCGGACGCGCTGCGGCGCAGCGAGCACTACTTCCGGTCGCTCATCGAGACGGCCTCGGACATCACCGCCCTGATCAGCGCGGGCGGCCGGATCCTCTACGCCAGCCCCTCGTTCGAGTCGATCCTCGGCTACGGCCACGACGTCGTCGGGGAGAACATCGGCGACCTGCTCCACCGCGACGATCTCGCCGCCGCCTTCCGGGCGTTGGCCTCCGCGGTCGACGGCGAACCAGGGTCGGTCGAGCTGCGGGTGCGCCGGGGCGACGGCAGCTGGTGCGAGTGCGACCTCACCGCCCGGAACCTGCTCGACGACGACGTCGTCCAGGGGATCGTCGTCACGATCCGCGACCTCAGCGAGCGCGAGGAGCTGCGCCGCGTGCTCAAGGACGCCAGGGACGAGGCCCTGCGGGCGTCGCAGCTCAAGTCCGAGTTCCTGGCGACGATGAGCCACGAGATCCGCACGCCGATGAACGGGATCATCGGCATGATCGACCTGATCGGCCAGCTCGACCTGGCCCCGGAGGACGCCGAGCTCGTCCGGGTCGCCCGCGACGCGGCGCGGGGCCTGCTCGACATCCTCAACGGCATCCTCGACCTGGCCAAGATCGAGGCCGGCAAGATGGTCCTCGAGACCGGGCCCATCGACATCGGCGCCATCGTCGAGGGTGCGGCCGAGACCCTGGCGTTCGCGGCCCGCACGAAGGACGTCTCCCTGTTCACCCACGTCGACCCCGCGCTGGCGGTGCGCATGGAGGGCGACAGCGGGCGGCTCCGCCAGGTCCTGCTCAACCTGATCGGCAACGCCGTGAAGTTCACCGACGCCGGCGAGATCGTCGTTCGGGCCCGGGTCGAGCAGGCGCACCGCATGGAGACCGTGGTGCGCTTCGAGGTGTCCGACACCGGCATCGGGCTCGACCCCGGCCTGGCGGAACGCCTGTTCCAGCCGTTCGAGCAGGGCGAGGACCCGGCCAGCCGCCGCGCCGGGGGCACCGGGCTCGGCCTGTCGATCTGCCAGCGGTTCATCGAGATGATGGGCGGCTCGATCAGCGCGACCGGCCGGCCGGGCCACGGGACGACGATCACCTTCACGGTGGCCCTGCGCAGCGGCCGTCCGCTGGCCGACCACCCCCGCCCGCTGGCCGGGCGCCGGGTCCTGCTCGTCGAGCCGAGCGACGGTGGTCGCGACGCGCTGGCCGGGACGCTGACCGATCTCGGCGCCGAGGTCCGCACGACCACCGACCTCGACGGGGCCCGGGAGCTGTTGGAGCAGGTTGCGACGACCCCCGAGGTGATCGTCGCCGAGACCCGCTCCGCCGACGCGGAGCGGGTACCGCTGGCGCTGCGGGCGATGGCGCCCGACGTCCCGTTCGTGCTGCTCTCCAACGAGGAGCACCGCCGCGTCCGCTCCGACGACACCGTCCTGCTCAAGCCTGTCGGCCGGGCCGCGCTCGGGCGGGCCCTCGGGGGCCGCCTCGACGACGGCGACCGCCACGGCGCCGCCGACCCGTTCCCGGTGGACGCCGACCCGGCCCGGTCGCCGGGCACGGCATCGTCGGCGCCCGACGCCGTCCCGTTCAGGGGCCGGGTCCTCCTCGCGGAGGACAACCCGACCAACACGCTCGTGCTGACCCGCCAGCTGCAGCTCCTCGGCGTCGACGTCGTCGCCGTCGAGGACGGGGCGCGGGCGGTCGACATCGTCGGGGCGTCGTCGTTCGACCTCGTGTTCATGGACTGCCAGATGCCGGTCATGGACGGGTTCGAGGCGACCCGGACCATCCGGGCCCGGCAGGCGGAGCTCGGCCGGGCGCGCATCCCGATCGTGGCGTTGACCGCCAACGCGTTCGGCGACCGGACCGAGGCGTGCCGCACCGCGGGGATGGATGACGTCGTCCACAAGCCCGTCACCCTCGACGTCCTCGGCGAGGCGCTCGACCGCTGGCTCCCGACGCCCTCCGCGCCCGGGCTGGCCGCGGGCCGACCGCCGGGCGATGCCGCCCGTGCGGCCAACGATGCGGCGGCCACGGACCGCCCGGGGTCGCAGCGGCCGGACGGGCCCGACGGAACCGACGGGCCGTCGACGCCGAGCACGGGGGACCCGACCGCGACCCCCACCGCGCCGGACGTGCCGGCGGCGTCGGGCGTGGCGGCGACGCTGGCGGACCTGCGCTCGGACCTGGGCGATGCCGCGGTCACCGGCCTGCTCGAGCTGATGGGCACCGAGCTCGTCGCGTTCGCAGGCGCGGTCGACGACGCACGGGACGACGCCGACCCCGACGCGCTCGGCACGATCGCCCACAAGCTGCTGTCGACGGCCCGCCTCGTCGGCTACGAGCCGTTGGTGGAGCTGTGCACGGCGCTCGACGAACGGGCCGTGCCCGACGACGGTCTGGACGACGCCGCGGCGCGCCTCGCCGCGCTGGTCGGCGAGCTGGCGGCCGTCGTCGGACGCGAGACCGCCGGGCGCTCGTCGGAACGAACCGACGACGCACCCGGCGGCGCGAACGGCGAACGCTGAGCGGGCCCCTCCCCGGGACGCCCGCCAGAGCCGTGTCAGGCCCCGAGGCCGGCTTCCTCGAGGCCGCGGCGCACGAGGACGCGGGCCAGGTGGGCCCGGTACTCGGGGCTGGCGTTGGTGTCGCCCGGCGGGTCGATGCCCTCGGCGGCGACGGCCGCGGCGTCCGCCGCACCGGCGCCACCGGCGACGGCCTGCTCGACGGCGGTGGCCCGCAGCGGCGAGCTGCCCATGTTCACGAGGCCCACGCCGGTGGTGCCGTTGTGCACGACGGCGCAGCCGACGATGGCCCAGTCCTGGGCGCGGCGGTTGAACTTCTGGAACGACCACCGGGCGTTCGGGATCTTCGGCACCCGGATCTCGGTGAGGAGCTCGTCGTCGGCGAGCGCGTTCTCGAGGAAGCCGGTGAAGAAGTCGTCGGCCGCGATCTCCCGCTGGCCGCTCGGGCCCTTGGCCACGAGCGTCGCCCGCAGGGCGAGCATGACGGCGGGCAGGTCGGAGGCCGGGTCGGCGTGGGCGATCGAGCCGCCGATCGTGCCCCGGTGGCGGACCTGGGGGTCGCCGACGTGGGACGTGGCGTGGCTCAGCAGCGGCACCTGCTCGCGCAGGAGCTGGCTGATCTCGACGTCGCGGTGGCGGGTGAGCGCACCGATGGCGACGTGGTCGCCGCCGTCACGCACGTAGGACAGGTCGGTCACCCGACCGATGTCGACGAGCGTCGCCGGCGCGGCGAGCCGCAGCTTCATCAGCGGCAGCAGCGAGTGCCCGCCGGCGAGCAGCTTGGCCTCGTCGCCGAGCTCGGCCAGCAGGCTCTGGGCCTCGTCGGCCGACGAGGCGCGCTTGTAGTCGAACGCAACCGGGATCACGGGGCCCCCTCGATCCTGTGCTTGGCGGATGGCTGGGTGGTCGGCCGACCGACCGGGCCGGCGCGGTGGGGTGCGAGCTCGCTCACGACGCGGTGCTCGGTGTCGCCGAGGACGCCGAGAGCACGGCCTTCACGATGTTGTGGTAGCCGGTGCAGCGGCACAGGTTGCCCTCGAGACCCTCGCGCACCTGGCGCTCGGTGGGCTCCGGCACCTCGTCGAGCAGCGAGACCGCGGCCATCACCATGCCCGGCGTGCAGTACCCGCACTGGAGGGCGTGGTTGTTGTGGAACGCCTCCTGCATCGGGTGGAGCTGGTCCCCGCTGGCGAGCCCCTCGATCGTCGTCACCTGCTGCCCGTCGGCCTGGACGGCCAGCATCGTGCACGACTTCACGGCCTCACCGTTGACGTGGACCGTGCACGCACCACAGGACGACGTGTCGCAGCCGATGTTCGTCCCGGTGAGCCCACAGACCTCGCGCAAGTACTGCACCAACAACAGGCGCGGCTCGATGTCATGCGACATCGTCGCGCCATTGACCTCGACGGAGATCTCCACCTCGCGGCCCCTTCCCCTGCGAACAACCAGCCGGCGATGGCCGCCGACGGGTGGACGTTAGCCCGAATCACCCTGCATCGCGAGACGGACGTCACACAACCTCGACGAGCCGTCCCCCGGCCAGGCAATCACATCCACGCGCCACATCCCGATCCCACGTCCCGAACGATCGGGGAGGCACCCGGCCGGGCGACGCCGAGCGCCGCGGCCTGTGCCACACTCGAACCGTGAGCGCACCCTCCCCGGCGGACGACGCGGACAACGCAGGCAACGGCAACCCGGACCGAGCGGACAACTCGGCGGCCATGGTCCTCGCCCGCCTTCTCCACCCCGGCGAGTGGGACCGCTTCTCCGTGCTCTGCGTCGAGACCTCGCCGTCCGAGCTGATCGACGCACGGGGCCGGGTGCAACGCCACGTCGGCAAGGTCGAGCGCGTCGGTGGCGGCACCCAGCAGGCCGACGTCGAGACGGCACGCCGGATCGGCACCGCCCTCGACTCGGCGCTGGCCACCGCGAACCGGCTCGATGCCGACCAGCGGGCGCTGCTGCGGGGCGCGGTCGAGTACTTCGTGCTGGCGACCGACGAGCTCGACGACATGGACGACCTGCTGGGCTTCGACGACGACGCCCGCATCGCCAACGGCGTGCTGCGCGCCATCGGGCGTGACGATCTGGTGATCGAGGTCGCCGAGTAACGGTGACGAACAGAGGTTGATGATGATCCGGCGGAACCAGAACCCCTCGCGACGCGCGCCCGGGCGGTGCCGGGCGGCGGGCCTCGTCGGCGCGGCGGCGCTCGCGCTGGCCGTGGCGGCCTGCGGCGGCGACAGCGGCGACGAGGCGGGCGGGTGCCTGAGCGGGCTCGCCGAGCACCTGACCGACGACCCGTCGTACGTGGGCGGCAGCGACCTGTCGAGGGCCCGGGACGCGGGCTTCGACGACTCGGGCGACAGCGAGGCCCTGTACGAGTCGGTGCTCGCGACCGGGGTGTCACCCGATCCGTTGGTCCAGCGTTCGCTGGCGCTGCTCACGCCGCTGGACGAGCTCCCGTACGCGCCGTCCGACGTCGAGTGCTGGGCCGGCACGCAGTACTCGTTCGTCGCCCGGGGCTCGTTCGACGCCGACGAGGTCGCCGCGAGCGCGGGCCCCGAGGGCCCCGAGGTGGCCGACGACCTCCTCGCCTGGTCCGACGACACCGACCCGGCCTCGCTGCTCGAGCCGAGCGAGCCCCGTGACGACATCGAGATCGCGCTCGGTGTGCTCGACGACGAGGAGGTCGCCGGCCTCGCCCTGTCGCGGGGCTACGTGGACGGCCCGCTGGCGGCGATCGGCGTGGCGCACACCGACGCATGGGACGTGGTCGGGGTGTGGACCTTCGCCGACGACGACGCCGCGGTCGAGGGCGCCGAGCGCGTGGCGGCCATCCTCTCCTCGGGCGAGAGCTCGTTGCCGGACCTGGTCACGGGCGACCCGGCAGCCGGCCTCGAGACCGACGGGCGGACCGTGACGCTGCGGGCCCCGCTGGCCGACCAGTCGGACGTGGCCGCGGTGTCCGCCCTCGTCCAGCGCTTCGACCCGGTGCTCCTCACGTCACGCCCCTGACCACGTCACGCCCCTGACCACCACCGCACCGGGACGGGCGCTACTCGACGACGCGACCGATCCTCACGTCGGAACGACGTCCACCCGGCGTCCCGTGGCGATCACGAGTTGGTGCAGGTCGGCGACATCGGAGGTGACGATCTGGTCACCGTCGATCGCGAGCGCGGCGACCGCCGCATCGATCGCGTCGGACGAGCCCGTGCGCGCCAGAAGAACGCCGGCCCGACGCCCGAGCTCCTCGTCGAGACCGTCGACCTCGACCGCGGTCATCGCTCGGGCGAGCAGGGCCTGACGGCCCGAGCCACCGCGCCACACCTGCGCGACGACGCCACCGTGGGTCATCGGCGGCTGCCCGGTCACCTGCGCCACCTTCAGACGACGCCACATGGCACGATCACCTCGCTCGAGGGCCACGAAGGCGCCCGAGTCGAGAACGAGCGTCATCTGCTCTGCGACACGCCGAGGCGCACGGCGGCTGCAGCGTCCTGATCGGCGCGCACCTGTGCTTCGAGCTCCTCGGCCGTGATCTCACCGAACTCGGCCTCGTAGCCGGCCACCAACTCAGCCAACGCTGCCAGACGGCGTTCCTTGATCGCGCGTTGTGCCATCGCCTCGTTGACCCAGGAGCTCAACGACTCGGCCTGTCCCGCAGCGACGGCCGAGGACGCAACCTCAACCACGTCATCGTCGACCGTCACCGTCAAGCGTCGCTTGCTCATACTGGAAGCATACACAGATGCGCACCAGTGCTTACCCAACGCGTGCGCACCCATCGGCTCACGTCTCTTCCGAGGGCGACGGCTCCCGCGTGAGGTCCAGGAGTGCGGCGCTCGCGGGTTCGAAGCCGCAGGCGTCGACGTAGAACGGGCGGAGGTCGTCGTCGAAGTCGACGTGGAGCCACTCGCACCCGGCGGCACGAGCGCCGTCGGCGGCGGCCCGGACGAGCGCCACCCCGACACCGCGGTGGCGGTGGGACCGGGCGACCATCACGTCCTGGATCCAGGCGTGGACGAAGCCGTCCCACAGCACGTTGACGAAGCCGACGAGGCGGTCATCACGGCCGGCCCCGGTGTCGTCGACGATGGCGCGCGCCGTCACCCAGCCGAGGCTGTGACGGGCGGTGAGCGCCTCCCAGTCCCACTCGGAGGCGTCGTAGAGCCGGGTCTCGAACGCTTCGGCGTGGAGCGCGTTGGCCTCGAGACTGGTGAACGAACCGCGCCATGTCAGCCCGAGCTCGACCGGCTCCTCGGACGGGTCGGTCGTCACCACGGCGGTTTCGGTTCAGTCGGTGAGGAAGGGCCAGCCCTCGGGCAGGTCCACGCCGTCGTCGGGGACCGGGAGGATGCGGTACGGCTCCTCGCCGGGGTAGACGCGGTCGTAGTGCTGGCGGGCCAGGCGCTCGACCTCCTCCGGCGTGCTCAGCTCGTCGATCCGCTCCTCGGCCTCGGCGATGCGGGCGTCGACCTCGGCGAGCTCACGGCTCGAGTCCTCGATGTCGGAGCGCTGCTCCAGCACGGCGCGCGCGGGGAACGAGCTCACGCCCGCCGCCCCACCGAGGGCGACGAGCGCGACGAGCGCGAGCGCGATCCGCTGCCACACCGGCGTCAGCTCACCGCCCTGCGAACGCCGAGGCGCCCGGGTAGACGGCGGTGGAGCCGAGCATCTCCTCGATGCGCAGCAGCTGGTTGTACTTGGCGACCCGGTCGCTGCGGGCCGGCGCACCGGTCTTGATCTGGCCGCAGTTGGTGGCCACCGCGAGGTCGGCGATCGTGTTGTCCTCGGTCTCGCCGGAGCGGTGCGACATCACCGACGTGAACCCCGACTTGGTGGCGAGGGCGACGGCGTCGAGCGTCTCGGTGAGCGAGCCGATCTGGTTGACCTTGATGAGGATCGAGTTGGCCACCTCGAGGTCGATGCCCTTCTGCAGGCGCACCGTGTTGGTGACGAACAGGTCGTCGCCGACGAGCTGGACCCGGTCGCCGAGGGCGCCATGCAGCTTGGCCCAGCCGTCCCAGTCCTCCTCGGCCATGCCGTCCTCGATCGAGAAGATCGGGTAGCGGTCGCACAGGCCGACGAGGTACTCGACCATCTCGTCCGGGCTGAGCGAGCGGTTCTCGCTGGCCAGCGTGTAGACGCCGTCGGCGTAGAACTCGGTCGACGCGGTGTCGAGGGCGAGGCCGATGTCGTCGCCCGGGGTCAGGCCGGCCTTCTCGATCGCCTCGACGAGGAGCTGGAGCGCCTCCTCGTTCGAGCCCAGGTTCGGGGCGAAGCCGCCCTCGTCGCCGATGCCGGTGGACAGGCCGCGGTCGCCGACGACCTTCTTCAGCGTGTGGTAGAGCTCGACGCCCCAGCGGAGGCCCTCGGTGAACGACGAGGCGCCCACCGGGACGAACATGAACTCCTGGAGGTCGACGCTGTTGTCGGCGTGCTCGCCGCCGTTGAGCACGTTCATCATCGGCACCGGCAGCACGTGGGCGTTGACGCCGCCGACGTGGCGGAACAGCGGCAGCTGGAGCTCCTCGGCCGCGGCGCGGGCCGCGGCGAGGGAGATGCCCAGGATGGCGTTGGCGCCGAGGCGACCCTTGTTGTCGGTCCCGTCGGCCGCCAGCAGCGCGGCGTCGACGACCCGCTGCTCGATGGCGTCGAGGCCGATGACGGCCTCGGCCAGCTCGCCGTTGACGTTGGCGACGGCCTGGGACACGCCCTTGCCGCCGTAGCGGTCGCCGCCGTCGCGCAGCTCGACGGCCTCGAAGGCGCCGGTCGAGGCGCCCGACGGGACGAGCGCCCGCCCGGCGGCACCGGACTCCAGCTCGACCTCGACCTCGACGGTCGGGTTGCCGCGGGAGTCCAGGACCTCCCGGCCGATTACCAGGCTGATCATGCTCACGTGCGGTGCGCTCCTCGCTCGGGGGACGGCGGGCCCGGACGTTGGCCAACGCTAGCTGGTGGTCACGGCCGGACGGTCGACCAGAACGGTGTCATCCGCGTCACTCCATCGACGCGGCGGCCCGACGGTCCCTCAGGTGAGGGAGCGCTTGGCCTCCGCCCACAGGCTCGCCTTGTCGTCCTCCCCGAGCGAGGCGAGGTCGAGGCCCCGTTCGGCGGCGAAGCCCTCGACGACCCGGACCCGATCGGCGAACCGCCCGGTGGCGGCCCGGAGCGCGTCCTCGGCGTCCACGTCGAGCGCCCGGGCCAGACGAACGACCGCGAACAGCACGTCGCCGAGCTCGCCCGCCACGGCCGGGTCGACCTCGGCGCGGTCGTCGCCGCCGGCTCCGGCACCCCCGCTGGCCGGGACGGTGTGGCCAGTCGCCGTGTCGCCGATCCCGGCGGCGCCGATCGCCGCCTCCCGGATCGCCTGTCGCAGCTCGGCCAGCTCGTCGGCCACGTCGGCGAAGCCGAGCTCGATGCCGGTGATGCCGTAGCCGGCGTTTGTCGCCCGCTTCTGGAGCTTGGAGGTCAGCGCCAGCGCGGGCAGCGCCTGCGGGACGCCGTCCAGCGCGCTCGACCGGCCCTTCTCCGCCGCCTTGATCCGGTCCCAGTTCGCCTCGACCACCTCGTGGTCCGCCGCGTCGACGTCGCCGAAGACGTGGGGATGGCGGTGACGGAGCTTGTCGTGGATGCCGCGGGCGACGTCGGCCAGGTCGAACCAGCCGTCCTCGGCCGCGATCGTGGCGTGGAAGACAACCTGGAAGAGCAGGTCGCCCAGCTCCTCGCACAGGTGGTCCATCCCGGCGCCGCTGCCCGGGTCGACGTGGTCGAGGGCATCGAGTGTCTCGTAGCTCTCCTCGAGCAGGTAGCGGGCCAACGACGCGTGGGTCTGGCGGCGGTCCCACGGGCACTCGCGACGCAGGTGGGCGACGAGCTCGGCGAAGCGGGCCAGCTCCGCGGCGACCGGGGCGGCGAGGGTGGGGATCCACACCGAGGTCAGGTGGTCGGGCTCGACCTCCCGGTCGAGATCGGCCCACGCGACCGTCACGATCGCCTCGTCGGGCCCGCCGAGGCGCTGGAGGACGACCGCGTGCTCGGGGGCCGGCTCCCCGACGGCGAGCTTGATGTCGGAGAGCACGTCGCGCCGGTCGCACTGGGCGACGAGCAGCGGGCCGCGCTCGCCCGCCGCGTCGATCGCGAAGCGGTGGCCGTCGACGATCCGCGCGCCGGCGGCCAACGGGTCGACGCCGAGACGGGCCCAGGTCAGGTCGACGAACGACAGCGCCGGCAGCACCTCCGCCTCGACCCGGTCGTCGGCCAGCAGCAGCTCGACGGAGTGCTCAGCCACCGTCGGCGAGCCGGGGACGGCGTAGAGCACCTCGCCGTGCTCGGCGGCCGCGGCGACGAGGCGCTCGACGATCGCCGGGTAGACCTGCTCGATCCGCTCGGCCGCCTCGTAGACATAGTCGAACGACACGCACGGCCCGAGGGCGCCGGCCGCGGGATGGCGGGTCGTGCGGACGAAGCGGACCGGCACCGCCTCGATCGCCCGGGCGGTGCCGACGGTGAGGAGCGACTCGTCGTAGGGCCCCAGCCCGACGACGACCACCCGCCCCCGGCGCACCGGGATGCTCATCCGCCGTCGCCGGCGGTCGAGGTCGTGCCGTCGGGCTCGTCGGTGTCGCTGTCGTCGGGCCCGGTGTCGGTGTCGGTCGTGTCGGAGGGGACGAGATCGAGCGTCTCGGTCGGCACCCCGCGGGGGATCACGGCCAGGTCGTCGGGCGACCAGGTACCGAAGTCCTCGGAGACGGTGATGTCGGCCCCCGCGACCGCCTCGGGCAGCCAACCGTCGATCGCCTCGTAGGGGGCGAGCGTCAGGTCGGCGACGACGTCGTCGCGCGCCTCGAGGAACTCGAGCTGGCGCCGGCTCTCCACCAGCACCAGGTGGAAGCCGAACTGGGTCTCCACCGGCCCCTGGGTCTCGCCGACCGGGCCGCCCCACACCGCGTTCTCGAACGGTTCGACGTACACGCCGGGGCCCATGCAGCCGAGATCGCCGCCCTCGGCCGCGGAGCCGTCGGTCGAGCTCTCCACCGCGAGCTCGGCGAAGTCGGCGCCGTCCTCGAGCTCGCCGAGCAGGTCGTTCGCCTCGTCCTCGGTGTCGACGAGGATGTGGCGGACGCAGGCCTCCGAGTACAGCTCGCGGTTGGCCTCGAACTGCGCGACGATCGCCGTCTCGGTCGGGTCGGGCCCGCGGAGGTCCTCGTCGAGGGTCGCGACCTCGGCGTTCTGCTCGATGAGCCGGTCGACGAACTCGGCGGGGAGCTCGGCGGTGGTGTCACCGAAGAACGCCTCGGCCTGGGTGCGGACGATGGACCGGGTGGCGTCGTCGACCTCGAGGCCACGCTCGGCGACCTCGGCCGCCACCAGCTCGGACAGCACGAGCCGGGTCAGCAGCCCGGCGACGACGACCGGGTCGGGCTCGTCGGAGTCGGCCTGGGTGAGCTCCGTGACCTGCAGCAGCAGCTCCCCCGCCGCGGGGTGCTCGAGGACGACGTCGACCTGCTCACCGAGCAGCGCGGCGTCGATGTCGGTGCCGTCGACGGTCGCGGCGACCCCGTCGAAGGCGAAGTCGATCGGCTCGGTCGTCGAGGTCGTGGTGCTCTCGGCCGCGACGTCGGTGTCGTCACCGTCGCTGCAGCCCGCGACACCGACCGCCAGGACGACCGCCAGCGCCGCCGCGAGCGGGCGGCGCCGCCTCATCGCGGCCCGACCGACGCCACCGACGGGGCGCGCACGTCGAGCTGGGTCGGGTCCCAGGTCCCGTAGCGGGGGTTCACGTCGACGTCGACGCTCGGGGCCACCTCGGTGATCCACGCGCTCAGGGCCGCGTTGAGCACCGCGCTCCGCTCCGCCGCCGCCAGGCCCCGCGCCGTCTCCTCGTCGTAGTCCTGGACGTCGCGCGAGGTGACGAGGATGAGGTGGAACCCGAACTGCGTGGCGACCGGGTCGGTGACCTCACCGACCGGCGCGTCGGTCAGCACGTCGGTGAACTCGGCGACGAACTGCGACTCGCGCAGGAGCGTGCACCCGAGGTCGCCGCTGTTCTGCGCCGCGCTCGGGTCGATCGACTCGGCGGCCGCCAGCTCACCGAAGTCGGCGCCGTCCTCCAGCTCGTCGAGCAGGTCGGCAGCGGTCTCCTCGTCCTCGACGAGGATGTGGCTGCTGCACACCTCGGTGAACAGCTCGGGGTTGTCCTCGTAGAACGCCTCGGGATCGTCGAGCCCGGCGGCCGAGACGTCGTCACCCGCGAGCTCGCGGGCCAGCTGCTCGAACGAGGCGTCGCCCTCGATGAACCACGACCGGTAGTCCTCGGGGAGCTGGGCCCACACGTCGCCGATCTGCGAGGAGACCTCCGACTCGCGCAGCTCGCGCACCTCGTCGGACACGGCGACGTCGCGGCTCTCCAACTCCTGGCCGACGATGGAGTAGAGGATGCGCTGGCGGAGCAGCGACGACATGACGTCGGCGTCGATCGTGGCGTCCGTCGCGTACTGCTCGACCGGGGTCCCCAGGAACGCCTGGGACCACTCGGGGTGCTCGGTGAGGACGTCGACGTCGGCCTGGAGGTCCGCCTGGGTGATCGTCTCGTCGCCGACCGTTGCGGCCGGCGGCACCCAGTCGCAGGACGTCAGAACGAGGGCGCCAGCGGCGGCGGCCGCGAGCACGGGCAGACGAAGTCGTCGCATCACGCCTTCCGGGTGGGTCGTTTGCGGTCGGGGCTCCGGCGAGCCCGCTCACCGCCGGAGGAGCCCCGCCCGGAGGGGGCGTCCGGCTCGGATCCGGCCTCGGGGACCATAGTGCGCAGGAACTCGATCAGATCATCGGCGCTCGACGCCGCGGCGCGCAGGGGGATCTGGACCTGCGCGACGTCCTCCTTGTAGTGCGCGTTCTTGAACAGGCGCTGGAGGCGGATCGCCTGGCTCGTCTTGAGCGGCAGCGGCGTGAGGCGGGCGACGTACTTGGGCCCGGAGAACGCCTGGCCCTTGGTGACCACGACCTCGGTGACCCCGACCCGCACGCACTCGGCCCGCAGGCGGGCCGCACCGAGCAGGGCCTCGGCCGGGGAGGGCACCGGGCCGTAGCGGTCCTCCCACTCGGCCCGGATGTCGTCGACCTCGGACTGCGAGGTGACCGCGGAGAGCCGCCGGTACGCCTCGAGCCGCTGCTCCTCGCGCTCCACGTAGTCGGCGGGGAGCACGGCGTCGACCGGCAGGTCGATCGTGACCTCGACCGGCTCGGGGATCGGCTCGCCCTTCAGCTCGGCGACCGCCTCGGTGACCATCTGGCAGTAGAGGTCGTAGCCGACGGCGGCGATGTGGCCCGACTGGCCGGTGCCCAGCAGGTTGCCGGCGCCGCGGATCTCGAGGTCGCGCATGGCGATGCGGAAGCCGGAGCCGAGCTCGGTGGCCTCGCCGATGGTGCGGAGGCGTTCGTAGGCCTCCTCGCTCAGCACCCGGTCGGGCGGGAAGAACAGGTAGGCGTACGCCCGCGAGCCGGCCCGGCCGACGCGCCCGCGCAGCTGGTGGAGCTGGCCCAGGCCCAGCAGGTCGGCCCGCTCGACGACGAGTGTGTTGACGGTCGGCATGTCGATGCCCGACTCGATGATCGTGGTGCACACGAGGACGTCGTACGCACCCTCCCAGAAGTCGAGCACGACCTGCTCGAGCGAACCCTCGTCCATCTGGCCGTGGGCGATGGCGACCCGGGCCTCGGGCACCAGCTCGCGGATGCGGGCCGCGGCGTCCTCGATGTCGCGCACCCGGTTGTGCACGTAGAACACCTGGCCCTCGCGCAGCAGCTCGCGGCGGATCGACTCGGCGACCGCCCGCTCGTCGTACTCGCCGACATAGGTCAGGATCGGCTGGCGGTCGGCCGGCGGGGTGTTGAGCAGGCTGAGGTCGCGGATGCCGGTGAGGCTCATCTCCAGCGTCCGCGGGATCGGCGTCGCGGTGAGCGTGAGCACGTCGACGTCGGCCTTGAGCTGCTTGATCTGCTCCTTGTGGCTGACGCCGAAGCGCTGCTCCTCGTCGACCACGAGCAGGCCCAGCCGCTTGAACCGGACGTCGTCGGACAGCAGGCGGTGGGTGCCGATCACGCAGTCGACCTCGCCCGACTCGATGTCGGCCATGACCTTGCGGGCCTGGCCGGGCGTGAGGAACCGGCTCAGCACCTCGACCCGCACCGGGAACCCGGCGTAGCGGTCGGAGAACGTCGAGAAGTGCTGCTGGGCGAGCAACGTGGTCGGCACCAGGATCGCCACCTGGTGGCCCGACTGGATCGCCTTGAACGCGGCCCGCACGGCGATCTCGGTCTTGCCGAAGCCGACGTCGCCGCACACCAGGCGGTCCATCGGGTGGTCCGACTCCATGTCGCCCTTCACCGCGTCGACCGCGCTCGCCTGGTCGGGCGTGAGCTGGTACGGGAAGGCGTCCTCGACCTCGGTCTGCCAGGGCGAGTCGGGGTCGAAGGTGTGCCCGGCGGTGTTCACCCGGCGCTGGTACAGCACGACCAGCTCCTGGGCGATCTCCGCGATCGCGGAGCGCACCTTCGACTTCGTGCGCTGGAACTCGGCGCCACCGAGGCGGTTGAGCGTCGGGGACTCGCCGCCCGTGTACGGGCGGATGGCGTCGATCTGCTCGCTCGGGATGTAGAGCTTGTCGCCGCCCTTGTACTCGAGCAGCAGGTAGTCGCGCTCGTTGCCGCCGATGGCCCGCTTGACCATGCCCGTGTAGCGGCCCACGCCGTGGTGGTGGTGGACGACGTGGTCGCCGGGCTGGAGGTCCTCGAAGAACCGCTGGGCGTCGCGCCGGCGCGGCCGGGGCGTGCGATGGGCCCGGCGGCGGCCGGTGACGTCGCGCTCGGCCAGCACCGCGAGCTTGATCTCGGGGAGCACGAAGCCCCGCTCCAGCGGGGCCACGCACACCGCGCCGCCGGGGACGGTCAGGTCGCTCGTCGCGTCCGGGTCGACCCGCAGGTCGATCCCCCGATCGGACAACAGGTCGGCCAGGCGCTGGCCCGAGCCCGCGGCGTCCGCGCCGAGCACGACCCGGAAGCCGTCACGCAGGAGGCGATCGAGCTGGGTCATCAGCCCGGGGCCCTCGCTCGACATCGGGTCCCAGCCGGTGGCGGTGATCGTCGCCACGTCGGGGCCCTCCGGGGCGACGGTCATCGACCACGTCGCGGCGCCCGAGCCCGACAGCAGCCGGTCGAAGTCGAGGTGGAGCCGCGGGAACTCCTTGTGGCGCGCCTCCGCCTCGGCGACGGCGCCGTCGGCGGTGTCACCGTCGGCCGGGGCGTCGTCGTGGACCGCGCCCCACGTCTTGGCCAGGGTCGCCGCGAGGTCCTCCTCCTCGGCGATGAGGTCGGCCGCCCGGTCACGCATCCGGCGCGGCTCGACGAGCACGACGAGGCCGTCGGCGCCGAGCAGGTCGGGCAGGAGGCGCTCGGACGGCGCCAGCCACGGCAGCCACGACTCCATGCCGTCGAACAGCTCGCCGCCGGCGATGCGCTCCCACTGCTCGCGGCCCCACGGCTCGGACGCCACCAGGGCCTCGGCCCGCTCGCGCACGTCGGGGGTGGCGAGCAGCTCGCGGCAACCGAAGATCTCGACGCGGGCGAGCTCGTCGGTCGAGCGCTGGTCGGACACCGAGAACGCGGTGAGCCGCTCGACCTCGTCGCCCCACAGGTCGATGCGGACGGGATGGTCCCCGGTGGAGGGGAACACGTCGACGATCGAGCCCCGCACCGCGACCTCGCCCCGGCTCTCGACCTGGTACTCGCGCCGGTAGCCCTGCTCGACGAGGTGGGTCACCAGCTCCGTCGGGTCGATCACGTCGCCCGGTGCGATCGTGACCGGCTCGATCTCGTCGACGTGGGGGCCGAGCCGCTGCAGCAGCGCCCGCACCGGTGCGACCACGACCGCCGGCACCCGCTCCGGGTCCCGGAGGCGCCACAACGTGCGCAGGCGCACCCCGACCGTCTCGATGCTCGGGCTGACCCGCTCGAACGGCAGGGTCTCCCACGCCTTGAACAGCTCGACGGCGTCGTCACCGAGGAACGTGGCGAGGTCGTTGGCGACGCGCTCGGCGTCGGTGCCCGACGGCGTGGCCACGAGGATCGGCCGCCGCGACATGTTCGTCGCCAGGCCGGCGAGCGCGAAGGCACGGGCGGGCTCGGGCACGGCCAGCACGGCGGACGCGCGTCCGAGCACCTGCAGCATCGCAGGCTCGTCGCGCAGGAGCGGGGGGAGGGAACGAAGGCTCACGAGACACCGTTGCGCCCGGGAGAGCGCCGGGCACACATGCTACCGACCCTCCTCGGGCTGGGACATGTGGGAGGACGAAGATGACGACGTCGGCGCGGCGGGTGAGATCGTCGCCGCCGCCCCGGGGCGCACCAGCAGGCGCAGGCGGCTCTGGGCGAACATCACCAGCTCGGCCGACAGGAGCACGAACCGGTGGACCAGCGACGCCGCGATCACCGCGTCGGCATCGACCCCGGCGATACCGGTCAGGGCGAGCACGAGCACCGCCTCCCGCAGACCGAGGCCGGCCGGCAGCGGCACGGCGACGAAGCCGACCGCCCACGCCAGGCCGAACGCGGCCATCGCGGTGAGCGGCGGCACCTCGGCGACGAGGTCGGCGGCAATCTCGACGTTCAGCGGCCGCTCCAGGCGAATGAGCATCCCGCCGGTGGAGACATCGCACGTGCTGCCGCTCACATAGCGGCCGG
>JAXHUH010000154.1:0-3197 GCA_034211175.1 Actinomycetota bacterium
ACCCGGGCCCGCCGCCACGCCAGCCCTCGGCACCCGACTCCGGGGCCGAGGCACCGAACGGCGGCTCGGGCGCCGGAGCAGGCGACGAGGCCGAGGGCGAGGACACGATGAGCAAGCTCCTGGCCCGCAAGCGCCGCAACCGGTAGCCCAACCCGGCAACCGGCCACGATCGGCCGCGGACCGCGTCCACCCGGCTCCCGCTGACGCGGTCCGCGGCCCCGCCGCTGTGCTTCACCTCGAGGCCACCGGCGGCGACGCCACCTTCACCCTCCCCGGCCCACCCCCGACCCCGACCACCGCCCGCCCCGGCGACGGCTGACGGTTCTCCTACGGGACGGCGGGTCCGCCGGTCCGCTCGCCGGTGTGCGATCCTCGGCGATGGCCGAGAACACGGGCGGGCGTGGGCCGGCCGACGCTGACCCCGCCGACCTGGTGATCCGCCATGCGCACGTGATGCCGCTCGACGCGGCGGGGACCACGTTCGACGACGGGTGGATCGCCATCGCCGGAGGGTCCGTGGTCGGCCTCGGGGCCGAGCCGCCGCCCGAACCGGCCGCGGCCCGCACCATCGACGCCGGCGGGCGGCTCGTGATGCCGGGGATGATCAGCGGGCACACCCACTCGATGGACCGCAGCGCCCGGGGCCTCGACCCGGGCCCGACGTTCCCCGACTGGCTGATGGGCGTCTACTACCGGAGCGTGCTCGGCCACGGCCCCGAGGACGCCGCCCGGGCCGCCACGCTCACCGCCCGGGAGCTGCTGGCCGCCGGGGTGACGACGGTGGTCGACTGCTGGGGCGTCGGCGACCCCGGCACGGGGCGGGCCCGCGAGTGCGCCGAGGCGACCATCGCCGCCTACCGGGCCGCGGGGATCCGGGTCGTCCTCGCGGTGATGGTCGGCGATGTCGCCCCGCTGACGATGGGCCACGACGCGCTCCGGATGGTCGGGCCGACGAACGCGGTGCTCGACCAGCTCTCGCAGCTGATGGCCCGCCGCCACGATCCCGACGGCGGCGTCGAGATCTGGCCGGCGCCCGAGCTGCCGGAGATGGCGAGCGACGACCTGTGGCTCGGCTGCGCCGAGCTCGCCCACCGTCACGGCGCCCGCATCACGACCCACCTCCACGCCTCGGAACCGGGCGCCTGGGCCGACGCCGATCACACGGTGCGGGCCACCGAGCGCCTCGCCCACCTCGGCGTGCTCGACGACCTCGTCGGCGCCCACGCCTCCCACCTCGACGACGGCGACGTGGCCCGCCTCGCCCACCACGCCGCCGGCGTCGTCCACTGCCCGTCGGCGGCGATGGCCCTGGCCGGTTCGGCGACCCCGCTCGCCCACCTCCACGGTGCCGGGGTTCCGGTCGGCCTCGGGCTCGACAACCCGAGCCTGACCGCGACCGCCGATGCCCTCGCCGAGCTGCGGGTCGCCGTCGGCTGGGCCCGCGCGTCGACCGGCGACCAGACGTGGCCGACCCCCGAGCACGGCCTGGCCATGGCGACGGTCCTCGGGGCCCGGGCCATCGGCCGCGCCGACCGCGTCGGCTCGATCGTGGTCGGCGGCGACGCCGACCTCCTGGTCGTCGACACGACGGGCCCGCACTGGTGGCCACCGATGCGTCCCGAGCGGGCGTTCGCGCTCTGCGCCCGCACCGAGGACATCCGCACCGTCATCGTGGCCGGCCGCGTCGTCGTCGACGAGCGCGAGCTGCTCGCTCTCGGAGAACCCACCGGCTGAGCGGTCACCCCGGGCCGCCGGCCCGGGGCTCCGGGCCACCGCTCAGCCCGCGTCGCTCGGGGGCTCGCCGTCGGCCCCGGGGTCGACGTTCGGCTCGGCCCACACGGCGACGACAGGCGCGGCGGGGAACCCCACGCTCGGCATCGCACCGTCGCCGATCGTGTCCGAGGGCCCTTGCCCGGGCGCGGCGTCCGTCGGCGCACCACCCTCCGACGGTTGTGGCGCCCACGGTGCCTCGGCCGGGGACGGAGCCTCGCCGTTGGCCACCGGCAGCCGCCGGATGTCAGCCGGGCCAGGCCGACCGCGCCCGGGCACGAGCCCGGCGCGCATGGCCTCGGACGGCGGGAACGTGGCGATCGCAGGCACGACGATCCCCGACGGACCGCGGTCGTGACCTCCGTCGGATACCTCGACGCCGGGATCGACGGTCGACAGGTCCTCCGCCGGCTGGCCCGGCACCTGCGCCGGTCCGGCATCGGGGATCGGCGACGTCGCCGCCGTGGGCACGCCGCGGTCGGCGTCGGATCGGAACTCGTCGTTCAGCACGATGTCGGCGTTCGGGACCTCGGAGGCCGGCGCGGGGTCCGGCTCGACCGTCGCCGGTCCGGGATCGCCGCCGGCGCCGGCCGTGTGGGCCACCGGGACCTCCGGCATCGACGCCACGGCGTCGTCCGGGTCACGCGCCTCGTCGCGCCCGCCTGCCGGCGCGTCGGCCCCGTCGACGGCGGTCGCAGCGGCGGCCGCCGTCGGGCAGCCGCCTTGGTCGGCATCGGACACGTCGGCGGGCTCCGGAGCTCTGCGATCACCCGCCGAGCCGCGCTCGATGGCGTCGGCCACGACCACGGTGTGGCACGGCTGCGGGTCGGGCACGACCAGGCCGGCGATCACGACGGGATCGAGCGGGTCGTCGTGGTGCCCGACCAGCATGGACGCCACGGTCTCCAGCACGCGGGTCACGATGTCGTCGCCGGCGACGACGACTCGGCGCACGCCGTCGTCCGTCCTCCAGAACACCCTCGCCGCGTAGAGCAGGTCACGGACGCGTCGCGCCATCGCCAGTGCGTCGTCCCCCTCTGCGATCCCCTCCGCGGCCAGCCGGGCCGCCACCGGCTCCACGAACCGGTTCATGTCGTCGAGGGACGCCCCGGTCTCGTGGAGCGCCCCGGCGACCTCCAGGCCGATCGAGTTGGCCGCGGGCCCGGTGAGGCGCAGCTTCCTCGGGTGGCGCCGCAACGACACCCTGCACGCCTCCGAGGGGTCGGCTCCGGTCGGGACGTCCGTGCTCGCCGTCTGCACGGTCGCCCGCCCGGTGCTCACTCGCGAGCCCGAGGTGGTCTCGACCTGCCGGCCGTTCTCGGCGCTGTCCGGCGCCACCGCAGAGGGGGTCCGTCCGTTGCGCTTCGATGGCCCCTGGCCGCTGCTCTCCGCGTGGTCGTGCCGCCCGTTGGTGCGCGGGCGCTCGG
>JAXHUH010000155.1:0-16641 GCA_034211175.1 Actinomycetota bacterium
GCGCGCCCCACCACACCCGACACTGCCGCCACCCGCGCTCACCAACAGCGACACCCACCCCTCAACCACTCACCGCGCGCCTACGAATAGCAAAGACGACCGCCACGATTATTCAGGGCTAGCGAGGGGGACGCTCGTCGTAAAGGTGGACTGAGCGATCAACGGGCTGACCATCTGTTCGTGATATGGTGCCGAGCAGCTTGCCCATCTCGGTGGCGTCGGGCTCGCCGGTGAGGTCGGCGAGGAGATGGGCGACGTCGTCGTGGACCGAGACCGCGCCCTCGCGGCGGAGCTGATCGGTCGTCCAACCGCCGGAGCGGACGGTCATCGCCCGGATGCCGGCGGCACGGGCGGCCTGGACGTCCCAGCCGGTGTCGCCGACGACGACCGCTTGTGACGGTTCGCCGCCGACCGCCTCCAGCGCGGCGGTGAACACGTCGGGCTCGGGCTTGGCGCTGTCGACGTCGCTGGCCGTGCCCTCGAGCGAGAGCTGCAAGGTGATCCCACGGGTGGGACGCAGAGGTTTCGTCGCCATCGTCGGAGCGTACGGTCGCAAGGGCGCGCTCGCGGAGAACATCGGCGTCGAGCTCTTCTCGCCAGGAGCGGCCGCCGGAAGCGTGGATCGAGAAGCGATGATCGGCGCGCAAGGTGAACGAGTCTCCGTTGGCGAGGCGCACGAACTCGCTGATCGCGAAGTCAGCACATGATGACTGGGGTGTGGGCTCGGTCACGAGACCGCAGATGGCGCCGATCTCGATCGGCTCGGCGCGAGGTTCGTGCTGGGGCACGTGCCCGTTCCCGGGACCGGGGTCCGAGCCGGGAAATCGGCTCCAAGCACCAGGCTGTTCAGTCATGGACCGCGATCCTTCGTTGACGTTCGCATCCTTGGAGCTCCACGACCGTCGCCTCCGTTGATCCACCGGCCCCGGTGACCTCACTCGTCGATGTGCTCACCTGCGCCGGGCGTGACGCGACGGGCTGACCGCGTTCAGCCGCCGGACCACTCGCGCTCGAGGATGGCGTGGACGACGAGGGTGGTCCACGCCCCCTCGAACCAGTCGGCCTCGACCAACGTCGCCTCCCGCCGGAAGCCCAGGTGCTCCACCAACCGGTGCAGCGCCGGGTTCCGCTCGTCGGACTGGGTGAGCACCCGGTGCTGGTTGCGCTCCTCGAAGAGCCAGGCGAGCACGAGCCGCACCGCCTCCGACGCGAAGCCCCGCCCCTGACGGTCACCGGCGAGCGTGATGCCGAGCTCGATCGTGCGGGGCTGGGTGGCGACCGAGTGGATGCCGAGGTCGCCGACCAGCGCCCCGGAGGCCCGCTCGACGATCGCGAGCTGCAGCCAGTCGCCGAGGTCGGGCCAGTCGGTGTCGGGCTGGCCCTCGACGAGGCGGCGGGCGTCCTCGACCGACCAGTCGGGCGTCCAGCTCTGGTACCTCGCCACCTCCGGGTCGCTGCGGTAGGCGACGAGCGCGTCGGCGTCGTCCATCGTGAGTCGGCGCAGCATGACCAGCGCACCCGGCGCCGGCAACCCCTCGGTGGCGGGCATCCGGCGAGCGTACGGCCCGGCCCGACGCCACCGGGCACCGGGCCGTTGTCATCGCCGCTCGAGGTCGCGTGCGAGGTGCGACCGCCGCAGCCGACCGGTCCGCCGCAACCGACGCAGCTCGGCCCCACAGCCACAGCCACAGCAGTCGGCGCCGCAGCGCGGCTCGTCTCCCAGCATGCGCATGCGATGTGGGGTCGTGTGGGCATCTGCCGAGTCTCGTCGCTCACCCACCTGTTCCGGCGGTCCCGGGCCGGTTCCGGGGCGGCTCGGGTGGCGGGCCGGCCGGATGGCAGACTCGCCGCCAGCGTCATCGAGGGGGAACGTGATGAGCACGAACGGGACCAACCGCCAGGTCATCGTGACCGAGCTGCCGACCGGCAAGCTGTCGACCTCGAACTTCGAGGTCCGCGAGGGCCCGATGCCCGAGGCCTCCGACGGTGAGGTGCTCGTGCGGACCCTGTGGCTGTCGCTCGACGCCGCCAACCGGGCGTGGATGCAGGGCGCCACCTACACCGACCCGGTGTTCGCCGGGCAGGTGATGAGCGGGTTCACGCTCGGCCAGGTCGTCGCGTCGAACAGCCCCGACGTCCCGGCCGGTGCCATCGTCGAGTGCCAGAACGGCTGGCAGGCCTACGGCGTGCACGCGGCGAAGGCCGTCCGACCGTTCGAGCCGAAGGCCCCGCTGCCCCGCTACCTCAGCGTCCTCGGCGTCACCGGGCTCACCGCGTACTTCGGGCTCCACGACGTCGGGCGCCCCGAGGCGGGGGAGACGGTCGTGGTCAGCGCCGCGGGCGGCGCCACCGGCAGCGTCGTCGGCCAGCTCGCCCGCCTCCGGGGCTGCCGGGCCGTCGGCATCGCCGGCTCCGACGACAAGAACCGCTGGCTGGTCGACGAGCTCGGCTTCGACGCCGCGGTCAACTACAAGGACCCCGGCTTCCGCCAGCAGCTCAAGGCCGCGTGCCCCGACGGCGTCGACGTCTACTTCGACAACACCGGCGGCCCGATCCTCGAGACCGTGCTGCGCCGCATGAACCTCCACGGCCGCATCGCGTGCTGCGGCGTCGTCTCGCAGTACGACACGTCCAACCCGGCGGCCGGGCCCGCCGGCATCCCCGGCCTGCTCGTCACCAAGCGGATCCGGATGGAGGGGTTCATCGTCATGGACTTCTACGACCGCCGCGCCCAGGCGCTCGACGAGCTCGCCGGCTGGGTGAACTCCGGTGAGCTGAAGGTCGCCGAGGACGTCGTCGAGGGCCTCGAGCACGCCCCCGCGGGCCTCGTCGGCCTCCTCGCCGGCGAGAACATGGGCAAGCGCATGGTCCACGTCGCCGACCCGACCTGAGCGGTCGGCGGTCGGTTCGACCCGGCCGCCCGCCGGTCCGCACGACGCCGCCGTGGCCGTCGTGCAGAACCGGGTTGGCGGTGGGTTGCGGCTGTCAGGCGGTGAGCTCGGTTGCCGGTTCGGCCGAGGTCTTCGCGCCGAGATAGGCGCCGAGGTGGCCGACGAGCGTGACCCACGGGCCGATGCCGGTGAACACGTCGACGACGATCGTGGCGACCGCGCCGAGCAGGAAGCCGGCCCACGCGCCGATCACGACCTGACCGGTACCGGCCCGCAGGGAGCGCGAGCCGGACTGGCGCATCGCGACGACCACGCCGATGAGGGTGACCGAGAGCAGGGGAACGATCATGTGAGGAACATACGATCGGCCGTCACCACCCCGGTATCGGGAATCCCCCTGGTCGTCCCCCGAGACCCGACCTCAGGGTCGCGTAGGGAGCGCCCAGTTCGCGAGAAGTCGTTCGTGAGGGGTCGGGCCTGGCGGGGAGACTCGGCCGATGGGCGCTCCCGACGACATCTCCGGTCCGGGCCCGACGCAGGGCCCGGACTCGTCGACGCTCGCCGGCGTGTGGCCGCTGTTCGGACTGCGGTTGGTCCACGACGACCTCGAGCTGCGGCCGGTCACCGACGACGACGCCGTGGCGCTCGCCGATCTCCTCGAGGACCCGATCGTGCCCGCCGGCCAGGAGTACTTCGTGCCCCGCCTCCTCATCGGGCGGGCGGCGACCCGGCAGGAGCGGGCGCAGGAGATGCTGCGCTACCACTGGACGACGAGGGCCGGGACCCGACCGGAGCGGTGGGAGGTGCCGTTCGCCGTGGTCCACGACGGGACCGTCGTCGGCACCCAGTCGAGCCGGGCGGAGGACTTCGCCGTCGTCGGCAACGTCCACACCGGGTCGTTCCTCGCCGGCAGCGCGCAGGGCCGGGGGATCGGCGGGCGGATGCGGGCCATGGTGCTCGAGTGGGCGTTCGCCCACCTCGGCGCGGTCGGCGTGTCGAGCGGGTACATGACCGGCAACGAGCGGTCGGCCAGGATCTCCGCACGGCTCGGCTACGAGCCCGACGGCGTCCGCTTCCACGCGTTCGAGGGGGTGCGCCGGGCCGATCACCGGCTCCGGCTCACCCGCCAGCGCTGGCTCGACCGCCGACCGTCGTGGCTCGACGCCATGACGGTCAGCGGTATGGAGCCGTGCCGTGGGCTCCTCGGCGCCGATGCCCGAGCCGAGCCCGGCAACCGGCCGTGAGCCGGCTCAGTGCTGGAGCGTGGCGTCGAGGGTGATCTCGTCGACCGCGGCGAGCGTCGCCGAGATCGGGCAGCCGTCCTTGGCCTTGTTGGCGAGCTGCTCGAACGTGGCCTCGTCGACGCCGGGAACCCGGCCGTTGGCGACGAGGTGGATCTTCGTGATCTTGCCGGCGTCCATGTCGAGGGTTGCCGTGGCGGTCACGTCCATCCGCTCGGGGGTGTGGCCCTCGCCGGCCAACATGTTGGAGAACGCCATGGCGTAGCAGGCGGCGTGGGCGCCGGCGATGAGCTCCTCGGGGTTGGTGCCCTCACCGCTCTCGAAGCGGGAGGCGTAGGTGTAGCTGCCACTGATGGCGCCGCTGCTCCCGAGGGAGAAGTGGCCGTTGCCACCCTTGAGATCGCCCTCCCACCGGGCGGACGAGCTGCGTTCGATCGCCATTGGTCCTGGCCTTTCGCGTGCGTCGGACGATGCACCCCGCCCGCGCCGCGAACGGGGCCGACGCACACCTACCCACCCGAACGCCCGACGACCCGGCCGAGCGCGCCGGAAGCTCGGGAGCGCTCAGCGCAGGAGGAGGTGATCCACCGAGTCGAACCGCGCGAAGTCCCGGTCCATGGTGGCCACGGTCGCGCCGTGCTCGACTGCGATCGCGCCGATGACCGCGCCGGGCACGAGGTCGCCGGTCGCGTCCGCCTCGGCGCACAGCCGGCGAACGAGCGTCAGGTGACGGTCGCCGGGTTCGGTCGGTAGGCAGCGCGGCTGCGCCGTCGTGGCCTCGATGAACGCGAACGCCTCGTCGAGTGGTGTGGGCACCGGGAGGATCCGACGATTCGTCGTGAGCCGCAGGAGCGAGGCCCACACGGTGGACGGTACGCCGAACTCGTCATGTTGCTCGATCTCGCCGTTCACGAGGTGGTCGAACCACGGGCGAATGAGGGGATGGTGTGGGTGGTCGGCCCGCTGTGCGGCGAGGACGACGTTCACGTCGAGGACGAGCAAGGTGTCCGCTCAGCGCAGCCGGTCGAGGTCGAGGCCTTCGTCCAGCGCCTCGAACACCGCCCGGTTCGACGTCAGATCGAGTCCGGGGCGGGGACCGGTGCCGCCGGTGAACACCGGGATCGGTGGGCCCGGCGTCGGGGCGTCGACGGCCAGCTCTCGGCGGACAGCGCGCTCGATCATCTGGCCCAGCGTGATGCCCTTCGCCGTGGCCCGCGCCTTGGCTGCGACGAGGAGCTCATCGTCGATGTTGACCGTGGTGCGCATGATGCTGATGCTAACGCATCACCCGCGTCACCGCTCGGGGAGGCGTTCGACGTCGACGCCGACGTCGAGGGTGGTCGTGGCGCCGGCGGCGTAGACCACACCCTTGAGCGGGGGGACGTCGCCGTAGTCGCGGCCCCACCCGACGGTGACGTAGTCGACGGGGGCGAACGCGTCGTTGGTCGGGTCGAGGTCGAGCCAGGAGCCGTCGGCCAGGCGCAGCGACGCCCACGCGTGGGAGGCGTCGGCGCCGACGAGGCGGGGCTGGCCCGGCGGCGGGAGGGTCTCCAGGTAGCCGCTGACGTAGCGGGCGGCCAGGCCGATCGAGCGGAGGCAGCCGACGAGCACGTGGGCGAAGTCCTGGCACACGCCGCGTCGGGCCTCCAGCACCTCCTCCAGCGAGGTGCTCACCGTCGTCGTCCCCGGCTTGTACGCGAACTCCCGGAAGATCGTCGTGCACAGCTCGGCGGCCGCGTCCTCGAGCGGCCGACGCGGCGTGAACGATCCGGCGGCCAGCTCGGCGAGGGCGTCGGAGCGCTGCACGAGCGGCGAGTCGAGCGCGTAGATCCGGTCGGCCTCGTGGGGCAGCGGCCGGGCCCGCTCCCACGCGAGCGCGGCGGCGAGCGAGAGCTGGCCGGAGCCGACGGTCTCGACCTCGCTCACCGCGGTCACGTCGAGGTGCTCGATCGGCCGCTGGTGGGCGAAGAAGACGGTGTGGTTGCCGAACGCGTCGAGGCGGTCGTGGCGGTCGTCGGGTGCCGGCTCGATGCGCAGCTCGGCGTGGTCGATCCGCTGCCCGGCGAACGAGCGGGGCACGACCCGGGCCTCGTTGTAGCCGTGCGTCACCCGCGGGTCGTACGTGTAGCTGGTGCGGTGGGTGACCCGGTACCTCACGGCGGTGCCGTCTCGTCGAGCGACTCGGGCGCCGGCGCCCCACCGACGGTGAGCGTGGCCGGTCCGACCTGGGCGAAGTGGTCGAGGAGCAGCCCGTCGGCGATGGCGTCGAGCAGCCCGAGCGTGCGCTCCGCGAACGCCAGCATCACGTCGCGGCGGGTCACGAGCGCGTGGGGGTCGACGTCGCTGCACAGCGCCAGTGCGGTGCTGAGGTCGCGGGTGCCGCTGCGCCGGCCCTGCTCGTTCGGCGGCAACAGGGCGAGGTCCTCGGAGAGCCGGTCGAGCTGGAAGCGCACCGAGCGGGGGTTGTCGGGGTCGGTGACCAGCAGGCGGCACAACATGACCGGCTCGACGTCGGTGCGGTGGCGGCGCCGGTAGACCGACAGGCACTCGGACGCGGCGAGGAGCGTGTCGAGCGTCGGGCCCGACGCCATGACGTCGTCGGTCAGCGTGGCCGACAACGTGATGAGCATCAGCTGTGCCCGTTCGAGGCGGCGTCCGGTGTCGAGGAACCGCCAGCCCGGGTCGCGCACCATCGACTCGTTGACGAGACCGGACAGGGCGGCGAGCAGGGTCTGGCAGGCGTCGGCGTCGTCGAGCGCGCCGTCGAGACCGGTCCCGGAGCCGCCGAGGTCGGCGCGCGCGTCGCGCAGCCCTTCGAGCACCCGCCACGTCCCCGACGACACCAGCTCGCGCACGCTCGCCGAACCGGCGACGAGGTGGTCGAGCGAGGTGGCCAGCGAGCCGGAGAGCTCGCGGTCGGTGAGCGCGCCGAGCAGCACCGCCTCGGGGTCGGCGCCCCGGTCGGCGATCGGGCCCTCGCCCGGCACGCGGTGCAGCTCGGCGAGGCTGCGCACGAGGTCGACGAGCGCGGCGGTGCCGGCCCGGTCGGCACCCGTCGGCTCCGGGTCGTCGTCGATGCGATTCGCGACCGCGCTCACCCAGCGGCTCATGGTCTCGGCCCGTTCCGCGTTGCGGCCCAGCCACAGCAGCGTCTCCGCCGAGCGGGCGGTGAGCGAGGCCCGCAGGTCGACCTGCACCGGGCTCGGTGCCGGTCCGGGCTGCTGGCGCCCTGCGGCGGGCGACGGGACCCACACGTCCTTGGCGTCCGCGGTGCCGAACGCCATCGACACCGCGTCGCTGGTGTCGGCGACCCGGGTCATGCCGCCGGGCAGGACCTGCCAGCCGTCGGCAGCCCCGTCACGGTCGACCGTCGCCACCGCGAACAGTCGCAGGACGGCCCGGCGGGGCTGCAGCCGACCATCGACCAGGCTCGGCGCGGTGCCGAGGTCGATCTCGGCCTGGCCGGTCCAGCGGTGGGGCCGCCGCTCGATCCGCTGCACGAGCTCGTTGCGGGCCCGGTCGGAGAGCAGTCGGCCGAAGACCGGGGGGCCGCCGGTGGTGCGCAGCACGAGCCGGTCGAGGTTGCGCAGGACGTGCGCGCGGTGGGCGGGGTCGCCGCACCACCAGCTCGGGTTGGCCGCGATCGACAGCTCGTCGCCCAGCAGGTGACGGGACACCCGGTGCAGGGCGCTGGTGATGGCCGGGCTCTCGAGCAGTCCGGACCCGAGCGGGTTGACCACGGTGACGTTGCCCCGCCGCATGGCGTCGAGCAGGCCGGCGACGCCGAGGAGCGAGTCGCCGCGCAGCTCGAGGGGGTCGCACCATGCGTCGTCGACCCGGCGCCAGATCACGTCGACCGGTTCCAGGCCACCGACGGACTTGAGCCACACGCGGCCGTCGCGGACGGTGAGGTCGGCGCCCTCGACCATGGAGTAGCCCAGCGTCCGGGCGAGGAACGCGTGCTCGAAGTACGTCTCGTTGTGGGGACCGGGCGTGAGGATCACGACCCGGGGCTCGGCGATGCCGTCGGGCGCCATCGCCATCAGCGACGAGCGCAACGCCCCGAACCAGTCGGCCAGGCGCTCGACGCCGACCCGGCGGAACATGTCGGGGAACACCCGGGTGATCGCCTGGCGGTTGGCGAGCGCGTAGCCGAGGCCGGACGGCGCCTGCACCCGGTCGTGGAGCACCCGGAACGAGCCGTCCCGGTGGCGCACGAGGTCGACCGCGTACAGCACGAGCCGTCGGGGACCGGGGTCGAGGCCGACGCACGGCCACAGGAACGCGGGGTCGCCGACGACCGCATCGGCCGCGATCAGCCCGTCGGCGACGAGGCGGCGTTCGCCGAAGAGGTCGTCGGCCACCTGCTCGAGCAGCCGCGCCCGCTGGACGACCCCGGCGGCGAGGCGCTCCCACTCGTCGCGGGCGACGACGTGGGGGACCGGGTCGAGGGTCCACGGGCGGCGCTCGCCGGCCGGGTGGCCGTAGACGTTGTAGGTCGCGCCCTGGTCGCGCAGCAGCCGCCCGAGACGGTCGGTGCGGGTCCGCAGGCCACCCTCGCCCAGGGAGCGGAGGTTGGCCACGACCGGGTCCCACACGGGCTGGGCGACGCCGTCCGAGCCGACCAGCTCGTCGGCGACGCCGTCGAGGCGGTCATAGGCGAAGTGGTCCCGCGTCGCGGTGGTCACCGCCCGTCGGTGCGTGGCAACGGGCGCGGTCGGCGCCTCACCATCGGTCACCGGTCGGGCCGCCCGGGGCCTGGCGCAGGTCGAGCGTGTGCGGGTACTCGGGGTCGAGCGACTTCGGGCCGAGGACCGCGATCACGTCGCTCGGCCCCCGGGGCTCGACGGTGCGGCTCGCCACACCCGAGGCCAGCGCGGTGCGGGTGCCCGGCGTGTGGCCCATGTCCCAGAAGCGGCTGACCCGGCGGCTGTCGGCCTCGTAGCTGTTCACCGGGAACGTCTCGTAGGCGAGGCCGCCGGGGTGGGTGACGTGGTAGACGCACCCGCCGATCGATCGCCCGTTCCAGGTGTCGATCACGTCGAACACCAGCGGCGCGTGGACGCCGATGGTCGGGTGCAGCGCCGAGGGCGGTGCCCACGCCCGGTAGCGGACGCCGGCCACGTACTCGCCGGCGACCGGCGTCGACCGCAGCGGCACGAGCCGCCCGTTGCAGGTGACGATGTGGCGGCTGTCGGTCACGCCGGTGACCCGCACCTGGAGCCGCTCGACCGAGGAGTCGACGTAGCGGGCGGTGCCGAACTGCGACACCTCCTCGCCGAGGACGTGCCACGGCTCGATCGCCTGGCGCAGCTCCAGCGCCACCGGCCCGACCTGGACGGTGCCCAGGCGCGGGAAGCGGAACTCGACGAACGGGTCCATCCACTCGGTGCGGAAGTCGATCCCGGCGTCGCGCAGCTCCTGGCACACCTCGGTGATGTCCTCGGTGACGTAGTGGGGGAGCATGTAGCGGTCGTGCAGGCGTGTGCCCCAGCGTACGAGCGGGCCCCGGTAGGGCCGGTCCCAGAATCGGGCGACCAGCGAGCGCACCAGCAGCATCTGCACGAGGCTCATGCGCGGGTGGGGCGGCATCTCGAACGCCCGCAGCTCGACGAGCCCGAGCCGGCCCGACGCCGACTCCGGTGAGAACAGCTTGTCGATGCAGAACTCGGCGCGGTGCGTGTTGCCGGTGAGGTCGACGAGCAGGTGGCGCAGGAGCCGATCGACGATCCACGGCGGCGGGTCGCTCATCTCGTCGAGCTGCTCGAACGCGATCTCGAGCTCGTAGAGGTTCTCGTGGCGGGCCTCGTCGACGCGGGGCGCCTGGCTCGTCGGGCCGATGAACGTGCCCGAGAACAGGTACGACAGGCCCGGGTGGTTCTGCCAGTAGGTGAGCAGGCTGCGCAGCAGGTCGGGCCGGCGCAGCAGCGGGCTGTCGGGTGCGGTCGGCCCGCCGAGGGTCACGTGGTTGCCGCCACCGGTGCCGGTGTGGCGCCCGTCGAGGTCGAAGCGCTCGGTGCCGAGGCGGCAGTGGTGGGCGAGGTCGTAGAGGTCGGTGGTGAGCTCGGTCAGCTCGTCCCACGTCGTGGTCGGCTGCACGTTGACCTCGATGACACCCGGGTCGGGGGTGACGGCCAGGCGTTGCAGGCGCGGGTCGCGGGGCGGCTCGTAGCCCTCGATGCGGATCGGCAGGTCGAGCTCGGCGGCCGTGTCCTCGATGGCGGCGACCAGCGACAGCCAGGCCCCGAGGTCGTTGACCGGCGGGAAGAACGTGTAGAGCGCGCCGTCGCGGGGCTCGATGCACAGCGCGGTGCGCACGAGCTCGGCGTCCATCGGCACGAACGCCGACGGGGCGGTCTGCGGTGACGTCGCCGGTCGTGCGGGCGGCGGCGCCGAGGTGCCCACGGCGTTCACGTCGATCGGGTGCACGGCCGTGCGGCCGTCGTCGTCGCCGTCGGGCACCGGCAGCGACGCCGGCCGGGCGAACGGGTCGGGATCGGGGGGCGGCTCGACGGTCTCGGCGACGGCCGGGAGGCTGCCGAGCGGCAGGCGGAACCCCATCGGTGAGTCCCCGGGCAGGAGGAAGAGCCGGTCGCGCCGCAGCGGCCAGGTGCTCGTCACCCAGTCGACGCCGTCCCAGCCGAGGGGGAGCACGTGGCCGCTCGGGGTGGACGGCCCGCGCTCGAGCAGGTGGGCGAGGCGGCGCCGGTGGCCGAGCTCGTCGAGGTCGGCCCGCTCGGGGTCGAGGTCGGCCGGGTCGACGTCGGCCGGGACCCGGGCCTCCTCCCACACGACGGCGATCGGGTCCTCGTAGGCCGCCATCAGCGCACCCTCGCCGAGCCCGAGCCGGCGACACAGCGCCCGGCCGAAGCGCTCGGCGTCGGCGGCGTCGGCGTGCTCACCGGTGCCCGACGGGTCGCCCAGCGGCATGAGCTCCGGCTTGCGCCACACCGGGACGCCGTCGGGGCGCCAGTAGATGGTGCGGGCCCACCGCGGCAGCGGCTCCCCCGGGTACCACTTGCCCTGGCCCTGGTGGACGACGCCGCCCGGGCCGAAGCGGTCGAGGAGGCGCTGCGTGAGCTGGTCGGCGAGGCGCCGCTTGTCGGGGCCGTCCGCCGCCGTCGTCCACTGCGGCGACTCCATGTCGTCGACCGACACGAACGTCGGCTCGCCGCCCATGGTGAGGCGCACGTCGCCGAGGCGCAGCCGCTCGTCGACCGCCCGGCCGACCTCGTCGATGGCGGACCACTGCTCGTCGGCGTAGGGCTTCGTGACCCGGGGGTCCTCGTGGACCCGGGTGACGACGTTCGAGAACTCGAGCTCCGCCTCGCACGGGCTCGTCGCGCCCGTGATCGGTGCCGCGTTCGACGGCTCCGGGGTGGCCGCCAGCGGGATGTGGCCCTCGCCGGCGAACAGGCCCGACGTCGGGTCGAGACCGACCCAGCCGGCGCCCGGGAGGAACACCTCGGCCCAGGCGTGGAGGTCGGTGAAGTCGGCCTCGGGGCCCGAGGGGCCGTCGAGGGCCTTCACGTCGGACGTGAGCTGGACCAGGTACCCGGACACGAACCGGGCGGCGAGGCCGAGGTGGCGCAGGAGCTGGACGAGCAGCCACCCGGTGTCGCGGCACGAGCCGATGGCGCGGCCGAGGGTCTGCTCCGGGGTCTGGACGCCCGGCTCCATCCGGACCGTGTAGGCGATGTCGCGCGACAGCTGCTGGTTCAGGTCGACGAGGAAGTCGTTGACCCGGCGCGGCGTGCGGTCGACGGCCTCGAGGTAGGACGTGAGCAGCGGACCGGGCTCGTCACGGCGCAGGTAGGGCGCGAGCTCGTGCGCGAGCTCGGGCTCGTAGGTGAACGGGTACTCCTCGGCGTCGGGCTCGAGGAAGAAGTCGAACGGGTTGATCGGCGTCATGTCGGCGACGAGGTCGACGACGACCGACAGCACGTCGGCCGGCTCGTTGAACACGAGCCGGGCGTGGAAGTTGCCGAACGGGTCCTGCTGCCAGTTGATCCAGTGCTCGTCCGGCTGCACCTTCAGCGAGTACGCCTCGATCGGCGTCCGCGTGTGCGGCGCCGGCCGGAGGCGCACGACGTGGGGGTACAGCGTGACGGCCCGATCGAATCGGTAGGTGGTGCTGTGCGTGAGCGCGACCCTGATGCCCATGATCGGGGCGGATGGTAGTGGGTGGCGCCCGACCCACGCCGATGCAGCTCGTGAACGGAATGTAAGCGAGGGCGCTCGGCGCCCCCGGCGGTGGTCCGGTGGTGGGGCTCAGCCCCAGCGTGACCAGACGAAGTCCTCGTCGAGGTAGTTCTCCTCGGTCGACGCGGCGCGCTCACGGTCCACCCGTCGGCAGGCGTCGTCGATGGAGATCCACGGCTCGGCGGCGATGAGCATCCGCGCGCGGGAGACGAGCGTGTTCGCCACGTTCGGACCCCACGTGCCCGCCCAGATCTGCCGCTGACGCTCCAGGTACGGCTCGATGTCCCTCACAACCATCGCGGGATGGTATGTCGTCCGTCACACGTCGGGCCAGAGGCCTTTAGACCCCAGATGCCCGAAGGGCGTTACTTTTCCTGGTCAGTCTGAATGACCATCATCTCGTCAGATCGGCCGGATCTTCTCGGGGGATGTGCGTCAGGTGGGCGAAAGCATGACGAAAGATCACCGCGTGGCTCCGGTCCGTGGTCGGACCATCAGTCCGACATCTTCCGTTCACGCTTGGGAAACGAACGGTGAACGAACGCTTCGTATGGTCTGGCGCCATGGCACACCAGGGTTCAACGCGTCCGCGCCGCCTGCGGCTGGCGCTGGCGCTCGCACTGTCGTTCACGCTCGTGGCCGCGGCGTGCGGCGGCGACGATGACGACGACACCGCAGCCGACGACACCGAGACCGAGGACACCACCTCCGAGGACACCGCCGACGACACGTCCTCCGAGGACACCGAGGGCGGCGACGAGGAGGCGGCCGCCGACGGCGACGCGCCGAAGATGGCGATCGTCTACTCGGCGGAGTGGTTCGACGGCTCGTGGGGCGAGATGGCCTACGACGGCGCCAACCAGCTCCTCGACGAGGGCGTGATCTCCGACCTCGCCCTCGAGGAGAACGTGCCGCCGGGCGCCGACGCCGAGCGGGCTCTGCGGGCCTACGCCGAGGACGGCTTCAACCCGATCATCGCCCACTCGTTCAACTACGGCGACGACGTCAAGGCGGTGGCCGCCGACTTCCCGGACACGATCTTCGTGTACGCCGGCGGCTTCGGCGACGTCGAGGGCAACGTCGGCGACTACGACCAGCCCTTCTACCAGGCGTCCTACCTGTCGGGCATCCTCGCCGCCGGGGTGATGGGCGAGGGAGCGGTCGGCGGTGCCGGCGGCTTCGAGATCCCCGCCTGCTACTCGATGTACGAGGCGTACCTGGCCGGCGTCCAGGAGATCATGCCCGACGCCACCGGCAGCTTCGTCGCCGTCGGCGACTGGTACGACGTCCAGCTCGCCAAGGAGGCGGCGCTCGGCCAGGCCGACCAGGGCGCGACCATGTTCATCGGCTGCGGCCAGGGCCCGACCTTCGGCCAGATCGAGGCGGCGAACGACACCGGCGGCGTCTCCACCGGCTACGTGGGCGACATGGCCGAGGTCGGCGACTCCGTCCTCTCCTCGTTCATCTGGAACCTCGACAAGACCTTCGCCCTCATGGTCGAGGACGTGGTGGCCGGCAGCACCGAGGCGCAGTACTACTCCGTGCCCCTCGCCGAGGACGGCATGGAGGTCGTCATCAGCCCGAACTGGTCCTCCGAGATCCCCGAGGACACGATGGCCCTGTTCGAGGAGCGGCTCGCCGAGATCCAGGCCGGCGAGTTCGAGGTGCCGTTCGTCCCCGAGGCGGGATGACCGAGCCAGACACGATGTCACCGGCGCCGGCTGATGTCGGCGCCGGTGGCGCGCTGGTGGAGATGCGGGGCATCCGGCGGCGCTTCGGCGACACGGTTGCGCTCGACGGGGTCGACCTGACCCTGCGTCCCGGCGAGATCAGCGCCCTGCTCGGCGCGAACGGTGCCGGCAAGACGACGCTGATGCGGATCCTGGCCGGGCTGGACCGGCCCGACGACGGCTCGGTCTCGGTGCTCGGCGAGCACGTCGATCGCTTCGACCCGGGTGAGCTTCGCCGGCGGGGCGTCGCCCTCGTCCAGCAGCACTTCACGCTGGTGCCGACGCTCACCGCGTCGGAGAACCTGGTCCTCGCCCGGCCGACGAGCCGCTGGATCCCCCGCGGTGGCGCCGGGCGGGCCCGGCTGGCGTGGCTCGTCGAGCGGACCGGGCTCGAGGTCCGCGACGGCGTCCCGGCCGGGCGGTTGTCGGTCGGTGAGCAGCAGCGCCTCGAGCTGCTCCGGGCCCTCGACGCGGACGCCCGGGTCCTGCTGCTCGACGAGCCGACCGCGGTCCTGACCGACGCCGAGGCGGACAAGCTGATGGCGGTCTGTCGCGACCTCGCCGCCGAGGGCCGGGCGCTCGTGATCATCACCCACCGCCTCGCCGAGGTGTTCGCCGGCTGCGATCGGGTGTCGGTGCTGCGCGAGGGCCGCGAGGTCCTGGCCGACGAGCCGGTGGCCGGCCACGACCGCGCCTCGCTGGCGACGGCCATGATCGGCTCCGACAGCTCGGGCACCTTCACCGACCGCGTCGAGCGCCGCCCGCCCGATGACCCCGACTCGGCCGCGGTCGCCGGTCTGTGCCTCCGGGGTGTCGGGCTCGGCCGCCTGCGCGAGCTCGACCTCGACGTCGCCCCCGGCGAGATCGTCGGTGTCGCCGGCGTCGACGGGAACGGCCAGTCCGAGCTCGAGTCCGTCCTCAGCGGCCGGGTCGCCCCCGATGCCGGACGCATCGACGTCCACGGCGAACCGCTCGCCGTCGGCGACCCGCGTGCCCGCGGCGAGCAGCGGCTCGCCTACATCCCCTCCGATCGCTACCGCTGGGGCCTGATCCGGCCGATGGACCTGTCCGACAACCTCGAGCTCGGCCGGGTGCCCCGCTGGCGCCTGCGTCGTCGCCAACGGCGGGCCCACGCGGCGCAGCCCCTCGAGGGCTGGGACGTCCGCTCCGCCGGGCCGGCGGCCCGGGCCGCCAGCCTCTCCGGCGGCAACGCGCAGAAGCTGGTGCTGGCCCGCGAGCTGGGCCGGGAGCCCCGCGCGGTGCTCGCCTGCTACCCGACCCGCGGCCTCGATCCGGGCGCGGCCGACGCGGTGGCCGAGCGGCTCGTCGCCTGCGCGGCCGACGGCGCCGCGGTGCTGTGGATCGGCGCCGAGCTCGACGAGCTGCTGGCGGTCGCCGATCGGATCGTGGTCCTCGCCGCCGGTGAGCTGCGCGGGCCGTTCGCTCCGCCGTTCGACCGGGCCGCCATCGGCATGGCCATGGTCGGCGACGGCCACACCGACGAGCTCGCACCCCAGGGCGCCGCGGTGGCGGCGGCCGGGTTCCCGGACGGGGAGGTCGCACCGTGACCACGACCACGCCCACCACGACCTCCTCGGCCTCGGAGCCCTCGTCGTCGGGCTCGTCGCCGGACGGTCCCGGGGGCCTCGCCGGCCTGCTCGGCGGCATCGCCGACCGGGCCGCCGTGCTCGGGGTCGCCGTGCCGGTGCTGTCGGTCCTCGGCGCGCTGCTCGTCGGGGCCGTGCTGATCATCGCCGAGGGCGAGAACCCGCTCGCGGTCTACACCGAAGCCGTGCAGGGCGTGCTCACCGGCTCACGGGGCCTGTCGAACACCGCCACGGTCGCCACGCCGCTCATCCTCATCGGGCTCGGCTACGCCGTTGCCTACCGGGCGAAGGTGTTCACGATCGGCGGCGAGGGCCAGTACCTGATCGGCGCGGTCGCCGGCACCGCATGGGTCACGGCCGCCGGTGTGCGCGACCTGCCCGGGCCGGTGCTCGTCGTCACCGGGCTGGTGGTGGCCGTCGTCGCCGGCGCCCTGTGGAGCGCCCTGGCCGGATGGCTCGGGGTGCGCTTCGGCGCCAACATCGTCATCTCCAGCCTCATGCTGGTCTACATCGCCGACTCGGTGCTCCAGTGGGCGGTGCGGGAGGGCATCCGCGACCCGGACGCCTTCATCCCCTCCAGCCGCCCGATCGGCGACGCCGCCCTCGGCGAGCTGCCCGGCACCCACACCCACCTCGGGTTCGCGCTCGCCGTGCTCGCCTGCCCGCTCGCCGCCTGGCTCCTCGCCCGCCACCGCAGCGGCTACCGGATCAGCGCGCTCGGCCACAACGCCGCCGCGCTCGACGCCAACGAGGTGCGCTCGTCGCGCATCGTCCTGCTGGTGATGGTCGTCGCCGGTGCGCTCGCCGGGCTCGCCGGCTTCACCGAGACCGCCGGCGTGAACACGAGCCTCGGGGCCGAGGCGTCCGTCGGCTACGGCTGGGAGGCCGTGATCGTCGCCCTGCTCGGGCGCCTTCACCCGATCGGGGTGCTCGCCGCCGGTCTCGGTCTCGCCGGCATGACCATCGGCTT
>JAXHUH010000156.1:0-24606 GCA_034211175.1 Actinomycetota bacterium
GGTGATTTCGGCGATCCGGGTGTCCGTGCCCACGTCGATGACCGCGACGCGGCCGAGGTCGCGCTCGGCGAGCGCCACGAGGTCGCCGGCGGCACCGACGACCGACACGATGCCGTCGCCGGCGCTGGTCAGTGGGGTCACGCCCGTAGCCGGCGTCCATCGTGCCGGTCGGTCGTCGTCGTCCCGGCCGATCAGGCCGTCGGTGACGGCGAGCTCGGTGCGGAACCCGGTCCCGACCGACAGCAGCTCGATCGTCCGGTTGCCCGCGCCCGTGGGCAGGAGCCGACGGACGAGATCGGTGTCCTCGCCGAGGATCCACAGCTCGTCAGGGGCGTCGCCGTCGATGAGCGAGACGACGTCCGCCGCGACCTCGGTGAACGACCCGTTGGTCGAGGTGGCCACCAGGTTGCGGCGTTCGTCGGCGGCGAGCACACCGTCGGTCGTCGACAGGAACGGCTGCGTGCGGTCGAGCACGGCGGCGAGGCCCGGCGCGGCGATCGGGGTGTCGTAGAGCGTCGTCGAACGTCCCTCGGTGACGACCCACACGGCGACGTCCTCGCGTCGGTCGTCGGCCAGCACCGGCACCAGCGCGAGGCGGCCGGGGAGCTCGTTCGCCGCCGGGGTGAGCCGGACCGCGGGGAACGGTTGTGCGTCCTCGACCAGGTCCTCTTTCGGTTCGGTGTCGAGCCCGGCGTCGAACGTGGCCAGCGGCGAGTCCCCCGGATCGGCCGAGGTCACCGAGGCGGCGTCGTCTCCCGAGCCCGGGGAGAGGACCGTGTCGGTCAGCAGCACGGCCACGACCGCGGCCAGGAGCAGGAGCACGACGAGCAGGGAACCGGTGGGCCGCTCGCGCTCGGCATGACCGGCGACGGTGTCGGACCGGTCGTCACCCGGCACCGACTCCACAGTGAGCTCGAGCCCGTCATCCTGCGCCACGCCCCATCCGTTGTACCCATCGGCGCGAGCCTGTGCGCAGCCGACGGGCGTTCGCCTCAGCAGCCGGGCCCGTCGGCGGTGACCAGCCAGGCCTCGGCGCCGGCCAGCTCGGCGACCGGAACCTGCTCGCCTGTGGTCACGTCGACGGCGACGAGCTGTTCCGGGGTGGCGGCGACGAACCGGGTCGGTGAGACCCAGGTCATCGCCGTCACCGGCGCGTCGAAGGTGATCTCGACCGGTTCCGGTTCCGGGCTGGCGAGGTCCACCACGGTGATCCGGGGAGCGAACAGGTCTGCGAACGAGCCCGTGTTGCCGTCCGCCTCGGTGCCGAGGTGGCGGAGGGCGACGAGCCCCTGATCGGGGGCGAAGCAGGCCGCCGCGAGGTCGTCGGGCGCAACCAGCTCCGCGACGACGGCATCGGCGCGGACGTCGATGACCCGTAGTCTGCGGTCCTCGGAGCGGCCCACGAGGGCGAGGTCACCCCCGGCGGGTCCGGGATTCCACGGCCCGTCGGTGAGGCTGGTGAGCGGTGTGAGCCCACCGTCGGGGGACCAGTAGCCCGTGGTCGTGCCGTCGTAGCTCAACAGCCCGTCGGCCACCGGCGCCGGAGCGACCGTGTCGACCATCGGCTGGCGCGCCACGAGCAGCTCGCCGCCGGGCAGGCCGATCTGACGCAGCGACACGTCCTCGACGTCCGGCCCACCGGCCTCGAAGATCCAGACCTCGCCGGGAGACATCCCGTTGGCGACGGCCAGCTGCTGCGGCTCCTCGTCGTCGCCCGGTCCAACATCGGTGGGCAGTGTCCCGATCGCGCCGGTCGCCCCGTCGACGGTGACCAGGTCATTGTGGCCCGCGAAGAGCACCGTGCCGCCGGTGTAGACCATCTCGTTCCCGAAGCGCTCGGCGCTGACCGGCACGTCGCCTCGGCTGAGTACGCGTCCGTCGTCGATCAGCCACACCGTCGAGACGGCACTGTTCGGGTCGAACCCGAACCCGGCGGTGGCGACGGCGAGCGGCACGCCGAGCGCGTCGGCCGCCGGCAGCAGCCGGAGCGCCGGGAACGGCGCCGTCGGGGTCGTCGTCGGGACGAACTCTCCGCTCGTGGTGGTCGTGGTCTCCGGCGCGGCCGTTGTCGTGGTCGGTGCGGGGTCGGCCGGGCTCGTGGTGGTGGGGGCTGCGGTCTCGTCACCGTCGGTGGTGAGGACGGCGTCGAGGGCGATCCATCCGACGAGGGCGACGAGCAGCGCGCCGACGACGACGAGCGGCCCGGACCGCCGCCCGCCGTCGGTCGAGCCGGTCGTGGCTGCTTCGGCACTGGCCGGTGCCGAGGCGGAGCCGACCAGCTCGATCTCGACCTCGTCGTCGGGTTCGCGGTCGTCGTGCTCCCGGTCGGTCATCGCCCCATCCGCATCGGTCGACAGCCCATCAGCATCCGGGGCCGTCCGCGTGGACGAGCCAGGCCTCGGCGCCGGCCAGTTCGGCGATCGCCGTCTGCTCGCTGGTGGCCACGTCGACCAGGACGAGCTGCTCGGGGGTGGCGGCGATGAGCCCGGTCGGCGAGATCCACGCCAGGTCCGTCACCGGCGCGCCGAGGTCGATCTCGGTCGCTGGTTCGTCGGGCCGGGCCAGGTCGAGGACGGAGACCCTGGGCTCGTACGCCCAGAGGACGACGAGGTCGTCGTCGCGTCCGGCGGGGTTGGAGGCCTCGAGATCGAGGTGGCGCACGGCCAGGTGGCGCCGGTCGGGACCGAAGCAGCCGTCGAACGCGTTCTCCGCCGTGCCCGGCGGATCGGCGATCTCGGCCACGATCCGATCGGCGCGTGCGTCGACGATCCGGAATCGGCGTCCGGATCGTGCGTCGGTCCAGAACGCCGCCAGATCGCCCTGGACGCCCAAGAGTGCCCACGACCCGTCGCTAAGGCTCTCGAGCGGCGCCGAGCCGCGCTCCGGGCTCCAATACGAGAGACCGGTTCCCGACTCGGGGTAGACGAGGAGACCGTCGGCGATCGCTGAGGCCAACGCCGATGTTCCGTCGAGTCGGCTCTGCGCACCGAAGAGCTCCTCCCCGCGCGCCGAGAGGCGGATCAACGACGTGGGAACCAGTCCGTCGGTCTGCTCGGAGAGGTCCAGCACCTCCAGCCACGCTTCGCCGTCGCTCGCACCGTTGAAGACCCGATTCGGTCGATGCTCGCCCCCGCCCGGCAGCGGGCTGACCGATCGCGCGCCGGTTGCGCCGTCCACCCTGACGACGCCGTCGTTGCCCGGCGCGATGAACACGCCGGCGGTGAATGCGCTGCCGCGGCCGAACATGGGGCCGAGGGGTGGGAGGTCGTCGCGGCTGAGCGCCCGGCCGTCGTCGAGGAACCACACGCTCGACGACTCGGGCACCGGCATCGGGTCGGACGGATCGATCGTCAGCTGCGTCGGAACGACGGCGAGCGGTACGTCGATCGCAGGGGCGTCGGGCAGGAGCCGGAGCGCGGGGAACGGTGCCGTGGCCGCCGCATCGGCGGTCGTGGTCGTCGTCGGCGGCCGGGTGGTGGTGGTCGTCGGTGCGGGGTCGACCGGAGTCGTGGTCGTCGGCGTCGCCGTCTCGTCGCCGTGATCGGTGAGTACGGCGTCGAGGGCGATCCAGCCGATGAGGGCCACGAGCAGCGCGCCGACGACCACCAGCGGGCCGGAGCGCCGGCCGCCGTCGGTCGAGTCGATCGTGGCCCCTTCGACGTGGGCCGGCGCCGAGGCGGAGCCGACCAGCTCGATCCCGACCTCGTCGCTGGACTCCGGTTCGTCGTTCATCGCTCCATCCGCATCGGTCGGGAGATGGTCGACCCGGCCCGGGTCAGCATCCGAGGCCGTCGGCATCGACGAGCCAGGCCTCGGCGCCGGCGAGCTCGGCGACCATCGTCTGCACGCCGGTGGTGACGTCGACGACCAGCAGTTCGTCGGGCGTGGCGGCAACGAGCGCAGTGGGTGAGATCCACGTCATGCCGGTGACCTGCGCATCGAATTCGACCTCCGTGGCGGGCTCGTCGGGGCGGGCGATGTCGAGAACCGAGATCCGGGCCTCGAACGTCAGCACGAAGACGTCGCCGTCGCTGGCGGCGTCGATGGTGGCCTGATCGACGTGGCGCACGGCCAGGCGACGCTGGTCGGGAGCGAAGCAGCCGCCGACGAGGTCCCCCCTTGTCCCGGGCGGCTCGGTCAGCTCGGCCACGACTTGGTCCGCCCGCACGTCGATGACCAGGATCGGGCGGTCGGGTTGCCCCGGCGACCAGAACGCTGCGAGGTCGCCCCGTGCCGCTCCGGGTATCCACGGACCGTCGCCGAGACCCTCGATCGGTGCCGCGCCACCCGCCGGGCTCCAGTACATGATCGGGGCGTCGTCGTTCGGGTACGTGATGAGCCCATCGGCGGCCGCTGCCGGCGACGGTGACGCATCCGGCACCGGGTATCGCTCCCCGAGGATCTCCTCGCGTCCGGGCCACAACCGGATGACGTCCAGGGGAGGCGGGCCGGAGGAACGCTCCGACGCGCGGGATGCGGCGCGCACGGCGAGCCACGCCTCGCCGGGCGCCGAGCCTGCGGCGATGAAGCCCGGTCGTCTCGGGCTGATGCCGGCCACGGAGATGACCGTTCGCTCACCGGTCGAGCTGTTCACGGCGACGAGCTCCTCGTCGCCGACCAGGACGAGGCTCCCGTCGGTGAACGCCGTGCCGCCGCCGGTGGTGGGGCCGATCGCCGGGAGATCGCCGCGGCTGAGCACCCGTTCGCCGTCGATGAACCACACGTTCGACGGGTTGCGGTCCGGCTCCCGGTTCGAGAAGTCGACGGTGGTCGCGAACGGGATCACCGCGATCGGCACGTCGAGCGCGGGCGCGTCCGGGAGGAGCCGGAGGGCGGGGAACGGTGCAGCGGGTGCAGCCACGGCGGCTGCGGTCGTGGTCGTCGGCTCCGGTGGGATCGTGGTCGATGGGGCCGGATCGGCCGGGGTCGTGGTGGTGGGGGCGGTGGTCTCCTCGCCGTCGTCGGTCAGGACGGCGTCGAAGCCGATCCAGCCGACGAGGGCGACGAGCAGCGCACCGACGACGACCAGCGGTCCGGAGTGCCGGCCGCGGTCGGTGGAGCCGGTCTCCGGGGCGTGGACGTCCGGGAGTGACACCGCGTCGACCAGCTCGACCTCGACGTCGGGCTCGTGGGGATCCGGTTCGTCGTTCACGGCAGCGTCCTCAACAACTCCCACCGGCGCTGGCGATCCGCCAGAGGTCTGCGCCGGCGATCTCACCGACGAGGGAGGGCTCACCCGCCGCGACGTCGACCGCCAGCAGATGCTCGGAGGTCGCCGCGACGAACTGGCCCGACGAGGTCCACGCCAACCCGAGCACCGGCTCGCCGAGCTCGATCGTCCGAAGCTCCCCGGGCCGGGCGAGGTCCAGCAGGGACACGAAGGTCTCCGACTCCAGCCGTTCGTCGAGCGAGCCGTCCTCGGGGAGCACGATGTGGCGGAACGCCACCTGCCGTCCGACGGGATCGAAGCAACCACCGAAGCTCAGCTCCGGCTCGGGGAAGGACGCCATGAGCGTGTCGGTACGCACGTCGACGACGTGGGTCTCACCGCCCCGAGGCGTGCCGATCAGGACGAGGTCGCCCCACGCGGCGGCGAGGTACCCCGATCCGCCCGGAACGCTCTCGAGCGGCGCGGTCCCGCCGTTCGGTTCCCAGCGGACCAGACCGTCGTCCATGGCCAACACGAGCCCGTCGCCGGCGGGATAGAACGACCACGCCGCCTCGGGGACCGCCAGCTCCTCGGCGGACAACCCATCGGCCGACACGGTCAGGCGCCCGGTGTACCTCGGGGCGTCTCCCATGATCGCGTTTCCCTCGACCGCGTCCCGGCCCACCGACTGGATCAGGATCTCGCCGGGGCCCGACCCGCGACCGAAGCCGAGGAGCACCCGATCCTCTCCGACACCTTCGAACCCGAGGTCCCGGGCGTCACCGGTCAGGGGGTCGACCTCGATCATCCCGTCTCCACCTGCGACCACGAAGGTCTCGCCGAGGAAGAGGGGTTGCGCCCCCAGGCGGGGAATGCCACTGCGGCTGATCGCTCGCCCGTCGTCGAGGAGCCACAAGGTCGCGTTGTCGTCGGCCGTGGCGGTTTCGAACACGTCGTCCGGCCCCGTCACCGACACGACGGCAAGTGGTGCGTCGAGCGCGGGGGCGTCCGGGAGGAGCCGGAGCGCAGGGAACGGCGCGGTGGGGATCGTCGTCGAGGTGGTCGTCGTGGTCGGGTCCGGCGGTCGTGTGGTCGTCGTCGGTGCGGGGTCGGCCGGGGTCGTGGTGGTGGGGGCGGTGGTCTCCTCGGCGTCGTCGGTCAGGACGGCGTCGTAGCCGATCCAGCCGACGAGGGCGACGAGCAGCGCACCCACGACGACCAGCGGTCCGGAGCGTCGGCCGCGGTCGGTCGAGCCGGTCTCCGGGGCGTGGACGTCGGGGAGCGAGACGGCGTCGACCAGCTCGACCTCGACGTCGGGGTCCCGGGGGTCGGGTTCGTCGCTCACGTCCTGCGTCCTCTCAGCACACCGCGCCCGAAGCGCTGACGTGCCAGAGGTCGGCCCCGGCGACCTCGGCGATCGGCCGCGACTCGCCGGTGGCCACGTCGACGGCGAGCAGGTGCGCTGGCGTGGCGGCGACCAGCTGGTCCGCCGAGGTCCACACCAGCCCGGTCACCGGTTCGCCGAGCTCGACGACCCGGGGCTCGGAGGGAGAGGCCAGGTCCACCAGGGTCACGAACGTCGCCGCGAGTGGGTAGCCGCCTGACGACCAGTCGACCTCGGCGACAGCGTGGCGCAGGGCCAGGCGGTGCCCGCCGCGGTCGACGCAGAGGCCGAGCAGGTTCTCCCACCCGTCGGCGTCCGTCGGGTGCTCGGCCAGGAGCGTGTCGGTCCGCACGTCGACGACCCGGACGGCGTCGCCCTGCTCGTCGCCGAACACGGCCACGTCACCCCAGGCGAGGGCCGGCAACCACGAACCGTCACCGAGCGCGGTGAGCGGGACCTCGCCGTAGGTGTCCGTCCAGTAGAGGACCCCACCCCCGGTCGCCCGGACCAGGCCGTCGCCGACGGGAACGGGGTAGGGCAACCCGGTGAACGTCAGGACCGCCTCGGCGGTCACGCTGTCGTCGTCGCCGAACGTCAGTCTTTGGGCCGAGAACTGCGTCGCCTCGTCGAAGGTGACGAGCCCGCCCTCGGACGGGCTCGCCGTCGTGACCAGCCACATCGTCTCGGCGGTGGCGCCCCGCCGGAGTCCTGCGACCTGCGAGCCGGGCACGATCGCGTCGAGCTCGACCGCGGTGATCGACCCGGTGGCCCCGTCGATGATCGTCAAGGCCTCGCCGTCGTTCATCACGACGTCGCCGTCCACGACGACGGCCGGGAATCCGGTGGGGCCCGGCACCTCGAGCGTGATCGCACGGCCTCCCTCGACCAGCCACAGCGGGCCCGTGTCGCCGGGCGAGAACGTGTCGCCCGAGTCGGCCGTCACCGTCGCGGTGACCGCGACGCGCGACGCGAGCTCCGGCGCATCGGGGAGCAGCCGGAGCGCCGGGAACGGGGCGGCGGGAGCCTCGGCGACGGTGGCGGTCGTCGGAGGCTCGGTCGGCGTGGTCGTCGGGCCCGGTTCGACCGACGTCGGGGTCGTCGGCGTCGCCGTCTCCTCGGACGCCTCGCCGTCGGAGAGCACGGCATCGAATGCGATCCAGCCGACGAGGGCGACGAGCAGCGCACCGACCACGATCAGCGGGCCGAGGCGCCGGCCTCCCCCGGTGCCGCCGGTGGTCGCCACCGGGGCAGCGGCGACCTCCGCCGCCCCGAGCAGCTCGACCTCGACCGCACGGTCGCGGTCACCGCCCCCGGAGCCCGATGCGGAACCGCCCGGCTCGTTGGTGCCCACCCGACCACTTCTAGCCCAAATGTTTCATATCGCTCTATCGGACCCGGCCAGGGCGTTGCCGACTTCGGCATGCGAGGTGGTGGATCAGTGCAGGTCATCGGCGGTCTTCGGGGTGCCCATGAAACATCAGGGCTAGCGCGCCAGATCCCGGTTCTGCGGACCGAGGTCCGGTCCCGCGGGAATCGGGCTCAGGCGGTGGGGGCCGGTTCGGTCACGCCGGCCATCAGGAGTCCGAGCGCCGCCGGGGTCGCCTCGGCCCGGTCGACCACGCCGACGACGCGGCCCTCGAACATCACCGCGACCCGGTCGCAGAGGTCGAGGATCTCGTCGAGGTCCTCGGAGAGCAGGAGCACGGCGGCGCCCCGGTCCCGCTGGGCCCGCAGCGCGGCGTGGATCTGCTCGGCGGCGCCGATGTCGACACCACGCGTCGGCTGGGCGGCGACGAGGACGGCCGGTTCACCGTCGAGCTCGCGGGCCATGATCAGCTTCTGGATGTTGCCGCCCGACAGCGCCTGCACCGGCGTCTCGGCCGACGGGGTCTTCACCGAGAACTGCTCGATCAGCCGGGCGCAGTGCTCCCGGATCGCCGAGCCGATCATCACGCCGCGACGGCTGAACGGCGCCCGGTCGTGGTCGAGCAGCAGCAGGTTCTCGGCGACGGTGAACGCACCGATCGCGCCATCGCGCATCCGCTCCTCGGGCACGTAGCCGATGCCGAGGTCCCGCGCCTCCTCCGGCCCGCAGCCGTCGAGCGCAAGACCGTCGATGTTGATCGAACCGGCGGTCGGGTCGCGCAGCGCGGCGATCGCCTCGGCCAGCTCCCGCTGGCCGTTGCCGGACACGCCGGCCACGCCGACGATCTCACCGGCGCGGACCTCGAGGTGGGCGTCGTCGACCGCCCGGGTCCCGCGGTCGCCGTCGACCGAGAGGCCCGTGATCGCCAGGCGCACCTCGGTGTCGCCGGCCCGGTGGTCGTCGACGACCCGGTGGAGCTCGCGGCCGACCATCGAGCGGGCCAGGTCCTCGCGGGTCGCGCCGGCCGTGGGGCGGGTCTCCACGACCCGACCGTTGCGCAGCACCGTGACCCGGTCGGCGAGGTCGAGGACCTCGTGGAGCTTGTGGGAGATGAAGATCAGGCCCCGGTCGTCCTCCCGGAGCCGGCGCAGGGTGTGGAAGAGGTCATCGACCTCCTGGGGCGTGAGCACCGCGGTCGGCTCGTCGAGGACGAGCAGCTCGGCGTCGCGGTAGAGGGCCCGGAGGATCTCGACCCGCTGGCGCTCACCGACCGCGAGCTGCCAGACGTAGGCCGACGGGTCGACCTGCAGGTGGTAGCGCTCGCCGAGCTCGGCGACCTGGTCGGCCACGGCGGCGGCGTCGGTCAGCGGCCACCGCTTCGGGCGGAGGCCGAGCGCCACGTTCTCGGCCACGGTGAGCGTCGGCACCAGCATGAAGTGCTGGTGGATCATGCCGATGCGGCGGGCGATGGCGTCCTTCGGGCCGCGCAGGCGGACCGGCTCGCCGGAGATCCGCACCTCGCCCTCGTCGGGCCGGTGGAGCCCGTAGAGGATCTTCATGAGGGTGCTCTTCCCGGCCCCGTTCTCGCCGAGCAGGGCGTGGACCTCGCCGCGGCGGACGTCGAAGCTGACGTCCGCGTTGGCGACGACACCGGGGAACCGCTTGGTGATCCCCGACATCTCGAGCAGGGGCGGCGCCGCGCCCGCGCCGGACGGGCGGGACGCCGCGTCGGCGGCGGGCACGGCGCCGTCCATCAACCGGCCCCGGTCTCGATCTCGCCGGAGACGACCCCGGCGACCGTCTCGTCCATGAGGGCCTGGGCGGCCGCGACGTCGTCGATGGCAACCTGGTCGTTGAACTCCATCACGATGCCCTCGTTCTCGAGGTTGATCTCGAGCATCTCGCCACCGAGGGTGCCGCCCTCGATGCCGTCGATGATGTCCCCGAGGATCCCCTCCCAGTGGTACACCTGCGAGGCGACCACCGTGTCGGGGGCGAGCTCGGTCTGGTTCGACTGGGTCGCGAACCACAGGGCGCCGGCCTCCTGGGCGGCGCCGACGGCGCCGACCATGGCCTGCGACGTGCCGGTGAGGACGTCGGCGCCGTTGCTGATGAAGGCGTTGGCCGCCTCGGTCGCCAGGGCGACGTCGCTGAACGAGCCGATGTAGTTGGCCGTCGCCGACGCACCGCCGGCCTCGACGCCGCTGATGAAGCCGTTGATGAAGTCGACCGGCTCACCGGCCTCGACCGGGCCGACGACGCCGACCGTGCCGCTCTCGCTCAGCTCGGCGGCGAGCACGCCCATGACGTAGCCGCCCTGGTCGGGCGCCGAGTTGTACGACGAGACGTTGTCGAGCCCGAAGGTGTCGGCCGCCGGGCCCCAGGCGAAGGCGACCTCGGGGAAGTCCGGGGCGATCTCCTGGAGGTTGCCGCCGTACTGGGAGCCGTGGGCGATGACCAGGTCGTAGCCGTCCTCGGCGTAGTCGCGCAGCGCGGTGGCGGCGTCCTCGACGACGAACAGCCCCTCCGAGTAGTCGAACTCGATGTTGCGGCTCTCGCTGAGCACGTCGACGGCGTCGACCAGCGACTGGGAGAACGCCAGGTCGTTGTGGGCGGACGGCATCACCGCGGCGATGCGGAACGGCTCACCGTCGTCGGCCGCCTCCTCCTCGCCGCCTTCATCGGTCCCCTCGGCGTCGTCGCCGGTCGTCGTCTCCGAGGTCTCGGTGTCCTCGGAGCCGGTGTCGTCGTCATCGTCGTCCCCGCAGGCGGCGGCCACGAGCGTGAGCGCGGCGAGGACGAGCAGCAGGCGCCACAGCGCCGGTCGGTCGTGTCGGTTCATCGTTCCCGGTGGTCCTTGTCGGTGGTGGTTCGTGTTGTGGTTCGCGGTCGTTCGTGGTCGGTGGTCGGCCCGCCCGGGGTGGACGGGCCGGGTCAGCCGCCCCGCTCGAACGCCTTGGTCAACGCCGCCGGTCCCCGCTGGCGGCTCGCCACGAAGACGAGGGCGACGACGGTGATCACGGCCGGGGTCATCGCCGCGAGGTCGGAGGCCGACTGCGGGATGATGCCCAGCGTCCTCCACTGCAGGACCGTGGCGGCGACGAGGCCGTAGAGCAGGGCGCCGCCCATCACCCCCAGGGGTCGCCAGGCCCCGAAGTACACGAGGGCGATGGCGATGAAGCCCTGACCGTTGGTGAGGTTCTGCTGGAAGATCCCGAGCTCGATCGCGAGCGCCGCACCGGCGAGGCCCGCGAACATCGAACCGATCAACGTCGTCGACCAGCGGATCCCCTGGACCCGCACGCCGACGCTGTCGGCGGCGGCCGGGTCCTCGCCGACGGCCTTGACCCGCAGGCCCCAGTCGGTCCGGCGGAGGACGAACGCGACGATGGGCACGAGCGCGAACGCCGCGTACACGGCGGGCGAGTGCTGGAAGAACATCTCGCCGACCCACGGGATGTCGGACAGAAGCGGCACGTCCCACGAGCCGAACCGGCGGATCGAGCGCGGGGTGCCGACCCAGGTCTGGAACAGCAGGTCGGAGAAGCCGAGACCGAACAGGTAGACGCCGATGCCGCTGATGCCCTGCTCGGAGCGCAGCGTCACGTTCACGAACGCCACGATCACGCCCATGCCGAGGCCGACGAGGGCGCCGACGGCGACGCCGAGCACGAGGCTCTCGGTCTCGAGGACCGTGTAGTAGGCGCCGAAGGCGCCGAGCAGCATGATCCCGTCGACGCCGAGGTTCAACATGCCGCTGCGCTGACCGATGGTCTCGCCCAGCGCGGCGAGGAGGTACGGCGTCGCCAGGCGGATGCCCGACGCCACGGTGGCGATCAGGACGCTGGCGGTGAAGAAGTCGCTCATCGTGCGTTGGCCCCCTCGTCGGCGTCGCGGTCGTCGGCATGGTCGGAGTCGCCGGTCGCGCCGTCGTGGTCGGTCGGCCCGTGGTCTCCGTCGTGGTGGGGCGCCTCGTCGGCCGCGAGGACCTCCGCGACCGGATCGGTCGTCTCGTCGGAGGTCGCCTCCTCGATGCGCGTGCGGGCGGCGAGGCGGCGCCGGTAGCGGTTGGTGCCGACGACGCACAGCACGACGATGCCGTTGAGCCCGGTGATCAGCGCCGAGGGGACCTGCACGGCCCGCTGCATGCTGTTCGCCCCGACCTGGAGGCCGCCGAACAGGAACGACGACGGGATCGTCCACAGCGGGTGGAGCCCGCCGAAGAGGGCGGTCACGATGCCGTTGAACCCGGCGCTGCCGGTGAAGCCGGCGGCCGAGCCGTCGGTGACGAACCGGTGGGACTGGCTGCCGACCACGCCGAGCGCACCGGCGAGCCCGGCGAGGCTGCCCGACAACGTCAGGGCGAGGACGATGCTGCGCTGGACCGGGATGCCGGCGTAGCGGGCCGCCTCACGCGACAGCCCGACCGCCCGGATCCGGTAGCCGATCGTGGTGCGCCACAGCAGGAACCAGGCGCCGATGGCGGCGACCACCGCGATGACCACGCCGAGGTTGAGCAGCGTGCCACCGAGCAGGATCGGCAGATCGGTCGACTCCGGCAGGCGCTCGGTCTGGGGGATGTTGGTGCCCCGCTCCGTCTCCGCCGGGTCGATCAGCGGGCCGCGCAGGGCGTAGTTCATGATCTGCACGGCGACGATGTTCAACATCACGGTGCTGAGGATCTCGTTGACCGAGAACCGGGCCTTGAGGTAGCCGGGGATGGCACCCCAGCACGCCCCGCCGATCACGCCGGCGACCAGCACGACCGGGAGGTGGATGATCCGGGGGAGGTCCGGGGTCCACAGCGCGGCCATGGTGGCGAGGAGCGCGCCGGACACCATCTGGCCCTCGCCGCCGATGTTGATCACGTTGGCCCGGTACGAGATGCAGATGCCGGCGCCGACGAGGAGCAGCGGCACCGCCTTCAGCGCCGAGTCGATCAGCGCGTCACGCGAGCCGACCGACCCCTCGAGCAGAGCCGAGTAGCCCTCGACGGGGCTGGCGCCGAGGGCGAGGAGGATGATGGCGCCGACGGCGAGTGCACCGACCGCCGCGAGGAGCGGAATGGTGGCGATGAGGACACGTCGGCGCATCGGCCGGGAACCATACGAAGGGAACGTTTCCCGATTGTTTCGTCGATGTGGCATGTCAGAGTCCTGTCAACAAAGCCCGTGAGCGCTCCGGCACGGACCGCGGCGCCGGCCCGGTCCCGTGCGCCGATGCCGCCCCGATGTGCCGTGGGCTGGCATCCTGTGCGGCCGTGCCGACCCCTCCGCTCCTCGCTCCGCCCGCCGTGCTCGCCCAGGACTCACCGCTCGGCGACGGGCGCATCGACAACTGGATCGTCGACAGCTCGGTCCACGTCACCGTCGGCGTCGCGGTGCTGCTCACCATGACCCTGGCGCTCGGCTGGGTCGGACGTCTCGCCGTGCTCGGCCGCCCGCTCGACGGCGGCGGCCGGATCGTCCTCGCCGCGGCCCAGATCGTGCTCGCCATCCAGATCCTGCTGGGGATCAAGCTGCTCGACCAGGGCCAGGGCATCGGTCAGCTCTACATCCACTACGTGGGCGGGCTCGTCCCGCTCGGCGCGTTCCTCGTGGCCGGGTGGTGGGTCCGGGCCGACACGCCGACCCGCAACCGGGTGCTGGCCGCGCTGATCGCGGTGGGCTGGATGTCGGCGTTCATGGCCTTCTTCATCGGCCGCGCCTACGTCAACCGGTGAGCGCCACCGGGCCGGTCGCGCTCGTGCGCCGGCCGGGCCCCCGCCTCGCCGACGGCCTCGTCACCCACATCGAGCGCCGACCGGTCGACCCGGTCCTCGCGGAGCGCCAGTGGCAGTCGTACGTCGAGGTGCTGGTCGACGCCGGCTGGGACGTCGTCGAGGTCGCGCCGGCCGACGACTGCCCCGATGCCGTGTTCGTCGAGGACGCCCTCGTCGTCGTCGGGGACCTGGCCGTCGTCACCCGCCCCGGCGCCCCCACCCGCCGGGCCGAGACCGCCGGCGCCGCGGCCGCGGCCAGGGCACTCGGCCTCGACCTGGCCGCCATCGGACCGCCCGGCACCCTCGACGGCGGCGACGTGCTCCAGGTCGGCGACACCATCCACGTCGGGCTCGGCGGCCGCACCGACGCCGCCGGCATCGCCGCCCTGCGCGACCTCGTCGGGCCCCGCGGCGCGACGGTCGTCGAGGTCCCCGTGCGCTCGGTCCTCCACCTCAAGTCCGCGGTCACCGCGCTGCCCGACGGCACCGTCATCGGCTTCCCGCCGCTGGTCGACGAGCCCGGTCGGTTCCCCGGGCTCCTGGCGGTCGCCGAACCCGCCGGCGGCCACGTGGTCCACCTCGGCGGTGACCGGCTGCTGATGGCGTCGAGCTGCCCGGCGACGACCTCGCAGCTGCGGGCCCTCGGATGGGAGGTCACCACGGTCGACATCGGCGAGTACGAGAAGCTCGAGGGCTGCGTCACCTGCCTCTCCGTGCGGATGGGGCCCGCCATCTCGCCGTAGCGGCGGGGGCCTACAGCCGGGGCTGCGCGCGGTCGATGAGCGACTGTGACGGGAGCGGACGGGAGCACGGCGCCTGGCCGCGGCGACGCGCTTCTCACCAATCGGTTCGCCGGCCGGTTCGGCGCCGTGCTCGCCGGTGTCGGGAGCCTGATCATCGGAACCTTGGCCGTGCTCCGCGCCGAGGGGCCCACGGCATGGCTGCTCTTCGGGCTCGCGGGGATCGGCGTGGCCACCGGCGTCGTGATGTTCCGTGTGGACTGGGACCGGTACCCGGCGAGCCGCCTGCTCGTCGTCGTGCCGATCGCGCTCCTGTGCCTGGGTGGCAACAACGCGCTGAACCCCGACCCGTTCATGGGCGGGGTCCAGTACCCGTGCCTCGCGATCTGGATCGGCATCTCGCAGCGCCCCGGTGTGGCGGCACTGTCCGCCCCGTTGCTGGCCGTTGCCTACGCGACGCCGCTCGCCGTCGTCGACCCGCGCCCCGAGTTGTGGTCGGCCGCGGTGGCCATGGCCGTGTCGTGCGCGTTCGCCGGAGAACCGGTGGCCTTCCTCGCCGGCCGGCTCCGGTCGATGTCCGAGGCCCAGCGCCGCAGCCAGGAGCGTCGCTTCGAGGCGATGCTCGGGCAGTCGTCCGACTTCACGCTGCTGTTGGACGCGCAGCTGCGGGAGCGGTTCGTGAGCCGCGGCGTCGAGCGGATGCTCGGTACCGGTCCCGACCGCGGCTCGATCCTTCGCGACCGGCTCCTTCGCGACCGGCTCCATCGCGAGGACCGGGCCGCGGCTCACGCCGCGCTCGCCGAGCTGGCAGCGGAGCCCGGTGGCACTCGCACGTTCCGCGCCCGCATGCTCCGGGGCGACGGGACGTGGGCCGAGACCGAGGCCGCCGGGCGCAACCTGCTCGACGACCCCGACGTCGGCGGCCTGCTCCTCGCGGTGCGCGACGTCAGCGACCGGGTCGAGCTGGAGCGCGAGCTGGAGCGCCGGGCGACCCACGACGAGCTCACCGGGCTGTGCAACCGCCGCGGCCTCTACGAGCGGCTGGCCGCCGTGGGCGACGCCGACGAGCGGGTCGCGTTCCTCTACTGCGACCTCGACAACTTCAAGGACATCAACGACGAGCTCGGCCACCGCGTCGGTGATCGGGTGCTCATCGAGGTCGCGGCGCGGCTGTCGAGCGCCGTGCCCCATCCCCACACCATCGCCCGCCTCGGCGGGGACGAGTTCGGGGTCCTCCTGATCGGCGCGGACGAGGCGCTCGCCCGGCGCCAGGCCCGGGAGATCGTCGACGCCATCGGCCACCCGCTGCCGCTCGACGACCGCACGATCGTGCCCGCCATGAGCGTCGGCGTCGCCGCCTCGAGCACGATGCGGGGCCGACCGGCACTCGACGACCTGTTGGCCGACGCCGACCTCGCCATGTACTCGGCGAAGACCGAACGGGCCGAGGGCGGGGTGCGGGCGTTCGACCCCCGGCTCCGCTCGGCGTTGGTCGAGCGGACCCAGCTCCACCGGGAGCTGCGCTCCGGCCTCCGCAACGGCGAGATCACGGTCCACTACCAGCCGATCATCTGCCTCCTCACCGGCCACGTCGTGGGCCTCGAGGCGCTGGCCCGCTGGCACCACCCGGTGCGCGGCCTGCTGCCCCCGGGCCTGTTCATCGGCCTCGCCGAGCGGACCGGCCTCGTCGCCGAGCTCAACGACATCGTGATGGCGACGGCGTGCGCCGACCTCGCCGACCTGCGCCGGCGCGACCCCCGGTTCGCCGAGGTGTACGTCGCGGTGAACACCACAGCCGTCCAGTACGGCGACGACATGCTGATCGAGCGGGCCGGCGCCCACGTCACGGCCAACGACCTGCGACCGCTCGACCTGTGCCTCGAGCTGACCGAGAGCGAGCCTCTCACCGGTGACGACGCCATGGAACGGGTCGCCCGACTCCGTCGCGTCGGCTTCCGCCTGGCGATCGACGACTTCGGGACCGGCTACTCGTCGTTGCGCTACCTCCACGAGCTCGCCGTCCACGTGGTGAAGATCGACAAGGGGTTCACCGACGGGGTCGTCGACGGCGGCACCCGCTCGCTGATCCGCTCGATCGTCGAGATCAGCCGCGGCCTCGGCATGACCACGATCGCCGAGGGCGTCGAGCTCCCCGAGCAGGCGCGCATCCTGCGCGAGCTCGGGGTCGTGCACGCCCAGGGCTACCTCTACGCCCGCCCGGCGCCCGTCGAGGCGATCGTCGACGTCGTGACCGGGCTCGCCGGTGGACCGGCGCGCGCCACCGGCCCCGACCCGGTCCGGTCGGTGCTTCAGCCCTCGGCGACCGGGGTCGATGAGCGACTGTGAGAACGCGGTCCGCCCGCCGGGCGCCAGCGCCGGCCGACGCCCTGGTGAGCCCCGGCTTCGCCGGTCGGGTGGGCGGCCTGCTCTCCATCTTCGGCGGGACGCTGCTGCTCATCGCGGCGTCGGTGTCGGACGGGGCGTTCGAGCTGTGGGCAACCGTCTCGGTCGGTGCGGCATCGGTGCTCTTCGGGCTGGTGTGCACCCGGATCGACTGGGATCGGCGCTCGCCGTACGCGGTGCTGGTCATCGTGCCCGTCGCCATCGTCGCGCTCGGGGTCTTCAACGGCATCCGCCCCGACCCGTACCTGGCCGGCCTGCAGTACCCGATCGTCGGTCTGTGGGTCGGGATGTCCCAGCGCTCCGGGGTGCCGGCGCTGGTCGCGGTGTTCCTCGGCATCGGCTACGCCGTCCCGCTGGCGATCGTCGACCCGACGCCGTCGCTTGCGGTCGCCGGGCCGACGCTGGCGCTGGTCAGCGCCGCCGCCGGGGAGACGGTGGCGTACCTCGCCGGGCGGCTGCGGCGGGCCCACGAGAAGGAGCGTCGCCGCCAGGGTCGCCGCTACGAGGCGTTGCTGGCACAGTCGTCGGACTTCACGGTCCTCGTCGACGCCGACGGTCACGTCCGCTACGTGAGCCGGGGCATCGAGCGCATGTTGGGGCGGGAACGGCGGGAGAACGGCCCGCCCGGGGCGCTCGACGAGCACGAGCACGATGACGAGCCCGGAGCGGGAGATCGGACACCGGCGGAGGTGTCCCTCGCCGAGATGCTCCATCCCGACGACCTCGGCGCGGCGCTGACCGAGCTCGCCGAGCTCGCCGCGGAGCCGGGGCGGTCCATCGTCTTTCGCGGGCGCATGGCCCGGGCCGACGGGACCTGGGCGGAGATCGAGGCCGCGGGGCGCAACCTGCTCGACGACCCCGATGTCGCGGGCCTTCTGTTCGCGGTGCGCGACGTGTCGGACCGCCGCGAGCTCGAGCGTGAGCTGGAGCGGCGCGCCACCCACGACGAGCTCACCGGCCTCCACAACCGGTGGGGCCTGTTCGAGCGGCTCTCGCAGGCGCACCACGAGACCGGTGATCTCGCGCTGCTGTACTGCGACCTCGACCGGTTCAAGGACGTGAACGACGAGCTCGGCCACCGCGCCGGCGACGCCCTCCTGCGCGAGGTGGCCCTCCGTCTGACCACCGTCGTCCCCGACGGGCACACCATCGCCCGTCTCGGCGGCGACGAGTTCGGCATCCTGCTGCGCAACGTGGACGAGCCGATGGCCCGAGCCGTGGCCGAGGAGATCGTCGCGGAGCTCTCCCGCCCCGTCGTCATCGGCCACAGCACCGTCACGACCTCGGCAAGCGTCGGGGTGGCCACCGCCACGGGGGCGCGCTCACGGCCCGCGCTGGACGCCCTCCTCGCCGACGCCGACCTCGCCATGTACGCGGCCAAGTCCGACGTCGGCGGCGACCGGGTCCGCTCCTACGACGCCGGGCTGCGCGCCGCGCTGCTCGACCGCACCCAGCTCCAGCGTGAGCTGCGTGCCGGACTCGAGCGCGACGAGATCGTGGTCCACTACCAGCCGATCGTCCGGCTCTCCGACGGCCGACCCGTCGGGCTCGAGGCCCTCGCCCGCTGGCAGCACCCCGAGCGCGGCCTGCTGCCTCCGGGCCTGTTCATCGGGCTCGCCGAGCAGACCGGGCTCGTGGCCACGCTCAACGAGCAGGTCCTGGCCCGGGCGTGCGCCGACCTCGCCGAGCTGCGACGCCGCAGCCCGCGCTTCGACGCCACCTACGTGTCGGTCAACATGTCCGCCGTCCAGCTGTCCGACGACCGCCTGGTCGAGCTCGTCGGCGCCAACCTCACCGCCCACTCGCTCGAGCCGGACCGCCTGTGCCTCGAGGTCACCGAGGGGGAGCCGCTCGTCGGCGACGAGGTGGTGGCGCGGATGCGTCGGCTCCGCCGGATCGGGGTGCGCCTCGCCGTCGACGACTTCGGGACGGGGTACTCGTCGCTGCGCTACCTCCACAAGCTACCGCTCGACACGATCAAGATCGACAAGGGGTTCACCGACGGCGTCGGCGGACCGGAGGCGCGTTCGCTGGTGCGCTCGATCGTCGAGATCGGCCGCGGGCTCGGCATGACCACGGTCGCCGAGGGGGTCGAGCACCCGAACCAGGTGATCGCGCTCCGCCGGCTCGGTGTCGAGCTCGCCCAGGGCTTCCTGTACGCGCGGCCCGTGCCGTTCGGGCAGCTCCCGGCGACTCTGGCCGGCCTCGCCGACGAGGACCGACCGGTCATCGGCGTGCCCTGAGCCGCGCCGCGTCAGGCGTTCGGCACACCGGCGGGCGGGCCGAGGTCGCCCGTCAGGGCACCCGGCACAGGACCTCGCCGTGGAGCACGGCGAACCAGCCGTCCCCGTCGTCCGCCCACCGGCGGAACGCGGCGGCCATGTCGGCGAGGTCGTCGGGCGGGGCCAGGCCCTGCTCGGTGAGCTGGGTGGCGAGGGCCGACGACGTCACCCGGTCGGCCCACAACCCGCCCCACCAGCTCCGGTCCTCCGGGGTGGCGAAGCACCACACCGATGCGCTCGGCGTCACGTCGTCGAACCCGGCGGCGTGGGCCCAGCCGAGCAGGTGGCGGCCGGCGTCGGGCTCGGCGCCGTTGGCGCGTGCCGCCGCACGGTAGCGGTCGAGCCACCGGTCGAGCCGCGGGTCGGCCGGCGCCCACGTCATCGCCGCGTAGTCGGCGTCGCGGCAGGCGACGACGCCGCCCGGGCGGCACACCCGCGCCATCTCGACCAGCGCCGCCACCGGGTCGGTGAGGTGTTGGAGCACCTGGTGGGCGTGGACGACGTCGAAGCTGTCGTCGGCGGCGTCGAGGGCGTACACGTCGCCCACGGCCGCGGAGGCGTTGGCCGCGCCGCGGGCCGAGATCGCGGCCGTCGCCTCGTCGACGACGGACTCCGCCCGGTCGATGCCCAGCACCCGGCCGTCCGGGCCGACCAGATCGGCCAGGTCGCACGTGATCGTGCCCGGTCCGCAGCCGACGTCGAGGACCCGGTCTCCCGCCCGCAGGTGGCCCAGCAGGTAGCCGGCCGAGTTCTCGGCGGTGCGCCAGCGATGGGATCGCAGGACGCTGTCGTGGTGGCCGTGGGTGTAGCGGTCGTCGCGCATGCGGTCAGCCTGCGCCGAGCCAGCCTCATTGTCCAAGAGATTCGATGCACGTTCGGCATAAGCTGCGCGAATAGCATCGGGTGATGGCCCGGACCGAGTGGTTGCGCACCTTCGTGGCCGTCCACCGGTGCGGCTCGGTGACCGAGGCCGCCAGACGACGGGCCATCTCCCAGCCCGCGGCCAGCCAGCACCTCGCCGGCCTCGAACGGGCGGTGGGCGAGCCGCTGTTCCGGCGCGCCCCGACCGGCATGGAGCCGACCGAGGCCGGTCGGGCCCTGTACCTCGAGGTCGCGGACACGCTCGACCGGCTCGAGCGGGTGCTCGGCGGGCTCGACGCCGGCCGGCTCGAGCGGAGCGACCAGCCGGTGCGCCTCGGGTGCACGGCGGAGTACCTCGCCTGCGTCGCGCTGCCGTGCGCGGCGGCCGCAGGGGTGGCGGTGGCCGCCCGGTTCGGCGACGACGAGCAGCTGCTGGTGGCGCTCGAGCGGGGTGAGCTCGACGTCGCCATCACGTCGACGACGCCACCGCGCCGCTCGGTCGTCGCCGAACCACTGGGAGAGAGGCGCTTCGTCCTCGTCGTCGACCCCGGATCGCGCCCCGATGACCTCACGAGCCTCGACGAGCTCGCCGCGTGGCTGCCGGGGCGTCCGTGGGTGAGCTACAGCGACGAGCTGCCCATCACCCGCCGGTTCTGGCAGCACACCCTCGGGGTGCCGTTCGGGGCCCGTCTCCGGCTGGTCGCGCCCGACCTGCGGGCGGTCGCCGACGCGGTGGCGCTCGGCCTCGGGGTCAGCCTGCTGCCCACCTACGTGTGCGACGCGCCGATGGTCGAGGGGCGGATCGTCGAGCTGTTCCCCGTCGGCGACTCGGTCGTCGCGGAGCCGTGGTTCGCCTGCACGCGCGGTCCGGAGCCGCCGCGCGCCGACGTCGCCGCGCTGGTCGACGCGTTGCGCAACCGCCGCGCCGGCGGGCCCTGACCCGCGCGATCGCCGATCGTCGTGCCACCGGGGCATTGGTGCTCATCCGCGGGCCCCGATCGACCGAAGACGCTCTTATGGCGAACGCCCCCCAGTCGCCCTTGAGTCACCTGCGTACCCGCTCGATCGAGCTCAACCGCGCCTTCGTGCTCGTGCCCCCGCTCGTCGAGCGCACCCGCGTCCTGTCGCTCAACGCCCGCCTCGTCGCGCAGAAGCTCGGGACCGAGGGGGGCCCGTTCGACGTCGTCGCCCAGTCGCTCGGCACGTTGGGCCATCGCCTGTCGGAGATCGTGATCGAGCTCGACAGCTCCATCGGTCCGATCGTGCGCACCATCGCCAAGCTGAGCCTGCACGAGGACCGGCTCCACAAGTTCGCCGCCGCGCTCTCGTGCGGCGGCGGTGTCGACTGGCGCGACCAGGACATCGTGCGGCTCGCGCTGGAGCGCAACGCCGAGGACGCGATGCGGGCCTACGTCGCCGACCTCGTCAGCCGCGACCGGCGCGAGGCCGTCATCGGCACCGTCCTGCGCGAGCGACGTGGCCTGCTCGCCGGCCTGGTCGTGCTCGAGCACGACGCGTACGGCCTCGCCGAGCACCTCATGCTCGTCGAGCGGGCCGCCCGCGTCGAGAGCTTCGTGATCGGGGTGAACGCACGCGTGGAGGCCGGCCGGCTGGAGGACCCCTCCGGTGGGTTGGCGTCGCTGGCCGACGACATCCAGGACCTGTGCCTGGCGACCTCGAGCGCCGTCGCCGACGCCACGCGGGTGGCGAAGACCTTCATCGGCGACATCCGAGTCCTGACCAAGCCGCTTCGCAGGGAGCTGCGCAAGCAACGGGAGGCCGCGGCCGCATGATCTCCGAGACGCTCTTCGACGACGGCGTCCGCAAGTGGGTGTTCTTCGGGCGGGACCCGGAGCGCCCGGGGCACATCATCGACACCAACGAGTACCTCGTGGCCCACGACGGCAAGGGCACGCTCCTCGACCCGGGGGGCATCGAGGTGTTCCCGGCCGTGGTCACCGCCGTGTCGAGCGCGACCGACCTGAACGTCGTCGAGTCGATGCTGGCCAGCCACCAGGACCCCGACATCATCTCGTCGCTGTCGCTGTGGTCGAAGCTGATCCCCGACCTGAAGGTGTACTGCAGCCGGATCTGGTCGGACTTCCTCAGCCACTTCGAGTTCGACGTGAACTTCGTGCTCGTGCCCGACGAGGGCGGCCCGCTCCCGCTGAACGGCTCCACCGACCTGCAGATCGTCCCGGCCCACTACTGCCACTCGTCGGGCAACTTCAGCGTCCACGACCCGCGGGCCAAGATCCTGTTCTCGGGCGACATCGGCGCCGCACTCCTGCCGGACACCCACCAGGACATCAAGGTCAAGAACTTCGACGACCACATCCGGTTCATGGAGGGGTTCCACCGGCGGTGGATGCCGTCGATGGACGCGAAGAGCCGGTGGGTCGAGCGGGTGTCGGCCCTCGACGTCGACCTCATGTGCCCCCAGCACGGCGCCATCTTCGAGGGCGAGGACGTCGGCCGGTTCCTCCAGTGGTTCGACGAGCTCGAGGTCGCCAGCGCGATCCAGGTCTGATCGGCCGGGTCCGGGCGATCAGGCCCGGTCGGGCCGGTCCGTCGGGCCCGGGCGGTGGCCGGAGCTCAGTCGAGCGAGGTGAGGAACGCCTCGAGCACGGCCGCGCCCTGCGCCGGGTCCTGGAGCATCCACCAGTGCCCGAGGCCCTCGAGCACCGCGACCTCGGCCCCGAAGCGCTCGGCGCTGCGGCGGGCGAGCTTCTCGCCACCCGTGTAGTGGTCCTCGGTGGCGACGATCACCAGGCCCGGCCGGCGCTCGGCGTGTTCGAGCTCGTCGCCCCAGTGGGTCAGTGCGGGCTGTGCCGCCGACCGGTAGAGCGTGAGGATGCAGCGGGCCATCGTTGCGTCGATCGCCTCGGCACACGCCCGCGCCGCGTCGGGGGTCATGCCGCTGTCCGTGTAGACCGCGGCGAGGTCCGCCTTCGGGGTCGCGACCATGGCGTCGACGGCCGCCTCGCCGTCGCCCGGGGTCAGCCACACCTGGGCGAGGTCGTGCCACACGTACTCGGGGTCGAACAGGCCGGCGACGTCGATCGTCCACGAGCGGATGAGATCGGGCCGGGTCGCCGCGGCCCGCGCCACGTGGCCCCCGCCCCAGTCGTGGCCCACCAGGTCGACCGGGCCGTCCACGGCCTCGAGCACGCCGACGAGCCAGGTGAGGTAGTCGTCGGAGGTGGCGCCGAAGCCCTCGGGGACGGGGGAGCCGAACCCGGGAGGTGAGAGCGCGACGACCTCGCGACCGGTGAGCTCGGCGCGCAGCGGCTCCCAGATCGCCGCCGTCTCGGGGTTGCCATGGACCAGGACGACCGTCACAGCGCTCACTCCAGCACGTCCGCCCGGTCCCGTCCACCGCGTCGCGGCGGCCCGGGCGGGGCGTCGCCCGTCAGCGGCCGGTGCCGCAGACCAGGTCGACGACCGCGCCGAGGCCCCGGCGGGTCACCCCGACGGGCACGGTGAGGATCAGCGAGCTCATGCCCAGCTCGGCCGCGCCGGCGCCGTCCCGGTAGGCGTTGTCTCCCACCATCAGCGCGTTCTCCGGCGCGACGTCGAGGGTGGCGAGCGCGTCGCCGAACACGGCCGGGTCGGGCTTCTGGATGCCGAGCTCGTAGGACAACGTCCACGCGCCGATGTAGCGATCGACGCCGGCCAGCCGGGCGTGCTCACGCAGGTCGACGTGGATGTCGCTCACCACGCCGATGGCGACGCCGGCGTCGTGGAGCGCGGCGAGCGTCTCCGCGGCGTCGGGGTACAGCGGGTGGAAGGCCGGGGTGCCGATGAGGGAGTACAGGGCCTCGGCGAGGTCGTCGTCGAGGCCGGCCCGGGCGAAGTGGAGGAGGTTGGCGTGGCGAGGTCCTCGGGCGCGACGTCCTCGGTGGCCTTCAACGCCTGGATCTCGGGGTCGCGCCCCGCGGCGGCGAGGCGCTCGACGAGGGCGCCGACCGTCGCCTTGTCCCGAGGGCGCCCGAGCGACTCGAGCGCGAGGACGACGTGCTCGGTCGGCGTCGGGTAGTACGCGAGGGTCAGCATCCAGTCGAACAGGACGGCGCCGAACCTCATGTGGTCGAGGCTACCGGTCACATCCGCCGATCCCCGGCGGGCGCGTGGCCGTGACCTGGCCGAACGTCTCTGAGTGATCGACCGCGCGCTCAGGGTGTCAGAAGTGCGCCAGGACGGGACGCTCAGGCGACGACGAGGGTGCGGGTGATGGCGACGACGGCGCCGAACGCGGAGACCGACAGGACGAGGGGCCGGATCCACGACTCCGCGTTCGCCTGGACCCGCCGGGCGAGCAGGTAGCCGATGGCGATCGCCGGCCACAGGGTGAGACCGGCGACGATCTCGCCGAGCCCGAGGTGGCCGCTCAGCGCCAACGATCCGATGCCGATGGGCAACCCGGTCAGCATGATCATGCCGAGCGTGCCCCGGATCTCCGGGCCCCGCGAGCCCGCGTAGACGAGCGCCAGTGGCGGGCCGCCGATGCCGACGGCGGTGCCGAACGTGCCCGAGAGCAGGCCGGCGACCACCAGCGTGGTGCGGGTCCGGGGCACCGGCGGCACGAACGCGGTCACCAGCACCGCGGCGAGCACGCTGCCGCCGGCCAGCAGCACCAGGGCCTCGGCCCGGAACGCGG
>JAXHUH010000157.1:0-4794 GCA_034211175.1 Actinomycetota bacterium
TCCGCCTCCCGGTGCCGCCGGGCATCGAGCCGTTGGCGGTGCGGCCCGCGGCGAGGGCGGTCCTCGCCGCCATGGGCTGGGCGCTCGGCCCACCCCCCGATCGTTCGGTCGCCGCGCCGACGGGTGTCCCCGGCGACGCGGGCGACACGACCACGAACGACGACCGCGGCACCAACAGCGGGCCGCCGAGCGCGGCCGCCTGATGGCCCCCACGACCGGCGCGGCGGCCCGGGCCGCGGACGCACTCATCGAGTCGACCGTGGTCATGAGCTTCACCAACCTCGGCCACGGGCTGCGCCAACAGCTCCTCGGCTGGCGCAACGAACCGGAGCGTCGCCTCGACGGCAAGACCGCCGCGATCACGGGTGCCACGTCGGGCGTCGGCCTGGCCGCCGCCACCGAGCTCGCGCGGCGCGGCGCCTCGGTCCATCTCCTCGTGCGGGACCCCGAGCGGGGCCGGCGGAGCGCGGCGAACATCGTCGCCGCGACCGGCAACGAGGACGTCACCGTGGAGGTGGCCGACCTGGCGTCGCTCCCGTCGGTGCGGGCCGCGGCCGCGGCGCTCGCCGCCCGGGTCGAGCGACTCGACGTGCTCGTCCACAACGCCGGGTTGCTGACACCGGCGCGCGAGACGACCGACGACGGCCTCGAGCGGATGTTCGCGACCCACGTCGCCGGGCCGTTCCTCCTCCAGGCCCTGCTCGCCGGCGACCCGGTCGCCGGCGGGGACGCGGCCGGCTCGGACGCACCCCCGCTCCTGCGCGCCGGTTCCCGCGTCATCTGGGTGTCGAGCGGCGGCATGTACGCCGAGCCGCTCCACCTCGACGACCTCCAGCGCCACGACGTCCGCTTCGACGGGACGCGGGTCTACGCCCACACGAAGCGGGCCCAGGTCGCGCTCGCCCGGGCATGGGCGGAGCGCCTCGCCGGCGACGGCGTGGTCGTCCACGCCATGCACCCCGGCTGGGCCGACACGCCGGGGGTGGCCGACGCACTGCCGACGTTCCACCGGGTCATGGGCCCGTGGCTGCGCACCCCGGGCGAGGGCGCCGACACGATCGTGTGGCTGGCCTCGGCCGACGAGCCCGGCACGTGCAGCGGGATGTTCTGGCACGACCGCCGGCCCCGGCCGCCGGACCGGCTCCCGTGGACCCGGGTGTCCGACGACGAGCGCCGCCGCCTGTTCGACCAGGTGGCCGCCCTCGTCGCCCCCGCCGACTGACCTCACTGACCTCCCACCCGACCCCGAACCGGCGTGGTCCCCGGCTCTGTGGGCCGTCGTTCGCCCACGCCGGTTCGGGCCGTGAGGGGTGTCAGTCCTCGGAGCGGCCGCCGACGCCGGCCTTCGACAGCTCCTCGGCCTTCTTCTTCGGCGTCTGGTTGCTGATCAGGCGGAAGGCGTCGGTGTCGATCTCCTCGAGCTGACGCTCACCGCTGAGCACCTCCTGCTTCCAGACCTCGTGCTCGCCGTGGCGGTCGGCGAACTCGCCCATCACCTCGTTGGCGAACAGCTCGAGGCTCTCGCAGATGTCCTCGTGGCGGTTCTTGCCGGCCTGGTTGAGGAGGATGACCTGGTCGACGTGGGACTCCTCGAAGCGGCGCAGCTTCTCGCGCAGGGTCGCCGGTGAGCCGATGAGGCCGCGGGCGCGGTGGGCGGCCTGGCCCTTCGGCGTCTCCCGCCACGCCTGGTACTCCTGCCACAGATCGACCGTGCCCGGGTCGACGGGGCCGTGGCCGTTGTAGAAGCCGAGCGCGAACTGGAAGAACGTCGAGCCCTCGGCCTTGGCGAGGGCCTCCTCGTCGGTCGGCGCGCACATGAACGGGCTCACGACGGCGATGTTGGGGTTCGTGGCGTGGTCGCAGAGCAGGTCGCGCCGCTTCGTGTAGCTGTTGTAGTAGGCGTGGACCCAGGCCTGGGCGGCGTCGGCGGACACGAACTGGAAGCCGAGCGCCCCCATGCCCCGGCGGCCGGCCATCTCGATGGTCTCGAGCTGCGAGCACGCCACCCACAGCGGCGGGTGCGGCTTCTGGCGGGGCTTGGGCAGCACGTTGCGGGCCGGGAAGTCGAACCACTCGCCGTGGTACTCCCACGAGGTCTCGCTGAACATCGGCAGAAGGCAGCGGACGGCGTCCTCCCAGACCGAGCGCTTGTCCCGGAAGCGGCGGTCGAAGGGATGGAGCTCGGTGACGCTCGAGCCCTCGCCGAGGCCCAGCTCGACCCGACCGTGGGACAGCAGGTCGAGCGTCGACACCCGCTCGGCGACCCGGGCCGGGTGGTTGGTGACGAGCTGGACGATGCCGTGGCCGAGACGGATCTGCTTCGTCCGCTGGCTCGCCGCGGCGAGGAACACCTCCGGCGCCGAGGAGTGGGAGTACTCCTCGAGGAAGTGGTGCTCCACCTTCCAGGCGTAGTCGTAGCCGAGCCGGTCGGCCAGCTCGATCTCGTCGAGGCTGTTGTTCAGCAGCTCGTACTCGGCATCGGCGTGCCACGGGCGTGGCAGCTGATGCTCGTAGAAGATCCCAAACCTCACGTTCTCCCCCTCCGGAATCGCGAGTGATCGCCCGAATCCTCGCGAACCCCCCGCCCGAGAACAACTTCTCTTCGCGGTCCCGTCCCCTCCCCTCCGCCACGGCCACACCCCCACCGAGACCGGAACTGGCCCCCACGAAGTGCCACGGGTGGCACTTCGTGGGGGCCAGAACGGTCACGTTGCGCCGCGCCCGGTCGGCGGGCGGGCGCGTCAGGTGACGAGGGTCAGGAGAACTCGCGCTCGTCCCACCACGGGAAGAAGTCGGGCATGTCGGTCGCCGGGGAGAGCTTGAACTCGGCCGGCCGCTTCTCGAGGAAGCTCATGACGCCCTCCTTGGCGTCGGCCATCTTGCCGAGCGACTCGATGCCCCGGGAGTCGATCTTGTGCGCCTCCATCGGGTGGTCGGCGCCGAGCATGCGCCACATCATGTGGCGGATCAGCGTGACCGACACGGCGGAGGTGTTCTCGGCGATCTCGGCGGCCAGCTCGCGGGCCCGAGGGAGGAGCTGGTCATCGGGCAGCACCTCCTTGACGAGGCCACCGGCGGCCGCCTCCGAGGCGGGGAACACCCGGCCCGAGTAGCACCACTCGAGCGCCTGGCTGACGCCGACGAGGCGGGGCAGGAACCAGCTCGACGCGGCCTCGGGGACGATGCCGCGCCGGGCGAACACGAAGCCGAGCTTGGCGCTCTCGGCGGCGAGGCGGATGTCCATCGGTAGCGTCATGGTGACGCCGATGCCGACGGCGGGGCCGTTGATGGCGGCGATGACCGGCTTGCGGCACTCGAAGATCCGCAGGGTCAGCAGGCCGCCGCCGTCGCGGTGGACCTGCTGGGTCGTCTCCCGGCGGGGGTTGGCGTCGTAGTCGAACGTCTGGGCGCCGCCACCGAGGTCGGCGCCGGCGCAGAAGCCCCGGCCCTCTCCGGTGACGATCACGACCCGGACGTCGTCGTTGCGGTCCGCCTCGTCGAACGCCTCGATCATCTCGGTCATCATCTGGGCGTTGAACGCGTTGAGGCGGTCCGGCCGGTCGAGCGTGAGGGTCATCACTCGGTCGGCGATGTCGGTGCGGATCGTCTCGAAGGCCACGGGCGCTCCCTGTTCGGCGATTGCCCCATCTTGATCGAACACTCGATCATGGGGGCAAGCCCGAGGCTTCGGCGACCCCGGTCACCCGCGCGGCCCGGCGGCCGTGGTGGAATCGGGGCGTGATCACACGACGCGAGGAGAAGTGGGCATGACCGCTGCAGGTTCGATCCCGGTGTCGGCGCTCACCGGCGACGCCGTGGTGGCGGTGGGCTCGGGCGAGACCTTGCACACCGTGGCCACCTTGATGAACGACCAGGGGATCGGCGCGGTCATCGTCGGGTCGATGGACAAGGTCGAGGGCATCGTCACCGAGCGCGACCTCGTCCGGGCGATGGCGGAGGGCAAGGACCCGACCTCGACGACGGCGATGAGCGTCGCGTCGACGTCGCTCGTGTGGTGCGAGGCGACGTCCACGGTGTTCGACGTCGCCGAGGAGATGCTCGAGCGCTACATCCGCCACGTGCTCGTCGAGGACGGCGGCACGCTCGTCGGCATGATCTCGGCGCGGGACATCCTCGGCATCTACATCACCGACGAAGAGGCCGGCTGATCGAAACGGCGACGTCGGGCCCGGCCGGGCGGCGACAAGCTCGGGGCGATGACCGACGCCGATCGGCGCCGCACCGGTCGGGTGTTCGACGACGTCGCCGAGCTCTACGACCGGATGCGGCCGACGTACCCGGACGACCTCTTCGTCGACCTCGCGGCGCTGACGGGCTTCGGCGGTGGCTCGTCGGTGCTCGAGGTGGGCTGCGGGACGGGGCAGGCGACGCGCTCGTTGGCCGGCCTCGACTGGCGGGTGACCGCGGTCGAGCCGGGCGCCGATCTCGCCGACCTGGCCCGCCGGCGGCTGGCGTCGTTCCCGGACGCCACGGTCGAGGCGTCGACGTTCGAGGCCTGGGACGACGGCGGACGGCGCTTCGACCTGCTGGTGGCGGCGTCCTCGTGGCACTGGGTCGACCCGGCGGTCGGCTGGCGCCGCGCCCATGAGATCGTCCGGCCCGGCGGGTGGATGGCGTCGCTCGGCCACGTCGTCGTCCGCCGCCCCGATGAGCCCGAGGTCTACGCGGAGACGGCCGGGCTCCACGAGCGCTTCTCCCCCGACAACCCTGCCTGGGGTCATCCCCCGCTCGAGGACGAGGTACGGGCCACCGACGAGGGCTGGGGCCCACCGA
>JAXHUH010000158.1:0-3567 GCA_034211175.1 Actinomycetota bacterium
ACCGACCGCCGTACCTCCCCCCACGGCGGTCGGTGCGGCGCTTCCGGTTCACGCCGGAGCGCCCGGCCCCGGATCAGATGTTGAAGCTGATCCCGTAGACCTCTTCGAAGCCCGGGATGCAGAACGGGCGGTCGGGGCACTCGGGCGGGCCGCCGAGTGTGAGCGTGTCGGTGACCGAGGCGAGGTCCGAGGTCGTGCTCAGCCCGTACTCGTCGGCCGTCTCCTGGGTGACGACGAGGCCGTTCTGGTTCTGGGCCGCCGACGCCTCGAGCGCGGTGACACCCTCGGGGAGCAGCTCGTCGTTGAGCAGCGCCACGGCCTCGGCCGGGTCGGTCGGGACCTCCTCGGCACCGAGGAACGTGGCATAGGTGCCGACGTACTCGGGGTAGAGGTCGATCTCACCCGACTCGAGCGCGGGGGCGACGATCTCGCGGGCGCCGAGCTGGAACTGGCGATCGACCGACGCACCGGCCGACTCGAGGACCTGGGCGTAGAGCTCGGCGACGATCTCCTGCTCGAAGAAGTTGGTCGAGCCGATCGTCAGGCTGGCATCGACCGCGTCACCTTCGTAGGGGACGAGGCCGTTGGTCGACAGCCACTCGCCGGCGACCGCGTCGGGATCGAGCGCGTCGACGGTGACCTGGCGGTTCAGCTCGGTCAGCTCCTCGGTGGTGAGCGTCGACGAGACCTCGTTGAGCGCGGCCTCGATCTCCGGCGTCAGGACCTCGTCGCGGATGGCCGGCAGCAGGTTCTCGATGGTCTGGAGGTTCTGGTCGTCCTCCAGCAGGACCCACTCGTTGACCGCGATGTCGGCGTCGGAGGTGAACAGCAGGGCGACGTCGATCTCGCCGGAGGACAGCGCCTCCTTGGTGATCTGGCCACCGACGTCGAGCGGCACGAAGTCGAACACGGCGCCGCCGTCCGCCGGCGGGCGCTCGTCGGCATCGCTGTCCTCGTCGCCGGCGTCTGCCTCGTCCTCGTCGCCGGTGTCGTCACCGGCGGTGGTCGTCGAGTCGTCGCCGGCCTCGGTGGTCTCGGACGTGTCGATGGCTTCGTCGTCGTCATCGCCGCAGCTCGCGGCGAGGAGCGACAACACGGCGAGCAGGGCCAAGAGCAGGCGCGTCGTGGACTTCATGGGTGCTTCCCCTGGTTTGGCGAACCCGACGATCGTTGCTCAGATCGGCGACGAAGGGAGCGCGGCCTGGTCGGGGTCGCCCTCGTCGGCCGGCCGCGCCCTGCGTTCGACGACCCGTCGGACGCCCGGTGACACCGTGACCCGCTCGAGGATCGAGAACACGAGCTCGGTGGCCGCGGCGAGCACCGCGGCCAGCACCGCGCCGGCGAACACCCGCACGTTGTCCTGCACGGCGATGCCGTCGATGATGTAGCGCCCCAGGCCGCCGGCACCGACCGCAGCGGCCAGCGTGGCCGTGGCGACGATCTGCACCGCGGACGTGCGCACGCCGGCGAGCACGAGGGGGAGCGCGTTGGGCAGCTCCGCACCGGTGGCCTGCTGCCAGCCGGTCATGCCCATCCCGGCGGCGGCCTCGCGCAGGTGGTCGTCGACCTCGGCCATGCCCGTGTACGCGTTGAGCAGGATCGGCGGCAGGCCGAGCAGCACGAGCGCGATGTAGGTCGGGATCGGCCCGGCGAAGGGCAGCTCGCGGATCGAGAACACCAGCACGGCCAGGATCAGGATGGCCAGCGAGGGCAGGGCGCGACCGATGTTGGCCACGTTCACGGCCAGCGTCCCGAACCGGCGCAGGTGGCCGAGCAGCAGCCCGAGCGGCAGGGCGATGGCGGTGGCGGTGACCACGGCGGCGAGCGAGTAGCGCAGGTGCTCCCACATGCGCGCCGGGATCCCGAACGGGCCCGTCCAGTTCTCACCGTCGGCGAACCAGGCGATGACGTCGGCGAGGAAGCTCATGGCAGCTCCCGCCTCGTCCCGGGGTCCCGGCGCATCGAGGGGTCGCGCCTCATCGGAGGTCCCGGCGCCACGGCGTGGCCAGGCGGGCGACGCCGGCGAGGACGAGGTCGGCGACGACCGCGAGCGCGAGCGAGAGCACGATCCCCACGGTGAGCGGGGAGCGGAAGTCGCGGCTGAGCCCGTCGAGCATCAGCTGGCCGAGGTTGTCCTGGCCGATGAGGGCGGTGACCGTGACCAGGCCGATGACGGTGACGGTGGCGATGCGGATCCCGGCGACGATCGTCGGGACCGCGAGCGGCAGCTCGACCCGCAGGAGCGACGCGAACGGCGAGTAGCCCATCCCCTCGGCCGCCTCCCGGACCGACGGCGGCACCGCGTCGAGGCCCGCGACGGTGTTCCGCACCAGGATCAGCAGCGTGTAGCTGGTGAGCGGGATCAGCGCGGACGTGCGGCTCAGGCCCGTGTACGGGATGAGCAGCGCGAACAGCGCCAGCGACGGGATCGTGTACAGCGCACCGGTGAACCCGAGCAGGGGTGGGTAGAAGCGGCGGTGCCGGCTGGCCAGCACGGCGAGCGGAAGGGCGATGATCATGCCGATGAGCAGGGACAACCCGGTGAGGATCAGGTGACTCAGCAGCGAGTCCCAGATCTCGTCGGTGCTGTCGCGGACCCAGTTCCAGTCGATCCACGCGTCGCGGTCGCGCGGGGTGAGCTGGAACCTCGCGCCCGGAGCGGGGAGGGAGGGTGTCATCATCGAACGGCACACGGCCCTCGTCGACGGGTTGGCGCGGTGAGGGTAGCCTCGCCCTCACCTCACGGCCAGGGCGGCGGCACGCCGATGACGCCCGGGCGGGAACGACGAACAACGTGATCACACTCGACAACGTCACCAAGCGGTGGCCGGATGGCACGCTCGCCGTCGCCGACCTGAGCCTCGAGATCGCCGAGGGCGAGATCGCCGTGCTCGTGGGCCCCAGCGGCTGTGGCAAGACGACGACCATGAAGATGATCAACCGCCTCGTCGAGCCGTCGGGCGGGCGGATCACGGTTGCCGGTGACGACGTGCTCGCCGCCGACCCGGTCGAGCTGCGGCGCCGCATCGGCTACGTGATCCAGCAGATCGGCCTGTTCCCCCACCAGACGGTGGCCGGCAACGTCGGTACCGTCGCCCGCCTCCTCGGGTGGGACAAGTCCCGCATCGAGCCCCGCGTCGACGAGCTGCTCGCGGTCGTCGGACTCGAGCCGTCCGAGTTTCGCGACCGCTACCCCCACCAGCTCTCCGGCGGTCAGCAGCAGCGCGTGGGTGTCGCCCGGGCGCTGTGCGTGGACCCGCCGGTGCTGCTGATGGACGAGCCGTTCGGCGCCATCGACCCGATCACCCGCGAGCGGCTCCAGGACGAGTTCCTCCGCCTCCAGGCCGACCTGCGCAAGACCATCGTGTTCGTCACCCACGACATCGAGGAGGCGGTGAGGATGGGCGATCGCATCGCCATCCTCGCCCAGGGTGGCGTGCTCGCCCAGTACGACACACCCGACCGGATCCTCGGCTCACCGGCGTCGGACTTCGTCGCCGACTTCGTGGGGGCGGACCGCGGCCTCAAGCGGCTCAGCGTCACCCCGATCGAGCAGTCGGGGCTGAT
>JAXHUH010000159.1:0-8361 GCA_034211175.1 Actinomycetota bacterium
GGCGACCACGACCACCCCGACCGACGCGGCCAGGGCGATGCGCCACGGGCCGGACAGGCGACGCGACCGCCCGGCTGCGGCGTCGGCCGCCGCCTCGGCGTCGGTGTCGGGGTCGATCTCGGTCTGGTCGGCGACGGCGTCCACCGGGGCGGGCTCCCTGACGGTGCGGTTGACGGGCGGTCCGGTCTCGGGCGGGGGTGACGGGCGTGGCGGGGCGGAGGTCGTGCGGCTGCTGCGGCTCCGCCCGCCGCCCCTCCGAACGTCCGTTCCGCCGGGGCGACGTGCCTGCGACACCGCTGGGCTCCGACGCTACCTCCGAAGCATCGGCGTGAAGCGTCGAGTGACGCAGTTCGCCGCGCCACCAGCCGCGATCGAACCACCACGCCGTGAACTCCGTTCGGTACGCTTCGGAGCCATCCCCGCTCCGACGACCGAGGGGCGAGCCCACCGTGAGCGACCGGCCGACGCATCCGTTCTTCGACCACCCGACGCCGATCCCGATCGCCCACCAGGGCGGCACCACCGAGCGACTCGAGAACACGCTCGACGCCTTCGCCCACGCGGTGGCGCTCGGGTACCGCTACCTCGACGTCGACGTGCGGGTCAGCGCCGACGGCGTGGTGGTCGCGTTCCACGACGAGGACCTGCGGCGCCTCACCGGGCGGCCGGAGCGGATCGCGGACCTCACCTGGAAGGAGCTGTCCGAGGTCGAGCTCGGCGCCGAGCGGGCTCCCATCCTCCGCCTGGACGAGCTCCTCGACCGCTGGGACGAGCACCGGTTCCTCATCGAGATCAAGACGCTGCGCGCCGTCGACCCGCTCGCCGAGGTCCTCCGCTCGACGTCGGCGGCGTCGCGGGTGTGCGTCGCCGCGTTCAGCGACCGCACCACCGCCCGGCTGCGGCGGGCGATCCCGGACGCGGCGCAGTCGGTCGGCCGGGTCGGTACCGGGCTGCGCTGGTTGGCCGGCCTCGCCGGGCTCGGGCCCGGCTCCGGCGCCGACGTGATGCACCCGCCGCTGCGCCAGGAGCTCGGCCCGTTCACGGTCACGGTCGTCACCGAGCGGTTCGTGCGCTCGGCCCACAAGGCCGGGCTCCGGGTCCTGCCGTGGACCATCGACGATCCCGCCGACATGGCCCACCTGATCGGGCTCGGCGTCGACGGGATCAACACGGGCAGCCCGACGCTGCTGCGTGACGTGCTCACCGAGGCCGGCCTCTGGGTCGGTTCCTGACGCCGCCGGCCACCATCTGCCCGCGGCGTCGCGGTCCGGGCCGGCGCAGCACGCGGTGGTGGCGCGGTCAGGCCGTCGGGCACCGCCCGATGTCGACGCCGATGCCCCGATGGTCCGACGTCGGGATCTCGAAGCGTGAGGCACCGGCCGAGCACAGGTCGTTCGTGTGCATCACGTGGTCGATGCGCAGGAGCAGCGAGCGCCACACGGCCGACGACTTCACCGACGTGGGGCCGGCCCACGAGGTCCGGGCGGCGTCGTGGAGCTGGTCGGCCAGCGTGCGGTAGGCCTCGCTGCGGTCGGGGCTGTTGAGGTCGCCGGCGACGACCACCGGCAGGTCCTCCGCCTCGATCAGCGCCAGCGTGCGTCGCACGTCGCCGAGGTGGCCGCCGAAGGTGGTCGTGTACGACGGGCCCGACGCCGACGGCGATGCCTTCGGCAGGTGGAGGGCGTACAGCATCACGGCCCGGTCGCCCTCGCCGACGCGCACCCGCATGCCCGACAGGACGTCGCCGGTGTTCTCGACGAGCTCGACCGGCACGTCGGCGTAGACCCCGACGGCCGGGAACGGGAGGTTGCCGGAGATGTCGTCGGGCCACGTCTTCGCGTACGTGTCGAACCGCCCGACGAGCTCGCGGTGCATGGCCCGGGACAGCTCGGGCACGACCACCACGTCGGGGTCCTGCGCCACGAGCCCGTCGGCGATGGCCGTGGCGTCCTCGTCCGCCTGGGGTGACGCGACGTTGGCGGTGATGAACCGGTACGGCGCCACCGGGACCGCCGTCGTGTCGGGCGCCCACGGCAGCACGACCGTCGCCACGCCGAACAGCAGCAGCGAGGCGGCCGGCACGGTGCCGGCGAGCCGACGGCTCATCGCGGCGACCGCGGCGATCCACACGAGGCCGACACCGACGACCAGCGGCATGCCGATGGCGACGATCTCGAACACCCACCAGACGTCGCGCACCGCGAACCACAGCCACGGCAGAGCCGCGGCCGCCACGATCGCGAGGTCGATCCGGTCGACGTGGTCCGAGAGCGGGCCCGGGATCCGCACCAGGGGGAATGTACCGGCGCGCACCGGCCGTCCCGCCCGGTCAGGCGCGGTCGGGCGTCACGGCGAGGTCAGGAACCGGACGAGCCGTCGACGACGGAGAGGTCGGTGACGCTCAGGTCGGCGCCCGGCGGCACACCCGGCACCCGCAGCTCGGCAGTGCGGCCGGTGGCGACCTCGACGAGGACGACCTCGGCCCCGTCGTCGCTCGGGCCGACGAGCACGAGGTGGCGACCGTCGGGGCTCCACTGCACGCCGGTCGGTCGCTCGAGCGTGCCCTCGGTGTGGACGACCTGGCCGTCGTCGTCGAGGACCAGCACGGTCGAGGACTCGACCCCCACGAACAGACCGCCGTGGTTGACCTGCACGCTGAGGTGGTCACCGCCGGGCGCGGCCCGCAGCTCGTAGGCGGCGTCGCCGGGCTCGAGGTCGCGCAGGCGCACCATGCGGGTGCCGTCGGCGAACCACAGCGAGCGGTAGCCGTAGGTCCGCGACACCATGCCGCCGGAGAACACGATCTCACCGGAGCGGTCGGTGCCCACCGGGTAGCCGTCGACCAGGTCGACGGGGTCGCCGAGCAGGTTCAGCATCGCCGTGCGGTAGGCGTCGCCCGGGACCGACATGGCGAAGCCCCACGGGCCGTACCGGCGGAGTCGGCCCGGCTCGATCTCGCTCACCAGGCGGAACCGGTCGGCCTCGCTGATGTCGCTCGTGTAGAGGCTCATGGTCTCGTCGGCGTCGATCTCGGTCCACGCGATCCGTCCCGTCGAGCGGTCGTGCCACGCGAAGCTGCCGACGCGGGTGGCCACCGGCTCCAGCTCACCGCCGACCGGCCCGACCCACAGCACCGACCCCCGGTTCGCCGAGGAGTCGGCCAGGCCGGCGACGTAGCGCCCCGACCGGTCGAACGACGGGTCCTCGAGCTCGACCAGCATCGACGCGTCCGGCCGGTGGCTCCCCGCCGACCACTGCATCAGCTGGGCGGGCTCGCCGTCGGCCGACACGAGCAGGCGGATCTCGGCGTCGAAGCCGTCCATGCTCGACGCCGGCGTCGGCGCCGGCACGACGGTGGTCGACGTGATCGTCGACTCCGGTGGGGCCTCGTCCTCGGTGCCGACCGAGTCGAACGCGATGAGCGCCAGCAGGCCAGCCGCGAGGGCCAGGAGCACCCCGACCGGCGGGCGGCGCTTCTCCAGCGCGACGACCGCGGTGCGCTCGTCGCCGTCGGTGCCGTCGCCGTCCCGTTCGTGGAGGAGGACGTCGTCTCCGAGCACCACGACGGCGGGATCGTCTTCGGTCCGGAGCACGATCCGAGCGTAACGGCGCGCCTCTCGCCCGATGCGGGCCCGCGAGCAAAAGGCCCCCGACGGGCACGGAGCACACCAGCTTTCGCCAGATTGCCACGCGCGCGGGCCGAGTGGGGCGCGCCCCCGACGGCGTCGTGACGCGACCGCGCCGGCCGCGGGTAGGCGACGGGTGACGCACGATCATGACCTCGCAGGTAAGCGACCGCCGTCGCCGCCCGTCGTAGGGTCGGGCCCGTGAGCGTCCTCACCCCCTCCCCCGGCATCGGCCACCTCCTGCGGGCGTGGCGCCAGCGCCGCCGGATGAGCCAGCTCGACCTGTCCGTCGAGGCCGAGGTCTCCGCCCGCCACCTCAGCTTCGTCGAGACCGGCCGCTCCAAGCCGAGCCGCGAGCTGGTCATCCACCTCGCCGAGCACCTCGACGTGCCGCTGCGCGACCGCAACGACCTGCTGCTCGCCGCCGGCTACGCACCGGTGTACGCCGAGACCCCGCTGGAGGACCGGGCCATGGAACCCGTGCGCGCCGCCCTCGACGAGCTGCTCGCCGCCCACGACCCGTATCCGGCCGTCGTCGTCGACCGGACCTGGGACCTCGTGACCGCCAACCGGACGGCGCTCGAGGTCCTCACCGCGGGGGTCGACCCGGCGCTGCTCGAGCCGCCCGTCAACGTGCTGCGGGTGAGCCTCCACCCCGACGGCATGGCACCGAGGATCGCCAACCTCGCCGAGTGGGGCTCCCACCTGCTGACCCGCCTCCACCGCCAGGCGCTGCTCACCGCCGACCCGGCGCTCGAGGCGCTGCGGGCCGAGGTCGCCGACTACCCGGGCATCGACCCGGTGCCGGCCGCCATGACCGACCCCGCGGCGATGCTCTACGTGCCCCTGGAGCTGCGCACCGGCAGCGACCCCGGGTCCGGCGAGGGCGTGCTCCGGTTCTTCTCGACCATCGCCACGTTCGGCACCGCGGTCGACATCACCCTGGCCGAGCTGTCGATCGAGTCCTTCTACCCCGCCGACGCCCACACCGCCGAGGTGCTGCGGTCCCACGCCGACGGCGGCTGACCGCCCGCAGGCCACGAACGGTTGCGGGCCGAGCCCAAGGCCCGGGAACGACCGGACCGAGTCCGATCAGGCGCCCGGACCGGCGGTCCCGGCCTGGGCCTGCGCCCATCCGAGCCAGCGGGACCACACCGGCCGGCGCCGGTGCCGCGGCGTGCGCTCGGCCTCACCGCACGTGGCGTGGATCACCCGGTCGCCGACGACGATGCAGTCATCGGACGCAGCCACGACCACACCGCAGGCCGGGCAACCGGGCTCCGTCGCCGACGTCGCCGTACCCGTTGCCTCGTCCGCACCCATGGAGCCACCGTGGCCGATGCTGCCCTCGCTGTCCAGCGAGCGCCCGGACCGGCGACGCCACGGGCAGCTCGTCCCGGGCTGCGCAAGACTCGGCGTCGTGACCGGGGACGACGCACCGCTGGAGGGGTACCGGGTCGTGGAGCTCGGCGTGTGGGTGGCCGGGCCGGCCGCCGGCGGCGTGCTCAGCGACTGGGGTGCCGACGTGATCAAGGTCGAGCCCCCGTCGGGCGACCCGATGCGGCAGGTGTTCGCCCTGTCCGCCGGGGCGACCGAGACCCGGAACCCGCCGTTCGATCTCGACAACCGGGGCAAGCGCAGCGTCGTGATCGACCTCCGTGACCCGGACGGCCGCGACACCCTGGAACGCCTCCTCGCCACGGCCGACGTGCTGCTCACCAACCTGCGGGTCGACGCCCTCGAGCGCCTCGGCCTCGCCCACACCGACGTCCTCGAACGCCACCCGCGGCTCGTGTACGCCAGCGTCACCGGGTTCGGCCTCGACGGCCCCGACCGCAACCGGGCCGGTTACGACGTCGGCGCCTTCTACGCCCGGACCGGACTGGCGTCGACGATGACGATGGGCGACGAGCCACCGCCGGCGCTGCGCAGCGGCAAGGGCGACCACGTCACCGGGCTCGCCGCGGTCGGCGCCGTCCTCGCCGCGCTCCTGCGCCGCGAGCGCACCGGGCGCGGCGGCCTGGTCGAGACGTCGCTGCTGCGGGCCGGGATGTACGTGACCGGCTGGGAGCTCGCCATCCAGCAGCGGTTCGGCAAGGCCGCGGCGCCCGAGGACCGGGCTGTTGCGTCGACGCCGCTGGTGAACTGCTACCGCTCGAAGGACGGTCGCTGGTTCTGGCTGCTCGGCCTGGAGGCCGACCGCCACCTCCCCGGCCTGCTGCGGGCGATCGATCGGGAGGACCTGGCCGACGACGAGCGGTTCACCACCGCCCGCGACCGCCGCCTCAACGCCGGCGCGTTCATCACCGAGCTCGACGCCGCGTTCGCGCAGCACACCCGCGACGAGTGGGCCGACGTCTTCGCCGCCCACGACGTGTGGCGGGCCCCCGTCCAGTCGTTGGCCGAAGCGGTCGCCGATCCCCAGGCCCGGTCGGCCGGGGCGATCGTCACGATGGCCGGCGGCGATGAGTCGATCGCCGCACCCGCCGGGTTCGGTGAGCGCGACGTCGTCGCCCGCCCGGTCCCCGCGCTCGGCGAGCACACCGCCGAGGTCCTCGGCGAGCTCGCACCACCCGCCCTCGGCGGCGGTGCACCGCCGGCGCACCTCGCCTGAGCGGCCGGGCCCCGGGAGGCACGACCGACGGGAGGACCGCAGGTGCTGGTCGCACGCAGGAACGTGATGATGATCGCCGACGAGCACCTCGGCGCGATCCGACGCGGCGCCGTTCGGGTGCTCGCCGTCAACGGGGAGCGGGGAAGCGGGAGGACGGCCGTCCTCCACGAGCTCTTCGAGCGTGCGCGCCGCTCGGGCATCGACGTCGAGCTGATCAGCACGCCCGACACCCGGTTGCCACCGATCGACGGCCGCGGTGGCGGCGCCGAGGACGTCCGGACGGCCGACGCCCGGACCGCCGACGTCGTTGCGGCGATCGCACCGGGGGCCGGTACGGAGACCACCGACGGTGTCGGCGCGGATGTGCCTCCCGACCTCGGCGACGTCGTGGACCGGGCCGTGGAGCACCTGCGGGACCAGCGACGTCCGCGTGCCGTCCTCATCGACGACGTCGACCGACGGCCGCCGGCCGACATCGACGTCGTCGAGCGCCTCGTCGTCGCACTCGGCGCCGAGCACGAGAGCACCCGGCACGGCCTGATGATCGTCCTGACCGCGGCGAAGCCGCTCGCCCCGGACATCGCCGGCCACTACCGGACCATGCGCAGCCTCCGGTCCTGGTACTCGACCGAGCTCGCCCACCTCGACGAGTCCCACATCGCCGACCTGTGCGTGCGGGCCGGGGTCGTCCCCGATCCCCTCGGCGTCGTGCTCCCGATCGCCCGGCGTTCGGGCGGGATCGCCGGGCAGGTGGCGCTGCTCGTCGAGCAGGAGCGGCGGCGGCCGGGTGCCGCGGCCGCGTTCGACGGGGACTTCGCCGAGCTGGCGGTGACCACCGCCCGGGCCCGGACCGCCGACCTGGCGGCGTCGGCGATCGACGTGGCGGAGGTCGCCGCCCTCGCGGTGGAGCCCGTCGGGCTCGAGCTGCTCGTGGACGTCCTCGGTCGCGACGCCGCCGAGCTCGCACCGGTGTGCGAGGACCTGACCGGCCGCGGCGTGCTCCGCGCCGCAGCCCGGGACACCTGGACCGTGGCCGACGTCGCGGTGGCCAACGTGGTCGTCTCGGCGATCGACCAAAGGCGGGCGGTACAGCTGCACGCCGACCTCGCGGCGCACCTCGACGCCCGCGCTCGCGACCGCTCGCCCCCTGCGCCCGCGCTCGAGATGCGCCGGGCCCGCCATCTCCTCGCCGCGGCGGACCTGGTGGCGGCGAGCGATCGGCTCCACGCGGCCGAACGGGCGGGCCGCACGGCGATGCGACACCACGACTGGCCGAACGCCGCGTCGTTCGCCGAGGCCGCGCTCGGGCTGTGCGCACCCGGTGATCCGTTGCGGCCGGAGCTGTTGAGCCTGGCGGGCACGGTCCACCACTGGAACGCCGACCTCGGCCGGGCCGTGGAGCGGTTCGAGGAGCTGATCGGCGACGACGCCACCGTCGAGGACGGCACGAGCGACAACGCGCTCCGGGACAACGCGCTCCGGGACAACGCGCTCCGGGGCAGCGCGCTCCGGGACGATGCGGTCCTCCAGCTCGCCAGGATCCGGATGACCAACGATCCGGCGTCGGTCGTGGCCCCGAACCGTCTCGACGTGGCGCGGCTCACCCGCCTGGCGGACGAGCACGGCGACCGAAGGACCCGCTGCCTCGCCCTGGACCTCCTCTCGGAGGTCCACGCACACGCCGCCCACACCCACGAGGCGCTGGCGTTCGCCGACCGCGCCGTCGGCGAGTCCCGCCCGATGGACGACGCCCGCCTGCTCGGGCGGGCGCTCATCGCCCGGGGCCTGGCCGAGCTCACCGCGATGGAGCCACACCGGGCGCGGGCCACCTATCGGCTGGTCCGCCGCCTCGCGGCACCGGCGGACTGGCTCATCGACTGCTGGGCCACGACGCGCGCCGGGCTCGCCGCCCTGCTGGCCGGGGACCTCGCCGCCGCGGCGCGCCTCGCCTCGGAGGCGTCCGCGCTGGCCGCGGGGCGAAGGCTCCTGGGCGACGCGGGCCTCGCCCGCGCCGTCCAGGCCGCGGTCGCCGTGTGCCAGGGCGACCTGCGCGCCGCCGGGCGCCTGCTCGACGAGGCGACCCACTTCGCCCGCCGCAGCGACTACCACGTCATCCTCCAC
>JAXHUH010000160.1:0-36548 GCA_034211175.1 Actinomycetota bacterium
ATGGCCAAGCTGGTCGAGCACGACGGCGTGCGCGACATCGCCGACGAGGCCCGCCGTCTCGTCGGCGACGCGCTCGTGCGTCTCGGCAACGGCGCGTGACACGTCGACCGCCGGCGCCCATCGGCGCCGGCGGACCCGCGCCTCGGGATCGACCTCGTGGCGAGGCGGCTGCTCAGGCGGCGGTCCCGCCGGAGGACGGCCCGTCGGGCGCCACCGCGGCGTCGGTGAGGTAGTGGACCCAGCCCTCGATCGTCGCGACCTGCGGCAGGTCGCGCGCCGGGACCTCGACACCGGTCCGTTCGGCGACCGCGGTGAGGAGGTCGAGCACGGCCATCGAGTCGAGCCGGAGCTCCCACGCCAGATCGGCGTCATCGTCGAGCGCGTCGAACTCGGCGTCGGGGGCGATGCGCGCCAGGGACTCGCGCACCACCGTCCGGACCTCGTCGGGCTGCAGCGTGGCGTCGGCGTTGTTCACGAGCGGATCGTACGACGGCGAGCGCACGCCGATCAGAGCCCGAAGTCCAGGTCGCGGCCTGCGGCTTCCGTCGGCGCTCGGGACCTCCGCCACTGGCGGTCCGCGGCGCCGAGGCGTTCGATCGGGTGGAGAGAGAGGAAGGACCATGACCTCCACGGAGCGTCGTCGCCCGACCACCGAAGTTGCGTCGGCCCCGGCCGATGACCCTTCGCCGTCGGCGACCGCGGTCGACGCGCCCCGATCGGCCGACCTCGACTTCGCGCCGCGGACCATCCCGTGCGCCGGAGGCCGATCGGTCACCATCCGGGCCATGGACGGCCTCGACGTCGACGGGCTCGACGATCTCTACCGTCGTCTCGACTCCGAGGACCGCTACTGCCGGTTCTTCTCCGCCGGTGTCCTCGCCCGGCCCTCGATCGAGCGGATCGCGTCGATCGGCGCCCGTGGCGGGTTCGGGGTCGTGGCCGTCGAGGGGGACGACCCCTCGGTCCGCCTGCCGATCCTCGCCGAGGCGACCTTTGCGCCGCTCCCGGACGGCGACGCCGAGCTGGCCATCACCGTCGAGCGGCGTTGGCGGGGCTGGCTCGGTCCGTACCTGATGGACCTCCTGTTCGAGGTCGCCGCACAGCGGGGCGTGCCGAACCTGGAGGCAGAGATCCTCGCCACCAACCGCCGGATGCTGGCCGTCGCCCGCAGCCGGGGCTACGTGATGTGCGACCACGACGGGTGGAGCACCCTGCGGCTGCTGATGGGTGCGGTGTCGCCCGATCCGGTCTGGCCCGCCGGCGCCGGGCGCCCCCGGGTACTGGTGGAGTCCCCGGGCGGGCGCTGGCACGGTGAGGACGCGCTGCGGGAGGCGGGTGCGTCCGTCCTCGTGTGCCCGGGCCCGGCCCGTCGGGGGCGTTCGTGCCCGGCGATGTGCGGGCGGACCTGCGCCCTCGCCGCCGGCGCCGACCTGATCATCATGGGCCTGCCGGTCGACGAGCCCCACCGCCCGGCGCTGCTCGACGCGCACCGCGAGCTCCACGGCGAGACGCCGGTGCACATCACCCGACGCGACGACGCAGCCGATGGGCCCACACCGGCGCGGGGACGCGGCTCGGAGGTCGTCGACGCCGCGCTCGACGCACTCGCCGCCCTCGACCCGACCGCCACGTCGTAGGGCCGGTCATCGGGCCGCGCCAGGTCGTGGGACCGCGCCCCGCCGCCGCCCGTCGCGGGCGGCGGCCGAGTGGGTCAGTCACCAGATCCGCACCCGCTCCGCCGGGTCGAGCCACAGCGCGTCACCGGGCGAGGTGGCGTAGGCCTCGTGGAACTCGTCGAGGTTGCGCACCACGTTGGCCCGGAACTCGGCGGGGGAGTGCGGGTCGACCGACAGCAGCTGCAGCGCCAGCTCCGGGCGGACCTTGATCCGCCAGATGAGGCCCCAGTGCTCGAACAGGCGCTGGAGGCCCGTCTTGCCGTCGACCACCGGCGCGTCGGCCCCGCCGAGGCTGATCCGGTAGGCCAGCAACCCGATCGTGAGCCCACCGAGGTCGCCGATGTTCTCGCCGACGGTCAGCGCGCCGTTCACGTGGTGGCCCGGCGTCGCCCGGGGCTCGAAGCCGTCGTACTGCTCGATGAGCATCTGCGCCCGCTCGCCGAAGCTGGCCCGGTCGTCGTCGGTCCACCAGTTCACGAGGTTGCCGTCGCCGTCGTACTGCGAGCCCTGGTCGTCGAACCCGTGGCCGATCTCGTGGCCGATCACCGCGCCGATGCCGCCGTAGTTGAGCGCCGGGTCGGCGTCGGGGTCGAAGAACGGCGGCTGGAGGATGGCGGCCGGGAAGCAGATCTCGTTGGCGCCGGGGTTGTAGTAGGCGTTCACGGTCTGCGGGGTCATGAACCACTCGTCGCGATCGACGGGTGCGCCGATCTTCGCGAGCTGGCGGTCGGTCTCGAACGCCGTCGCCCGGCGGATGTTGCCGACGAGGTCGTCGCGGACGATCTCGAGCGCGGAGTAGTCGCGCCAGCGGTCCGGGTAGCCGATCTTCGAGCGGAACTTCGCCAGCTTCTCGAGCGCGCGCTCCTGGGTCCCCGAGGTCATCCAGTCGAGGCGGCTGATGCTGTCGTGGTACGCCGCCTGCAGGTTGTCGACCAGCTCCTGCATCTGGGCCTTGGCGTCGGGAGGGAACACCTTCGCCACGTAGGCCTGGCCGACCGCCTCGCCGACGAGTCCGTTGCACAGGTCGACGCCCCGCTTCCAGCGGTCCCGCAGCTCGGTGCTGCCGGTCAGCGTGCGGCCGTAGAAGTCGAAGTTCTCCTCGACGAACGGCGTCGAGAGGTACGCGGCCGCCGCGGAGACGACGTGGAACGAGAGCCACACCTTCCAGTCCTCGAGCGGCACCTCGTCGAGCGCGGCGGACAGCGCCCGCAGGTAGTCGGGCTGACGGACGATGACCTCGGCGAGCACCGAGTCGTCGCCGCCCATCGCCGCGATCCACGCCGACCAGTCGAACGACGGGGCGAGGTCGCGCAGCTCGTCGAGCGTCGTCAGGTGGTAGGTGGCGACGACGTCGCGGCACGAGACCTTGTCGAGGTGGCCCGACGCCAGTCGCGTCTCGAGCGCCATGATCCGGGCCGCGGCGTCATCGGCGTCGTCGGCCGACCAACCCGCGAGGCGCAACATCTTGCCGACGTGGGCGACGTACGCGGCGCGCTGGTCGGCGAACGCGTCCTCCCGGTAGTACGACTCGTCGGGCAGGCCGATCCCGCCCTGGAGGACGTTGACGATGTAGCGGTCGGAGTTGCGGTCGTCGGTGTTCACGTAGCTCGTGATCACCCCGCCGACGCCCTCGCGCTCGAGCCGGCCGAGCAGCGCCGGCAGCCCGGCGACCGAGGGCAGCGCCGCGATGGCGGCGAGGTTCTCGGCGAGCGGGTCGGCGCCGAGCGCCTCGACCCGGTCGGTGTCCATGAAGCTGGCGAACAGGTCGCCGATGCGCTGGCGGTCGGTGCCCACGGCGGCCTCACCCGACGCCGCGGCGGCCGCCGCCTCACGGAGCAGGTCGCCCACCGTGGCCTCGGCCTCGAGCCGCAGGTCGATGAACCCGCCGGTCATGGGCAGGTCGGGCGGGATCTCGGCGGTCTCGAACCACGCGCCGTTCACGTGGCCGAACAGGTCGTCCTGCGGCCGCACGCCCGTGGCGTCGGTGCCCTCGCTCGGCGCCGTCGCGGTCATGGACTTCCTCCCGGGTCGCCTCGTCCCGGCCGTCGCCGGGCCGGATCGGAGGTTATCCGTCGGACCGTCGGTGTCGCGGTGGGGCGTGACCCGCGATCAGGGGATCGAGTGATCAGGCGGGCTCGTAGATGATCAGGCCCGTCGCGGTGTTCGACGCGGCGACGTGGTAGTGGCGGTGCACCTCGCGGACGTCGCCGTCGAGCGCGCCCCGCATCACGAACCACATGACCAGCTCGACGCCCTCGGTGCCGACCTCGCGGATGTACTCGGTGTGCGACAGCCCGACCAGGCGCTCGGGGTGGGTGCCGAGCTCGTCGAGGAAGCGGCGGTCGAACTCCTCGTTGATCAGGCCGGCCCGCCCGCCCTGGAGCTGGTGCGACATCCCGCCCGTCCCGAAGATCACGACGTCCAGGTCCTCGTCGTAGGTGTCGAGGGCCCGGCGGATCGCCTGGCCGAGCGCGTGGCAGCGTCGGCCGGTCGGGGGCGGGTACTGGATGACGTTGACCATGATCGGCACGACGCGGGTCGGCCACGCCTCCGGCTGGCCGAACATGATCGACAGCGGGACCGTGAGCCCGTGGTCGACCGTCATCTCGTTGACCATGGTCATGTCGAACTCGTCGAGGATGAGCGACTCGGCGAGGTGCCACGCCAGGTCGGGGTGGCCCTCGACGACCGGCACCGGGCGGGGGCCGAACCCCTCGTCGGCCGGCGGGAACCGGGGCGCGGTGCCGATGGCGAAGGTGGGGATCACGTCCATCGCGAACGCGTTGGCGTGGTCGTTGTAGACGATGATCGCCACGTCGGGCGCCCGCTCGGCCATCCACTCCCAGGCAGGGCCGTAGCCCTCGAACAGGGGGCGCCAGTACGGCTCGTCGGTCTTGCCGTGGTCCATGGCCGCGCCGATGGGCGGCACGTGGGAGGTGGCGACGCCGCCGACGATCTCGATCACGTGATTCCCCCGGCACGGCGGCCCCCCGATGCCATCATCGCCCGGAACTCCTCCTCGGTCATGCCCGACATCTGGCCGCCGAGGTACTGCATCGAGCGCTGGTCGAACACCGCGAGCTTCCAGATGTAGAAGATGTTGCCACCGAGCTCGAGCAGCCGGTTCCAGTCGCGGGCGAGCACGGCGGCGCGCTGGTCGTCGGTGAGGTCGAAGCGGTCGAGGTAGGCCGCCTCCGACTCGCGGAACGCATCGCGGCACTCGGGCCGGTCGAGCGTCTTGAGGAACGAGTTCAGCGCGTAGCCGAGCTGCGCGACCCGCCCGTCGAACACGAGGGTGCCGGGGATGTCGTCGTAGTCACGTGGGCCTCGGGTCACGCCTTCCCCCTCCGTGGATGCCCGGATCGGCTCGTCGGGATCGCGGCCGTCCGTGCTGCCTGGCGGCCTGCCGGCCTGCCGGCCTGCCGGCCTGTCGGTCCCGATCCCCCACATGGTGGCGAACCGCACCGATCGTGGGCCACATGGTGCAGAAAGTCAACGAGATCGTGCACAATATCGTTGGCGATCGACCCGGGTACGTCCCCCTGAGGTGTCCGGGCGGCGCCGCCGCCCGACGTGTGGGGAGACGCCATGGAGTTCCTCGTCCGGACCACCAACAACCTGCCGCCCGACACGCCGCCGGAACGGCGCCGGGAGCTGCGCGACGCCGAGCGGGCCCGGGCACAGGAGCTGCGGGACGAGGGCGTGCTCCGCAAGCTCTGGCGGGTGCCGGGCACGCGCTCGGCCATCGGCTGGTACGAGGCGCGAGATGCCACCCACCTCCACGACGCCCTGGCCTCGTTGCCGATGTTCGACTGGCTCGACATCACCGTCGAGCCACTCGCGACCCACCCGCAGGAGCGGTGATGGTGGTTCATCTCACCTATCGTGGGCATCCGGCTCGTCGACTCGTCCATCGGAGCGCAGGTACGTGACAGAGCAGCGGGAGCAGGCCAAGACGGCGGAGGGGGCGGAGCCCCGCGAGCGTGATGCCGCCGACATCCTCCGGGACGCGATCCTGCGCGGCGTCTTCCAGCCCGCGCAGCGGTTGGTCGAGGCCGAGCTCGCCGCCCAGCTCGGACTGCCCCGTGCCGCGTTGCGCGAGGCGCTCGTGCGCCTCGAGGCCGAGCACCTCGTCGAGCGCCAGCGCAACGTCGGCGCCCGCGTCCGGGTGATCTCGCCCGAGGAGGCGGCCGAGGCGATGGAGACCCGCGGTGTCCTCGAGGGGCTGTGCGCCGAGAGCGCGGTCCGCAACGCCACCGAAGCCGACCGCGAGCGGCTCCGCGCGCTCGGTGCCGAGCTCCAGGAGCTCGTCGCCGCCGGCGACGTGCTCACGTACTCGGCACGCAGCGACGACCTCCACTCGGAGATCCACGCGCTGTCCGGGCGCGTCGTGGCCCACCGGCTCATCGGCGGCCTGCGGAACCTGTGCGTCGGTTACCACCTGCGCATCGTCCTCAAGCCCGGCTACCTGCCGATCAGCCTCAGTGAGCACCTCGGCCTCATCGAGGCCGTGTGCGACGGCCCGCCCGAGCGGGCCGCCCAGCTGATGCGGGTCCACCTGTTCGGTGTCCGCACCGCGCTCGACGGCCTGCTCGAGGATCGCAACCAGGTCCCGTGGATGCCCGGCGCCTGAGTCGCCGATCGCCGCCCCGGAGCGGTGCACGGCGTCGCCGGTCGGCGCTCGCTCAACCGCCACGGGCGGCCAGGTCGAGGTAGTCGTCGAGCGCGCCGGGATCGCGCAGCGACCCCCGGCTGACGACCTCCTCGGCCGGATGGCCCTGGAGGATGCGCTTGATCGGCATCTCCAGCTTCTTGCCGGTGAGCGTCCGGGGCACGCCGGAGACGATCTCGACCCGGTCGGGGGCGTGGCGGGGTGAGAGCTCCTTGCGCAGGGCGTCGCGCACCCGTCGCCCGAGCTCGTCGCGGGCGTCGGCGCCGGCCGCGTCCGACGGCACGACGAACACGACGAGCTCGCCCGGCCCGCCGTCCTCCTCGACGTGGACGACCAGGCTGTCCGCGATCTCCGGCAGGGCCTCGATCACCCGGTAGAACTCGGCGGTGCCGAGGCGGACGCCGCCCCGGTTGAGGGTGGCGTCCGACCGGCCCGCGACGACGCAGCTCCCGCCCGGACTGAAGCGGACCCAGTCCCCGTGGCGCCACACGCCCGGGTAGGTCGAGAAGTAGGTGTCCCGCAGGCGCTCGCCGTCGTCGTCACCCCACAGGCCGACCGGCATCGACGGCATCGGTGCGGTGACGACCAGCTCGCCGAGCTGGTCGACGACCTCGCGGCCCTCGGGGTCGAACGCCTTGGCGTCGACGCCGAGGCACGGCGCCGAGATCTCGCCGAGGTACACCGGCGTCCACGGGTTGCCGCTGACGAGGCCGCCGCAGACATCGGTGCCGCCGCTGCCGTTGATCAGCAGCAGCTCGTCACCGAGCTGGTCGTAGATCCACCGGTAGCCGTCGGCGGGCAGGGGTGAACCGGCCGTGCCGATCGCCCGCAGGCGCGACAGGTCGAGCTCGGCGAGGTCGATGCCCCGCTTGCGGCACTCGACGACGGTCGACAACGTGGGCAGCGCGCGGCGGATGTCGGCGACCCGGTCGCGCACGTCGATCGGGCGGTCCCGGAACGTGTAGCCGGACACCGCGAGGAGCACCGTCGGTTCGAGTTGACCGAGGCGGTCGACCACGCTGCGCACACCGAACTCGGGCGCGCAGCTCGCCCAGATGGCGCCGAGGCTCGCGGTGGCGATGAATGCGATGACGGCCTCGGGGATGTTCGGCAGGTAGGCGACGACCCGGTCGCCCGGCCCGACCCCCAGTCGTCGCAGCCCCGCCCGTGCCCGGGCGACGTGGGTGGCCAGCTCGGCGTGGGTGAGCGACCTCGGGTCGCGGGTCTGGGAGTGGGCGATGACCGCGGTGGCATCGGGGTCGGCCGGCGGGCGCAGCAGGTGCTCGGCGTAGTTGAGCGTCGCCCCGGGGAACCACCGGGTGCCGGGCATGGCCCGCGACGGGAGCACCGCCTCCGGGGGCGAGTGCAGGTGCACGTCGAAGAACGTGCAGATCGAGGACCAGAAGGCGTCGAGCTCGGTCACGGACCATCGCCACAGCTCCCCGTAGTCGGCGAAGCGGAGCCCGGAGGTCGCCTTGAGGTGGCGCAGGTAGCGCCCCATCTCCGTGGTCTCCAGCACGTCGGCTGGTGGCGTCCAGATGATGTCTGCGGTCACGGCCGGTCTCCCTCCCCGCGGGACGTGCCGTCCCGAGCCCAACTTGTCGCGCACATTGTCAGCAATATCATTGACAATGCCAGGCCGGAAGCTAGTGTGCGGCTCGACGCCGTGCACCGGAACCGGTCGTGCGGCAACCGATTCCCAGGGGGGAGGGGACGCTTGACCACGCGCGTCGAGCCACATGTCGCAGGGCCCGCCGTCGCGGAGCCACTCGTCGACCACGCAGGGCTGCAGGTCGCGGCACGCGAGATCGAGTCGATGTTCGCGGCGCCGTTCGGCGACGGGCTCCCGATGGTCCCCGTCACCGCCGAGGCCCACGAGGCGATGCTGGCGTCGATGGCGCTCGACGGCGACGCGTCACTGGGCACGATCCCGCCCGCCGAGGCGACCTTGACCGCCGCCGACGTCGCCACCTGCGCGGTCCTGGCCGGTTGCCGCCCCGAGTACGGGCCCGTCGTCGCGGCCGCCGCCCGCGGCCTGACCCACCCGGCGTTCGCGCTCTACGGCGTCGCGTGCAGCACCAAGGGCTGCGCGCCGCTCGTGATCGTCAACGGCCCCGTGTGCCGCCGGATCGACCTCAACGCCCGGGACAACCTGTTCGGCCACGGCCGGCGGGCGAACGCCACGATCGGCCGGGCGGTCCGCCTCGTCGTGCAGCGCGTCGGTCGGGCGGAGCCCGGCGTGCTCGACCGGGCGACCCTCGGCCATCCCGGCAAGCACACGTTCTGCATCGCCGAGGACGAGGAGGCCTCGCCGTGGGCGCCGCTGCCGGCCGACCGCGGCGTGGCCGTCGGCACCGACGCGGTGACGCTCGTCGGCGCCGAGGGCCCGCGGCTCGTCGACGTGTCCGATGGGGAGCCCGACCTGCTCGTCGCGGGCCTGGCCGACGCGATGGCGGTCACGGGCGGGAACACCGGGGTCGGGATCGGCGACGGGCACCGGGCGCCGCCCGCCGTCGTCGTGCTGGCCGGTGAGCACCGCACGCTGCTCGCCGACGCCGGCTACGGACGCCACGACGTCGCGTCCGCCGTCGCCGAGCGGGCGGGCAGCCGCTCCGCGGCGCGGGGCTCGATCGCGACCCACGACCCCGCCGACGTGCTGGTCGTGGCCGCCGGCGGCCACGCGGGCCGCTTCTCGTGCGTGCTGCGCGGCTGGTCGGCCACGAGCCGGCCCGTGACCGTGCCCCTCGACCGCTCCCGACCCCTGGAGATCTGGTGATGGACGACGATCTGGCCTTCTTCGACCCCCGGGGCCGCGCCGGCACCGACGAGGGTGGCGGTGCGCCGCGCCTCGCGTCGTTGCGCGACGTGCCCATCGGGCTGCTGTCGAACGGCAAGCACAACGCCGCGGTGTTCCTCGGTTACATCGCCGACCTCCTCCGCGAGCGCGACGGCGTCGGCGACGTGCGGACCTGGGAGAAGGTGTCGGCGTCGGTGCCCGCCCCTGATCCGATGCTGGCGGAGATGCGGGCCCGCGCCCGCCTCGTCCTGACCGGCATCGGCGATTGAGGGTCGTGCAGTGCGTGCAGTGTGCACGACGCCGTCGCCCTGGAGAAGCTCGCCATCCCGTCCGTTGCGGTCTGCACCGACCAGTTCGAGGTCGGCGCGAAGGCGATCGCCCGGATGCGGGGCGCCCCCGACTACCGGTTCGCCGTGGTCACCCACCCGCTCGGTCCGCTCGACACCGAGGGCCTGCGCGCCCGCGCCGAGGAGGCGTACCCGCAGGTGCGGGCCATCGCCCTCGGCCACCTGGTGGACCCGGCCTCGTGATGGGCGTCACCGGTGACCACACGGCCTGATCGGGCGAGCAACGACCGTACGAGCAACGACCGGACGAGCTGAGGGGGAACGAACGTGGGGGGAGCCGGCGTGACACCGCGGCTCGAGGGGAAGACGGCGATCGTGACCGGTGCCGGCTCCGGCATCGGACGCGTCGGTGCCCGACGGTTCGCGGCGGAGGGCGCCGGGGTGGCGGTGCTCGACGTGGGCGCCGACCGGGCCGCCGAGACCGTCGAGCTGATCGAGGCCGACGGCGGCGAGGCCATCGCGCTTGCATGCGACGTGACCGACGAGGGCGCGGTCGCCCGCGCCGTCGCCGAGACCGTGCGCCGCTTCGGCGGCGTGGACATCGCGTACAACAACGCGGGCGGATCGAGTGACGACGACGGCGCGGTCCACGAGGTGGCCGTCGACGAGTGGTGGCGCACGATGCGCATCGACCTGTTCGGCACCTTCCTCGTCTCCCGCTTCGCGGTTCGGGCCATGCTCGATCGCCCTGGGCGCGGCGGGTCCATCGTCAACACGGCGTCGGCCGCTGCGCTCGTCGGCATCGTCGGGGGCCGGTCGTGCTACTCGGCGGCCAAGGGCGGCGTCGTCGCCCTGACCCGGTCGATGGCCGCCTCGTACGCCGATGACGGGATCCGGGCCAACGTGATCGCACCCGGCGGTACCGCCACCGATCGGATCCGGGCGTCGTTCGCCCGTCGCGGCAAGGCCCTGCCCACCGGGGCCGGCGTCGCCCCGCTCAACGAGCCCGAGGACATCGCCAACGCCGCGGTCTTCCTGGCCAGCGACGAGGCCCGCACGATCACCGGCATCGTCCTGCCGGTCGACGGCGGGTCCACGTCGATGCGGCGGGCCCCGTCCGGGCCGACGCCGGCGGACGCGCAGGTGTCGAACGGAACCGATGCCGGGGCCCCGGCGGGCGCGATCGGGGGACGGGCGTGAGCGGCGGGGCCGACGGCGTCGGCCGGCACGACGACGCGGTCGACGGCCCGCTGCTGGAGGTGTCCGACCTCCACGTCAGCTTCCCGTCGGACCGCGGCGAGGTCGAGGCGCTGGCCGGTGTCGGGTTCGGCGTCGATCGCGGCCGCACCGTGGCGCTCGTCGGAGAGTCGGGCTCCGGCAAGAGCGTGACCGCGCTGTCGGTGATGGGCCTGCTCGATCATGGGCGCATCACCTCCGGATCGGTGCGCTTCCGGGGCTCGGAGCTGGTCGGGACCCCGCAGAAGGAGCTGCGCGAGCTGCGGGGCAACCGCATGTCGATGGTGTTCCAGAACCCGATGTCGGCGCTCGACCCGCTGTACACGCTCGGTAACCAGATCAGCGAGGTGCTGCTGAGCCACGGCCTCGCCAGCCGGTCGCAGGCCCGTCGGCGAGCGGTCGAGCTCCTCGGTGAGGTCGGGATACCCGATCCGGTCCATCGGGTGCGGGCCTACCCCCACCAGCTCTCGGGCGGCCAGCGCCAGCGGGTCGTGATCGCCATGGCCATCGCCAGCGGCCCCGACCTGCTGATCGCCGACGAGCCGACCACCGCGCTCGACGTCACCGTCGAGGCCCAGATCCTCGAGCTGATCCGCGAGCTCCAGGACCAGTACGGCACGGCGGTCATGTTCATCACCCATGACATCGCCGTCGTCGCGGAGATGGCCGACGACGTCGTCGTCCTCTACGCCGGGCAGGTGGTCGAGCGGGGTCGGGCGGAGCGCGTCCTGGCGTCCCCGCAGCACCCGTACACGAGGGCCCTGCTCGAATCGATCCCCAAGGGCTCGACCCCTCGTGATGTCGACCTGCCGGCCATCGCGGGGTCGGTGCCGAGTCTCACGCAGATGCCGACCGGTTGCCGGTTCCAGCCCCGGTGCCCGGCGGCGTTCGGGCGCTGCGCCGTCGAGGAGCCACCTCTGTTCCGCCTGCCCGCCGGCCGCGAGAGCCGGTGCTGGCTGGCGGAGGACGACCAGTTGGTGACCGTCGGCGCCGGCCACGGCAACGCCGCGGGGAGCACGTTCGTCGAGAACGTCACGGCCGGACGCAACGGCGCGGGACCGCGCCGCCGGGAGGTGCGCGATGCGGGCTGAACCAGCGACGGCCACCGCGGTGCACGACCCGGACGCGACCCCGCCCGCGCTGCTCGAGGTCGAGGGGCTCACCAAGTACTTCGACGCCGGTGGCGGACTGTTCGGCCGGGGCGCCCGGCAGGTCCGCGCCGTCGACGGCGTCTCGTTCTCCCTGCGGCGGGGCGCCACGCTCGGGCTCGTCGGCGAGTCCGGGTCGGGCAAGTCGACGACGGCGCGGCTGGTCCTGCGCCTGCTCGAACCGTCCTCGGGACGGGTGTCGTTCGACGGCGTCGACGTCACGACGTGCACCCGGCGGGAGATGGCCCGGCTCCGCCGCCGGATGCAGGTCGTCTTCCAGGACCCGTACGGCTCGCTCGACCCCCGGATGAACGCGCTGGCCGCGATCGGTGAGCCGCTGGTCGTCCACCGGATGGCCCGGGGCCGGGACCTGCGGGTGCGGGTGGCCGAGCTGCTCGAACGGGTCGGGCTGCGCCCGGCCGACATGTGGAAGTACCCGCACCAGTTCTCCGGCGGGCAGGCGCAACGGGTGTCGATCGCCCGGGCGTTGGCCACCGACCCCGAGCTGATCATCTGCGACGAGGCGGTCTCCGCCCTCGACGCCTCGATCCAGGCCCAGATCCTGAACCTGCTGCGCCGGCTCCAGTCCGAGCTCGGCCTCAGCTACCTGTTCATCGCCCACGACCTCAACGTGGTCCGCTACATGTCGGACGAGCTGTGCGTCATGTACATGGGCCGCATCGTCGAGCGCGGTGACGCCGACCGCGTGCTGCGCGATCCGGTGCACCCGTACACCCGGATGCTGGTGGCGGCCATCCCGTCGCTCGAGCGCCCGGGCGGCGGCCGTTGCGGGCGGCCGGTGCTGCGGGGTGAGGTGTCGAGCCCGCTCGACCCGCCGAGCGGTTGCCGGTTCCACCCCCGTTGCCCCGACGCCGTCGAGCGTTGTCGCCACGAGGATCCGGCGCCGCGCCCGGTCGCCGTCGGCCGCATCGCCGCCTGCCACCTCCACCCCGCCGGGCCCGACGAGCCCCACCCCGACGAGCCTCAAACCGACGAGCCCCACACCGACGAAGAGGTGGCGTCGTGATCCGCTACGCCCTGCGACGCCTCGCGTACGGCGTCATCGTGCTCGTGCTCGTGACCGTGTTCGTGTTCGTGGTCATGCGCCTGGTGCCGGGCGACGTCGTCACCCTGCAGCTGCAGGACGCCGCCGGGGTCACCACCGAGGAGGCCGACGAGCTGCGCGGCGAGTTCGGGCTCGACGCGCCCGTCCACGCCCAGCTGTGGGACTGGGTGCGTGACGCGGCCCGGGGTGATCTCGGCAACTCGTTCTGGACCGACGAGCCGGTCACCGACATGATCATGCGCCGGGTCCCGCCGACGTTGGTCCTCGGGGCGATGGCCATCGCCTTCGGTGCCATCGGCGGGGTGCTGGTCGGCATCGTGTCCGCGGTCCGCCGCGGTGGTGGTCTCGACCACTCACTGCGGTTCCTGGCCGTGCTCGGCCTGTCGGTGCCCAACTACGTCGTCGGCCTGCTCCTGTTGACGACGCTGGCGATGTGGTTCCAGTGGTCGCCGCCGCTCGTCTACCGGGGCCCGTTCGACGACTTCGGCTCGTGGGCCCAGCAGGTCGTGATCCCGGCGTTCGCCCTCGGCACGGGCGCGCTGGCCGGCACGTCGCGCATGACCCGCTCGTCGATGCTCGAGGCGCTCGGCGCCGACTTCATCCGCACGGTCCGGGCGAAGGGAGTGCGCGAGCGGGTCGTGCTGTTCAAGCACGCGCTGCGCAGCTCGGTCATCTCGGTCCTCACGCTGATCGGCGTGTCGATCGGGACGATCCTCGGCGGCACCGTGATCCTCGAGCGCATGTTCGGCATCCCCGGCATGGGCTCGCTGATCTATGACGCCGTGCTCGATCGCGACTACCCGGTCGTCGTCGCCTGCACCGTCTTCTACGCCGGGCTGTTCGTGAGCGTCATCGTCATCGTCGACCTCCTCTACGCCGTGATCGACCCGCGCATCCGCACCGGAGGAGAGGCCCGATGACCATCGACGATCTCGTCGTGGAGTCGCGACCGGCGTCGGGCCCCGACCCCACCGATCCCGACGCGCTGCGGCCCTCGGGGGCCCACGCCGCCTGGGACGGCATCCGGCGCTTCGTGCGCACCGAGCCGCTCGGGGCCGTGAGCCTCGGCCTGATCCTGGTGTTCGTGCTCGCCGCGATCCTCGCCCCGCTGATCGCGCCCCACGACCCGCTCGAGCAGTTCCGCCGCAACATGAGCGAGCCGGCGTCCCGACAGTTCCTCCTCGGGACCGACGACCTCGGTCGTGACGTGCTCAGCCGGGTGATCTACGGCGCGCGCACGTCCCTGCTGATCGGGTTGGCGACGACGGTCACGAGCTGCGCGCTCGGCACGGTCATCGGGATCGTGTCGGGCTTCCTCGGCCGGCGCATGGACGTCGTCGTCCAGCGGGTCATGGACTCGGTCCAATCGGTGCCGCCGCTCGTGCTGCTGCTGTTCATCGCGGTCTCGCTCGGCCCCTCGATCCGCAACACGGTCATCGCCCTCACCGTCATCACGCTGCCGTCGTTCAACCGGGTCGCCCGCGGCGAGACGCTGCGCATCCGCGAGGAGGGCTACATCGAGGCGGCCCGGGCGACCGGGGCGTCCACGGCACGGATCATGGCCCGCCACGTGCTGCCGAACATGGTGGCGGCGATGATGACGATGGCCAGTCTCGTGTTCGCCAGCGTGATCATCGCCGAGTCGGCGCTCAGCTTCCTCGGCATCGGCACCCCGCCGCCGACGCCGTCGTGGGGGCTGATGCTGGCCGAGGGCCTGCGCTTCGTGCAGTCCGCACCGTGGATGGTGCTGGCGCCGGCGATCACGCTCTCGCTCGCCGTGCTCGCCTTCAACATGCTCGGCGACGCGCTGCGCGACTTCCTCGACCCCCGCCTGCACCGCTCCCGATGACGCGGCGTGCCGGAACGGGAGCGGCGGCGCACACGATCAGGACCGACAAGCAGGGCCCGGACCGGCCCGGTAGGAGGACGCCCCGTGGAGATCTCACTGGAGGGACGCGTCGCGCTCGTGACCGGCGTCGGCCCCAACATCGGCAGCGGCGTGGCCCTGGCGCTCGCCCGCTACGGCGCACGGGTCGCGTGCAACGACGTCGACCCCGAGGTCGCGAAGACCTGCGTGGAGCGCATCGAGCGGGCGGGGGGCACGGCGATGACCGCGGTCGGCGACGTCACCGACGAGGCGGAGGTCGAGGCGTACACCCGGCGGGTGCTCGACGAGTGGGGCCGCATCGACATCCTCGTCAACAACGCCGCGCTCCTCGGCGGACGGGGCGTGCTCGACGAGACCGCGGAGAACTTCCACCGGGCCGTGACCGTGTCGTCGATGGGCACGTTCCTCAACACCAAGCACGTGGCCCGGTCGATGTGCGAGCGCGCCATCCGCGGCTCGATCGTCTGCGTGTCGTCGTCGAACGGGTGGTCGGGCTCGGCCGGCGTGATCGCCTACGCGTTCCACAAGGGCGGGGTGAACAACTTCGTGCGGGCCGCGGCGATGGACCTCGCGCCCTACGGCATCCGGGTCAACGGCTACACCCCGACCGCGCCGACGCCCGACAACCCGGCGCTGCTGGCGCAGATGGAGGCCGAGGGCCGCGACCTCAGCCCGCTCCACCGCAGGCGCGGTCGCCTGGGGGGCGACGGCGGCGAGGAGCCGTGGCGCCGACCGACCCGGTGGGCGGGCGAGCGCAGCCCGATGGTCCCGATGGGCACGACGGGCACCCCGACCGACATCGGGCACTGCATCGCCTGGCTGTGCTCCGACTACGCCCGGCTGATCACGGGGTGCGACTTCGTGGTCGACGGCGGCGCCCGGGCGAAGAACTTCGCCTACGCGCCCGCCGCGCCCGAGGACCTGGCGGGGCCGGTGCCGGTCATCCCGCTGGTCGACGACGAACCCGGCTGAGCGGCGGCGGGAGCGGATGGCCCCGCCTGAGCGGCGGCGGGAGCGGATGGCCCCGCCTGAGCGGCGGCGGGAGCGGATGGCTCAGCCTGAGCGGCGGCCGGTCGTTCGCGGCCTTCACCAGGGCCGCGACCAGGTGTGACGACCGTGACACGACAAATTGTTGATGATATTGTCGACGATATTGCACTCGATCCGCGGGCAACCGGTCCGGTCGGTCGAGACGGGGCGTGCCGGCCTGCCCGGCGGGGGACCCGGGCTCGCGCACACCGAGGACTGCCGCACTGGGGGGACGAAGATGTACCGGAAGAGACTGAGCGCCATCCTCCTCGTCATCGCGCTGACGGCCCTGGCCGCGTGCAGTGGCGACGATCCCGATGAGGCCGGCGCCGATGACGCGACCGACGGCGCGGCCGACACGACCGAGGCGGGGGCCGACGAGGGCGAGCCGCGACAGGGCGGCACGCTCGTGCTCCAGGCCAACTCGGAGATCTCGAGCGGGATGCACCCGTTCGAGTCCAACGACCCGGGCCTGATGCGCATCGCGTCGGGCACCGTCTACAGCAAGCTCGTCGAGTTCGCGACCGGCGACGACGTCGACGGCCTCGAGGTCGTCGGCGACCTGGCGGAGGACTGGGAGATCTCCGAGGACGGCCTGACCTACACCTTCGCCCTGCGCGACGACGTCGTGTGGCACGACATCCCGCCGGTGAGCGGCCGCCCGTTCGTGGCCGACGACGTGGTGGCCACCTTCATGGGCCTCAAGGAGCAGGAAGGCCTGCACGCCTGGATGTTCGCGTCCGTCGACACCGTCGAGGCGGTCGACGAGCACACCGTGACCTTCAACCTCAACGAGCCGTTCGCCCCGCTGCTCGAGTACCTGGCGTACCACTTCAACATGATCGTGCCCCGCGAGGGCGTGGACGGCGAGTTCGACCTGGCGACCGAGGCGATCGGGACGGGGCCGTTCATGGTCGCCGAGCACACGCCCGACACCGAGTGGGTCCTCGAGCGCAACCCCGACTACTTCGTCGACGGGCTGCCCTACGTCGACGAGCTGCGCATGCCGATCGTGACCGACACCGCAGCGATGACCGCCGCGATGCGCAGCGGCCGCCTCGACATCGGGCTGACCACCGACAGCAGCGTCGTCGACGAGCTCACCGCGTCGGACGAGCTCTCGGCCGTCTCCGCGCAGGGCGCCGTCGTCAGCTTCTACATGAACCCGACGGTCGAGCCGTTCGACGACCTCGACGTCCGCCGGGCGGTGATGATGGCGATCGACTGGGACGGCATGGGCGAGTCGATCCGGGGTGACTACAACCTCACCTCGCTGATCCGCCAGGACATCGGCGACGCCGCGCTCCCACAGGACGAGGTCCGCGAGCTGCGTCCCTACGATCCGGAGGCCGCGCGGGAGCTGCTCGCCGGGGCCGGCCTGGAGGACGGGTTCTCGACCACGCTGACCGTGCAGCGGGTCGACGAGGAGGACGTCCGCGAAGCGCAGTGGATCGCCCAGGACCTCGCCGAGGTCGGCATCGACGCCGAGATCGAGGTGATCGACCCGGGCACGGGCATCGACCGGCGCCGCAACCACCAGTTCGAGATCACCAAGGCGCTGCGTGGCACCCACCTGCCCGACCAGGTGTTCCGCGACTTCGATCCCGAGTCGCTCGAGAACTACACCCAGGTCGACGACGAGATGGTCAACTCGATGGTCGCCGAGGCCCGGGCGACGACCGACGACGCCGAGCGCAACGAGATCTACCGGGAGCTCCAGCGGTACTTCGAGACCGAGCTGGTGACGGCCATCCACCCGCTCCAGAAGTACGACTACTTCGTCTTCAACACCCGAGTCCACAACGTGCAGATGAGCCCGATCTACCAGGGTCGGCGCTGGGCCGAGGTCTGGGTCGACGAATGAGTCGCTTCGAGGGCGCGAACGTGCTGGTCGTCGGCGGCGGGGCCGACGGCCCGCCCCGGCCGGGGGAGACCCTGGCCATGGGCAACGGCAGGGCGATGGCGCTGCGGCTCGCCGCCGAGGGCGCCCGGGTCGCGGTCACCGACATCGACGGTGACCTCGCTGCCGGGACCGTCGACGCACTGGCCACCGACGGCCTGGCCATCGTCGCCGACGCCGCCGACCCCGACCAGTGCCGGGCCGCCGTCGAGCGCGCCGAGCGCGAGCTCGGCCCGCTGACCGGGGTCGTGTGCAACGTCGGGATCGGCAGTCGCACCCCGATCGACGACCTGACGGTCGAGGAGTGGGACCGGATCTTCTCGATCAACGTCACCTCCCACTGGGTGACGGCCCAGGCGGCGCTCGCCCACATGGTGCCGAGGGGGAGGGGCGCGTTCGTCTTCGTCTCGTCGGGCACCGCGCTGCGCAGCCCGGGGTTCGCGCTGGCCTACGAGTCGTCGAACCTGGCGCTCCACGCCGTCGCCCGTCACGTCGCGGTGCGCCACGGCTGCAACGGGATCCGCGCCAACGTCGTCAGCCCGGGCCTCATCGAGTCGGCCATGGCCCGCCGGGCGTGGGGCGACCTCAGCTTCCGCGACGCGGTCGCCCCGATGCGCCGCCAGGGCCAGCCCGAGGAGCTCGCCGCGGTGGTGGCGTTCTACCTCTCCGACGACGCCGCCTACGTGAGCGGCACGGTCCTGCCGGTCGACGGTGGCATCGACGCCGGCAACTACAACGAGCACCGGCCCGAGCTGAGTCGTCCGCGTCCGGCGCCGGCGGCCGGGGGGTGAGCGTGGGTCGGGTCGCCGAGGTCGTCGCGCTGATCGAGCGGTACCTGGCCGAGGGCATGACCGACGGCCTGCCGGTCATCCCGCCGACCGAGGCGAGCCTGGCCGCGGCGGTGGAGGCATCGGGCCGCGACGGCGACGACGTCGTCGGCCTGATGCCGCCCCAGTACCGGGAGGCCACCGTGCGCGACGTGGCCATCAACGCCGTGCTGGCCGGCTGCCTGCCGGAGTACCTGCCGGTCGTGCTCGCCGCGCTCGACGCCATGGTCCAGCCCGAGTTCCACCTCGAGCACCTGGCGACCAGCACCAAGGGCAACGCACCCCTCCTGATCGTGAACGGTCCGGTGCGCGAGCGGATCGGGATGAACGCCCGGGGCAACGTGCTCGGACCGGGCAACCGCGCCAACGCGACGATCGGCCGGGCGATCCGGCTCGTGATGATGAACCTCGGCGGCGCCGAACCGGGCCTCACCGACCGTGCCGTGTTCGGCCATCCCGGCAAGTACACGTACACGATCGCCGAGGACGAGGAGCACAGTCCCTGGGAGCCGTACCACGTCGAGGTCGGCTTCGAGCCCGGCGACAGCGCGGTGACGGTCGTGTCGTGCGAGGCGCCCCGCTACGTGGGCGCGGTCACCGACGACCCCGAGGTCATCGCGCTGCGCATGGCCGAGGTGCTGCGCACCGTGACCAGCTTCGGGTTCACCGGCCCGACCGAGGCGGTCGTGCTCGTCGGTGGCGACCACCGGGGTGCGCTCGGCGACGCGGGGTGGAGCAAGGACGACCTCCGCAGCGCCATCTTCGGTCGCTGTGGGCGTCGCGCCGCCGACCTGCGCGCCGCAGCGGCCCGTTACCCGGGCCTCGACGGCGCGGGCGACGACGACGTCGTGCCGCTGTTCCGCGACGTCGGCGACATCAAGATCGTCGCCGCCGGAGGGCCGGGCATCGTGTCGCTCGTCTGCTACGGCGCCCCGTCCCTCGACTACGGGCTCGCGGTGACCAGACCGATCGGCGGCGACGCGTGACGGGGCGTCGGCCGGTGAACCCCGACCAGCTCCCCGAACAGCACCATCCACCAGTCATCGAACGACGGACCGCAACGGCCGTCGAGGGAGGGCAATGGCCATGAGCGCCGACACCACCGCGATCGACACGGCCCTGGCGCCGCTGCGCCAGCAGCTGCAGGCCGACGGCTACGACCTCGTCGCCGCGCTCGGCTCCGACGACCGGTTGGAGGCCGAGGTCGTCGCCGGGCCCGAGGCGTGTGCCGAGTGCCTGATCCCCAAGGACCTGATGACGGCGATGTTGACCGACCAGGTCACCGGCGCCGGCATCACGGTCGGCGATGTCGCGCTGACCTACCCGGCCGACCACTGAGCCACGCGCTCAGGCCATCGCCGACGAGCACGACCAGGAAGAGAGGGAGACCCATGCGCAGCATCCTCGATCCGACCGGCGCCTCCGGCCAGGACGACGACACGACACTGGCACCGCGGCTGCCGAGCCCGCGCGGCCTGCGGGCCGGGCTGGTCGACAACGGGAAGCCGACCGCGGCCGTGCTCCTGCGGGAGGTGGGTGACCACCTGAAGGCCGAGCACGGCCTCGCCGGGTACCGCCTCGTCACCAAGGGCTACTTCGGGACGCCGGCCGAGCCGGAGCTGGTGGCCGACGTGGCCGCCGACTGCGACCTCGTACTCGCCGCGGTCGGTGATTGAGGCTCCTGTAGCGCCGCCAGTTTGGCGGACGGCATCCTCTTCGAACGGGCCGGCGTCCCCGCCGTGCCCATCATCACGTCCTCGTTCGAGCTGTCGGCCCGGGCCATGGCCAAGAACCACGGCTTCCCGGGCTACGAGTACGCGATCGTGCCCCACCCGGTGGCCAGCGTGTCCGCCGCACAACTGCGGGCCCTGGCCCACGAGGTGGCGCCCCGCATCATCGAGATCCTGGGGGTCGAGCAGTGAGCACCGTGCGCGACGACACGTCGCCGGCCAGGCGTGACCCGGCCGGCGACCCCCTCGCCGGGGGCCCGTTCGCCGACGACGCACCCGACGCCGCCGCCCGTGCCCGTCGGGCGATCGAGCACTGCTACGCACAGGGCTGGACCGACGGGCTGCCGGTGGTGCCGTGCGACGAGGAGCTCCTCGGCGAGTTCCTCGCCACGACCGACCGCCCGGCCGACGAGGTCATCCTCGGGATGGCCCACCTCAACCGGGCGTGCACCGTGCGCCTCGCCGCCATCAACGCCGCGATGGCCGGCTGCGAGCCCGCCTACTTCCCGGTCGTGCTCGCCGCCCTCGACTCACTGGTCGCGGAGGGCTACGTGACCCGGGCGATCTGGCAGAGCACCACCGGCACCGCGCCCTGCCTGCTGGTCAACGGCCCCGTGCGGGCCCGGATCGGGCTCAACAGCCGGGGCAACGTGTTCGGCTCCGGGTTCCGGGCCAACGCCACCATCGGGCGGGCCATCCGCCTCGTCGGCATCAACGCGTTCGGGATCCGGCCCCACGAGCTCGACCAGGCCACGCAAGGCACACCGGCCAAGTACACCTGCGCCATCGCGGAGAACGAGGAGGACTCACCATGGCCCCCGTTCCACGTCGAGCACGGCTTCGCCCCGACCGACAGCACCGTCACCGCGTTCACGTCGCGCTCGGTGCTCCACGTCGAGGCCCGGCACACGACCGAGCCCGAGCAGCTGCTGCGTGACCTCGCCGACTCCGTCGCCCGGACGGGCGCGCTGATCCACGCGACCACGAGCGCGTGCCTGGTCCTGTCGCCGGAGCACGCGCAGCTGCTCGGCCGGGCCGGGTGGTCGCGAACCGACATCCGCGAGTTCGTCCACGAGGAGGCGGTCAACAGCCGCTCCGACCTGCGGCGGGTCGGCAAGAGCTCGGTCTCCCGGGAGACGAGGTGGCGCCTGCCCGACGACCACCCGGACGCGGTCGCCGACGATGCCGGCGACCTCATCGGGGCGCTGGCCGTGCCCGAGTCCCTCCAGATCGTGGTGGCGGGGGCGCCGAACGCCGGGGTGTCGGCCATCATCGAGACGTTCGGGCCCCGCGGCCCGACCCCGGCCGTCACCCGGGTCGAGGCGACCGCGGGCTGACGGCGACGGCGCACGGGGCGAGCCCTCGCCGACATCGGTACACCGACGGTATACCGTCGCCCGCTACCATCCCGGGCCATGGCAGCTCCGAGCGCGGACGACAGCCCGACGACCACCGTGCGCACGCAGATGCAGTTGCGTGACCTGATCCTCGCCGGCGAGCTCCAGCCGGGCGAGCGGATCTCCGAGCAGTCGGTCGTGAACCGCATCGGGGCGTCGCGCACGCCGGTGCGCACGGCCCTGGTCCGCCTCGAGGGCGAGGGCCTGCTCGAACCGATCCCCTCGGGTGGCTACGCGGTGCGCAGCTTCACCGAGAACGACATCTTCGACGCCATCGAGGTGCGGGGGACCATCGAGGGGCTCGGCGCCCGCCTGGCGGCCGAGCGGTCGCCGAGCCGGCGGGAGCTGGCGTCGCTCGAAGCGGTGGCGGACGAGATCGACGAGGTCCTGACCGGGCCCCAACCGCTGAACGAGGACGCGTTCGCCCGCTACGCCGAGATCAACACCCGCTTCCACGACACGCTCCGCCAGCTCTCGGCCAGCCCGGTGGTCTCGCGTCAGATCGAACGGGCCAACGCCCACCCGTTCGCCTCGCCGAGTGGGTTCGTCCAGGCCCAGTCGGCCCTGCCCGAGGCCGGCCTCGTGCTGACGGTGGCCCAGTACCAGCACCGCTGCATCCTCGAGGCCATCGCCTCGGGCCAGGGCACCCGGGCCGAGCAGGTGACCCGTGAGCACGCCCGCCTCGCCGCGCGGAACCTCGGCTATGCCCTGCGCGACCAGCGGTCCCTGGAGCTGGTGCCGGGCGCGGCGCTCATCGCGACGGGCTGAGCCCTCGGTGTCGGTGGGGCCGGCTCCGACCGGAGCGATCAGGCCCTGGACCTGCGGTATCCCATCGGTATACTGTCGTTGTCGAACCGCCTCGAGGCGGTGTCCACAGGGGCCACGGGGGAGGGACCGGCATGAGCCAGCTCGACCAGCACGTCGGGATCGGGGGCGTCGTCGCCGAGCGCCCCGGCGGAGACACGACCGAGGCGATCCTCCGGGAGACGGAGGCGGCGCTGGCCGAGCGGGAGGTGCCCGCGGCGATCTTCAACGACGCCGGCATCTTCGCCGCCGAGCGGCGCAGGATCTTCGCCCGGTCGTGGATCTACCTGGCCCACACGTCGGAGATCCCCGAGCCCGGCGACTACGTGCTCCGCCACATCGTCGACGACCCCTACGTCGTGGTGCGGTCCTCCGACGGTGAGATCCGGGCCCTGCACAACCACTGCCGCCACCGGGGCATGCAGGTGTGTCGCAGCGAGCTGGGCAACGCGTCGAACTTCCGCTGCCCGTACCACGGCTGGACCTACCGCAACACCGGAGCCCTGACCGGCGTGCCGGTGCAGAAGCAGGCCTACGGCGACGACCTCGACAAGGGTGCGCTCGGGCTCGTCGAGGTCGCCCAGCTCGACACGTACAACGGCATGATCTTCGCCTGCCAGGACCCGGACCAGGTGCCGCTCGGCGAGTGGCTCGGCGACATGAGGTGGTACCTCGACCTGCTCACGATGCGCAGCCCCGCCGGCCTCGAGGTCGTCGGGCCGCCGCAGCGCTGGGTCGTCGACGTCGACTGGAAGATCGCCGGCGAGAACTTCGTCGGCGACAGCTACCACACGCTCATGACCCACCGGTCCATGGTCGAGCTCGGCCAGGCGCCCCGCGACGCCCGCTACGGGATGTACGGCGAGCAGGTCCACATCCCCGGCAAGGGCCACGGCGCCATGCTCATCGGCGCCCCGCCGGGCATGGACCTGCCGCCGTTCTGGGGGTACCCGGAGGACGCGATCGAGCGGGCCCGCACCTCGCTCCCGACCCGGGAGCAGTTCGACCTCGCCTACCGGACCCGCATGATGCTCGGCTCGGTCTTCCCGAACCTGTCGATCCACAACCCGATCCGCCGCCCCGACCCGAGCTACGAGGGGTCGGTGCCGATGATGACGCTGCGGACGTGGAACCCGCTCGGCCCGGGCCGGATCGAGATCTCCTCGTACTTCGCGGTCGAGCAGGACATGAGCGACGAGTTCAAGCAGCTCTCCTCGTGGTCCTACCTGCGCTCGTTCGGCATCTCCGGCACGTTCGAGCAGGACGACACCGAGATCTGGACCCACATCTCCCGCAACGCCGGCACGTTCACCGGGCACCAGCAGCGGGCCAACTACGGGATGGGCGCCGAGGTCGAGCCCGACGAGAACTGGCCCGGTCCCGGGGTCGCCATCCCGATGAACTTCACCGACACCAACCTCCTCGCCTTCTACCGGCGCTGGCTCGAGATGATGACCGCGTCATGACCGACACCACGACCATCGACACGGCGACGACGGACATCGCGACCGCCGCCGACGGCAACGGCGGGCTGACGACGGCACGGGTCGACCCCGCGCTCGCCGACGAGCTGCGGGACGTGCTCCACGACGAGGCCGAGCTGCTCGACGAGGGCCGGCTCCGGGAGTGGACGGCGCTGCTGACCGACGACATCACCTACCAGGTGCCGGTGCGGGTCCAGAAGGAGCGGACCGACGACGGTCGGGTCACCGGGGTCATGGGCACCAGCTTCCACATGGACGAGAACCGCACCTCGATCGAGATGCGGGTCGACCGGGTCGAGACCGGCTTCGCCTGGGCCGAGGAGCCCCCGTCGCGGCTGCGCCACCACATCACCAACGTGCGTGTCCGCCCCACCGACCGGGACGACGAGCTCTCGGTGCGATCCAACGTGCTCGTGTTCCGCAGCCGGTGGGACTGGGCCGCGCAGGACCTGCTCAGCTGCGAGCGGTTCGACGCCTGGCGCCGGGTCGACGGTCGGTGGCGCCTCGCCCGCCGGCTGGTCCTGCTCGACGTGACCAGCGTGCCCACCCACAACCTCAGCTTCTTCTTCTGAGCGGGAGCGACGCCATGGCCGAGCACGTCGACGAGGGCGAACCGATGCGGGTGAGCAACGAGTTCACGTCGATCGAGGTCCGCAAGGTCGCGACCCGCAACGGGGAGCTGCTGGAGCTGCGGTCGCGCACGCTCGGGTTCGTCGTCCGCCTCGACCCGCTCGAGCTCGAGTCGCTCACGTGGCAGCCCGCCTCGGTGTTCTCCCGGCTACTGGAGACGCCGTACGGGCCCGAGCACGACACGGCGACCCATCCGCTCAGCGACCTCCTCGTGCTCGAGCCGGCGGGTCCCGACGACCCGCTGGGCAACACCCCCGGGTCGCCCTGATCTGGTCCGCCGCCGGCCGGCCCCCGCCGGCGGCGGACCGCACCCGTTCGTGATCCGCGCCTCTCACTCCCGGTGCGGGGCGGTTCAGGCGAAGGCGCGGCGGAGGTGGCCGCTCAGGGCGTCGATGATCATGGTCAGCGCGATGAGCGCACCGACGGCGCCGAGCACGGCGGCGAAGTCGCGGGCGACGAGGTGCTCCTGGATGAGACGGCCGAGGCCGGCGGCGCCGACGACCCCGACGATGACCGTCTCGCGGGTGATGACCTCCCACCGGTAGAGCGCCAGGTTGGCGAGCCGCGTCGCACACGACGGCAGGACGGCGTAGAGGAGCTGGCCGGTGCGCGACGCCCCGGCGGTGTCGAGCAGGCGGCGGGCGCGGTCGTCGTGGTCCTCGATGACCTCGGCGAACAGGCGGCCGAGCACCCCGGCGTTGTACACCCCGAGCGCGACCGCGCCGGGCCAGATCCCGGGGAACAGCACGAGCACGACGAGGAACGCCCAGATCGGCGCGGGGATGGCCCGCAGGAGCAGGAGCACCGTCCGTGCCGCCCACGACACGAGTCGCCGTCCCGCCGCGGCGTCGGGTCGTGGAGGTCGGGCGGCGATCACCGCGAGCGCGAGCCCGCCGACGAGCGCGATCGCGGTGGCGAGCACCGACAGCGCCAGCGTGTCGACGGTGGCCGAGAGGAGCTCGTCGAACCCGCCGGGGCCGAGGCGGGGCGGCCACAGGGCGGCGGCGAGATCGACGGCGAGCCGGCGCGTCCGCTCCGACCACAGCGACGTCGGGTCGAGGCCGACGTACCACCACGCCACCGGGACCGCCACGGCCAGCGCCAGCCACGAGCGGCGCACGACGGTGGCCGACGGCGAGCGGCGCACCAGCGACGACCACCGGTCGGCCACGCCCGACAGCAGCATGAGGGCGGCGACGAGGGTCCAGATCTCGTCGTAGCGCAGCGACTCGAAGCTCAGGTCGAGCTGGAAGCCGAGGCCGCCGGCCCCGACGATGCCGAGCACCGCGGCCGAGCGCACCGCGCACTCGAGGCGGTAGAAGCCGTACGACACGAGCGCCGGCCGGGCGAGGGGAACCAGCCCGTAGGCCACGGCCGCCGGCCGCCGGGCGCCTCCGGCTCGCAGTGCCCGGTAGGGCGCCGGGTCGGTGTCGTCGAGGATCTCGCCGTAGACCTTGGCCGTGACCGCGCCGAACTGCAGGCCGATGGCCAGCACGGCGACCAGGGGGTCGAACCCGAGCACCTGGATCAACAGCAGCGCCCAGATCACCTCGTGCACACCCCGGGGCACGACGAACGCGATCCGGGCGCCGAGCCGCGCCGCTCGCCGCACGAGCCGACCGACGCCTGAGGCGCCGGCCGTCTCCCACGGCCGCTCGGCGACGACGAGCCCGCCGGCCAGGCCGACCACGACGCTGAGCGCGGTGCCGACGACGGCGTAGGCGGCGGTGACCGCCATCGCCTCGGCGGTCAGGCGGAGGAACTCGATGTTCGTCTCGGGGTGCGCGATCGACCGCCAGAACTCGGCGAACGACGACCAGCCCCGGGTGTTGACGACGTCGACGCCGCTCGTGGCCCGCCAGCACGCCCACGCGACGAGGACGCCGAGGGCGGTGAGCGCCCACGGTCTCGCCCGGTCGCGACGGCGGCCGTCGAGCGCCACCGGGGCGGTCACCGCGGTCACGACCCGATCGGCTCCCGTTCCTCGCTCGTGCCGTCCGGGCGCTCGTAGAGCGCGTCGAGCATGGCGTCGGTCAGTTCACCGGGCGTCACGTCGAAGCGCACTCGGCCGTCGCGCAGTCCGACGACCCGGTCGGCGAACCGCCGGGCCAGGTGGGGCTGGTGGAGGCTGACCACACAGGCGCCGGCTGTGGCGGCGTGCTCGCAGGCGGTGTCGTGGGACGTGGCGCCGCGGGAGCCACTCGCCGGCGCGAACGGTGTGGCGAGGAGGTCGAGCACGAGCTCGCTCAGCGTCGGGTCGAGGCTGGCCACCGGCTCGTCGGCCACGATCAGCTCGGGTCGCTGGCGCAGCACCCGGGCGAGCGCGACCCGCTGGCGCTGACCACCCGAGAGCTCGTCGGTCCGGGCATCGGCCAGGCCGGGGTCGAGCCCCACCCGTTCGAGCAGCTCGGCGACCTCCGACCGGCCGACGGGGCGGACGAGCGAGCGGAGCGACCGCCACGTCGACCAGTGGCCGAGGCGGCCGGCGTTGACGTTGTGGACCACCCGCAGCGGGCCGACGAGGTCGTGGGACTGGCACACGCTCCCGATGCGCCGCGCGTGGGCGCGCCGGGCCCGCCCCCGCAGGTGGCGCGCGTCGGCGCCGAGGACGCGCACATCGCCGGTGACGCTCGCCCCGTCGATGGCGGTGCGGCCGACGAGCAGGTCGAGCAGGGTCGACTTCCCCGCCCCCGACGGGCCGACGAGCGCGACCCGCTCGCCGGCCCCGACGGTCAGGTCGACGCCGTCGACGGCGCGGACGCCGTTCGGGTGGGTGACGACCACCCCGGTCAGCTCGACGACCGGGCCGGTCACGGGCGCGCGGGTGCGTCGCGGCCGCTCAGCGGATCGCGCCGATCTCGCGGGCGACCGCCTCGATCGTCGCGTAGTTCTCGTCCTCCGTGGCGATGAACGCACCCGCGCCGAACAGCTCGAGGATGGCGGCGTCGTCGGGATCGGCGGCGTCGAGGGCGGTGAACGCGGTGGTGACGGCGTCGGTGAAGCCGTCGCCGAAGCGCTCGTCGAGCTCGGGCCGGGCGACCCAGTGGTAGTCGTAGTACGGCGGGGTGCGGAAGATCTCGACGACCGCGTCGGTGTCGACCTCGCCGTCGGCGACCCGGCTGTCCCACACCTGGGAGTTGAGCGCGCCGACCTCGTAGGTGCCGGCCGAGACCACCTCGATGGTGGCGTCGTGCGACCCGGAGAAGCCGGCCTCGCCGGTGAGGTCGTCGGGCACTCCCACGCCGGCCTCGGCGAGGAACGACTGGGGCATCAACCGCCCCGACGTCGACGACTCGGACCCGAAGGTGAGCGAGTGCCCGGCGACGGCGGTGAGCCCGTCGACGCTGTCGAACGGCTCGATGCCGACGTCGGCGCCGGCGATGAACACCGACGTGAACTCGGCGTCGATGTCGCGCTGGGCGACGGCCCGGGCGCCGTCGACCTCGAGCCGCGCCTGCACGCCGGTGAGGCCGCCGAACCAGACGAGGTCGAGGTCGCCGACCGCGAACCCACTCACCGCGCCTTGGTAGTCGGTGACCGGCACGTACTCGACGTCGACGCCGAGCTCCTCGCTGAGGTGGGCGGACACGAGGCCGAACTGGCGCTGGAGGACCTCGGGGTCCTGGTCGGGGATGGCGCCGACCGCCAGCGTGCCCGACGGCGCATCGGTCGCCTCGTCGTTGCCCTCGCCCTCGGCGGCCGCCGAGGTGCCGGTGCCCTCGGCGTCGGCCGGTGCCGTGGTGTCGCTCGCGGCGGAGGCTCCGTCGTCGTCGCCGCACGCGCCGAGCCCGACGGTGAGGGCGAGGGCGGCGAGCACGCCGACCGCGCTGCGGCGGCCCCGGCGGGGGGTGTCTGTCGGTGTGGTGGTCATCGATCCTGGTCCTGACGGGCGGTGGCGGCGGGAACGGGGCGGGGCGCGGCGGTGCGACCGAGGAGGTGGTCGAACGGTTGGCCGCGGTGCTCCGGGCTGGTTCAGGGGAGCTCGGGGATCCCCTCGGTGGCGGTGCGGGCGAGGTGCTCGACGGTCGAGCGGGTCATGACCGGGTCGACGCCCAGGGCGCTGAGCAGCTCGGCGGCCGCTTCCATCTCGTGGAGTCGGCGCTCGTGGTGGACGCCGGTGCCCTCGACCATGCGTCGCACGAGCGCCCCGTCGAACGCGGTGAGCTGCTCGACGAGGTTGTCCCAGACCCATGCCGCTTCGCCGGCGGCGTGCGCACCCCGCATCGACTCGATGGCGACGGCGGCGAGGCCCTTCATGAACACCGAGCGCAGCAGCTTGCGGGTGGCGGCGACGCCCGGCTGGTCGCCGACCGCCTCGACGACGGCGCCGAGCGGGCCGAGCGCCTCGACGTAGGCATCGGCGCCGGGGCCCGACGCCAGCGACGGGGTGGCGAGCCCGTTGCCGGGGACGATGGTCATGAGGCCGACGTCGACGAAGCGCACCCGGGGGCCGAGCGCGTCGGCCAGCCCGACCTTGAGCCCGGCCGCCCCGGTCCCGAGGTCGGCGTAGATCGCCCCGTCGGCGATGGCGTCGGCCGCCTGGGTCGCGGCGGTCATGGCGTCGGCCGCGGCGACGAGCGCCAGCACGACCTCGGCGCCGTCGACCGCGTCGGCCGGTTCGTCGACGCGATGCACCCCCTCGGGCGTGGCCACGTCGGCCGGGTCGTAGCCGGTGACGATGGCGCCCGCGGCGGCGAGATCGGCGGCGAACAACGACCCGGCCTCACCCAACCCGAACACCGCGATCCGCAGCCCGCTCATCGCGTCGGACCGTAGCCCCAACCCCGTTCTGGTCTACAACGTCCAACGCGCGACCAGGTGCCACGCGCCGGGCCGTGTAGACCAGAACAGTTCGGTCGGCGGGGACGTCACTGGGGGTGGTCGAGGTAGGTGACGCCCATGGCGGCGAGCTTGTCGCGCAGGCCGTAGAAGTCGACGCCGAGCTCGCCGGCGACGAGCCGCTCGCGGGTCGCCGCCTCCTTGGCCAGCCGGGCGTCGGACTGCTCGAGCGCCCACGTCGCGTCGGCCCGGGGGACGACGACCACGCCGTCGTCGTCGGCGCACACCACGTCGCCCGGCGCCACGGTGATGCCGCCGAGGACGACCGGCACGTTGACCGAGCCCGGGGTGCTCTTCACCGTGCCCTGGCACGACACCCACCGGCTCCACACCGGGAAGCCCATCTCCCGCAGCTCGGTCGTGTCGCGCACGCCGGCATCGGTCACCAGCCCCCGCACGCCCCGGGCGGCGAGCGAGCTGGCCAGCAGCTCCCCGAACGCACCGTGGGTCGACGGGGCCGTCGTCGTCACCACGAGCAGGTCGCCCGGCCGGCACACCTCGACCGCCGCATGGATCATGATGTTGTCGCCGGGGTGGCTGAGCACCGTCACCGCGGAGCCGGCGACCCGCACGTCCTGCTGGATCGGCCGCAGGTCCGGGCCGACGAAGCCGGTGCGGCCCATCGCCTCGTGGACGGTGGCGGTGCCCGCCCCGCCGAGCCGGTCGACGACGTCCGGGTCGGCGCGGTCGATCTCCCGGACGACGACGTGGCGGTTCATGTGGTTGCTCCTGCGTCGAGTCGGGCGTCGAGGCGGGGGTACACCCGGCGGGCGTTGGCCTCGAAGATGCGGTGGCGCTGGTCGTCGGTCAGGTCGGCCGCCTCGACGTAGCGCTTGGTGTCGTCGTAGAACTCGCCGGTGTTGGGGTCACGGCCCTTCACCGCCCCGACCATCTCCGACGCGAACAGCACGTTGTCCGTCGGCACGACGCCGACGAGCAGGTCGATGCCGGGCTGGTGGTACACGCACGTGTCGAAGAAGACGTTCCCCAGCAGCTCGTCGAGGTGCTGCCAGCCCTGCTCCTCGGCCATGCCCTTGAACCGGCCCCAGTGGTACGGCACCGCGCCGCCGCCGTGCGGGATGACCCAGCGCATCGACGGGAAGTCCCGGAACAGGCCCGAGGTGAGCGCCTGCATGAACGCCGTCGTGTCCGCGCCCAGGTAGTGGGAGCCGGTCGAGTGGAAGTGCGGGTTGCACGTGGCGCTGACGTGGATCATCGCCGGGACGTCGAGCTCACACAGCGCCTCGTAGAGCGGCCGGAACGCCGGGTCGTCGAGGGTCGGACCGTTCCACAGGCCCCCGGAGGGATCGGGGTTGAGGTTGGCGCCGACGAAGCCCATCTCGACGCAGCGCCGCAGCTCACGGACCGACGCGTCGATCGGCGCACCCGGCGACTGGGGCAGCTGGCACACCGGGGCGAAGTTGTCGGGGTAGAGCTCGCAGATGCGGGCGATGAGGTCGTTGCAGTGCTCGGTCCAGTACCGGGACGTGTGGGCGTTGCCGATGTGGTGGCCCATCCAGCTCGCCCGCGGCGAGAACAGCGTGAGGTCGATGCCCCGTTCGCGCTGGAGGCGCAGCTGGTTCGGTTCGAGGCTGGCCGCCAGCTCGTCGTCGGAGATGTCGATCGCGCCCTTGGCGCCGACGTGGTCGGGGTCGGCTGCGAGCGCCGCCTTCTGGGCGTCGCGGTAGGCGCCGAGCTGGGGCGGGGCCGTCGTGTAGTGCCCGTGGCAGTCGATGATCATGCCGGGCCCCCGCGTCCGGCCGGTGGGCGGCCGCGGCGATGACGTGGCAGCGTCGACATCGAGTCCCCCCGGGTTCGTTCCGGTCGACGGTGAGGTGTCTCACGATGCGGACCATGTGTCCGCGGTGTGATAACCGGAACCGTAGGCCACGGCGGCACCGGCGCTCAACTGCCCCGACCGCGCTCGCGGCCGAGGCCCGCGTCGATACCGATCGGGCCCGACGAGCGGCGGTCATTGCCCTCGGCGTCGGGCCGCGCGCACGCTGATGTCGTGGCCGGGGGCACGCGATGCATGGTGATGCGGGGCGGGACGTCCAAGGGGGCCTACTTCGTCGCCCGGGACCTCCCCGACGGGCCGGGGGAGCGGGACGACCTCCTCCTGCGCCTGCTCGGCTCCCCGGACCCACGCCAGATCGACGGGATCGGTGGCGCCCATCCGCTCACGAGCAAGGTCGCCGTGGTCGCCCCGTCCGACCGGCCCGACGCCGACGTCGAGTACCTGTTCCTCCAGGTCGGCGTCGACACCGACACCGTGTCGGACCGCCAGAACTGCGGGAACCTCCTCGCCGGTGTCGGCCCGTTCGCGCTCGAGCGGGGCCTCCTCGGCGAGCCGCCGACGGGTGACGAGGTCAGCTGTCGCATCCACCTGGTCAACACCGACAGCGTCGCCACCGCCACGTCCCGGTGGCCGACGGGGAGCCCGACTACGAGGGTGCTCGCAGCCCGGCGGCCACGATCACGTCGATCGACGGGGTCCCCGGCACGGCGGCCGCCATCCGGCTCGCGTTCGAGGACGTCGCCGGCGGCTCGTGCGGTGCGCTCCTGCCGACCGGCAACGTCGTCGATGTCGTCGACGGCATCGAGGTCACGCTGATCGACCACGGCATGCCGGTCGTCGTGCTCCGAGCCGCCGACCTCGGTGTGACCGGCACCGAGACCCCGGCCGAGCTGGAGGGCGACGAGAAGCTGCGCGCCCGGCTCGAAGCGATCCGGCTCGCGGCCGGGCCGATGATGCACCTGGGCGACGTCGCCGCGACGACGGTCCCGAAGCTCACGATGGTGTCGCCACCGACCGCCGGCGGCGACCTCGGCACCCGGACGTTCATCCCCCATCGGTGCCACGAGGCGATCGGGGTGCTCGGCGCTGTGTCGGTGGCCACCGCGGCGCTGCTCGACGGCTCACCCGCTGCCGCCGTCCGACGGCCATCCCCGCCGGCGAGCCGGTCGTCGGCGGAGGGGGCGCCGATCACCGTCGTGTGCGAGCACCCCACCGGCTCGTTCACCACCGAGGTCGCCGTCGTGACCACGCCCGATGGGGCCATCGAGGCGCGGAGGGCCGGGATCGTCCGCACGGCCCGCAAGCTCATGGACGGCGTCGTCTTCGGTCGTGCGCACCGATGAGCAGGCCGGTGGAGGGACCGTGAGCCCCGAGCCCGACGTGCCGCTCGAGCGCACGATCCCGCCGCCGGTCGCCGAGCCCCACCCACCGGCCTACACCCCGCCGCCGGGTGCATGTGATGCCCACTGCCACGTGTTCGGCCCCGCGGAGCGGTTCCCGTTCGCACCGGGCCGCGCCTACACGCCGCCCGACGCCGGTCTCGACCGGTTCGAGTACCTGCAGGAGCGGCTCGGTCTGAGCCGCGCCGTGTTCGTGCAGGCCAGCTGCCACGGCACCGACAACGCCGCCATGGTCGACGCCCTCGAACGGGGCGGCGGGCGCTACGCCGGCGTCGCCATGGTCGACGACCGTTTCGGGGACCGCGACCTCGGCCGCCTCCACGACGCCGGTGTGCGCGGCGCCCGGTTCAACTTCGTCGCCCACCTCGGCGGCGCCCCCGACCTGGACGTGTTCGACCGGGTCGTCGCCCGCATCGCGCCCCTCGGCTGGCACGTCGTCGTCCACCTCGACGCACTCGACCTGCCCCGCCACGTCGCGCTGCTCGACCGGTTGCCGTGCCCGTTCGTGATCGACCACATGGCCCGCGTGCCCGTCGTCGACGGGCTGGACCAGGAGCCCTTCGCCCGGCTGCTCGACCTGGCCGGCGACGAGCGCTGCTGGGTCAAGATCTCCGGCGCCGAGCGCCTCACCGCGGACGGCCCACCGCCCTACGACGACGTCGTGCCGTTCGCCCGCGCCCTGATCGCCGCCGCCCCCGACCGGGTGCTGTGGGGCACCGACTGGCCCCACCCCAACGTTCGCCACATGCCCGACGACGGCGACCTGCTCGACCTGCTCGCCCGGTTCGCGCCCGACGAGGCGCTCCGCAACCGCATCCTCGTCGACAACCCGGCCCGCCTCTACGACCTCGCCTGATCGTGGTGCGCGTGCCGCCCCGGTCCGCCCCTGGGTGTCTCATCAAGCGGACAGCCTGACCGGATCGTGATACGGTCCGCGTGACCTGAGGCACACAAACGCAGACGTGCGGCCCGTACGGCCGTCGTGACGCCCCGTGCCGAGCCGACGAGCGAGACCACCGACCGAAGAGGGCCGATGGCGACCACCGTCCAGTCCGTGGAGCGTGCGTTCACGATCCTCGAGACCTTCGACGAGCACCACCCGACCCGCTCCGCGGCAGACATCGCCGAGCTCGCCGGGCTCGCCCGCCCGACCACCTACCGGATGCTCCAGACGCTCCAGGCGCTCGGCTACGTGCGCAGCCACGGTGGCCGCTTCGAGGTGACCCCGCGGGTGCTGCGCCTCGGCGCCGGCTACCTGGCGCCCGACCTCGCCGAGCGGGCCCAGCCCGTGCTCGACGAGCTGAGCGCGACGGTCGGCGAGCACGTCGCCATCGGCACGCTCGACGGCGACGAGGTCATCGCCGTGGCGGTGGCCAACTCGGCGCAGTCCCGGTTCCTGTCGGTGGCCGTGCAGGTCGGCCAGCGGCTGCCGGCGAGCCACACCGCGCTCGGCCGGGTGCTGCTCGCCCACCGGCCCGGCCCGGTGAGCGCCGACGCCGGCTCCGACTCCGGCCCCGACGCCGCGGCCGCCGAGGCCATCCGGCGCGACGGCTACGTCGTCGTCGATGGGCTGCTCGAACCGGGGATGCGGACGATGGGGGTGCCGGTGCGCGATCACGGCGGCGACGTGATCGCCGCGCTGTCGATCGCCGTCAACGCCAGCCGCATCGGCCTCGATGACCTGTGCGACCGCTGCCTGCCCGAGCTCCGGGCCGCCGCCGGGCGGCTCGCCACCCGACTCTGACGCCCGATCCCGAACCAGCAACCAAGGGGGAACCCATGTCCAGGATCGATCCACCGTTCCGGGCCGACCACGTCGGCAGCCTCCTGCGGCCGGCCGCCATCCACGAGGCCCGCGCCAAGTTCCGCACCGGTGACCTCTCGCCCGAGGCGCTGCGCGAGATCGAGGACCGCGAGATCGCGGCGATGGTGCCGAAGCTGGCCGACACCGGCATCCGCAGCATCACCGACGGCGAGTTCCGCCGCGAGTGGTTCCACATCGACTTCCTGCGCGGGCTCGGAGGCATCACGGTCGAGGGGATGATCGCCGCGACCTCCGACTCCGAGGAGACCGTCCACCAGGCGCCGCCCCGGATCACCGTCACCGGCAAGCTCACCCACGAGCGCGCCATCCAGGTCGCCGACTACCAGTTCCTCGCCGAGCGCATGCCGGACGGCGCCATGGCCAAGGTCGCCATCCCGTCGCCGACGATGGCCCACTTCCGCGGCGGGCGGGCCGGCATCGACATCGAGTCCTACCCCGACCTCGACCTGTTCTTCGAGGACCTGGCCCAGGTGTACCGCGACGAGATCGCGGCCCTCTACGCCGCGGGTTGTCGGTACGTGCAGCTCGACGACACCAACCTCGCCTACCTGTGCGACCCGGGGATGCGCCAGGGCGCCATCGACCGGGGCGACGACCCCAACGAGCTGCCCCGCACCTACGCGGCGCTCATCAACGCCGCCATCGCCGACAAGCCCGACGACCTCACCGTCGGGGTCCACCTGTGCCGGGGCAACTTCCGCAGCACCTTCTTCGCGAGCGGCGGCTACGAGCCGGTCGCCGAGGTGCTCTTCACCGAGCTCGACGTCGACGCGTTCTTCCTCGAGTACGACGACGAGCGCTCCGGCGGGTTCGAGCCGCTGCGGTTTCTGCCGAAGGACAAGACCGTCGTCCTCGGCCTGATCACGTCGAAGTTCCCGACGCTGGAGCCCGCCGACGAGATCAAGGCCCGCATCGACGAGGCCGCCAAGCACACCTCGCTCGACCAGCTGTGCCTGAGCCCCCAGTGCGGCTTCTCGTCGACCATCCACGGCAACGTGATGACCGAGGACGAACAGTGGGCCAAGCTCCGCCACGTCGTCGCCATCGCGAACGACGTCTGGGGCTGAGCGCCCGGTGCTGCCGCCACCGCTCGAACGCCGGCGCCGCGCCATCGTGCTGGTCCACGGGGCGTGGGTCGGCGAGTGGAGCTGGTCGCCCGTCCTCCCGCTGCTCGAGGCGTCCGGGCGACCGGTCCACGCCGTGTCGCTCACCGGCCACGGGACGCGGGCCCACCAGTCCGGGCCCCACGTCACCCAGGCCGATCACGTGCGCGACGTCATCGGCGCCATCGAGACGGCCGACCTCACCGAGGTGACCCTGGTCGGCCACAGCTACGGCGGCCGGGTCATCTCCGCCGTCGCCCAGGAGGTCCCGGAGCGGCTCGCCGAGCTGGTGTTCCTCGACGCCCACGCGCCGACCGCACCCGACCCGGGCCAGAGCCCCGAGCGCATCGCCGCGGTCGAGGCGGGTGGCGGCATGTTGGCGTTCACCGGCTACGACCCCGATCCCGCCCGGGTCGGCGGGCCCGAGGGGCTTGCGTGGTTCCTGGCGCGGACGATGCCCCAGTCGTTCGCCACGTTCACGGTGCCGTTGCCGGCGGGCCTGCCCGACGGCGTCGGCCGCACCTACGTGTTCGCCACCGGCTACGGGCCGACCCGGTTCGCGGCGTACGCCGCCGGGGCGAAGGCCGACCCGTCGTGGCGCTACCACGAGATCGACACCGACCACTGGCTGATGTTCAGCCACCCCGAGGAGGTCGCCGCCCTCATCGTGGGCGCGGGGTCGACGTGACCGTCCGCCTCGCCCTCGTCGGCCCGGGCGCGTTCGGGCGTCGCCACCTCGACGTGCTCGCCCGGATCGACGAGGCCGAGGTCGTGGCCATCGCCGGGCCGCCGCTCGACGTGACCCGCGAGCTCGCCCGCCTCCACGGCATCGGTCACGCCGCGGCCGGGCTCGACGACGTCCTCGCCCGCGGCGACCTCGACGCAGTCGTCCTCGCCACCCCGACCCCGCTGCACGCCGAACAGGCGCTCGCCTGCCTGGACGCCGGCACGCACGTCGCGGTCGAGATCCCGCTGTGCGACCGCCACGCCCCCCGCCAGGCGGGCGCGCGAC
>JAXHUH010000161.1:0-6620 GCA_034211175.1 Actinomycetota bacterium
CGGGCCCCCCGGGGGTCGTGCCCGACGCCCGCGCCGACCGACCATCGCACGACCCCGCCACGACGCCGGGCGACGGCGACCTCTGGGAGCGCCATGCCGACTGGTGGCAGGAGGGCTTCACCGAGGGCGCCGACCCGGAGTACACCGAGCAGATCCTGCCGCTGGCCGCCCGCTCGCTCGCCGGGGCGCGCCGGGTCCTCGACGTCGGCGCCGGTGAGGGCCAGGTCGCCCGTCTCGCCGCCGCGCTCGGTGACCCGGAGCTGGTCGTCGGGGTCGACCCGACCCGGGCCCAGATGGAGGAGGCGCAGCGGCGCGGTGGCGGGCCGAGCTACCTGCGGGCGGGCGCGGCGGCGCTGCCGTTCGCGGACGGGGCGTTCGACACGGTCGTGGCGTGCCTCGTCTTCGAGCACGTGACCGAGGTGGACGAGGCACTGGCCGAGGTCGGCCGGGTGCTCGAACCGGGCGGCCGGTTCCTGTTCTTCCTCAACCACCCCCTGCTGCAGACACCCAACAGCGGCTGGATCGACGACCAGATCCTCGAACCGCCGGAGCAGTACTGGCGCATCGGGCCGTACCTGATCGAGGACCACACGCTCGAGGAGGTGGAGAAGGACGTGATCATCCCGTTCGTCCACCGTCCGCTGCACCGCTACGTCAACGCGCTGATCGCCGCGGGGCTCGTCGTGACGCGCATGGAGGAACCGGCGCCTCCAGCCGGTTTCCTGGCTAGGGCGGAGGAGTACGCCGCGGCGAGCACCATCCCACGGCTGCTGTTCCTCGAGACCACGAAGCTGCTCCCGACCGGAGAGGGTCCCGACACGTGAGCGAACCGACCGACCATCGACGGGTCGCGCCGCCCACCGCGCCGCGCCACCCGGCGGCGACGGGGGCGTGGGGCCGTGGCTGAGCTGGTCGTGCTGACCGGCATGTCGGGGGCGGGGCGCAGCACGGCGGCCGATGCCATGGAGGATCTCGGCTGGTTCGTCGTCGACAACCTGCCCGCCGCCCTCATCCCGAAGATCGCCGAGCTCGCCCGCTCACCGGAGGGCAGCTTCGAGAAGGTCGTCCTCGTCGTTGGCTCGGGGCCCGGCAGCGGCGCCGAGGCGGTGCTCGATGCGCTCGACGCCGTGCGGGCCGGGGGCAGCTCGGTGCGGGTCGTGTTCCTCGAGTCGTCGACCGACGCGCTCGTGCGCCGCTACGAGAACACCCGTCGACCCCATCCGCACCCGGGTGACTCGCTGGTCGAGTCGATCGAGGGGGAGCGCAGCCGGCTCGAGGACGTGAAGGCGACGGCCGACCTGACCGTCGACACCACCGACCTGAACGTCCACCAGCTCCGTGAGCGCATCGTCGGTGCGTTCGAGGACGACGAGTCGGCCGGGATGCAGACGAGCATCGTGTCGTTCGGCTACAAGCACGGGCTGCCGCTCGACGTCGACCTCGTCCTCGACTGCCGGTTCCTGCCCAACCCCCACTGGGTGCCGGAGCTGCGGCCCCTGACGGGACGCGACGACCCCGTGCGGGACTACGTGTTGTCCAAGCCGGAGGCGGGGGAGTTCCTCGACCGGCTCGACAACCTCCTCGAGCTGCTGATGCCGGCGTACGTGGCCGAGGGCAAGGCGTACCTGACGATCGCGGTCGGATGCACCGGCGGGCGGCACCGCTCGGTCGCCATCGCCGAGCGACTCGGTGAGCTGCTGCGCATCCGGGGCCACGCCCCCCGGGTGACCCACCGCGACGTCGAGCGTTGAGCCGATCCGGTGACGGGATCGACACCGGTGGGCGGGACCGGCCCACGAGCTGAGCCGACCGCGCCCGGCCTCGACGGCGCGGCGCGGTCCGCGACGGACCGGATCGGACCGCGGGTCGTCGCCCTCGGCGGGGGCCACGGACTGGCGACGACGCTGCGGGCGGCGCGCCACTACGCCTCGACCGTCACCGCGGTGGTCAGCGTTGCCGACGACGGTGGTTCGTCCGGCCGGCTGCGCCGCGAGCGGGCCGGCCTGCCGGCGCCGGGCGACGTCCGCATGTGCCTCGCCGCGCTCGCGTCGGAGGGCTCCGCGCTCGGGCGGGCGCTCGGTCGCCGGTTCGACGCCGGTGAGCTGGCCGGGCACGCGCTCGGCAACATCCTCCTCGCCGGCCTCGCCGAGGAGCTGGGTGACATGACGAGCGCCGCGGTCGAGATCGCCCGACTGATCGACGCCCGAGGCCTCGTGTTGCCGGCGACGAACGTGCCGGTGACGCTCGCCGCCCGCTCCGGCGAGCGCGACCTGCGAGGGGAGCGCGACGTCGCCGCGGCGCGGGGGATGCGCACCGTGTGGCTCGAGCCGACCGCCCCGCCGGCCGCGCCCGGCGTGATCGAGGCCATCGCGTGCGCCGACCAGATCGTGCTCGGGCCGGGCTCGCTGTTCACGAGCGTCCTCGCCGCCGCCATCGTGCCCGACGTGCGCGACGCGCTCGCCGACGCATCGGGCCAGCGGGTGTACGTCGCCAACCTCGCCCCGGAGGTCCCGGAGACCGAGGGGATGACCGTGGCCGACCACATCGACGCCCTCCGCTCCCACGGAGTGACGATCGATCTCGCGTTGTCCCAGCCCGATGCCCTGCCGCGTGGCCGGCCCTCGGTACGGTGTGTGGAGGCCGCAGTGGCCGAACCGGGTGCCGTCGTCCACGATCCCGCCCGCCTCGCCGATGTCCTGTCAACCCTGGTCAGGAGCGGCGGCGGGACGTGACCTTCGGTACTGGCACGTTCGGTCGCCAGGTGGTCGACTTTCCCGCATCGCAGCGAGCCACGGAGGCAAGACACCAATGACCATTCGTGTCGGGATCAACGGCTTCGGCCGAATCGGGCGGAACTTCTTCCGCGCCGCCCGGGCGCAGGGTGCCGACATCGACTTCGTGGCCGCCAACGACCTCGGCGATCTGAAGACGATGGCCCACCTGCTGCAGTACGACACCGTGATGGGCAAGCTCGACGCTCCGGTCTCCGCGACCGACGGCGGCATCGAGGTCGGTGGCGACAAGATCCAGATCCTCGCCGAGCGCGATCCCTCGAAGCTCCCGTGGGGTGACCTCGGCGTCGACGTGGTCGTCGAGTCGACCGGCATCTTCACCGCCCGCGACAAGGCGGCGGCCCACCTCGAGGCCGGTGCGCCCCTCGTCATCGTCTCCGCCCCGTCGAGCGGCGCCGATGCCACGTTCGTGGTCGGCGTGAACGACGACACCTACGACAAGGATGCCCACAAGGTCGTCTCGAACGCGTCGTGCACGACCAACTGCTTCGTGCCGATGGTGAAGGTGCTCGACGACGCCTTCGGGCTCGAGAAGGGCCTGATGACGACGGTCCACGCCTACACGGGTGACCAGAGCATCGTCGACGGCCCCCACAAGGACCTGCGCCGGGCCCGCGCCGCGGCGGCCAACATCGTCCCGACCTCGACCGGCGCCGCCCGGGCCACCGGCCTGGTGCTGCAGTCGATGCAGGGCAAGCTCGACGGCACCGCCCTGCGGGTGCCCGTCCCGGACGGCTCGCTCACCGACTTCACCGCCGTCGTCAACGGCACTCCGTCGGTCGATGAGGTCAACGCGGCGTTCGAGGCCGCGGCCAGCGAGGGCAAGCTCGCCGGTGTGCTCGACTACAGCGACGCACCGCTGGTGTCGAGCGACATCGTCGGCTCGCCGGCGTCGTGCACGTTCGACTCCGGCCTGACGATGACGATGGACAACCTCGTCAAGATCTCGGGCTGGTACGACAACGAGTGGGGCTACTCGAACCGCCTCGTGGATCTGTGCAAGATCCTCGCCGGCTGAGGTGAGCGTCTTCGGCGTACCGCAGCTGGAGGACCTCGGCGACCTCGCCGGCAAGCGGGTCCTCGTGCGTGCGGACTTCAACGTGCCGATCAAGAACGGCACCATCACCGACGACCTGCGCATCCGCTCCGCGCTGCCCACGATCGCGTGGCTGCAGGAGCAGGGCGCGCGGGTGACCGCGTGCAGCCACCTCGGCCGGCCCAAGGGCAAGGTCGACGAGACGTACTCGCTCGACCCGGTCAAGGCCCGCCTCGACGAGCTGGTCGACGGCGTCGAGCTGCTCCCGAACCTGCGGTACGACCCCGGTGAGGAGGGCAACGACCCGGCGTTCGTGGCGAAGCTGGTCGACGGCTTCGACGCGTACGTGAACGACGCGTTCGGCGCGTCGCACCGGGCCCACGCCTCGATCGTCGGCCCGCCGCAGCAGCTGCCGTCGGCGGCCGGGCGGCTCCTCGAGCGTGAGGTCGAGGTGCTCCTCGGCGTGCGCAACGAGCCCCGCCGACCGCTGGTGGCGATCATGGGCGGCGCCAAGGTCTCCGACAAGCTCGGCGTGATCCGGGCGCTGCTCGACGTGGCCGACTCGCTCATCGTCGGCGGCGGCATGTGCTACACGTTCCTCGCCGCGCAGGGGAACCCCGTCGGGGGCTCCCTGCTCGAGGAGGACCAGATCGAGACGTGCCGCGAGCTGCTGGCGTCGGGTGCGTCGATCCACCTGCCGTCCGACATCACCGCCCTCGGGCCCGGCGGGAAGCTGTTCGAGCCCGACGCCGGCGGCGAGGTCCGCCAGATGGGGACGTCGATCCCCGACGGCTGGATGGGTGTCGACATCGGCCCGGGGACGGCGGCGGAGTTCTCCGACGTCATCGCCGAGGCCGGTTCGATCCTGTGGAACGGCCCGATGGGCGTCTTCGAGGACCCGCGCTTCTCGGCGGGGACGAAGGCGGTCGCCGAAGCCGTCGCCGCGTCGAAGGGCTTCAGCGTCGTCGGCGGTGGCGACTCCGCCGCGGCCGTCGCCATTTTCGGCCTCGCCGATGACATCGACCACGTCTCCACCGGCGGCGGCGCGTCGTTGGAGCTGATCGAGTCGGGCGACCTGCCCGGTCTCGCCGCGCTCCGGGAGGCGCCCAATGCCTGAGCCCCGCAAGCCGCTGATCAGCGGCAACTGGAAGATGCACCTCAACCACTTCGAGGCGATCCAGCTCGTCCAGACGCTCTCCTACGAGGTGCAGAAGGACGACGTCGCCGCGGTGGACGTGTCGGTGCACCCGCCGTTCACCGACATCCGCTCGGTGCAGACCTTGCTGGAGGCGGACAAGATCCCCTTCTCGCTCGGTGCGCAGAACTGCCACTGGGAGGAGAAGGGCGCCTTCACCGGTGAGGTCGCGCCGGGCATGCTGGCCAAGCTGGGCGTGAAGTACGTGATCGTGGGCCACTCCGAGCGGCGCGAGCTGTTCGGTGAGACCGACGAGGACGTCGCCCGCAAGGTGACGGCCGTGTTCGCCGCCGAGATGATCCCGATCCTGTGCGTCGGCGAGACGCTGGCGGAGCGGGAGGCCGGTGAGACCGAGTCGAAGGTCGCCGGCCAGGTCCGGGCCGACCTCGACGGGTTGAAGCCGGCGCAGGTGGCGTCGATGGTGATCGCCTACGAGCCGATCTGGGCGATCGGGACCGGCAAGACCGCCAGCTCCGACGACGCCCAGGCGGTCTGCGGCGCCATCCGGGGCCTCGTCGCCGAGAAGTTCGACGACGACACGGCGGCGTCGGTGCGCATCCAGTACGGCGGGTCGGTCAAGCCCGGCAACATCGCCGAGCTGATGGAGCGACCCGACATCGACGGTGCGCTCGTCGGTGGCGCCAGCCTCGAGGCCCGCTCGTTCTGCGACATCATCCAGTACCGCCTCCACGAAGGCGACTGAACCGGGGCTCGCGCGGCACCCTCCGCGGGTGCTGCGGGCTCACGGGCAACGAGGACATCGACGGGTTCGGGCCGCCTGCGGGCGGCCCGGTCCGCGTCAGTTCGGCTGGTGGCCGATGCTGAGCTGACGGGGAGGGGAGCAGACGTGGACCGTGGTCGCCGCGGCCTGTCCGCCGTTGACGAGCTCGGCGCCGGCGGCCCGCCCGTCGAGGTCGTCGGTGTCGCCCAGCGCCTCGAGGGCCACGACCGCACCCTTGGCGAGGCGGCGGCCGCGATCGAGGCGACCGTCGTCGGCCAGCTCGATCAGGGCACCGTCGGCGACGGCGAGCGCCACCGTCCCGCCGGGAGCGGTGAGGTCGACGAGTCGGCCACGTTGGCCCGGCGACCACCCGGTGACCCACACGTCGTAGCTCGGTGTGCCGATGAGGCGCACCGGGCGGATCGTGGCTGCGCCCGGCGCGGGCGGCTCGACCCGCTCGAGGTCGGTGCTGGACGCGAGGCCGGCCGCGATCTGCGCGGCGAGCTCGGCGTCGAGGCGGCCGTCGTCGGCGCCGGAGCGGACGTCGACGGTGGGGGCGGACGGGGCGTCCGCGGGGACGGAGAAGACGGGCCCGGCGTCGGACCGGGCCCCGTTCGAGCCGGTCATGATGCGAGCGGGAGCCCGTGGCCGAGGTCGGCGAGCAGGCGGCCGGACCCGTCGTGGACCGGGACGTACCACTCGGTGGCGAGGACTCGCTCGAAGGCGCCGGCCGGGATGCCCATGAAGTCGTCGATGAGGACCTGGCTGGCGTGGGCGGCGATGGCGCGACGCTTGGCGTCGAGGACGTGGCCGACGTCGACCCCGGTGATTCCGACTGGGTCGGTGGCGCCGAGCCGGTCGATCCGGTCGGTGGGC
>JAXHUH010000162.1:0-38777 GCA_034211175.1 Actinomycetota bacterium
AACGCATCGGGTTCGGGTTCCGGTCCTTCCGCAACTACCGCATCCGAGTCCTGCTCTACGCAGGCCGACCCAACTGGACCCTCCTCGACCAGATCACCCCCGCCGAAATCCGATGAGCCACATTGTCGTCACGAGAGCGCGGGCGCTGAAGCGTGAGCCTTTCCCCTCATTGCATGCAACGATCTGGTGTACGAGAAGTTAACGTGAGATGTCCTGACGTCGGGCCAGGGCTCGTCGGAGCGTTGGTGGACGCGGCGGAGCCCTCGGGGGCACACGTTCCGGGGGGACGCGTCCGGAGAGGCGTCGTCGGTGGCGGGCGACGGATTCGTCCAACACCTTCATCACACGTTCGGCGAACCGGTGAACCGATTCGGCGGCGTGGTCGTAGGCGGAGGGGCAAGTGGTGGGCGAGCGACGGCGGGAGTTGCGCGACGTGGTGGGACCGACGATGGGTGAGGCACAGACGGCGGCGGACGCCGATCGGGCGAGCGGTGACGACGTCCGGTGGGTCGGTGGGATCGCCACCGGTGGCCGGAAGGTCGTGATCGGCCTCGCGTCGGTCCAGGTGCTGGTCAGCATCGCCAACGCTGTCGACTGGATGGCCGGGCGCCCGTCGTGGCGCATCTCGTCGCTGGTCGACCTCGAGCGCGAGTCGAGCATCGGCACCTGGCTCCACACGGTGGCCCTGCTCGGCGGCGCGGTCACGCTCGCCGTCGTCACGGCGGCGACCGTGCGGGCCGACCGTCGGGCCTGGCCCCTCCTCCTCATCCCGCTCGCACTGCTGGGCCTGTCGGTCGACGAGGTCGTGCAGATGCACGAGTGGCTCGGCCGCAGCATCGAGGGCGCAACGGTCGGGGAGGGCAACTCGGGTGCGCTGTCCGACACCGGGCCCTGGGTCGTGCTCGCCGTGCCGTTCGCGATCGGGCTCGCACTGGTGCTGCGCCGGGCGCAGCCGTACCTGCGCTCGGCGCCGACGGCCCATCGCCTGCTGATCGGCGGGTTCGTCGTCTACCTCGCCGGCGCCGCCGGCATGGAGCTGCTGCGCAACGTCGTGGACGAGGGTGGTGCCGCGCACCTCGCCCAGGTCATCGTCGAGGAGGGGCTCGAGGGCCTCGGTGCCATCGGCGTGCTGTGGGCCGGCCTCATGCTCCTCGATCGCGCGTCCCTGCGCATCGCCATCGGGTCACTGCCCCGCACGACCTGACGCCGTTACCCTCCGCCGCCGCCGGGTGCCGCCGCGGTCGAGGAGGACCGCTCCTGGTCCGACGTGTCCGGGTGTGAGGTCTCCGCGTGGGCGACCTTGACGTGCGCGGCGCCGTGGGCGGCGACGCGGCGTTCCCGCTCCTGGAGGTCGAGGCAGATCTTGCGGGCGAACAGGCCCGCGGCGATCGGTGCGACCAGGCACAGGATCCGCAGCATCCAGACGAACTCGTTGATCGAGAGACCGAAGTACACGGTCAGCACGTCGTTGGCGCCGGCCAGGCCGAGCACCGTGTAGAAGGTCAGCGTCGCCACGCCGAGCGCCGTGCGGTTGGGCCGGTCGCGGGGCCGGTCGAGGACGTGGTGCTCGGCGTGGTCACCGGTGCGGCGGGCCTCGATGAACGGCCACAGGTACAGCAGCGTGAACGTGATCCCCGGGATGAGGATGCCCGGGTAGAACGGGTTGGGGATCGAGTAGCCGAACGCCCGGGTCTCCCAGCCCGGCATCAGGCGCATCGCACCCTCCAACCAGCCCATGTACCAGTCGGGCTGGGACCCGGTGCTGACGTTGGCCACCCGGAACGGGCCGTAGATCCAGATCGGGTTGATCTGGGCGAGCCCGCCGAGCCCGGCCAGCACGGCGGCGACCACGAAGAACAGGCCGCCGGCCTTGGCCGCGTACGTCGGCCACAGGCGCTCGCCGACCACGTTGTCGTCGCGGGCGCCACGGCCCGGGAAGTGGGCGTGCTTGTGCTTCACCAGCAGCCCGAGGTGGGCGGCGAGGAGGCCGGCGATGACGATCGGCACCACGAACACGTGGATCAGGAAGAGCCGGTTGAGGATGTCGTCGCCGGGGAAGTCGCCGCCGAAGAGCAGCGACGCCGCCCACGTCCCGATCACCGGGATCGACAGCACCACCGAGTAGGCGATGCGCAGCCCGGTGCCGGAGAGCTGGTCGTCGAGCAGGGAGTAGCCGGCGAACCCGTTGACGATGGCGAGCAGCATCAGCGTGATGCCGATCATCCAGTTGAGCTCGCGGGGTCGCCGGAACGCGCCGGTGAAGAACACCCGGGCCATGTGGGCGGTGATGGCGGCGACGAACACCAGCGCCGACCAGTGGTGCATCTGGCGCATCACCAGGCCGGCCCGGACGTCGAACGAGATCTCGAGCGCGCTCTCGTAGGCCTCGGTCATCTCGACGCCGACCAGGGGCTCGTAGCTGCCGTCGTAGGTCACCTCCGACACCGACGGGACGTAGAAGAACCCGAGGTAGGTGCCGGTGACCACGAGGACCACGAACGCGTACAGCGCGACCTCGCCCAACATGAACGACCAGTGGTTGGGGAAGACCTTGTCGAGTGCCTTCGAGGTGACCGACGCGGTGCCGGTGCGCTCGTCGAGCCAGACGACGAGTCGGCGGACGATCATCGGTCGCGGTCCCAGAAGCCGGGCCCGACGGGGGCGGAGAAGTCACCGGTGGCCACGATCATCCCCTCGTCGTCGACCCCGAGGGGCAGCTGGGGCAGCGGGCGCGCCGCAGGGCCGAACACCGGCTCGGCGCCGTCGAGGACGTCGAACGTCGACTGGTGGCACGGGCACAGCAGCTGGGCGCTGACCTCCTCGTACAGGCCCACCGGGCAGCCGGCATGGGTGCACACCTTGGAGTACGCGATGTAGCCCTCGACCGTCCAGCCCTCTCGGTCGGGCCGCAGGTCGAGGGACCCGGGCGGCACCCGGATGAGGACGGTCTGCGCGTCCTCGTCGGTGGTGTGGCCCTCGGGGAAGACGGTCAGGATGCTGTTGACCGCGAGGCGGTCGATGCCGACCGGGTTGCCGGCCTCGTCGACGACCCGGACGGTGCCGTTGCCGTACGCCGTGGTCTTGAGGCCCCGGCCCGGGCGCGGCCCGAGCGAGCGCAGCGGCAGCAACGCGGCGAGGCCGAGCCCCCCGAGTGCGACCGCCAGCGCGGTGCCGAGCACGTTGCGCCGCCCGACCTCCTCCGCCGGACCGGCGAGCTGGGACATGACGTCGTCGGCCTTGCCCTGCGCGGAGGCAGGGCTCGCCCGGTCCTCGGTGGCGAGGTCGTCGGGCATGAACCGCTTCGCCCACGAGATGATGCCGGCCCCGATCCCGCCCAGCGCCACCGCCAGCAGGGCGCCCTCGAGCTGGACCTGGCCCCCGACCGCGTACACCACCGTGAGGGCGATGGCCGCCACCACCGAGGCGGCGAAGCACGCCAGGGGGACGAGCACCGACGGCCGGCTGCGCACGACCTCGACGGGTGAGGTGTCCGGCTGCGGCGACGTGTCCGGCTGGTCAGGCATGGGAGGCCTCCTGCTCGTCGTCCCCGCCGGGTGCGCCGTCCGGGCCCTCGTCATCGCCGCCGGTCGCCGCGATCACGGGGTCGTGATCGCCGTGCTCCCGGGTGATCCATCGGGACGCCACGATCAGCACGCCGAGGCCGAAGAGGACCGCGACGAACCCCTCCGAGAGCGGCCCCGCGCCGCCGAGCGCCGCGCCGCCCGGGGTCTCCGGCTCCTTGAGGTACTCGATGTAGGCGATGATCGAGTCCACCTCGTGCTCGGTGAGCGTCGCCTCGCTGAACAGCGGCATCTGGCCGGGACCGACGCGGATGGCCTCGGCGATCTGGGTGGGGGCCGTGTGGTGGAGCGACGGGGCGAGCTCGCCGCCGCTGAGCGCACCGCCGATGCCGGCCGCGTTGTGGCACGCCGCGCAGTTCGCCCGGTAGAGCTCACCGCCCTCGGCGATGTCGCCCGCGTCCGGGTCGACCTCGGGGATCTCCGGGCCGCCGCCGAGGGTGGCGACGTGCTCGACGATCGCCTCGATCTCCGCGTCGTCGTAGGCCGGCGGCTTGGCCGGGGCCTGGGGCGTCGGGTTGGCGAGCGGCATCCGGCCGGTGCGGAGCATGAAGTCGGCGGCTGCGGCCCCGGAGCTGCGGATCGAGGGCCAGTCACCGACCCCCGAGCCGTCCGCGCCGTGGCAGCTCGCACAGCCCGTCAGGTACAGCACCCCACCGTCGGGTGCGCCTGCGGGGGCGTCGTCGGCGTCGTCCGCATCGGACGGCTCCCCGCCGTCCTGGCCCGGCACCACGGGATGGGCGAGCTCGATCGTCTCGCCGCCCTCCGGGCCGGCGGGGTCGGGATCGGCCGACGCGGCGTCGGCCACGGCGAGCACCGCGAGGGTGCCGAGCGCGGCCGCCGCGCCGGCGAGCAGGTTCCGACGCAGGCTCACAGCACGTACACCAGCAGGAACACGCCGACCCACACGACATCGACGAAGTGCCAGTACCAGGACCCGATCCGGATGTGCTCGGTCGAGCGGGTGGTCGCGTCGCTCACCACGTCGCGGGTCAGCAGGGCGAGGAGGACGAGGCCGCCGAGCACGTGGAGGCCGTGGAAACCGGTCAGCAGGTAGAAGATCGTCCCGTAGGCGTGGTCGTCGATCCAGAAGTCGAGCTCGGCGTACTCGAGGCCCTGGTTGGCGAGGAAGACGGCGCCGAGCGCGACCGTCGCGGCGAGCCAGGCGCCCGCGGCGCGTCGGTTGAGGTGGTCGGCGGCGTGCACGGCGAAGTGGACCGTGACGCTCGAGGTGAGCAGCACGATCGTGAAGATGGCGGTGCGGCCCGTCTCCAGGTGGACGCCGGCGGGGGGCCAGGCGTCGTTCTCCGCCGCCAGGGTGATGAAGGTCGCGAACAGGCCGGCGAAGAACATGAGTTCCGAACCGAGCCAGATCATGAACCCGACGGCGAGTGGGCTGCGCCCCGCGGTGATGGCCGGCGCTCCGAGCACCACAGCGTTGTACCACTGTCCGCGCACGTTCTGACGGGTCGAAGCGAACGACCGGGTCTCAGTTCGACAGATGGTGTGACGTCTGTCCATGTGCCGGACAGATCACGGGCTCCGATGAGCAGAAGCGCCGGCAACCCCTGTACCGTCCGCATCGATGGCGACGCCCGACGCGTTCTGGCCAGGCGGGATAGGCGCCGACGCACGCTTCGACCCCTCGACGGCCGTGCCGACGCTCGGCGCGCTCGTCGCGTACCTGGGCGCGGTCCGGGCCGCCCGACGCCGGGACCGTCCGTGGTCGCCCACCCGGACCTGGGCCTTCGTGATCGGCGTTCTGCTGGTGCTCTTGGTGACGCAGAGTGGTATCGGTGCCGTCGATGACGTCTGGTACAGCGCCCACATGGTCGAGCACCTCGTCCTCGGCATGGCGGCGCCGATGCTCGTCGCGCTCGCCGCGCCCCTGACCCTGGCCGCCCGGGCCGGCAGCCGCAGCACGCAGCTCACCGTCGTCGAGCTCACCAGGCTCGCGCCGGTCCGCTTCCTCACCCGCCCCGTCGTCGCGCTCGCCCTGTTCGTGACGGCCATGGCGACCTCGACGTTGCCGGTGGTCGTCGAGGCGGCGCGGGCCTCGGGGCCGCTCCACACGTTCCTCCACCTCCACGCCTTCCTCTCCGGGCTGGTCTTCGCCTCGGTCGTGCTCGGCACCGACCCGTCCTCGTGGCGGACGCCGCCCTTCGTCCGGGTCGGCCTCGTGGTCGTCACCATCCCCGCGCACGCGCTGCTGGCGATCGCCGCCATGGCCGCCGGCGTCGGCCTCGCCGACGCCGAGGTGCTGGGCACCGAGCGCGCCCTGGCCGACCAGGACCTCGGTGCCGCCCTGTTCTGGATCGGGGGCGAGCTCATCGGCCTCACGATGCTCGCCGTGGTGGCCGTCTCCTGGTTCCGGTCCGAACAGCGGCGAGCCCGCCGCCACGACGCCGCACTGGACGCCTCACCCGAGGGGTCCCCCACCCTGCTCGCCGACACGGGAGCCACGCCCCGATGAGCCCGCCCCGACACCGGCCCGAACGCCGCCCGGAACGACCCCGCCAGCGGTCACGTCGCGTCGCCGCGGTGGCCGGGCTCGCCCTCGTCGTCCTCGCCGTCGGCGGGTGCTCGGACGCTCGCTGGGGCGTACCCGAGTCGGCCGCCACCCAGGGCGACGACTTCCTGGCGCTCTGGCGCGTCTTCGTGCCGATCGCCGGCCTGGTCGTCCTGCTGATCTGGGGCCTGGTCGCCTACCTGGTCATCCGCGGCCGGGTCTGGCGCCGCCGACCCGGCGAGCCCGACCAGGAGCAGTACCACGTCCGCCTCGAGGTCCTCTACACCGTCGTCCCACTGCTGCTGGTCGGCGTGCTGTTCGGCCTCACCGTCGTGCGGACCGACGCCATCACCGAGACGGTCGACGACCCCGACGAGGTCATCGAGGTCTACGGGTTCCAGTGGAGCTGGCGCTTCACCTACCCCGACGACGGCATCGCGGTCACCGGCATCGGCGAGGGGGACCCGGTGCTCCGCCTCCCGGTCGACCGCACCATCCGCCTCCACCTCCTCGCAGACGACGTCATCCACTCGTTCTGGGTCCCCGAGTTCCTCACCAAGCGGGACCTCATCCCCGGCGTCGACAACGAGATCGACATCACCCCGACGCGCACCGGCACGTTCACCGGCCGCTGCGCCGAGTTCTGCGGCCTCGACCACACCGAGATGCGCTTCGGCGTCGAGGTCATGGAGGCCGACGAGTACGACGCCTGGATCGCGGACGCGGCCGCCGGCCGGATCGACGATCCGACGGTGTCGGTCGTCCCGGTCGAAGCCGACGCCGGCTCCGGCACCGAGGAGGCCAACGGATGACCCTGCTCGAGGAGCGCCCCGGCGCGGCGGCGCCCGAGCCGGCGCAGTCGCCCACGCCGGGCGTGCTGTCGTGGCTCGTCGGCACCGATCACAAGGTGATCGGCATGGCGTACATGCTGACCGCCTTCGTCTTCTACCTGCTCGGCGGGCTGTTGGCGATGGTGATCCGGACCGAGCTCGCCGAGCCCGGCCAGCAGATCGTCGCCAACGACATCTACAACGAGGTCTTCACGATGCACGGCAGCATCATGCTGCTGCTGTTCGCGGGACCGTTCGCCTTCGGGCTGGCCAACTACCTCGTGCCCCTCCAGATCGGGGCGCTCGACCTGGCGTTCCCCCGCCTCAACCTGATCTCGTTCTGGCTCTACCTCGGCGGCGGGATCGTGATGGTGTCCGGCTTCCTCACCGCCGACGGCGCCGCCGACTTCGGCTGGACCGCCTACCCGCCACTGGCCGACGGGGTCCGCAGCCCCGGCCTCGGCGGCGACCTGTGGCTCGCCGCGCTCGTCCTCACCGGGACCTCGGCCATCTTCACCGGCGTCAACGTGATCGCCACCGTCATCACCATGCGGGCGCCCGGCATGACCTGGTTCCGGATGCCGATCTTCACCTGGAACATGGTGGCGACCAGCGTCCTGATCCTGATCTCGTTCCCGGTCGTCACCGCGGCGGGCGTGACGCTTCTCGTCGACCGCCACCTGGGCGGCCACGTGTTCGACCCCGCGGCCGGCGGATCGGCCGTGCTCTACCAGCACCTGTTCTGGTTCTTCGGCCACCCCGAGGTCTACATCCTCGCCCTGCCGTACTTCGGCGTGGTCACCGAGGTGTTCGCCACGTTCTCCCGCCGGCCGGTGTTCGGCTACGTCGGCCTCGTCCTGGCGACGCTCGCCATCTGTGCCCTGTCGATCGGCGTGTGGGCCCACCACATGTTCGCCACCGGCGAGGTGCTGCTGCCGTTCTTCGGGGCGACGACGATGCTCATCGCGGTGCCGACCGGGGTGAAGTTCTTCAACTGGATCGGCACCCTCTGGGGCGGCAAGCTCCGCTACGAGCCCGCGCTCCTGTTCGCCATCTCGTTCCTGATCGTGTTCGTCGTCGGCGGCGTGTCCGGCGTGATGCTGGCGTCGCCCGGCATCGACTTCCACGTCACCGACTCGTACTTCGTGGTCGCCCACTTCCACTACGTGCTCTTCGGCGGCTCCGTCTTCGCGCTGTTCGCCGGGATCTACTTCTGGTTCCCGAAGTTCACCGGCCGGATCCTCGGGCGGAAGCTGGGCTACGTCCACGTCGCGCTGACGTTCGTCGGCTTCAACCTGACGTTCTTCGTCCAGCACATCCTCGGCCTCGAGGGCATGCCCCGCCGGGTCTCGGACTACCTCGAGGGCGACGGCTGGACGACGATGAACCAGATCTCGACCGTCGGTGCCTTCCTCCTCGGCATCTCGACGCTGCCGTTCCTCTACAACGTCTGGGTGTCGTGGCGGAAGCCCATCCAGCCCGAGGCCGCCGACCCGTGGGACGGCCAGAGCCTCGAGTGGGCGACCACCTCGCCCCCGCCGGCCCACAACTTCATCGACCCGCTGCCGCCCATCCGCTCGGAGCGCCCGGTGTGGGACGCCCGGGTCGCCGCCGTCTCCCGCCAGCACGGCGAGGTCGGCGAGGGTGCGGAGACGGCGACCCCGGAGGGGCCGACCGACGCCGGCCGCATCGACATCGACAGCCGCGGCAACGTCGAGGCGAGCGGCGACGACGTCGACACCGGCCCCGACGACGAGGGGAAGGGGTCGTGATGGGCCGCCTGCGCGACCTGTCGGTCGGCACCAAGGTGTTCGGCTCGCTCGGGGTGTACTTCGTCGCCCTCGGGGCCTTCTACGGCTCGTTCGCCTACGAGTGGGCCGGCACGGCACTGCTCCTGCTCTCCGGTGTGGCCAGCCTCGTCGTCGCCATCTGGCTGGGCCAGCGCGACGAGGTCGACTCGTCGTTCAACGAGGAGGTCCACGCCGAGGTGGAGTCGGCCGCCGCCCACGGCGAGCTCCCGGACGCCAGCCCGTCGGCCCTGCTCGTCGGCATCGGCATGGTCGTCGCCATCGCCGGGCTCCCGCTCGGCATCTGGGTCATCATCCCGGGCGTCGTGATGGTGCTCTACGGCGTCATGGGCATGATGGCCGAATCCGGCTGATGGCCGGTCCTCGCTCGCCAGCGGCCTAGCGGCCGCCGGTCGAGCTGCGGGCTGCGCTCGGCTGGTGTTCGCTTGCCGGCTGCGCCTCAGTCGGCGCCGACCACGACGACGGTGCGGGCCACCCGGTGGATGAGCTTGGACGGGACGGCGCCGCCCATCGACCCGTTCCCGCCGGCACGGCCGACCACGATGGTGTCGGCGTGGGCCCGCTCGGCCACCCCGGCGAGCACATCGGCCGCCGCGCCCTCCTCGCAGTGCACGCTGAAGTTGGCGTCCGCCTCGCGCAGCGGCTCGACCCACTCGTGGCGGAGGTGGTGCTCGGCCCGGCGGCGCACCTCCGTGCTGTTCACCTGGAGCAGGTCGAGCTCCCACAGGCCCTCCAGGGCCAGGACGGCCACGACCTGGCACCCGGTCAGGGAGGCCTGGCGGGCCGCCCAGCGCACGGCCTCCGTCGACGACTCGGACCCGTCGACGCCGACCACGATCGTGTCCATGCCGCGCTCCTGTTCTCGAGCCGGTGCGCCCCACAGGCGCTCGTCGCCAGTGCACACCCGCGCGGCGCTGCTTCGCAACCGTCGACCGCCGTGTCGTGGCGGATCGCCCGGCTGTGCCTCAGCGGCTCGTGCTCGGGTCGAGCGTCGCGGCCAGGTGGGGGCGGAGGTCGGGGTAGCCGGACTGGGCCCAGGCGCCGTCGACCGCCACGTTGACGCCGGAGACGTAGGCGGCGTCGTCGCTGGCCAGGTAGGTGCCCGTCGCCGCGATGTCCTCCGGGGTCGCCGGACGGCCGAGCGGGATCCGCTCCAGGTAGGCGGCGAGCACGGCCGGCACCTCGACCGCGCCCTTCACGAGCGGCGTGTCGGTGAGGCCGGGCGAGACCGTGTTGACCCGGATGCCGTGATCCGCCAGCTCCAGCGCACCCGACTGGCCCAGCATCGCCACGCCGGCCTTGGCCGACGAGTAGGCGGCACCGAAGAACATCGGCACCGTCGAGTTGAGCGAGGCGATGTTCACGATCGCGCCCGCCGTCCCGCCGGCGATCATCGCCCGGGCCTCCTGGCGCAGGCACAGGAACGTGCCCTTCAGGCAGAGGTCGACGGTGAAGTCCCAGTCCTCCTCGCTGAGGTCGACGATCAGGCCCGGCCGGGAGGCCCCGGCGACGTTGAACGCCACGTCGAGACCGCCGAGGTCGTCGGTCGCGGCGGCGACCATGGCCTCGACGTCGGTGGCGACGGTGACGTCGCAACGGACGCCGACGAAGCGCTCGCCCAGCTCGTCGCCGACGGCGGCCAGCGCCGCCTCGTCGATGTCGCCCCCGACGACGCGCGCGCCCTCGGCGACGAGGCGGCGGGCGATCGCCGCGCCGATCCCCGAGGCCGCACCGGTCACCACCGCGACCTTTCCCGCGAAGCGGTCGGCCACCGCGGTCACGGCCGGGACCCGATCGGGGCGGGATCGCCGGCGCCGTCGGCCGGGCTCGTGGACGCGACCACCTCGTCCGCCTTCGTCACGGCGGTCCTCGTCGGCGCCGCCCCGGGGTCGACGATGATCTTGCAGTGCTGCTCGGGGTCGGCCAGTGCCCCGAAGGCGTCGGCGACGCCGTCGAGGTCGCACGAGCCGGTGATCCACGGGCGTACGTCGATCGCGCGTGTCGCGATCAGGTGGAGGGCCCGGGCGTACTCCTCCGGGCGGTAGGCGAACACGTACTGCATGGACAGCTCCTTCTGCAGCGCCTGGACCGGCACGTAGGAGTCCGGCACGGCGCACACGCCGGCGACCACGATCCGGGTGTGGGCGGGTGCGGCCTCGATGATCGACGCCGTCATGCCCGGGGCGCCGACGCAGTCGAACACCACCGCCCGCGGCGGCGGCGTGCCCGGTGCCTGCAGCGGTGACGGCGGGACCGGCGCACCGGTCAACGGCAGCCACGACGCGAACGGGTCGTCGGAGGCGGGGTCGACCACCACGTCGGCGCCCGCCCGCTCGGCGAGGGCCCGGCGGGCCGCCGAGTAGTCCGACACCACGACCGGGCGGTGCCCGCCGATGCGCAGCGCGGCGATCACCGCCAGACCCACGGGCCCGCAGCCGAGGACCAGGGGCACGTCGTCGGCGGCGAGGCGGGCCGCGGCGACCGCGTGGATGCCGACGGCCAGCGGCTCGGTCACCGAGGCCGCCGCCGGGTCGAGCCCGTCCGGCACCCGCAGCAGGCGGTCGGCCTGGAGCACCATGCGCTCGGCGAAGCCACCGACGAAGGTCGGTGAGAGCCCGACCAGCTCCGGCCCGGCGGGCCCGTCCACGTACGGCACCGAGCACACGAGCGTGCCCGGACCGATGCCGCGGTCGGCGTCGGCGCCGAGCTCGAGGACCTCGGCGCAGAACTCGTGGCCCATGACCATGGGCCCGAGCGCGTCGGGCAGCGCGGCCTGGAGCTCGAGCGTGTGGAGGTCGGAGCCGCAGATCCCGCACGCCACCGGGGCGACGAGCACCTGGCCGGGCCCGGGTCGCGGCTCGGGCAGCTCCTCCACCGTGAGGGCGCCGGCGCGGGCGACGACGCCCCTCACGACGGGGGCGCCAGCGGATCGGGGGCGTCCTCGCCCCGCTCGGCGGCATACGCGAAGCGGGAGCGGTCGATCGCCCGGAGGGTCTCGCCGACGAAGCGGTGGTCGGTGCCGACGATCCAGTCGTAGGACGCCTGCGGGGCCGCGAGCTGGCCCTGGAAGTGGGGCATCACGTACTGGGCGAACAGCTCCAGCGACCGCAGCGTGGCCGCGTGGTCGGCCAGGTCGCCGCCGAAGAGCAGGTAGCAGCCGAAGCCGCCCGACTGGTCGATCAGGCGCTGGATCTGGGCGATCGCCATGTCCGGCGTGCCGACCACGCCCGCACCGGACGCGTTCATGTTCGCCACCCGCTCCTCGTAGGAGCTGGCCGTGTTCGGCTCCGACGGGATGACGTGGCCCAGGTAGTCCATGACCCGCTCGAGCCCGTAGCGGCAGTTGTCGAGCGCCTGCGCCTCGGTCTCGGCCAGGTGCATCGGCCCCATCATCCGCCAGCGGGAGCGGTCGACGACCCGCCCGGCGTCGGCGGCCTGCTCCTCCATCACCTTCCAGTGGGAGGCGAGGTTGGCGAACCCGGCCGGGTTGGTGGCCGCCACCGACAGCAGGCCCACCCCGTGGCGCCCGGCGAGGCGGGGGCCCGACGGCGAGATCGACGCCGCGACCGCGATGTCGAAGTCCGAGTACGGGCGCAGCTGGAGCCGTCCCTCGACGACCTCGAACCAGTCGGTCTTCGCCGAGACGACCTCGCCCCGGAACAGGGCCATGATCACCTCGAACGACTCCTCCATCATCCGCCGCTGCTCGTCGACGACGATGCCGAGCATCGAGGCGTCGGACGCCAGCTGGCCGGGCCCGACGCCGAACATCATCCGGCCCCGGGTCAGGTGGTCGAGCATCAGGATGCGGTCGGCCAGGATCAGCGGGTGGTGGTACGGCAGCGACGAGACACCGGTGCCCAGCCGGATGCGCCGGGTCCGCTCGGCCGCCGCGGCGATGAACACCTCGGGCGACGCGATCGTCTCGTAGCCGCTGGAGTGGTGCTCGCCGATCCACAGCTCGTCGAAGCCGAGCTCGTCGAGGTGGGTGGCCAGCTCCAGGTCGCGGTGCAGCGACAGGGTCGGGTTCTGGCCCGTCGGGTGCATCGGCGGGAGGAACACCCCGAAGCGCATCGGGCCGGCGGGGCCGAAGCCCCCGAACCCGTTGGTCGACGGCGTGGTTCCCTGCGGATCGGTGGACACGTGTCGCAGCCCCCTGGCGTGTCGCGGCTGGCCGGGCGGGGGTGGGCGGCGATCACCGGCGCACCCCTGCACCGGTTCCTCATGTGAACTGCGCCACACCCTAAGGTGCGGTGTGCACATGACAAGGGTCGCGATGTGCGAACACCGGCCCGGCTGCGAGCCGGTCGAGGCACCTCACCCGCCGACCGGGAGACGTCGGAAGGGGGCGCCCGTGCCTCGACCATCACCCCAGACCGAGCGGCTGCGCTGGGTGCTCGAGTACCTGGCCCGCCGGCCCCGCGAGCCGCGCTCGCTGGCCCAGATCGCCCGCCACCTCGGCGTCGCCAAGGCCACGTGCATGCCGATGCTCGCCGCACTCGCCGGTGCCGGCTGGCTCGTGCGGACCCGACGACGCGCGCGTACCGCCTGGGGCCGGCCCTCGTCGAGCTCGGGGCCGCCGCCGAGGTCGCGTCGTCGGCCGGGCGGGAGGCGGACGAGCTGATCTCGCTCAGCGCACGCACCGGGTTCACCTGCATCGTCTGGGAGCGCTCCGACGACGACCTCGTGCTCGCCGAGATCGTGGGGCCGGACGGGCCCGAGCACACGTGGGCCGGGCTCGGCCGGGGTCATCGCTTCCGTCCGCTCGCCCCGCTCGGCGCCAGCGTCGTCGCCTGGGCCGACGACGAGCGGGTGGACGCGTGGTTCGCGGCGTCCGGCCCGGAGCCCGCGGGTGCCGACGGGGTCGCCCCCGGGGTGCGTGAGCGGGCGTCGGCCGCGCTCGACGCCTCCCGCCGGCGGGGCTACGTGGTCGAGCTGATGGACGAGATGCAGCACGAGGTCTTCCGGCTCGTCCAGCAGCTGCGGAGCAGCGGGCCCACACCCGGCGGCGACCTGCTGACCTCGATCGCCCACCGGGCCTCCCGGGAGCTGCTCGAGGGGCAGTACCTCGTGGGCGACATCGACGACGCCGCCACCTATCGGCCGGTGTCGGTGAACGCCCCCGTCTTCGACCGCTGGCGCGCCGCGCAGCTGGTCGTGTGCCTCGTCGGTGGGTCGACCGACGTCGACGGCAACGAGCTGCGCCGACTGGGCGAGCTGGTGCGCGACACCGCGGTCGACCTGACCCGGGCGGCGGGCGGCGCGCTCCCGCCCTCGTGGCCCACCTGACCCCGCCGTCGCGACGTCAGCTCGGGCCGTGCCGCGGCTGCGGGCGGGCAGTGACGCGCTCGCTGTGGGCTTTCAGGCGCAGCCGAGGGCTCGGCTGCGGGCGGGTGGTGACGCGCTCGGCTCGGGCCGCGGTGTCAGGCGCACCCGAGCTCGCGGAGGCGGCGCTCGGAGAGGCCGACGTGGTGGCCGAGCTCGTGGAGCACGGTGGTGCGCACGCGTGTGGCGAGCTGCGCCTCGGTCCGGCAGATGCGCAGGTGGGGGCCGCGGAAGATCGTGATCCGGTCGGGCATGACGCCCTTGTAGGACACCGGTCCGCGGCGGGTGAGGTTGACGCCCTCGTAGAGCCCGAGGAGCGTGCCCCGGCGGCCGCGCAGCTGCGCCCGGCTCGGCCAGTCCTCGACCTTCACCCAGACGTTGTCGAGGCGCTCCGCGATGTCGTCGGGCAGCGAATCGAGCGCGTCGGCCACCAGCTCCTCGAACCGCTCGGTATCGACGTCGATCGCCACGACCACCACTCCCCGGCGCGTCCCTCGTCGCCCGGATCGTAGTTCGGTCCTCGGCGCTGCGGTCCGGGGCGCCCGGGTCGGCGGAACCTCCGGGGCCCCGATTGAGGTCCCCGGTGCGCCGGGTACGCGCCGGGGGACCGACCGTGGAGGTTGTGATGATCAACAACATCGTCGTGGGTGTGGACGGGTCCGACGCGTCGAGGAACGCGATGGCCTGGGCGTCGGACGTGTGCGCCGGGACGGGCGCACGGCTGGCGATGGTGCACGCCGTCCAACCACCGTCGGCCGAGGTCGACCCCGAGCGGATCGCTCGGCTCCGTGCCTCGGCCCGAGACCAGCTCGACGGGGCCTGGGCCGGTCCCGCCCGCGCCCGGGGCGTCCAGGTCGAGCGCCGTGTGGTCGACGCGAGCCCTCGGCAGGCGCTGGTCGCGGAGGCCCGCGACCACCACCCGGACCTCGTCGTCGTCGGACGGGGCGGGACCGGTCCCGGCTCGGTGGCGTCCGACCTCGCCCATGAGCTCACGGTGCCCCTGGTGCTCGTCGGGGCCTACGAGTCGGACACCGGGCGCCCGGTCGTCGTCGGCGACGACGGGTCCGACGCGGTCGGGGCGGCCGAGCAGCTCGCCGCCGAGCTCGCGGACGCACTCGGGAGCCGACTCGTGCCGGTGCACGCCTCATCGGGGGAGGACGAGGTACCGGCCGACGGTGCCGGCGAGGGCTCCCGGTCCGACGCCGACGGCCCGGGAGCCCGGCGCCCGTCGGTGATCGTCGATCGGCCGGCCGCCGAGGGCCTGGACGAGGTCGCGGACGAGACGGGGGCCGCCTGCCTGGTCGTCGGGACGCGCTCGCACGGGCTGCTCGCCGACCTCCGTCTCGGACGGGTCGCCTCCCGGCTGATCGACGACGCCCGGGTGCCCCTCGTGATCGTGACCCACGATCGCTGATAGTCCTGCGGTGGGCCGCCGGGCCTCACCCTGAGTGGTGAGCTGCGCGCCCGTTCGCGAGGGTGGCCGGTACGGTCACACGACGGGCTGCGGATCCCGCCCGGACCCATCCCAGGAGCCACCGTTGATCGAGTCAGACGACCGGATCCCGCCGGCGAGTCGCCGCGACGCGGAGGAGCACACCACCCCGGCCCCAGACGGCAGCGCGGCGCCGGCCGCCGGCGACACGCCGTGGCGGGTCGAGGGCCTCGACGAGGACCAGCCCAAGGGCGGTGGCGGCGGCGGGAAGTGGTCGTGGCGGGGCCCGCGCTTCTGGCTCGTCATCTTCGTCCTGCTCATCGTCAACTGGATCGTCAGCTCGGCGCTGTTCGGCAACGTCCCCGATCGCCTGCGGGTCCCGTACACGACGTTCCGCGAGCAGGTCGTCGACGGCAACGTCGTCGAGATCACGTCGCGGGGCGACACGATCCAGGGGCTGTTCGACGACCCGGTCACCTACCCCGACGGCGACGAGGCCGAGACGAGCGAGCGGTTCGAGACCGAACGTCCCGCGTTCGCCGACGACGAGCTGCTGGAGCTGCTCGTCGAGGGCGAGGTGATCGTCAACGCCGAGACCCCCGAGCAGCCGGCGCCGTTCTGGCAGAGCCTGCTGCTCGGCTTCGGGCCGACCGTGCTGCTCGTCGGCGTGTTCGTGCTCATCGCCCGGGGCATCCGCGGCCTCGGCGGGTTCAGCGAGCTCGGCCGCCACAAAGCCAAGCAGTACGAGGAGGACGGCGGCGGCCGGGTGACGTTCTCCGACGTCGCCGGCATCGACGAGGCCGAGCAGGAGCTGTCCGAGGTCGTCGACTACCTGCGCGACCCCGGCCGCTACCGCCGCCTCGGCGCGACCATCCCCAAGGGTGTCCTGCTGTCGGGCCCGCCCGGTACCGGCAAGACGTTGCTCGCCAGGGCCGTGGCCGGCGAGGCCGGCGCGCCGTTCTTCTCGGTGTCGGCCTCGGAGTTCATCGAGATGATCGTGGGCGTCGGCGCCAGCCGGGTCCGCGACCTGTTCCGCAAGGCGACCGAGTGCGCCCCGTCGATCATCTTCATCGACGAGCTCGACGCCATCGGTCGCGCCCGCGGCGGCGCCGGCTCGGTCGGCGGCCACGACGAGCGCGAGCAGACCCTCAACCAGATCCTCACCGAGATGGACGGGTTCACCGGCTCCGAGGGCGTGATCGTCATCGCCGCCACCAACCGTCCGGAGATCCTCGACTCGGCCCTCCTGCGGCCCGGTCGCTTCGATCGGCGGGTGACGGTCAACCCGCCCGACCGCGCCGGGCGGCGGGCCATCCTCGCGGTCCACACCCGGGCCGTGCCCCTCGACGACGACGTCGACCTCGACGGCCTCGCCGCGTCGACCCCGGGCATGGCCGGCGCCAACCTGCGCAACCTGGTCAACGAGGGGGCGCTGCTCGCCGCCCGACGTGGCCGCGACCGGGTGCGCCACGCCGATCTCACCGAGTCGCTCGAGAAGCTCGTCCTCGGCGCAGAGCGCCGGATCACGATGCTGCCCGACGAGCGGGAGCGCACCGCCTACCACGAGTCGGGCCACGCCCTGCTCGGGATGATCCAGCACGGGGCCGACCCGGTGCGCAAGATCTCGATCATCCCCCGGGGCGGCGCGCTCGGCGTCACGTTCCAGGCGCCCGACGACGACCGCTACGGCTTCGACGAGGCGTACCTGCGGGGCCGCATCATCGGCGCCCTCGGCGGCCGCGCCGCCGAGCACGTCGTGTACGGGACGATCACGACGGGGGCCGAGTCGGACCTCGAGCAGGTGACCCGCATCGCCCGCCAGATGGTCGGCCGCTGGGGGATGTCCGAGGCCGTGGGCCAGCTCACCATCCTGCCCCGGCCCGGGTCCGACCAGGTGCTGACCGGGGCGGACGCGCCGTCGGCGGCGACGATGGAGCTGATCGACCGCGAGGTCCGCCGCATCGTCGACGAGTGCTACGAGGGTGCGCTGACCATGCTGTCCGAGCACCGCGACCAGCTCGAGTCCCTGGCGCAGGCGCTGTTGGAGCACGAGACCCTCGACGAGGCCGATGCGTACCGCATCGCCCGCGTCGACCGGGCCGGCGTGACCCCGCTCGGTGCGTCGACGACCGTCTCGGCGGGCCCGCCCGCCGACGGGGCTGCGGGCACCGGTCCGGGCCCGGTCAGCTGACCGTCCGCGTGCGGTCGCGGTCACCGACCTGACGGGGGGTGCCTTGCCAGAGCGGGGTGGGTGGGAGCACCCTGCATCGGTGGCGCAGGAGGACTCGACGGTCGATTCCGGTGACGAGGGCGGGTCGCCGACGAGGCGCGCCCCGATCTGGGTCAGCCGGATCACCCGCCTGCCCGTGCTCGACGCGGACGGCGCCACCATCGGTGCGGTCACCAACGTCGTGTTCGGCGCCCCGCTGCCCGGTGCCGCACCGTCGGTGCACGGGTTCGTCTGCCGGGTCAACCGGCGCGAGGTGTTCCTCCACGCCACCCGGGTCGCCAGGATCGCCGTCGACGGCCTCCACCTGCGGGGCGGCACCGTCGACCTGCGCGGGTTCCGGCTCCGGGCCGGGGAGCTCACCGCCCAGGGCCAGCTGATCGGCCGACGCCTCGGCAACCTCGTGGTCCGCGACGTCGGCATCGCCCCGCGGACGAGCCGCGCCGAGGCGTGGGAGCTGGCGACCGTCGGGCTCGGCCGCCCGGGCATCGTTCGCCGGCGCCGCCCGGCCAAGGTGCTCGACTGGCGGGAGGCGGGCCCGGTGCTCGACTTCGGTCCCGGCGCCGCCGACCTCGCCCGGGTGCGGGCGCTCCACCCGGCCGACGCCGCCGAGCACATGGCGTCGCTCACCGACGAGCGGCGTGATGCGCTGGCCCGGGGCCTCGACGACGCCCAGCTGGCCGACATCTTCGAGGAGCTGCCCGAGGCGGTCCAGGTCGAGATCATCGAGGGCCTCGACCTGTCGCGGGCGGCCCACGTCCTCGACGAGATGGAGACCGACGACGCCGCCGACCTGCTGGCCGAGCTGCCGCTCGAGGAGCGGCGCGAGCTGCTGTCGCAGATGCCCGAGGAGGAGGCGGCCCGCCTCCGTCTGCTGCTGGCCTACGGCAACGACACCGCCGGCGGTCTGATGACGGTCGAGCCCGTCGTCGTCGAGTCGACCACGACGGTGGCGGAGGCGATCGCCCGCGTCCGCGACCGCGAGGTGGCGCCGGTGCTGTCGGCTCAGATCTTCGTCGCCCAGCGGCCGACCGAACCACCGACGGGCCGCTACCTCGGGACGGTCACCACCTCGGAGCTGTTGCGCCAGGCGCCGGGCGACCCGGTGGGCCCGCTGGTGCGCCGCGACACCGCCGTCGTGGCCCCTCACGACCTGTTGGCGCTCGTCGCCCAGACGTTCGCCCGCTACGACCTGCTGTGCCTGGCCGTCGTCGACCGGGTCGGGCGCCTGGTCGGGGTGGTCACGGTCGACGACGTCCTCGCCCGCGTCCTGGCGCGCGACACCGAGCGGGCGAAGAGCGGGAGGATCTGATGCGTCAGCGCGACGACCTGTCGAGGCCGGCCGGCGGCCTCAGCCTCGGCGTCCACTACGACCCCGACGCGTTCGGTCGCTTCTCCGAGTCGATCGCCCGGTACTTCGGCACCGGCCGGTACCTGGTGATCCAGACCGGCATCGTGATCCTGTGGATCCTGGTGAACGTCGGCGCCGCGGCGCTGCGGTTCGACCCGTACCCGTTCATCCTGTTGAACCTGCTGTTCTCGACCCAGGCCGCGTACGCCGCGCCGCTGATCCTGCTCGCCCAGAACCGCCAGGACGCCCGCGATCGGGCCCAGGCGTCGTCGGACCGGGCGACGACGGCCCGGATCATGGCCGACACCGAGTACCTGGCCCGGGAGCTGGCCGCCATCCGCCTCCACCTGTCGACGCTGGCGACCGCCGAGGACGTGGCCGAGCGGGTCGACCGGCTCCACCAGTCCCTGGGCGACGTCGTCCGGGCCGCCGGTGAGGGCCCGGACGAGCTGGCCGCCCTCGTGGACGACGAGCGCTTCGGCGGGGTCCTCGGCGACGTCGACGACCGCGCCGCTGACCGTGACCCCGATCGCGCCCACGACCACGACCCTGACGACGACCGCTGGGGCGGCGACGACGTCGATGGTGGGCCCGATGGTGGGCCCGCGGCGGCCGGGAGCGCCGGGCCCGACGACGACGGCGACCCGGGCCACGATCCACCCGATCGCTGACGCCGGCGCGGCCGGTCGGCCCGATGTTCGCGCGTCGGTGTCATCCGCCCGTCAGCCGGCTCCGTAGAGCACACGAGAGACCCCGTTCACTTCGAGGAGGACTCACGTGTCGAAGAAGCTTCTCTCCCGGTTCGCACTCGTGACGGCACTGGTGCTCGCCGTGGCCGCCTGTGGCGGTGACGACGATGACGACGCCGGCGCGGACGACGAGACGACGACGACCGTCGAGGAGACGACCACCACCGAGGCCATGTCCGACGAGGACATGGGTGATGACATGGAGGAGGACATGAGCGACACGACCATGTCCGAGGACATGGGTGGCGAGGAGACCACCGAGACCACCGCCGCCGAGGGCGAGGCCGCCGGCACGATCGTCGACGTCGCCGTCGCCGACGGCCGGTTCACCACGCTGGTCGAGGCCGTGACCGCGGCCGGCCTGGCCGAGACGCTGTCCGGCGAGGGCCCGTTCACGGTCTTCGCCCCGACCGACGACGCGTTCGCCGCGCTGCCCGAGGGCACGCTCGACGAGGTGCTCGCCGATCCCGAGGGCGCGCTGACCGACATCCTCACCTACCACGTCGTCGCCGGCAGCCTGACCGCCGAGGACGTGCTCGCCGAGAGCAGCCTCGAGACCCTCCAGGGTGGCTCGCTGACCGTGACCGCGGACCCGCCCATGGTCAACGAGTCCAACATCGTCGTGACCGACGTCGAGGCCAGCAACGGCGTCATCCACGTCATCGACGCCGTCCTCCTGCCCTGAGCATCGCGACCCTGAGCATCGCGACCCTGAGCAACGAGACCGCGATGACCGAGGTCACGGGGGCCGGCACCGATCGGTGCCGGCCCCCGGCCGCGTCCGGGCATCCGACAGCGTCGGCGCACGGACTAGCCTCGGGGCCCGGTGCGCCGGCCCTGAGGGAGTGGGTCGGCTGGGAGCTGACGTGGACGTTCTGACGCTGGGCGAGCTGCTCGACCTCGGGGACCTGCCGGATCGGCTCGGTCGGGTCGAGTCGCGGCTCGCGGAGGTCCTGCAGTCCGACGTCGGCGCGATCAGCGATCCGTCGCTGCGGGTGACCCAGGCCGGCGGCAAGCGCCTGCGGCCGATCCTCGCCCTCGCCGCGGCGGCGTCGTTCGACCGGTTCGACGACCGGGTCGTGGCGGGCGCGACCGCGGTGGAGCTCGTGCACGTGGGCTCGCTCGTGCACGACGACGTGTTCGACCGGGCCCTGCGCCGCCGGGGCGTGCCCACCGTGAACGCGGTCGAGGGCGAGAGCCGGGCCGTGATGGTGGGCGACTACCTCCTGGCCCGTGCCGGCGAGGAGGCCGCCCGGGTGAGCGCCGAGGTCGCCGCCACCCTGGCGTGGACGATCACCCAGCTGTGCCTCGGCCAGCACCTGGAGACGGTCGACGTCGGCGACCTCGACCGCTCGGTCGAGCGCTACACACGATCGATCCGGGGCAAGACCGCGTCGCTGCTCGCCGCGTCGTGTCGGATCGGCGTCCAGAGCGCCGATGGCGACGAGGCGGCGAGCGAGGCCATGGCCCGCTACGGCGACGCCTTCGGCATGGCGTTCCAGATCCTCGACGACGTGCTCGACCTCACCTCCACCGAGGAGGCGATGGGCAAGCCGGTCGGCAACGACCTGCGCTCCGGCGTCTACACGCTCCCGGTCCTCGTCGCCCTCGACGGGCCCGACGGCGAGGAGCTGCGGGCCCTGCTCGATGACGTGGCGCTCGGTGACCGCAACGGCTCGGTCGAGCCCCGGCTCGGTCGGGCGGTCGAGCTCGTGCGCGCCTCCGAGGGCGTCGACGCGGCGCTGGCCGAGGTCGATCGCCACTGCGCGGTCGCCGTGGGTGCACTGGACGCCCTCGGCGACGGTCCCGTGGCCACCGGGCTGCGCGACCTCCCCGAGCGCTACCGCCAGTGGGTCCTCGCCACCGTCGCCAACCGCTGAGGTCCGCGCCAACCCGGCCCCGCCGCCGGTGCCGGCCTGCGGGCCGGCACCGATCCGTGGTCTCCGGGCCGGGTGGCGGCGCTCAGGACGAGAGGGGGGCGAACTCGGGTGGGCGGCGCTCGACGAAGCTGGCGACACCCTCGCGGAAGTCGGGCTGGCGCAGCGAGTGGGCCATCGCGTCGTCGGCCACCTCGTTCGACGCCGCCATCGTCTGCTCGAGGCCCGACCAGACCTGGCGCTTCATCGTGGCGATCGACGCCGGCGACACGTTCTCGGCGATGTCGGTCGCGTAGCCGATCGCCGCGTCCAGGACCTCGTCCGCGGGCACGACCCGGTTGACCAGGCCCATGTCGAGCGCCTCCTCGGCGAGGACGACCCGGGCCGACAGCAGCAGGTCGAGCGCCCGGGACGGGCCGACCAGGCGGGGCAGCACCCAGCCGATCCCGTGCTCGGCGATCAGGCCCCGCTTGGCGAACGCGGTGGTGAACTTGGCGCCGGCCGCGGCGATGCGGACGTCGAACATCGTCGCCTGGACGAGCCCGAGCCCGGCACAGGCACCGTTGATCGCCCCGATGACGATCTTGGGGACCGACAGCGTGTAGGTCTGGTGCTCGGAGCGCAGCTCGCGGCCCCCGCCGCCGCTGCCCGAGCCGATGCCCTGGAGCATGTCCATGTCGGCACCGGCGCAGAACCCCTTGCCCGCACCGGTGACCACGATCGCCCGCACGTCGGGGTCGGCGACCGCCCGGTCGAGCCCGTTCCAGTAGGCATCGCCCAGCTCGCCGGTCCACGCGTTGAGCCGGTCGGGCCGGTTCAACGTGAGGATCGCGACCGGTCCCCGGGTCTCGTAGCGCACCGTCGCGGTGTCGTCGTCGGTGTTGGTCTCGGTCACGGCCACGTTCGTGTCCCCCTCGGTGGGCGTCACGCGCAACCTAGCGGCGCCGCCCTCGGCGACACCACGACGCGGCCGCGGTGCCGATCCGGCCGCCGTTCCGGTCCGGGGACGGCCCCCGGACCCTCGACGGTTCAGCCGTTCGGGTCGGGCCGGTGGTTGCCGGCCCGGATGTGGCGACGCAGCTTCCGGGTGACCAGATCGTGCTGCGCCGCGTCGGGCAGCTTCACGGAGCGGCCGTCGTGGAGCTCGAGGACCCACGGGTGCCGCACACGTCCGGTCTCGCGGACGGCGGCGACGTCCCGCCAGCGGACCCGCCGGGGCCGGATGCGGCCCTGGCGGATCGTGATGCCCTCGGCGTCGAGGACGAAGGGCGCCCGGATGAGGTCGACGAACGTCCACACCAGGAACGCCGGGAAGACAGCGGCGACGAGCCGCTCGAGCGGGGCGCTGTGCCCCAGGAAGATCGCGCCGGCCATCAACGGGGTCGTGACGGCCAGCAGGAGCGCTCCCCACCAGCGAACCCAGCGGGGAGCGCGGGGCTGGTTGGTGGACGCAGGTCCCACCTCAGCCACCGCGGTCACCTCAGCTGGCCTCCTGTTCCAGTTCGGGGTATCGATCGAGGACCGCCCGGGCCGAACGCTCCAGACGTCGGGCCTCGGCGACCAGCGCCGCGCGTCCCGCTTCGGTCAATCGGTAGTAGTGCCGTGCGCGACCGTCGACGATCTCGTCGTGGTCGCTCACGATGTAGCCGGCTCCGGAGAGCCGGTCGAGAGCTCCGTAGAGGGTGCCCGCCGCCAGGGTCACCGCCCCGCCGGACAGCTCCTCCGCCTTCTTGATCACGCCGTAGCCGTGCAGCGGCCCATCCATGAGCGACGCCAGCACGAAATAGCCCGGCTCCCGCATGCCGTGCTTGCGGATTCGACTCACCGTCCTCGATCAACACCACCCGGCCGGGATGGTCTCCGGCCGCCCGCCTTACACCTTCCAGGATAGCGTTGTTACGGAATTATGACAACCTACACGGTTATGAAATCCCGTTGAGTGCCTCGCGTGCCTTCTCGTGACATGCCGGCTGTTTCGACTCTGGCCACCGCTCCCCGGCACGTCTCGTGTGTTCCCGTGTCTTTCAGCCGACCTCGATCAGCTTCGTCACCGTGTCGCACGTCGCCCCGTCGGCCAGGCACACGGTCAGGGTGACCTCGGTGTCCTCACTGAAGCTGGTGCTCACGCTCTGGGGGCTGGACGACACGATGCTGCTCGAGCGCCAGTTCCAGCGGCGCTGGGCGACCGGCCCGTCGGAGGTGTCGATCAGCGAGATCGACTGGCCCACCTGCGGCCGCTCCGGACTCCATCGGAAGTCCGCGGTCAGAAGCGAGGGTTCCGCGTCGGTTGTCGCGGGGCCGTCGTCGTCGTTGCCCGCATCGGTGTCCGCCTCGGCCTCGACGACCTCGATCACGGTCTCCATCGTCGACGTGCCGTTGGCGTAGCCGACGGTGAGGCGGATGGGCTGCGGGCCGGCCTCGGACCACGCGAACGTGACCACCCGACCCTCGCGGGCCTCGCCGCCCAGCTCCCAGTCGAACGTCAGCGGCGTGCCGTCGGCCTCGGCGGTGAACGTGACCGCTTCGCCGACCGTGGTGCTGCGGGGCCCGTCGATGGCCACGGTGCCGGCGACGCCGCCGTCGCCCGTGGTCGTGGGTGTCGTCTCGCCCGTCGGCGTCGAGGACGGGGTGGACGAGGTCGAGGCCGCGTCCTCCCCGGCGGGCGTCGCCGGGTCGTCGTCGAGCGCGTCGCGGACGAACCACCCGCCCGCGGCACCGACGATCAGCGCCACGAGCGCGATGATCGCCACGACACCACGCCCCGGGCCCGAGGGCGCCGAGCCGGGAGCACCCGGCGGGGGCGGCCCGGAGGCCACCTTGGGGATCGAGGGCATCGCGCGCGTCGGCTGCGCGTGCGGTGAGGTCTGGATGCGGGTCTCGTCGGGCACAGCTCGCTCCTGTCAGCGGTGTTCGCTCACGGTACGAACGCATGGCCCGATTCGGATCGGGGAACTCCCCGCTTCGCGGCCCCGATGGTGCGCCGCCAAGGCGCCGGGTCACGCCGCGTGGGCGGGATCGCTCAGGTGATCGACCAGATGACCAGGAAGTGTGCGGTCATGGCGACGATGGTCGCCGCGTGCCACACCTCGTGGTAGCCGAACACCGGGGGGTGGGGGTTGGGCCGGTTGGTGAGGAGCGCGAGGCCACCGGCCCCGTAGACCAGCCCGCCACCGACCATGAGGCCGAGGCGGAACGGGTCGAGCTCCAGCCACGGGAGCGACACGACCGCGGTGGCGCCCAGGGCGGTGTAGAGCCAGCTCACCCTGCGCACGCCGAGCTGGAGGCACGACAGCTTGGCGCCGGCGCCGATCGCCGCGCCGAGGCTGATGAAGGCGAGGAGCGGCAGCCCGATCGTTCGCGGGAGCGCGAGGAGGCACACCGGCAGGTACGTGGCCCCGATGAAGACGAAGATGGCGGCGTGATCGGCCCGGCGGGCCCACAGGCGGGTGGCCGGCGTGGTCACGACGGTGTGGTAGACGGCGCTCGTCGTCAGCAGGCCGACCAGCGCGGTCCCGAACACGGTCGCACCGAGCACGGCCGCCGGGCCGTCGGCGTGGATCACGAGGGCGACGGCTGCCGGGATCGCGACCCAGAGCGCGGCCCGGTGGAGCTCACCGCGCAGGAGGGGGGTGAAGGCCACGTGGTGGTCGCCCGGGGGAGGCGGGCGGAGCCAGGCCGGCGCCGGGGGAATGGCGGGGCCCGGGTGGGCCAGGGGCCGGCGCAGGGTGGAGACAGGCTGCCGAGAGATCGCTCTTCTCCCCTTCGGTCCTCGGACAAGGACGGGTCACGGTACCGATGTGGTTCTCGGTTCCACCCCGGCCGCGGTTGAGCTTTCGTCCGCGAGACGTTGACGTGGGTCACGAAACGCAGCGTTCACGGACGGGCAACCTCGGGCGACGGTTGAGCCAATACGTTGTGTCGGGCAACGAAGCGACCACGGCGAGTCACTGTCTGCTCGCCCATTGAGGAGGAACGGTGAGCAGCGCCGCCCCCCAGCCCTCCGTCGGGACGAGCCGCGTCCCGCTGCTGGACCTGAGCCCACTCGTTGCCATGGACGCCGACGAGGCCGCGCGGGCACGCGCCGCCGAGGAGATCGCCCGGGCATCGCAGACGTGGGGTGTGTTCCTGGCCGCCGGTCACGGCGTGCCGGATCGCCTGATGGACGACGTGTTCGGCTCCGCCGGTCGCCTGTTCGCGCTCCCCGACGAGATGAAGCGCCGCCTGGCGTCGGCCGATCGGCGGCCCGGGCTCGGCCGCGGGTTCGACGCCGACCGGGGACCGGGCCCCGATCGCCCCCGGTTCCTCGAGGCGTACCTGCTCGGCCCCGAGCTCTCGGACGAGCACCCCCGCCGCCGCGCCGGCGACCCGCTGTTCCACCCCAACCAGTGGCCCGACCTGCCCGGCTGGCGCCTCCCGGTGCTCGGCTACCTGACCGCCGTGGCCCGCCTGGCGGAGCTCGTGATCGACGCCCAGGCCCGGGCGCTCGGGCTGGTCGAGGACCTCGGGCTCGGCGAGGGCGACCCGCTCGTCTCGCTCTCGCTCGAGCGCCACGCGCCCGCCGGTGCGGGCGCGGCCCGGACGTCGGTGGCGCCGTCGGGGGCATGGAGCTTCGCCTCGGTCCTCGCCCAGGACCGGGCGGCGGGCCTCGAGATCGAGGCGCCCGACGGCTCGTGGGTGCCGGTGCCGTACGAGCCGGGGCTGCTGCTCATCAGCGTCGGCGACCTCATGTCCCGCTGGACCAACGACGTCCTGCGGGCTCCGAAGGTGCGGAGCCGGGCCCCCGAACGGGGTGACCGCATCGTCCTGCGGGTCCAACGCAGCGCCGATCCGGACACGGTCGTCGTCGCGTCACCGGGCTGCGTCGGGCCCGATCGCCCGGCCCGGTACCCGCCGGTGACCCCCGGCGCGGTCCTCCTCGAGGGCGCGGGCGCACCCGTTCCCGAGTGAGGGCGGCGACCTGACCGAGCGGCGCGCGGGCGAACGTCGCGCGCCGTCGTCCTCGGGGTGGCGTCGGCGGCTTGCGCGGCATCGTCGCGGTCGATTCCGACGCTCGTCGGCCCATCGGTGCGAACATGGGCACATGGACCGTCAGCCGCCCGAGGAGCCCTCCGGCCGACCGCCCGGGGAGGGCCAGGGCGACACCCCGCCCCCGCCGCCCGGCGGTGACGCCTGGCCGACCGCGCCCGGCTCGCAGGGTGGCGGGCCCGGCGCGCCCCCACCTCCCGGGTCGTGGGACGCGGCGCCCGGCTCCCACGGCGCGCCGCCCCCGCCCGGCCCGCAGGGCCCACCGCCGCCGGCGTCCTACGGTGCTCCTCCGCCGCCGGGGTCCTACGGTGCCCCGCCGCCGCCGGGTGACTGGGGCGCGGCGCCGCCGGGGCCCGGTGCCTACGGCGCGGCCTACCCGGCCGCCTCGTACCCGGAGTCGAGCCAGGCCACCCTCGCCCTGGTGCTGGGCATCGTCGGGCTCACCGGGCTGGTGTGCCTCGGCTTCCCGCTGCTCCTGTCACCGTTCGCGTGGTGGCTCGGCCAATCGGAGGTGCGGGGGATCGACGAGGGCCGGCGCCCGCCGCAGAACCGGGGCCAGGGCATGGCCGCCAAGGTGTGCGGCATCATCGGCACCGTGTTCCTGTTCCTCGGAGTGCTCGCCACCGGCTGCCTGGTCGCCCTCAGCGCGGCGGACGCGTCGTGAGCGACCACGACCCGCCGCGGCCGCCCGGTGGTGGCGGCTGGGACGCGCCGCCCCCGGGCGGCCCGCCGCCGGGACCTTCCGGGCCGCCGCCGCCGTCCTGGTCGGCCGGACCGGGCGGTGGGCCCCCGCCGCCGAGCGGTTGGTCGACGGCCGGCTACACCGAGGCCAGTCAGGCGACCCTGGCGCTCGTGCTCGGCATCCTCGGGATCGTCGCCTGCGGCCTGGCGTCGCCGTTCGCGTGGTGGATCGGCCAGGCCGAGGTGCGGGGCATCGACGAGGGCCGCCGCCCGCCCGAGAACCGGGGCACGGGCAACGCCGGACGCGTCCTCGGGATCGTCGGCACCGCGCTGATCGGCCTCAGCCTCCTGGCCGTGATCATCGTCGCCATCGTGCTCGTCGCCGTCGGCTCGACGGCGCCCTGAGCACGGCGGCCGCGACCGGCCCCGATGGGCCGGGGTCGGCTCAGGTGCCTCTCGGTGCCATGCCCGCGGCGCGGTAGATGGCGTCGATCGTCGCCATCGTGGCGATGGCGTCCTCGCCGCCGGTCGGCACCTCGAGGCCTTCGGTCACGGCGGCCACGAACGCCCGCATCTGGTACGTGTAGGTCGGCGTGTCGTCGCACGTCTCCTCGTCGGCCGGCCCACCCGGCGCGGGCTCGATGCGCAGCCGCCCGCCCCGGTGGGGCGAGACCGGGTTCGTGAACACGACGCGGCCGCCGTCTCCCTCCACGGCCAGCGACGCCCTCGCGGGCTCGTCCGCCGACATGGAGCAGCGCACGACGGCCTCGACGTCGCCGTCGAAGTGCAGGTCGGCGGTCATCGTCAGGTCGACGCCCGGCGGGTCCTCGATCGCCGTCGCCGCCCGGACGGTGGGCTCGGACCCGGCGACGAAGCGGACCCACTGCACGCAGTAGCAGCCGAGGTCCATCAGCGCCCCGCCCCCGAGCTCGGGTACGAACCGGATGTCGTCGCGGGGGATCGTGACCGAGAAGTCGGCCTCCATGCGCCGGAGGGGCCCGATCTGATCGACCAGCTCGCGGAGGCGCTCGACCGACGGGTGGTAGCGCCAGTGGAAGGCCTCGACGAGCACGAGACCGGCGTCGCGGGCGGCCGCCACCATCTCGGCGGCCTGGGCCTCGTTGTCGGCGATCGGCTTCTCGCAGAGCACGTGCTTGCCCGCTGCCAGTGCGGCCATCGTCCACGGGTGGTGGAGCGACGCCGGCAGCGAGATGAACACGGCGTCGACGTCGTCCCGCCGACACAGCGCCTCGTAGTCGGCAGCGACGTCGGGGAGGTCCCACTCCTGCGCATAGGCACGGGCCCGCTCGGGGTCGCGTGCGGCGACGCAGGTGATCTCGACGCCGTCGGTGGCGCGGACCGGGTCGATCGCCGCCTTGGGGGCGATGCGGGACGCTCCGATGAGGCCGAGGCGCAGGGTCACGTCGAGTCAGCTCCGAGATCGAGGGAGACCTTCAGGGCGCCGCTGGCCACGGGGTCGTGGGCCATCTCGAAGGCCTCGCCGACCCGTTCGATGCCCACCACGTGGCTCAGCAGCGGCGTCACGTCGAGGTCACCACGGGCGATCGTGTCGAGCGCGACGGCGAAGCAGCGTAGACCCTGCTCCTGCTGGGCGCCCCACACGGTCGACGCCCGCAGCCGGCGCCGGAAGAACCCGCTGAAGTCGAACGGCACCGGCGTCGAGGTGTCGGGCAGGCCGAACCACAGCAGCTCGCCCTCGACCCGCACCAGGCCGGGGGTGGCGAGCAGCGTCTCGCTGCTGCCCACCGCCTCGACGACGTAGTCCGCGCCCCGTCCGCCCGTGAGGTCGGCGACGGCGACCTCGAGCCGGTCGTGGGGCACGTGGACCGCCACGTCCGCGCCCCAGCTCCGGGCCAGCTCGAGGCGCGCCGCGGACCGGTCGGCGACGATGATCGTGCCCGCCCCCGCCCGGCGCAGCAGCCAGGTGAAGAACAGGCCGGCCGAGCCCTGACCGACCACGACGACGGTCTCGCCGGTCGGGTCGTGGGGGCGGACGTGGCGGGCATAGATCACGGTGCCGAGCTGCTGGGCCATCAGCAGCTCGAGGTCGGACGGCTGAGCGGTCGGGGCCGTTTCGTGGTTCGGTCGGGCGTCGGTCGGTCGGGCGTCGGTCGGTCGGGCGTCGCGGGCCGGGTGCGGCGCGGCCGGCAGCCGGAGCAGCCGGTCGCCCGAGATGCGGCCCAGCGCGGCGAAGCACCGGCCGTCCGCGGCATCGGGTACGCACAGCACGCGGTCACCGGGCGACCACCGGGGATCGCGGCTGTCGGTGACCGTGCCGACGCCCTCGTGGCCGGGGAAGCCGGGCGCGGCGGGCGGTGGCGGGGCGAGCACCCCGGCGCACACGACGTGGAGGTCGGAGCCGCACACCGAGGCGTAGTGGTTGCGGACCATGACCTCACCGTCGTCGAGCGGCTCCACGTCGGCCTCCACGCACTCGATGCGGCCGACCTCGACCATCTGCGCGGCGATCGTCCTCGTCTTCGTACCCGTTGTCACGGCTCCCCCTCGTGCGAGCCCGGCGGTGGCGGCCCGACGACGCCCCGGCCGCGGGTCCCGGCGGGCACACCGGAACGGCTCGGGCCGGGCGGTGGGCCCGCCGGGAGCGTAGCCCCGGGCCCACGTCCGGCTCCCCGCCCGCCAGGCGAGCCGGGCCCGGTGGCGCCGCGCCGAACCCCGGTCGGCGAACGGGGTTCACTTGCGGTACCGGGAATCCCCCAATTGCTGGATGTCGGCTGAGTGAATGCCCTAAGGTGCTGGTCGCACGGGTTGTTCCGCCCGATCCGTGTGATCCGCCCAACCACCTTGTACTGGCACCGGAGCTGTGACCGCGTCCGGTGCCAGTGCGCGTTCGGGCCCCGGCCACCCGACCGACGGCTACCGTGGTCCCCGGCCCCGGGCGGGCGTCGACGGCGAGGGGCCCGAGGATGGGCGGTGGCCGCGTACGGCGGTCAATGTCGAACGACGGCGGGCGGCCGTCCCCGACGGTGTCGGGCGGAGCGCGGATGGTGGGAGACGCAACGGGAACTGCCCGCGTAGGGTTGAGGGGCCCGTCCCCGACCTCGGGGAACGGCCCCCCGTGCGGGGGAATGACCGAACGGCGTTGGACCTGCCCGTTTCAACCATGTGAGCAGGTCCTTCAGCAATTTGTCATCCTGCTGGAACAGGTCAGCCAAGGAACTCGCCCCGTTGCCCACTACGGTTTTGCTGCGCGTGCCGCCGGGCCCACGTGCCGAGCGCTCTTCGAGCTCGCGGTCGCGCGTAGGCGGAACCTCAGCGCCCCAGCCGTCGGGAAGGCGCCGTCCGGAAGCGCGGTGGGCACGATGAGGACGAGACACAGCGGGGCCACAGGCTCGGCCGAGGACGAGGGAGCTGAGCGATGTCGCTCGCATCTGACAGTCGGGACGGCGCGGTGAGCGAGTCCGGTGAGGGCACCGCCCGGAAGGCCACCCGGTTCGCACAGAACTTCGAGGCCATCCTCGAGAACTGCAGCCGTGTCATCATGGGCAAGCCGGCGGCCATCCGCATGGCGCTCACGTGCCTGTTCTCCGAGGGGCACCTCCTCATCGAGGACGTGCCCGGCGTCGGCAAGACGTCGCTGGCCAAGGCGATCGCCCAGTCGATCGACGGGAGCTGGCAGCGGATCCAGTTCACGCCCGACCTCCTGCCCAGCGACGTCACCGGCGTCCAGATCTGGAACCAGGAGAGCAACGAGTTCGAGTTCCACCCCGGCGGCGTGTTCGCCAACGTGGTGATCGGCGACGAGATCAACCGTGCGTCGCCGAAGACCCAGTCGGCGCTCCTCGAGGTGATGGAGGAGCACCAGGTCACGATCGACTCGACCCCGTACCTGGTGCCCCGGCCGTTCATCGTGATCGCCACCCAGAACCCGGTGGAGCACGACGGCACGTACAACCTGCCGGAGGCCCAGCTCGACCGCTTCGCCATGCGCATGGCGCTCGGCTACCCCGACATCGAGGCCGAGATGTCGATCATCGGCAACGATGCCGGCGGCACGAACATCGACGACATCGGCCCGGTCGCCACCGCGGCCGAGGTCCGTCGGATGATCGCGCTCACCGACAAGATCTACATCTCGCCGAAGCTGCAGCACTACATGGTGAGCATCTCGGCCGCGACCCGCTCGCTGCCCGAGCTGCGCCTCGGCGTCAGCCCCCGTGGCACGGTGGCGCTGGCCCGCACGGCCCGCGCCTACGCGGCGGCCAACGGCCGCTCGTTCGTCACGGCCGACGACGTGAAGGACCTCGCGCCGCTCGTGCTGGCGCACCGCATGATCCTCTCGCCCGAGGCGGAGCTGCAGGGCCACCGGGCGGTCGACCTGCTCGCCCGGGTCATGGCATCGGTGCCGGTTCCCCAGGAACGCGCCGAGGTCTGACGTGCTCACCACTGCCGGGCGGGCGGTCGTCATCCTCGCCGTGGTGCTGCTGATCACCGGTTGGGTCCTGCGCTACGTGGAGCTCGTGGCGCTCGGTCTGTCGATGATCGCGCTCCTGGTGATCGCCGCCCTCTGGATGCTCAGCCGCCCCCGCATCACCTCCGAGCGCGAGGTGCGGCCCAACCGCGTCGTCGAGGGCAACCCCGCCACCGGCATCCTCACGGTCACCAACAAGGCCCGCCGCCGCAGCCCGGCGATGGTCGCCCTCGAGCGCTTCGGCGAGAGCTCGGTGCCGGTCGCGGTGCCCAGCCTGGACGCAGGCGCAACCCACACGCGGCCGTACCGCCTGCCGACCGATCGGCGGGGCGTGTTCGAGGTCGGGCCCCTGGTCGTGAGCCGGTCCGACCCGTTCGGCCTCATGCAGATCGGCCAGGACCAGCGCACCGTCGAGACCCTGTGGGTCCACCCGGCGACCCACGACATGACGCCGTTCCCCAGCGGCCGGGCGCGTGACCTCGAGGGCCCGACCTCCGGCGAGGCACCCCAGGGCGGCATCGCCTTCCACACGCTGCGCGAGTACGTGCGCGGCGACGACCTCCGCCTGATCCACTGGCGGTCGTCGGCCAAGAGCGGCAAGCTCATGGTCCGCCACAACGTCGACACGAACCTGCCGCGCTCGCTCGTCGTCCTCGACACGCAGGAGAGCCTGTACGGCGAGGAGTCGTTCGAGGAGGCCGTGCGGGTCGCGGCGTCGATCGTGACCGCGTCGACGATGAACAACTTCCCGGTGCGGATCCGCACCACGTGCGGCCTGGCCATGGGTGCCGACCGCGGGGTCCGCCCCGACGCCATCCTCGACCAGCTCAGCTCGCTGCGGCCCAGTCCGGAAGCGAGCCTGCGGGCGATCACCCGACAGGTCGCGAGCGAGCGGGGCGGGTTCTCCCTGGCGGTGCTGACCGGCCAGGCCTCGGCCACCGAGCTCGCCGCCGTGGGCCCGATGCGCGCCCGCTTCGACACCGTGACCATCGGCCGCCTCGGCGTGAGCGGACGGGGCACCGTGCACGAGCTGCCCGGCGCCGTGCTGATCAACGCCGAGACCAGCGTCGACTTCGCGCTCGCCTGGAACCGGCGAGTCCGGCGCTGAGCACGGCGAACGGCGGACGCATCCGATGAACGACGACACCCCAGCGGTCCCGGCGGACGGGGCCCGAGACGCAACGAGGAGGACGGGAGGCGGATGAGACGGCTCCTCTTCGTCGAGCTCGCGGCCGTGGCCTTCATGGCCATCACCGCCGCGCTCGGCTACCAGCGCATCTTCGTCGGGGGTTCGTTCCTCTGGCCGGTCGCGGGCGCGGCCATCGCCGCGGTCGGCATCGTCGCGCTGACCTCGCTGCGACGCTTCGGCCTCACCGCGTCTCTGCTCTTGTCCGTCGTGGGCCTGGTCATCTGGACGTCCTACGCGGTGCTGGGCGACACGATGCCCAACGGCATCCCGACGCTGACCACGCTGGAGGAGCTGGCCCGGGGCGTGACCGGCGGGTGGGCCGACCTGCTCACCATCACGCTGCCGGCCCGTGCCGAGCCCCGCCTGCTGGTGGTGGCCGTCTCGTCGACGTGGCTCGCCGCGGCCGTCGGGGCCGAGGCCGCCACCCGTTCGCGCTCGATCGTCCTGCCCGTCATCCCGTCGATCGTGGCCTACGGCGTCACGCTGCTGATCGGCTCGTCGGAGCCCCGGGCGAGCTGGGTCCTGACCGCGGCGTTCGCCGCGCTGGTGCTGCTGTGCCTGCTGCTGCACACCAACCGCCGTCTCGGCGACGACGTCGCCGCGGCCGAGCGGCCGTCGAGCAACGAGCCGTCGGTCGACGTCTCGGTCGACCGGCGCATCCTGGCCGGCCTGCCGGTCATCGCGGTGGCGGTGCTGTGCGCCGCGGCTGCGGCGTCGGCCCTGCCGATGGCCGACGAGGAGGACGACTTCGACCCGCGCACCCTGCGCGAGATCGAGGTCGACGAGCGCGTGGCGGTGAGCCCGCTGTCGTCGCTCAAGGCCGACCTGACCCTCGATCCGCCCGAGACGCTGTTCCGCCTGGAGACGGCCGGCCTCAGCGACGCCCTGCAGATCCCCCGGATCCGCCTCGTCGTGCTCGACGCCTACGACGGCGCGACGTGGACGAGCACCGCCGAGTACACCTCGGTCGGTGAGGTCCTGCCCGAGCCGGCGTTCGAGCGCAACGTCGAGTACCAGCAGGTCCGCCAGCGCTACACGATCGAGGACCTGGACGGGTTCTTCCTGCCGACGGCGGGCCAGCCGGTCACCGTCGAGGCCGGCGAGTCCCTCGACGTCCAGTACGACTACGACTCCGGCTCGCTGCTCACCGACGACACCGAGCTCGAGGGCGTCAGCTACGAGGTCGTCTCCGAGATCGGCGACTTCGACCGCGACGACCTGCGCTTCGCCGGGAAGGTGAGCGACGGTGACCTCGAGCCGTACGTGGAGACACCCGACGGCGTGCCGGCGGAGATCACCCAGCTCGCCCGGACCGTGACCGAGCCCGGCCTGTCGCCCTACGAGCAGCTGGTGCTGCTCGAGGGCTACGTGCGGGACCGCCACGGCTACAACGAGACGATCGAGCCCGGCCACTCGCTCGGCGCCCTCGCCGAGTTCCTCGACGAGCGGCGCCTCGGTTACGCCGAGCAGTTCGCGTCGTCGTTCGCGCTGATGGCCCGCGAGCTCGGGTTCTCGACCCGCCTCGTGTTCGGCTACCTCGCCCTCGAGATCGGCGAGGAGGGCTCGGCCGACGCCAGCCCGCTGGAAGAGATCACGACCCGCCAGGCCCACGTGTGGCCCGAGGTGTACCTCGACGGCTTCGGCTGGGTCGACTTCGAGCCGACCCCGCAGCGGGTCCAGGCCGACCCGCCGGAGGAGCCGCCGGTGACCACGGTGCCGCCGGGCGTCGGCGACGGCGACGGCGGCGAAGGCCCCACGCCGGGCGGTCCGGAGGTCGACGTGCCGGTCGAGGACCGGGCGGCGCCGCTCGACGGGCGCATCCTCGTGTTCCTCGGCCTCGTGCTCCTGCTGGCGCTCCTGGTCGCCGCGCTGATCCTGGCCAAGTGGCTGCGGCGCCGCTCCTGGGCGCGACGGGCGGTGACGCCGAGCCAGCACATCCTCGCCCACTGGGCGATCGTGCGCGACCGCCTCCTGGAGGTCGGCCTGGCCGCGGCGCCGTCGATGACGCCGAAGGAGGTCGCGGGTTCCGCGGCCGACGGGTTGGCCGAGGACGCGTCCGCGGCCCTGGCGGCCATGGTCCCGCTGGTCGACGTCGCGGTGTGTGCGCCGACCGAGCCCCGCGAGGAGCGGGCCGAGGAGATGGCGGCCCTGGCGGCGCAGTTCGAGGCCGGCCTGTGGGTCGACCGGTCGATCTGGCAGCGGGTCCGGGCGACGCTCAACCCCCGCCCGCTCATCGGGGCCGCCTCGACGGCGACGCAGCGCCCGCCCGAGAGCCCGTCGGTCTCGGCGTTCGGCAGCGGCATCCCCCGCCCGTCCTGACCGCGGCGCCTTTTCGGGCGCCGATCGGTCGTCTCGATACTGCGTCCGTGATCGGGCCGGGCCGCCGTCAGGCGGCCCGGCCCGCTCGCGCTCTGCGAACCCGGGTGCGGGTCTTCGATCTGGGTTGCAGGTCGGGCGATGCCGGCCGCTCGGGACCCCGGGCCCGGGTCTCGACCTGGGTTCCCGGTCGGGCATTGTCGGCCGGCGGGCGGACCCGGTACACCCGTCCTGATCTGGGTTCCCGGTCGGGCACTGCCGGCCATCAGAGGGACCCGGTACGCCCATCTCGATCCGGGTTCCCGGTCGGGTACTGCCGGCCGGCGGGCGGACCCGGTACACCCGTCCTGATCCGGGTTCCCGGTCGGGTACTGCCGGCCGCTCGGGGAACCCAGAGCTGCTGCGATGTCGTGTGCGGCCGGCGGCGGGTCGCAAGCACAGCTCGTGAGCCACCGGGTGCCCGGTCGCTGCGCGCCAGGTGGGCCACAGAGGCGCCGGACCGGCGCCGTACCGGTCGAGGCGCGACCATCACCGAGAGGAGGAGCCCACTGGCGGTCGCCGGCGCCCGGACGCGCAACGGCCCCGGCACGAGGCCGGGGCCGTCGAGTGGGTGGGCTGGTGACGTCAGCCCAGGGTCAGCACGACCGTGTACGGCACCCAGGGGCTGGTTTGGCCATCCGTCGTGACGACACGACTGCGAACCGTCCGTTCACCCGGGAACCCGAGCGCTTGCGTCGGATACGCCTGGCCTGGAGCGACCTGGACGTTCCCGAGATCGAAGGGCAGGAGCTCCCACTCGACGTACGCGATGTTCGGCGAGGTCGAGTTGTTGACCAGCAGCACCTCGGTGCCGATCGGCACCGGTGAGCCCTGGGGGATGACGGTTCCGTCTGCGAGCTGCACCTCCGGCTGGGAGACCGGTGGCTCGGGCGCGTCCTGGATCTGGATGTTGCGGGTGACCGGCTGGGAGGCGCCCCAGTCGTTCTCCGCGACGAGCGTCACCTGGTAGTTGCCCGGGGTGTTGAAGGTGTGGACCGGGCTCTGCTCGATCACCTCGGGGGTGTTGTCCCCGAAGTTCCACCGCCAACGGATCGGTGCACCGGTCGACGTGTCGGTGAACTGCACGGGCTCACCGACCGCCGCCTGCCCCGGGGCCTCGAAGCGGGCCACCGGCGGCTCGGCCGTCACGACCGTGATCCGGCGCTGGGCCGGGGCGCTCGGTCCGGCGTCGTTGCTGGCCGTGTGGGCGACGACGATCTCGGTCGCGCCGCTCACCACGACGTCCCTGACCTCGGCACCGTCGAACGTGCGACCGTTGATCGTCCAGGTGTAGTCGTCGATGCCGCCGCCGGTGGCCGTCGACCGGAAGGTCACGGGCCGGTTGGCGATGATCTGGTCCTGGCTCAGCACGCCGTCCCCGACGATCTCGAAGCTCGCCACGGGGGGCTCGGCCGGTGCCTGGACGCTGACCTGCCTCGTCGCCCGCGAGCAGTTCTGGGCGTCGTCCGCCCAGCACACCTCCATGGAGACCGGGAACTCACCCGGCCCCTCGAAGCGGTAGGTGATCGTCCGCGCGCCGGGCTGGTCCGGGAGTCGCTGCCCGGTGGGGAACGTCCACTGCGGCGTGCCCACCTGCCCGGGTGTGGTGTCGCGGAAGGTGATCGGCTGGCCGGCCACGAGCGGGCCCGCCGTCTCGACCACGAACGCCGCCTCCGGCGGGTCGCGCAGCTCCGGGGTCACCCGCACGACGCGGGTGCTGCTGGACTCGCCGGACGGGTTCCGGACGGTGAGGGTGACCTCGTAGTCGTTGCCCGACTCGAACACGTGGACCGGGTTGGCGCCCCGGGCCGTGCCGCCGTCACCGAACTGCCAGCGGTACCGGTTGATGTCACCCTCGGAGGTGCTGGTGAACTGCACCTCCTGGCCGGCGCGGGGCTCACCGGGGCGGAACTGGAAGTTCGCCTCGGGTGCGCGGCCGCCCTCGACGCGGACGTTGCGGCGCTGGGGGTCGGTCTCGCCGTTCTCGTCGGTCACGACCAACCGGACGGAGTAGACGCCCGGCTCGTCGAAGACGTGGGTCGGGTTCGGGTCCGACGACGTGCCGCCGTCGTCGAAGTCCCACTGCCACGACACGATGGCGCCGCTCGAGCGGTCGGTGAACTGCACCTCCTGGCCGACGTCGGCCCGCCGCGGGTTGCGCTCGAAGTCGGCCTCCAGGGGCGGCAGCACCTTCGGGGTCACCGTGACGACGATGTCGGTGTCGTCGACGCCGGCCTCGTTCTCGACCTCGACGTTGACGACGTAGTCGCCGATCTCGTCCCACGTCTTCGAGACGCTGGCGCCGTTCGCCGCCGTGTCGTCGCCGAAGTCCCACTCGATGCGGGTCGGGTTGTTGGTCGTGATCGCGTTGAGGCCGAGCGGGCGTCCGACCTCGACCGTGTCGTCACCGCTGATCTCCACCGTCGGTGGGTCGATCGCCGGTTCCACGGTCACGACGACGGAGGCGGTGTCGTCGCCCGCGTCGTTGCTCACGATCAGCTCGACCTCGTAGTCCTCGGCCTGCGACCACTGGTGGGAGATGGTGGCGCCGGGCGCGGCCCGTCGCTGCGTGCCGTCACCGAAGCGCCAGATGACGTCGGTGGGGTTGCCGGACGAGGCGTCGGTCAGCCGCACGTCCTCGCCGGTCTTGAGCGTGGTCCGGTCGATCTCGATCTCGGCGACCGGCGGCTCGATGCGATCGACGACGATGATCTGCACCTGGGCGGTGTCCTGGCCCTCGTCGTTGGACGCGGTGAGCACGATCGTCTTGGGGCCGGGCTCGGACCAGGTGTGCGAGACCTGGGGGCCGGCGCCGGTGGTGCCGTCGCCGAAGTCCCACGACCACGCGGTCGGGTCGTTGGTCGACCGGTCGGTGAAGCGGACCGGGTCGCCCACCCTGGGCGAGCGGGTCGAGAAGGTGAAGTCGGCCGTCGGCGGCTGGGCCACGTCCGGATCGGTGACCGTGACCAGCGTCGAGATCTCGTCGCTCACCGAGCCGTTTGACACGGTGAGCGTCACCGGCCACTGGCCGGGGGTGTCCCAGGCATGGGTCACGTCCGGGCCCTGGGCGGTGCCGTCGCCGAAGTTCCACGTCCACGAGGTGGGCGCACCGGCCGAGGTGTCGACGAACCGGACCGTCTGGCCGACGACGTAGGGGCCGTCCGGGGAGTACTGGAAGTTGGCGTCGACGTCGATGTCCGTCTCCTCGAGGACCTCGCCGCCTGTGTCTTCCTCGCTGCGCGGGGGCGGCGGGGTCGGTGAGTCGGGCGTGCCGTCGCCCGTGCCCTCGCCGGAGCCGTCGTCGCCGTCGCCCTCGTCGTCGGGGAGCTCGCCCTCCTCGAGGTCCTCGGGGTTGTCGCCGTCGCCGTTGTCGGGGCGATCGACCGAGGAG
>JAXHUH010000163.1:0-27633 GCA_034211175.1 Actinomycetota bacterium
CGACACCCCGAACTGGCACCCACACCGACCACCACGTGGCACAGGCGGTCGCCAGAACCGGACACACACCCGAACTGGCGCCCACACCGACCACCACGTGGCACAGGCGGTCGCCAGAACGGGACACCCACCCGAACTGGGGGATCTCCACGACCACCACGCGGAAGATCGGTCCCCCAGAACGGGGTGGGTCAGGTGGTGCAGTCGGTGAGGGCCCGGTCGAGGATGGCGACGCCGGTGTCGAGCTCGGCGCGGGTCGACGTGAGCGGCGGGGCGATGCGGAGCACGCCGCTGGCGCTGGGGAGCTGGACGATGTTGACGTGCAGGCCCAGCTCCAGGCACCGCTGGGTGACCTTGCCGGTCAGCTCCGGCGCCGGGGTCCGTGCGTCGCGGTCGCCGACCAGCTCGACGCCCAGCATCAGCCCACGGCCCCGCACGTCGCCGATCACCTCGTGGCGGGCCTGGAGCTCGGTCAGCGACGCCCGCAGGTGGGCGCCGAGCTCGGCGGCCCGGCCGGCCAGGTTCTCCGACGCCAGCACGTCGAGCACCGCCAGGCCGGCGCGAGCCGGCAGCGGGTCGGAGACGTGTGAGGTGTAGTTGAGGAAGCCCTTCGCGTGGCAGTCCTCCTCGATGGCCTCGCTCGTGATCGTCGCGGCCAGCGGGAGCCCGCCGCCGAGCGTCTTCGAGAGGGTGAGCACGTCGGGCACGACGCCCTCGCGCTCGAACGCGAACATCTCGCCGGTGCGCCCGAGGCCGGTCTGGGCCTCGTCGACCACCAGCACCATCCCCCGGGCCCGACACATCTCGGCGAGGCTGGCCAGGTAGCCGTCGGGCAGCGGGACGACCCCGCCCGAGCTGAGGATCGGCTCGACGATCACCGCGGCCGGCGCGCCGACCGACTGGGCGTCGTAGAGCTCCATCCCGACCTGGAGGCAGGTCTGGTCGCAGGCGTCGCGGCAGTGGCGGATCGGGCACCGGTACGGGTCGGGCGTGGGCAGCGCCATCGTGCCCGGGGTCGCCGGCCCGTAGCCCTTGTGGCCGGCGCTGTAGGTGAGCGACGCGGCGCCGGCGGTCATCCCGTGCCACGAGCGGGAGAACCCGAGCACCTCGAACCCGCCCGTGTGGAGGCGGGCCAGACGCAGTGCCGCCTCGTTCGACTCGCCGCCCGTCGAGAGCAGCATCACCTTGGACAGCGCGTCGGGCAGCAGGTCGGCGAGGCGGTCGGCCAGCTCGATCACCGCGGGGGCCAACATCCCCGAGAACAGGTGGTAGGCCTCCTCCCCCGCCCGGTTGACCGCCTCGACGATCCGGGGATGGTTGTGGCCGAGCGTGGCGCACATCTGGCCGGAGGTGAAGTCGAGGATCGAGCGCCCGTCGATCGTGTGGACCCACGCCCCCTCGGCCCGGGACGCGATCAGCGGCACGAACTCGCCGCCGTAGCGGAGCAGGTGGTCGTTCGCCCGCTCCCACAGATCCGCCGCCAGGCTGTCGGTCACGCCGTCGGTCGAGCTCTCGGTGATGTCAGCCACGGCAGAACGGTACCGGTGAGGCGACGCCCGGTCGGGACGCGCCGACCGGTGCCACACGCGGTGCCAACCATCTTCACGGCCGGGGGTAGGTGTGCCTACGATCTTGGGATATGGGTACCAACCGACGCCGCCACGCGCTCCTGCTCCCGGTCCTCCTCCTCGTGGTCGGGCTCGCCGCTTGCGGCGATGACGACGATGCGGCGCCCGCCGAGTCGTCCGGCGGAGCGGGCGGGTCGACCACGACGGCCGACGCCCCGGACGCGACGGCCACCCCCGAGACCACGGCGGCGCCGGAGGCGACCGGGGAGAACGGTGCCGACGACGAGATCGGGCGGGTCCTGGCCATCGGCGAGGAGACGGTCCTCGCCGACCTGCTCGCCATCGGCGTTCGGCCGATCGCGTCGACCGCCACCGTGCCCGAGGTCGGCTTCCAGGGCATGGGCGACCTCGACACGTCGGGCATCGAGCCGCTCTCGGCGACCGAGCCGAACTACGAGTACCTGGCGACGCTCGAGCCGGACATCATCGTCACCTACGAGTTCTGGGCCGACATCATCGGTGAGGACATCCTCGACTCGCTGGCCGCCGAGCAGGTCATCGCGCTCGAGGACAACCTCCCGCCCGAGGAGCGGGTGGCAGCGCTGGGCGACGCGCTCGGCCGAACCGACGAGGCCGCCGAGGTCGTCGCCGAGCTCACCGCGGCCCGCGACGAGGTCGCGGGCGCCCTCGGACCCGACTGCGAGCTGTCGATGGCCACCGTCTACCCGGGCCCGAGCGTCGCGGTGTGGGTCGAGGGCCGGTGGGAGATGCAGCACACGATCATCGAGGCCGGGTGCACCCTCGCGCCCGATGCGTCGCAGACCGACCCCGACGACAACGGGCGGGCGTGGGTGTCGGACGAGCAGTGGGGTCTGCTGTCGGCCACGCCGTTGGTGCTGTTCCAGAACGAGAACGTCGACGGCGAGGCCGAGGCGCTCGCCACGGTCGAGGCCGATCCGCTCTGGCAGCAGGTGCCGGCGGTCGAGGCCGGCGAGGTCGTCGTCTTCGACCGGCTGGGCTACCCGGGGGCCGTCGGCCAGGTCCGGTTCATCGACGAGCTCCTCGCCGAGCTCGGCTGAGCCCGCTCGTCGGGTCACGCCGCCTGACCCGGCGTCGGCTCCCATGTCGGCGCCGGCGAGTCCTCAGGTCGGCAGGCGGCCCTCGTGGATCGCCCGGACGACCTCGACCGTGTCGGCCTCGGCGGCGTCCTTGTCGGGCCGGTAGCGCTTCACCCGGGCGAAGCGCAGCGCCATGCCGCCCGGGTAGCGGGTACTGGTCTGGACACCGTCGAGGGCGATCTCGACGACGAGCTCGGGGCGCACGTGCACCACGTGGCGGTCGCGCGAGACCTCGCGGGCCAGCAGCTCGGCGGTCTGCCAGGTGAGCAGCTCGTCGGTCAGGCCCTTGAACGTCTTGCCCAGCATCACGAACCCGCCCGCGGGATCGTCGGGGTCGGCGCCCGGGTCCCGGGCGCCGAGGTGGAGGTTGGACAGCCAGCCCTGGCGGCGACCGTGGCCCCACTCGGCGGCGAGGACCACGAGGTCGAGGGTGTGGCTCGGCTTCAGCTTGCGCCACGCCGCTCCTCGGCGGCCGGCCTCGTAGCGGCTGGCCGGGTCCTTCACGACCACGCCCTCGTGGCCGACGGACAGCGCCTCGGCCAGCACCTGCGACACGCCCTCGGCCGTCGTCACCTCGGTGCCCGGCACCCGCAGGCCCTCGGGCACCGCGGCGGCGAGGTGGGAGCGGCGCTCGTCGAGGGGCAGGTCGAGCAGGTCGTCGCCGTCGAGGTGGAGCACGTCGAAGAAGAACGGCACGAGCAGCGGGCCGTCGACCTCGACGGTCTCGCGACCGAAGCGGCTCATCGTCTCCTGGAACGGCACCGGTCGCCGACCCGGGTCGAGGAGCAGCGCCTCACCGTCGAGCACCACGTCGGAGGCGTCGAGGTCGAGGACCGTGGCCACGACCTCGGGCATGCGCTCGGTGACGTCGTTCAGGTTGCGGGTGTAGACGACGACGTCGCCGCCCCGGCGATGGACCTGGATGCGGGCACCGTCGAGCTTCCACTCCACGACCGACCGGCCACCACCCGCCAACGTGTCGGCCGGGGACTCGGCCGGCGACGCCAGCATCGGCTTGAGCCCACGGCCGATCTCGAGCCCGATGGCGGCCAGGCCCTCCTCGCCGGACGCCAGCGCGACCTCGGCGATGGCCGCGAGATCACCGTGGAGCATCGCGGCCCGCCGGGTGGCGGCGAGCGGCACGCCGGCGCCCTTGGCCACCGCGTCGGCCATCAGCCCCTCGAGCGCGCCCTGGCGCAGCTCGCCGATCAGGAGCCGTCGCAGGAAGTCGGCCTCGGCCGCGGTGGCGCGACCGAACAGCTCGCGCAGCTGGTCGACCCGGGCCTTCTGCGACCCCGGCCCCGACGTGGCGGCGAGCCGGTCGAGTGCGGCGTCGACCTCGGCGATCGTCAACGACGGCTCGGACGCGGCGGTGGCATCGGCCGCCGCCGAGATCGTGGCCCAGCCGATGCCGATGCGGCCCTGGGGCGCCTCACCGGCCAGGTACGCCACCGCGACGCGCGCCTCCCCGGGCGCCAGCGAGGCGATGAGCTCGGCGAGGGCCGCCACCTTCTCGCCCCGCTTGGTCGTCGACGCGACGACGCCGGACGTGGCGACGAGCGGCGCGAGACGAGCGGGCGACATGACGACCTCCGTGTGGCCGACACCGGCGGGACGACCGACCGGCCGGTGATCGACGACCCGACCGCGGTGGGAGCCCGAAGGTAGCCGCCGGGGCCCGGTCGTGACGCATGGCCACCAGTGGCACCCGGGAAGGCCCCGATAGCCTCGCCGACCGTGGACCTGCTCGCCCAGACCGACACGACCGAGGTCGACCTCACCGAGGTCGTTCCCTCGGGTGTGGAGGGTGAGGACTGGCTGCACGCGGGCATCGTCGTCGCGGCGACGATCGTCGGCACGGTCGTCATCGCCCGGCTCCTGCGCCGTCTCGTCGAGCGCACGCTGGGCACCGGGTTCGCCCCGCTCATCATCAGCCGTGCCGCCGCCTACGGGGTGTTCCTCATCGGCGTGACCTACGCGCTGGGGACGCTGGGCGTGCGGGTCGGCCCCCTCCTCGGTGCTCTCGGTCTCGGTGGTCTCGTCCTCGCGCTGGCGCTCCAGGCGCTGGTCGAGAACCTGGTCTCGGGCATGTTCATCCAGGCCCGGCGGCCGTTCACGATCGGCGACACGGTCACCTCGGGCGACCACACCGGCGTCGTCGTCGACGTCAACGCCCGCACGACCGTGTTGCGCACCGTCGAGGGCGTGTGGATCCACGTGCCCAACGCGAACGTGTTGAAGGAACCGATCGTCAACCTAACCAAGGAGGCGCTCCGGCGCTCGGAGCTGCTCGTCGGGGTGGCCTACGACAGCGACCTCCACGAGGCGATCTCGGTGACCCGCGAGGCGATCGGCCGGGCGACCCGGGTGGCGAAGGTGCCGGCGCCCCAGGTCGTGGTCCAGGAGTTCGGGGACTCGTCGATCGTGCTGTCGTGCCTGTACTGGCACCAGGCGGACATCCCGGCCGAGGTGGTCACCCGCGGTGACGTCGCGCTCGCCATCCACGAGGCCTACGAGGACGCCGGCATCACCATCGCCTTCCCCCAGATGGTCTTGTGGACCGGGGTGGAGCGCAGCGACGGCGGCCCCTACGCCGATCGCGACCTGGGCCGCATCGGCCCCGCGCCGCAGGACAAGCCGCCGGTCGAACCGCCGTCGAGCCTCGGTCGCCTCCGCCGTCGGGGCGGCGCCTGAGCACCAGCGGTGTGCCAAGAGTTGTCTTGACCGGACACTCCGGCTGGGCCAGCATCGCTCGGTGATCTCCCACCCCCGGATCAATGCGGTTGCGTTCGCGCGCCCTGTGAGAACTTCGTGACGGCGCTGCGGGCGCGCCCGTCCTCCCTCGGGAGAGTCGAGTTCACGGCGATGTTGGCGGGCTCGATGGCCCTCGCCGCGCTGGGCATCGACCTGATGCTGCCGGCGTTCGACGACATCCGCGCCGACCTCGGCCTCGCCGCCGGCTCGAACGAGGTGACCGGCCTCGTCACCGCCTACTTCATCGGCATGGCGGCCGGGCAGCTCTTCTACGGTCCCCTGGCCGACCGCTTCGGCCGGCGACCGACGCTCTACCTCGGCTTCGCCATCTACGGCGTCGGTGCACTCGCATCCGCGCTCGCGCCCGGGCTCGCCACGCTGTTCGCGGCCCGCCTCATCTGGGGCTTCGGCGCCGCCGGGCCCCGCGTCGTGACGCTCGCGGTCGTGCGCGACAGCTACACGGGCGAGGCGATGGCCCGGGCGATGTCGTTCATCATGGCCGTGTTCCTCCTCGTGCCGGTCATCGCACCGACGCTCGGTTCGCTGCTGGTGGCGGCGTCGTCAAGGCGGTGGATGTTCGTGGCGTGCGCCGCGGTGGCCGTCGGCACCGCCATCTGGGCCCAGCGCCTGCCGGAGACGCTGCGCCCCGAGAACCGCAGCGAGCTGCGGTTCGGTCGCATCGCCCAGGCCGCCCGCCACGTCGTCACCAACCGCCAGACGGTCGGCTACACCCTGGCCATGACCTCGCTGTACGGCGTGTTCACGTCCTACATCGCCAGCTCCGAGAAGATCTTCAGCGACATCTACGACCAGGAGGCGGCGTTCCCGTTCCTGTTCGGCGGCGCCGCCGGCGTGATGGGGCTCGGCATGGTGATCAACGCCCGTGTCGTCGAGCGCTTCGGAACCCGCCGCCTCTCCCACGGTGTGCTCCTCGCCTATCTCGTCGGCGCATCCGTGCTCACGGCGATCACGCTCGGCTGGGACGGTCGCCCGCCGCTCGTGCTGTTCTTCGTCGGCCTCTGCGTGATGCTGACGTGCCACGCGCTGCTGATCCCGAACTTCAACACCGTGGCGCTCCACCCGATGGGCGCGGTCGCGGGCATGGCCTCGTCGGTCACGGGTGCGTGCCAGATCGCGGTCGGCGCGTTCCTGGGCTCGTTCCTCGACCGGGCGTTCGAGGACACGGTCACCCCGCTGGTGCTCGGCTTCCTCGGCTACGGCACCCTCGCCCTCGCACTCATCCTGTGGGCCGAGCGCGGCCGCCTGTTCCAGCGGCTCCAGCCGGTCGCCTGAGCGCCGCCGCCCGGGCGTCGACCGGGGCGAACAGGGTTTGGACGGCCGTCTCGGCGGGCACGCCGATGGCAGCTCCGACGTGACCGAGAACGCGAACCGGTGAGCTGGCCCGGGTGGTGACGGTCGACGCGACCGTCCTGACGCCAGGCCATCGCCGCCGGTTCCTCCCGATCGCACCGGGGCCGGCGTCCACCTTCGCCCCGGACGTCGGTCCCGGCGCACCGTCTCGCCCCCGAACGTCCGGTCGTGGTGGACTGCCGGCCATGGAGACCTTCACGGGCAGGATCGCGGTGGTGACCGGCGGCGGTGACGGCATGGGCCGAGCGCTCGCCCGCCAGTTGGCCGCCGAGGGCTGTCACGTCGCCATGTGCGACATCAACGAGGACGCCCTGACCGTGACGAAGGCCGTGTGCGAGGAGGCCGCGCCCACCGGGACCCGGGTCACCACCCACATCTGCGACGTGAGCGACGAGGCGGCGATGACCGCCTTCCGCGACGAGGTGCTGGAGGCCCACGCCACCGACCACGTCCACCTGGTGTTCAACAACGCCGGCATCGGCGGCGGTGGCAGCTTCGTCACCGAGGACCGGGCGGCGTGGGACCGCACGTTCGGCGTGTGCTGGGGCGGCGTCTACCACGGGACCCGGGCGTTCCTCCCCCTGCTCATCGCGGCCGAGGAGGGCCACCTCGTCAACACGTCGAGCGTGAACGGCTTCTGGGCGTGCCTCGGGCCCGACCGCCCGCACACGGCGTACTCGGCGGCCAAGTTCGCGGTGAAGGGGTTCACCGAGGCGCTGCGGGTCGATCTGCGCCTCAACGCACCCCACGTCCAGGCGTCGGTGGTCATGCCCGGCCACATCGGCACCAACATCGCGGCCAACTCGATGCGGGCCCACGGTGCCGAGGTCTCCCCCGAGATCGCCGAGCTCGCCGACGCGTTCAGGGACAACGCCCCGATCGACGCCGAGCAGGCGGCGACCGAGATCCTCGACGGGGTGCGGGAGAACCGTTGGCGCATCCTCGTCGGCGACGACGCCCGCTTCCTCGACGAGGCTGTGCGCAGCGCGCCGGAGACGGCCTACGAGCAGGCGTTCCTCCGCACGCTCGGCTGACGCTGGCCGGCCACCGGGCTGGTCAGGCCGGCGGCGGGTCGGGCTCGAGCTCGGCGATGTGGAAGATGGCGTCGCCCCGGTGCACGGCCGGGGTCTCCGACCGGCCGATGACCATGCCGTGGCAGCCGGCCCGCACCGGCCGGTCCTCCGCGCCGAACGCGTCGCCGACGCGGCCGATGATCTGGCGTCGCCTCACGTGGTCGCCGAGCTCGACGCTCGGGCGGTGGATCCCGCTGCGCGGTGAGCGGGTCCACGTCGAGCGGCGGCTCACCAGCGGCTCGACCTGCGCCGGTGTGGCCAGCGAGGCATCGACGATGCCGAGGTGGGCCAGGACCCGCAGCACGCCGGCGACCCCGGTGTCGATCGCCCGGCGGTCGAAGCGCAGCGCCTCCCCCGCTTCGTAGAGCAGCACCCGCTTGTCCATGCGCCACGCCGCCTCGCGCAGCGAACCGTCGCGCAGGCGGGAGTGGAGCATCAGCGGGGCACCGAACACCCGGGCCAGCTCGGCGGTCTCCGGGTCGTCGAGGTCGGCCCGGATCTGGGGCAGGTTGGAGCGCCCGTCGGAGCCGGTGTGGAGGTCGATGCCGAGGTCGGACTGCTCGACCAGGTTGGTGATGATCAGGTGGGCGATGCGGGCCGCGAGCGAGCCGGAGTCGTTGCCGGGGAACGACCGGTTGAGGTCGCGGCGGTCGGGCAGGTAGCGGTCGCCGGTCCCGAAGCCGAACACGTTGGCGATGGGGATGGCGAGCACCCCGCCGGCCATGTCGGCGGGGTCGAGTCTGCCGAGGAGCTGGCGCACGATCTCGACGCCGTTGAGCTCGTCGCCGTGGATGGCGGCCGTGAGCCACACGACCGGCCCGTCGCGCACGCCGCGCAGCGCCACGAGCGGGACGGTCATCAGCGCACCCGACGGGAGGCGGGCGAGCCGAAGGTCGGTGTCGACCCGGGTGCCCTCGTCGACCAGCTCGCCGTCGACCTCGATCTTCGGCGCGCTCACCGCGGTGGGCCCCCGCCCGGCGCGGCGAGACCACGCCGGGGGCGCGAGCGGTCGACCATCCCCCGTACATCGACCCCGACCGGTCCACGGTTGAGCCCGAGCGGGCGGCGCCGCATCGTCGGCGGGGCGCTCACCGGCGTCGTCGCCCGTCGGCGTCGCGCTGCAGGTAGGAGCGGGCCGGGTCGACCACGGCCCGACCGCGCAGCGCCTCCCGGCCCAGGAGCATGCGAAAGCCCATGTCGTCGCGCCGGGTGAGCGTCAGCTCGATGGGCCAGGTGACCGCACCGAGCCGCACGCCGGTGCGCACCACCGGCCGCCGCTCGGCGTGGCCCGACGAGCTGCGGACGAGCCGCTCCTCCACGACCGGCAGCTCGACCCGCACGTTGCCGCGGGTCGAGCGCTGCTCGGGGTGGATCTCGAACGATGCGAAGGTGCCCTCGTCGCGCTGCTCGAGCCGCACGCCGAACGCGTGGAGCGACGACGTGCGGGCTCCCGTGTCGATCTTCGCCTTGACCCGGTCGACACCGAGCTCGGGCAGGGCGATCCACTCCCGCCAGCCCACGATCATCGACGGGTTCCGGGTGCTCACGACGGACGACGGTACTTCGCCGACCGCCGCACGGGCGGGAGCCCACCCCGGCGCGACGCCGGAGCGGGCTCGTCGCGGCCCGGCGGCGTCGGCTCAGGCGTTGAGGCTCACCGGCGTCACGAGGCGGCGGTCCTCGGGCTCGACGAGGTCGGCCGTGGCGGCCTGTGGGCGGTCGGCGGGCCAGGCGAGGAACAGGTCGGCGGCGTGCCAGCCGCGCTCCTCGAGCGGTCCGGCGGCGCGGCCGAGGCGGTCGAGCTCGGCGAACGCGTGGCTCCGCTCACCGTCGTCGGCGAAGCGGCGCTGGGGCACGACCAGGTCCTCGACCCGCTCGGTCTTGTAGCCGCGGTCGGCGAGGACGGCCGTGATGTCGTCGGTGTCGATCCACCGCAGGGTGAGCGCGGCGATGGTCGGGCGGGAGTCGGCCGCGTCGATCAGGCGGCCGAGCGTCGCGCCGCTCACGTAGCCGATCCCGCCGGTCGAGGTGATCAGGTCGACGTCGGCGAGCACCGAACGGGCGTCGTCGTCCGGGTCGTGGCTCTCGAGGTCGGCGACGACCGCGTCGTCGAGGAGCCCGGCCTCGACCGCGTAGCCGGTCGCACGGCCGGCGACATCGAGGCCGATCAGACGGACCGGCTCGTCGACCCGGCGCTCGGCGTAGAACCGGCGGTCCCGCTCGAGGACCTCGTCGCGCCCGGCGTCGGCCGCCGCGGCGTAGTGCCCGTAGAGCTCGGTCATGTCGAGCTCGTGGTTCATCAGCGCCGCGGTCACCCCGTAGGAGCAGCACACGTCGAGGACGGTGAGCTCCGATCGGGGAGCCTCGACCCGGTCGAAGATCTTGGTGAACAGGCTGGCACCGTGTGCCGGCACCTGGTAGTCGAGCGCTCCGAGCGTCTCGTAGTAGGCCCGGGGATCGGGCTGGTCGTAGATGCTGTCGAAGTCAGCCTTGGCGCCGCTCATCGATGTCTGCCTCCTCGCGTCTGGACGTGGGTGTGGCCACCAATGGCCTACCCCATCCACACCCCCGACGCCACATTCCGTGGCCAAATGGGGCCCTGAGCTGGGCTGGACGTGAGTCAAAGGTGTTGCGCGAACATGTCGTAACTCTGACACGCGAAGCCACGAGCAGGGATGAGTCGCCGTCAGAGACGTGCAAGACAGCAACCCGAAGCCGACGGCCCGGTCACTCAGAGTGGCCGGACCGTCGGAACGGGGCGATCACTCGGCGGGCAGCGCCCTCGACGTGGCACCGTCCAGCGCACCACCGCGGCTGCCGCGAGCGGCTGCGGCTCGGGCTCGTGCCCGGCCACCACGTCGCCGACCGTCGGGTCGGTGACGTCGGCCGCACGATCGGGCAGGAAGCGCCAGGCGATGAGGCCGCTGATGGCCACGACGAGGGAGCCGACCAGCACCGAGTACTGGAAGGCCTCGACCCACGACTCGCGTGCCGCGTCGACCAGGGCGACACCACCGTCGCCGAGCTGCTGGGCGGCGCCGAGCGCCCCACCGAGGGACTCGGTGGCGACGTCAGGGACATCGTCGGGCACCGTCCCGCTGACGGCATCGGAGAGGCCGTGGGCGTAGCGGGAGGCGAGGATCGACCCGATGATGGCGACGCCGAGGCTGCCGCCCAGCTCCCGCACGGTGTCGTTCATCGCCGAGCCCATGCCCGCCTTCTCCCGGGGCACGGTCGACATCAGCAGGTCGGTGGTCGGCGACATCGCCAATCCCATGCCCGACGCCATGACCACGAGCCCGATGACCAGCAGCGGGTAGTTCGGATCGACGCCCGAGGCGGCGAGCGAACCCGTGCCGAGGGCGATCATCCACATCCCGACGGCGACGGTGCGGCGCTTGCCGAACCGCTCGGCGACCCTGGCCGACTGGGTCGAGGCGATGACCACGGCCACCGAGATGGGCAGCAGACGGACCGCGGCGTTCAGCGGTGAGTAGCCGTACACCAGCTGGAGGAGCTGGCTCATGCTGAAGAACATGCCCATGAGGGCGAAGAAGACGAGCGTGAGCGACAGGGACGAGACACCGAAGGCCCGGATGCGGAACAGACGCACGTCGAGCATCGGACTCTCGACGTGCAGCTCCCACGCGACGAACGCGGCGAGCACCAACAGGCCGAGACCGCCGACGATCAGCGTCTCCGGGGCCAGCCAGCCGTGGGCCGGCGCCTCGATGATGGCGTAGACGACCGCGACGAGCCCGACGGCGGAGAGCACGGCGCCCGGCAGGTCGAACGGCGAGCCGTGATCGCTGCGGATCCGGGGGACGAAGCGCACGCCGAGCACGAGGGCCGTCGCCACGAACGGGAGGTTCACCGCGAACACCCAGTTCCAGTCGGCGTGCTCGAGCACCCACCCGGTCAGGAGCGGCCCGAGCGCCGTGCCCGCGCCGCTGATCCCGGCCCACATCGCCACGGCCCGGGCCCGCTCCTCGCGGGGGAACACGTTGGTGATGATCGACAGCGTCGCCGGCATGATCGCGGCACCGGCGACACCCATCGCCACGCGGGAGGCGATGACGTCGGCGGCGGAGTCGGCCACGAACGCGGCGTAGCCGGTGGCCAGGGCGAACAGCACCAGGCCGAACTGGAGGATGCCCTTGCGGCCGTAGCGGTCACCGATGTTGCCGGCAACGAAGAGCAGACCGGCGAAGACCAGCGAGTAGGCGTCGACGATCCACTGGAGCTCGCTGTTCGAGGCGTTGAGCTCCTCGCTCAGCACCGGGATCGCCACGTTCAGCGCCGTGTTGCCGACCATGATGATCAGCAGGCTGAGACAGAGCACCCCGAGGGTCCACCATCGCCGCCGGTAGACCTCGGGGTCGATCCCCTCGTCGGGCACCCCGACCGTTGCTGCTCCTGCCATCTCGACTCCTCGCGAGCTCATGACGTGCGTGCGCCGGCTCCGCGGCCTCGGTCACAGGCGATCGACGCGAGGTGGCAGAGCTGCCATGTGTCCTAAGGTGACACTTTTTCGTGGGCGTCGCCAATGATCTCGGTCACACATGGATTCGGCCGGCGGGGCGAGCGCCAGCCGCAGACGGGAGACAACACACGGGCGGCGGCGGCCATTCCGGTCCCGCCCGTTCCGCGTCCGGTGCGGTGCGCGCGCGCAGGCGCCGCGGCCGCCGTCAGCCGAGGAGCTCGGCCAACCAGCGGAGCTTCACGACGTCGTGGAAGCCCTGCCCGCCCTCGTGGTCGTTGTACGGGTACACGCGCAGCTCACCGGGACCGCCGTAGTGGTGGTGGGCGGCGAACACGGTCGACGGCGGGCAGATCGTGTCCATCAGCGCCACCGAGACGAGCGCCGGCGCGGAGGCCCACCGGCCGAGCACCGCGACGTCGAAGTACGACAGCGTCCGGAAGACCGCCTCGACGTGGTCGCGGTGGGCCTTGAGGTAGCGGACGATCTCGCCGTAGGGGTCGGTGTCGGCGATCGCCGTGGCCCGCGGGAAGTCGCTGAGGAACGGCACGTCGGCCATGGCGGCCCGCACCTCCGGGCCGGCGAGGGCGGTGAGCCCGGCCACGGCCAGGGCGACGGCACCGCCCTGGCTCCCACTGGTGACGACGATGCGGTCGGGGTCGACGAGCTCGTGCGCCGACGCCGCTTCCACGGCCCGCACCCCGTCGGTGAACACGCGCCGGTAGTAGTACTGCTCGGGGTCGAGGATGCCCCGGGTCATGAACCCGGGGTGGAACGGGGCGCCGGCCGGGTCGGGGTCGGGGGTGACGCCGACGGCCCACGTGGACCCCTGGCCCCTGGTGTCCATCACGAGGTGGGCGTAGCCCGCCTGGGCCCACAGGTTGCGCTCGTGGGCCAGGCCCCGGCCGCCGCCGTAGCCGACGTACTCGACCACCGCGGCCAACGGGCCGGTCGCTCCGGCGGGGACGTGGAGCCAGCCCGACACCGGCTGGCCGGCGAAGCCCGCGTAGGTGACCTCGAACGTGTCGATCACGACCAGGCCGTTGTCCACGGGCCGGAACCGGGGCGCGAGCTCGTGGGCCCGGGCGTCGTCCAGGGTGGTCCGCCAGAACGACTCGAGGTCGGCCGGAGCGGGCAGGTCGGGGACGTAGCGCTCGAGCTCGTCGAGGGGCAGGTCGGTCCAGGGCATCGGCGGTCCTCGTCGATCCGCCTCGACCGTCGGAGGCGACGGCGTCGGCGCGGGCGGTTGGCACGGTCCTCGCCCGACCGGCGGCCGTGCGCCGGGCCGGACGTGGCTCAGCGTTGCAGGTCGTTGGCCGCCCGCAGGACCGGACGCCCGGCGCGCAGCCGCGCCATGGCGTCGTCCACGTGGTCGTCGGGCACGCCGGTCACGACGAAGCGGTGGTGCTCGCCGGGCAGGAGCGTCACGAGCTGGGAGTCCGCGGTCGCGTCGGGATGGAGGCGGTCGGCGAGCAGGCACAGGTCACGCACCAGCGTCTCCGCGCCCACGTCGACGTGCAGGCGGCCGTCGCGGTGCTCGACCCGGGTCGTCCACGACGCGCTCGCCCGTCGGTCGCGGTCGGGGGCGGGTGCCCAGCACGTGCGGATGCCGTCGATGTCGGCGATCAGGAGCTCGCCGGTCGGGTCGGTCGGCTCCACGAGGTGGGAGCCGGGCACGACCCGGGTCGCGTCGTCGGGCGCGACCGCGACGTCGACCTCCTCCTCGGCCAGCACGTTGCCCTTGGCGTCGACGCGGCGCACCGAGAGCACACCCCGCCACGACTGGCGGCGGTCGTTGACGAGGACGCACGCGGGCCCGTCGCCGGTCGGGTCGATGACCAGGGCCCGGTCCGCGTAGGCCCGACGCAGGGCGTACCACCCCGGCTTCGGCCGGCCGCCGCCGTCGACGACGGCCCACGAGATCACCGGCCAGCAGTCGTTGAGCTGCCACCAGATCGTGCCCGAGCACCGATCGTGGACCGATCGGAGGTGGCCGACGCCGGTCTCGATGGCGCGGGCCTGGTTGAGCTGGGTGAGGAACAGCCAGTCGTCGACGTCGTCGGTCGGACCGAAGTGGGCCTCGAGCGCCCGCGCCAGCTTCTGTTGCCCATCGATCGCCTTCTGGTGGTGGGCCACGTTCGGGTCGTCGATCGCGAGCGGGCGGCTGGCCACGCCCTCGGAGAGGGTCGCGTGGGTCGGCGGCGCCTGGAAGCCGAACTCGGCGGCGAACGGCGGCCGGTAGCGGCGGTACTCGCCGTAGTCGAGGTCGTTCCAGACGTCCCAGATGTGGATCGGGCCGCGGTCCTGGGCGTTCGGCGGGTGGACGAGGTCGCCGGCGGAGGGGCTGCCCGGCAGGTACGGCCGGGTCGGGTCGCGCTCGGCCAGCACCGCGGGGAGGACCTCCCCGTAGATCCCCGCACCCCACGGGCGGTCCCCGACCTCGTCCTGCCAGCCCCAGTCGAACCATCCCTCGATGCACTCGTTGTTGCCGTTCCACAGCACCAGGCTCGGGTGGGACGCGAGCCGGTCGACGGCGTCGGCCGCTTCGGCCCGCACCTCGTCGCGCAGGATCTCCTCCGGGTACGCGGCGCACGCGAACAGGAAGTCCTGCCAGACGAGCACGCCGCGCTCGTCGCAGAGCTCGTAGAGGTCGTCGCTCTCGTAGATCCCGCCGCCCCAGATGCGCAGCAGGTTGGCGTTGGCCCCCACGGCCCGGTCGATGCCGGCCGCGTACCGCTGCCGGTCGACGCGTGAGGGGAAGCAGTCGTCGGGGATCCAGTTGAGACCGCGGACCCACAGGCGTTCGCCGTTGACCGTGATGGCCCACCGATCGCCCTGGTCGGTCGGGGACTCGTCGATCGCCACCGTGCGGAAGCCGATGCGGCGCCGCACCACGTCGGTGACCTCCCCGTCGGCCACGACCTCGACGGTCAGGTCGTAGAGGGGTTGGTCGCCCCGCCCGATCGGCCACCACCGGGCCACGTCAGGCACCTCGAGGCGCAACGACGCGGTCCCACCGTCGACCCGAGCGGTCGATGCGGGCCGGGCGGCCCCGTCGATGCTCCTGAGCACGGCCCGGACCTCGATCCCGTCGTCGGCCGCGTCCGCCGACGCCCGCTCGACGTCGACGGTCACGTCGGCGACGCCGAGCTCGCCGTCCTCCACGGTGGTCGCGACCCGCACCGCGGCGGCGCGGGCCCCGGACCAGGTCTCGAGGCCGACGGGGCGCCAGATCCCCGAGGTGGTCAGCCGGGGGCCCCAGTCCCACCCGAAGTTGCACGCCATCTTGCGGATGAACGCGTACGGCTCGCCGTAGGGGTTGGGGAGGTCACCGAGCTCGTCGCGCAACGCGGCGGCATGGTTCGTCGGCGCGGCGAAGCGCACCACCAGCTCGTTGGGCCCGGCGCGGAGCGTCCGGCCGACGTCGAACCGGTAGGTGCGGTGCATGTTGGCGGTCGTACCGAGCACCTCGCCGTTGAGCTCGACCTCGGCGATCGTGTCGAGCCCGTCGAACACCAGGTCGGTTCGCGCTCCCGGGTGGCCGGCCTCGTGCTCGAAGGTGAGCCGGTACTCCCATGCGGACCGGCCGATCCAGTGCTGGTCGTCCTCGTTGCGGTCGACGTAGGGGTCCTCGATCAGCCCGGCGGCGAGAAGGTCGGTGTGCACACATCCCGGCACGGTGGCGGCCACGGGCCCGCGATCGACGACGGCCGACGGCGCGTCCTCCGCTGCGCCCGAGGGCCGCAGCTCCCAGCCGTCGTGGAGGGGCGTGCGCGTACGGGTCGAGGTCATGTGTGGCGGTGCTCCGATGTCGGGGACGTGGCGGCGTCGGCGACGAGCGCGACGCCGCCACCTCACGAATGATGGGCGCGGGCTGCGGGCTGTGTGGACCCGCGAGCGGCGACAGCCCCCGGCGCCGGCCGGCCGGGGACTCCCCCGGCGGTGCTCACTTCGTGGCTCCGGTCATGTAGTTGTTGTAGATGAAGCGTTGCAGCAGGAGGAACACGATCAGCGACGGGATGATCGTGATCACGACCCCTGCGGAGATGATCTCCCACTGCGTCCCGAACGGCCCCTTGAACTTGAACAGCGATGTGGAGACCACACCGAGGTCCCTGCTCGGCATGTACAGGAACGGGATGTAGAACTCGTTGTAGATCGCCACGCCCTTGATGATGGCGACCGTGGCGATCGCCGGCTTCATCAGCGGCAGGATGATCCGACGGTAGATCGTGAAGTACGACGCACCATCGAGGAGCGCGGCCTCGTCCAACGATCTCGGGATGCTGTTGAGGAACTGCAGGAAGATGTAGATCGAGATGATGTCGGTGCCGGTGAACAGGGCGATGGCGGCCCACCGTGAGTTGAAGAGGCCGAGGTCGCTCACCACCTGGAAGGTCGCGACCTGCATGGTGACGCCGGGCATGAACGTGGCCGCGAGGAACAACGTCAGCACCAGCGGCTTGAGCTTGAACTCGAAGCGGTTGATGGCGTACGCCGCCATCGAGCCGAGGATGATCGTGCCGAACAGCGAGACCGCGAGGATGATCGTCGTGTTGACGAACGCGGTCGCCATGCCGCCGTCGGAGAAGGCGGTCGCGTAGTTCTCGAAGTTCAGCCAGTCGTCCGGGGCGTCGAACGGCGCCCCCTCGCGGAACTCGTCCTCGGTCTTCAACGACGTCGTGAAGACGACCAGGATCGGGATCATGGTCACGAACGAGCCGACGACGAGCGTGACGTACTTCAGGGCACTGACGACACCGGCGCGCCGGCCGGAGCGGGGCACGCGGGAGCCGGCCGGGGCGCCGCCAGTGGGGAGGGTCGCCGCCGTCATGTCGCCTGCACCGCCTCGTCCTTGAAGAAGGTCCGTTGGATCACGGCGATCACCAGCACGAGCACGAGGACGACCACGGCCATCGCGGACGCCAGGCCGACCTTGTTCGACTGGAACGCCGTCTGGACGGTCTGGATCACGAACGTCGTGCTCCCGTTGGCCCCGCCGGTGATCACGTAGGGGATCTCGAAGACGTTGATCGCCCCGCTGATCGCGAGGATCGTCAACAGACCGATGACGGGTCGGATGCCGGGCAGGATGATGTAGCGGAACTGCTGCCACCGGTTCGCCCCGTCGATCGACGAGGCCTCGTAGAGCTCCGAGGGGATCGACTGGATCGCCCCGAGGAAGATCACGAAGTTGATTCCGGTGTAGCGCCAGATCGACACGGCCGCGAGTGAGTAGTTGACGTAGGTCCGGTCGCCGAGCCAGTACTGCTGGAGGCTCTCCATGCCTCCGAGCCCGAGCAACGAGTCGAGCACACCGTCGGGCTGGAAGAAGTACAGGAAGATGAACCCGATGGCGACGCCGTTGATCAGGTGGGGGAAGAAGATGATCCCCTTGAAGAGGTTCCTGAAGCGGACGTTGAAGCTGAGCACTGTGGCGAAGTAGAGCGCGGCGGCCATCTGGATGAACGCACCGAAGAAGTAGTAGAGGCTGACACTGAACACGCCGATCAGCTCGGAGCGGCTGAACACCTCGCGATAGTTCTCGAGACCGACGTTCTCCGGGTTGCGGTCGAGCCCGTCCCACTCCCAGAGGCTGTAGCGGAACACGTTCACCAGCGGCACGTAGGTGAACGTGATCAGCAACAGCAGCGGCGCGACGAGGAAGAGGGCGATGATCAGTCGGCGCTGGGCCCGGCGCCGTCCACCACCGGCCCGCCTCGGCGCCCGGGTGCTGGGCGGCGCAACCGGATGCTGTCGGAGCGTCGCCGTCGGCATGGCTCCCATGTGCAAGCTCCCTCGGTTCGGCCCGGGCCTCGCCGCCGGGCGCGCACCGCCGCGGCGGTCGCACGGCGACGCCCGGTCCGGGGTGGCCGGCACCTCGGCACCGACCACCCCGGGCGGATCACATCGGGCGGTTCGGGCCCGTCACTCGCCGTCGAGGGGCAGGCCGAAGTCCTCGAAGGCGTCGACCTTCCCCTCGGCCCACTTCTCGTTCAGCTCGGCGAAGATCTCGTCGAGCGTCCGGCCGCTCTCGCCGCGGGCGGCGTCGATGATCTCTTGCTTGAACGGCGGGTCGGGCAGGCCGACCTCGCCGGCCTGGTCGATGGCGTCCACCAGACCGGCCTGGTCCGGTGGCGGCGGCGCCTGCTCGAGCAGTTCGACCCCGATCTCCTCGAACTCGGCGAGCTCGTCGGGGAACGGGTCGTCATAGCGAGGCGCGATGCCACCCTGGTCGACCGCATAGTTCGACTCGTCGACGAACCAGTCGATCCATGCCCGGGCCGCCTCCTTGTTGTCGGAGTTCGAGGCGATGCCGAACTTGTAGTCACCACCAACGGTCGAGAAGTAGGTCCCTTCCGTCGTGCTCGGGAACGGCATGTAGCCGACATCGTCGGGATCGTCAGCCGCGTCACGGAACTGCACGATGGCCCAGGAGCCGAGGAACATGCTCGCGATCTCACCGTTGCCGAGCAGCGCCTTGGACGACTCCCAGTCGGTCGTCGTCGGGTCCTCTTCGATGAGACCCGCCGCGGCGATGTCGTACATGAGCTGGTAGATCACGTGGTGATCGGTACCTTCGGCGAACGGCGCGTCCGTGAACGCCAGGTCGTTCAGGTAGTCCTCGTCGGCGCTGATCGAGCCCCGATTGGTCTCCCACTGGGTCAGAGGCCAGCCCGCTGCGTAGTTGGTGTAGAGGGGGATGGCGTCGGTGTTCTCGTCGATGGCCCGCAGCGCCTCGAGGAAGGCCTCGGGCGACTCGAGCGGCGTCTCGACCCCGGCCTCCTCGAAGACGGCCCGGTTGTAGAGCACGCCGTTGGCGTTGCCGGTGATCGGGAGCCCGTAGACCTCGCCGCCGAACGCCTCCTCGGTGACGAAGCGATAGTCGGAGCCGAGCTCGTCGATGGTGCCGAGCGGCTCGAAGAAGTCGGGGAGCTGCTCGGGCGCCACCGAGTTCGGGATCAGGAGGACGTCCCCGTAGTCCCCGCCGTTCATCCGCACCGGGATCTCGCCCTCGTAGTCGGTGATCGCCTCGAAGTTGACCTCGACACCCGGATATGCGGCCTCGAAGGCGGGCTTGTAGACGCCTTCGAAGATCTCCTCGTTGATGTCGGTCCGCTGATGGATGACGTTGATCGATCCCTCGATATCGCCGCCATCACCGGCGGCGTCACCCCCGCCCGTGCTCTGCGCGCTCGCCGCGCCGGTGTCGTCATCATCGTCGTCCCCACACGCGGCAACCACGCCCATGAGGAGAACGACGGCCGCGGTGGATGTGAGCAGTCTTCTCATTGGTTCCTGTCCCCCATGATGCAGAGAACGCCCGCGCCGAAGCAGACGGTCAGTCCGTTCGACCCCGACCCGGCCCTCGGCCGCTCTCGCCGCTTCAGGTTGTGATGGGTGGAGGGTATTGCTGGGTGTGTCCGATGTCAATAAACCGGTTTAGCATCCGAATATGGCCGTGCCCGACCCAGCCGAACGTCGACCCCGCCGAGGGTCAGGCTACGGCCGGGCGAACGGTGTTCCGACGCCGGCCATGAACCACCCGATCGGCGCGCGATGAAACGCGTCCCACCACGACCCGGAGAGACGCCCATGACCCGCTACGGCTTCAACTTCCAGTGGATGCTCACCACCGAGGGAGCGGGACCCCGGGCCCCGGACGACCGTGCGCTCGACTTCCTCGCCGGGCACGGCTTCGACTACGCCCGCATCCCGATGGACTACCGGGCGTGGACGTCCGACTTCGACTACCTCCATCCCGACGAGGCGGTGTTCGGCCACCTCGACGCCTACCTGGACGCGTGCCGGTCCCGCGGCATCCACCTGTGCCTCAACCTCCACCGGGCACCCGGCTACTGCATCACCAACGCCGAGATCGAGCGCCACGACCTGTGGCACGACATCGAGGCGCAGGACGGCTTCGTCACCATCTGGGAGACGCTCACCACCCGCTTCGCCGACGTCGACGGCGACGCGCTCAGCTTCGACCTCGTGAACGAGCCCCCGGCGCTCGGCCTGCGGGGCTTCTCCCGCGACACCCACGAGACGCTGATCCGCCGGACGGTCGCCGCCATCCGAGCGATCGACCCCGACCGACCGATCTCGATCGACGGCCTCGACGGCGGCAACCTCGCCATGCCAGAGCTGACCGACCTCGACCTCACGCACTCCACCCGGGCGTACGCGCCCTACCCGGTCACCCACTGGGGCGCCGAGTGGTTCGACGGGTGGAAGCTGGGCGACGCGCCGCGGTGGCCGGGTGTCGAGCTCGAGGGCCGCCGGTGGGACCGCGACGACCTCCGGGCGTTCTACGACCCGTGGCGAGCGGTGGAGGCCACGGGCACGCCGGTCCACGTGGGCGAGTTCGGCTGCTACGAGCACACACCCAACGAGGACGCCCTGCGTTGGTTCGCCGACGTGTTCGCCCTGCTGCGGGAGTTCGGTTGGGGCTTCGCCCTGTGGGAGCTCGAGGGCCCGTTCGGCATCATCGGTCATCGGCGGCCGGGGGCCCGCTTCGAGCGGCGGGGCGACTACGACGTCGACGTGGAGCTGCTCGACCTCATGCTCGAGGCGAAGGGCTGACGGAGACCCGGGGGGGGGAGCACGCATCGACAGACATCGATGCATTGACGACTGTCGATCCGACGGATAACGTATCGATCGTCGTCGAAGCGATCCGCTTCGAGCACCCGCCCCGGGACGCCGGAACGCACCCGGACGCCGAGACCCGAGAGGACTCCCCCATGCGCCTGCAGCTCGCCCTCAACGTCGACGACCTCGACGAGGCCGTCGACTTCTACACCCGCATGTTCGGCACCGAGCCCGCCAAGCTGCGGCCGGGCTACGCGAACTTCGCCATCGCCGACCCACCGCTCAAGCTGGTCCTGTTCGAGGGCGCGGGCGAGGCGGGGTCGATCAACCACCTCGGCGTCGAGACCGAGACGTCCGAGGAGGTGGTCGCCGCCGAGGCCCGCCTCGCCGGCTCCGGCCTCGAGACCTCCGGCGTCGACGAGACGATGTGCTGCTACGCCGAGAAGACCGAGACCTGGGTCCACGGCCCCGACACCACCCGCTGGGAGTGGTACGTGAAGACGGGCGACAGCGAGGAGCTGGCCAACGTCGTGCTCTCGTCGACCGGCGCCCGCACCGAGGCCACGCCGACCTCGGGCTGCTGCGCCGGCTGAGCCGGGTTCCGTGCCGGCGGGGCGCCTCGGCGACCTCGCCGGCAAGGGGGTGGCCGGGCCGCCGCCCGGAGGACAGGATCCGAACGGCGACCCGGTGTTCCGGCGCGCCCGGGTCCGGGCGCGGCGTCCCTCAGCCCGCGCCGCGGGCCCTCTCGGCCGCCTTCCACCAGCTGGCGGCCGAGGCGCTCATCCGATAGCGCTCCGGCTTGTCGTCGTCGGTGAGCACGCGCGTCTCCAACCACAGGCGCTTCAGGTGGCGCACCGCCCCGACCTCCCGGGCGTCGCGGTAGGGCGCCCGCCCGTGGAGCACGTGATAGTTGTTGATGAACTGCATGTCGCCCGGCTCGAGTCGCATCGACACGTGGTACGCCGGGTCGGCGCACATGGCGTCGAGCCGGTCCATCGCTGCCAACGCCTGCTCCGAGGGCAGCGGGGCGTCGCGGTGGCGCCGCACCGAGCGCATGTAGGGGCGGATGTAGCGGGTGAAGAGCCGCTCGTGATGGCGGATGAACACCGGCATCGTGTACCAGGGCCGCTGCCCCGGGCCCTCCTCGCCTCGGTAGTCGTAGGCGAAGTCGTCGTAGAGCGCGGCGGCGAGCCCGGGCTCGGTGCGGGCGAGCTCGTTGTGGATCATCAGGGCGTTGGCGACGAGGCTCTCACCGCCCTCGACCCCGGCGTCGAGGCAGAACAGCCCGACGACGTCGGAGCCGTCGGAGTGGAACGGCAGGCCCACACCGCCGAGCTCGTTGCCCCGACTCGTCGGGTCCTCGTGGCGCCGGCCCTGGTCGGTCACGTCGCCGAGCAGGTGGCCCTTGGCGTTCTGCGGCCACGGCCGGCCGAGGTGGGTGCCGACGCCCCAGTAGATGGCCGACGCGTCGTCCGGCGACAGGTCGGTGAGGTCGAGGCCGCGCAGGAGGGCCACGCCGCGGCCGTCGATGAGGTCCTCGGCCATCACCGCGAGTCGGGCGCCCAGCGTGGGCAGCGGGAAGTCGTCGCGGGTGATGTCGAGGACGTGGGCGGTGCGGGCGCGTGCGTGGGCGAGCGCCGCCTCCAGCTCCCGCTGCTCGTCGGGCCCGAGGCGCCAGACGTAGCCGCCCTCGAGGGTGTCGCGGCTCCACTCGCAGCGCTCCTCGAGCGGGGCGACGTGGTCACCATCGGTCGGCTCGGTCGCCGTCAACGCTTCTCCTCCGGGGGGGTCGGGATGATCGGGTCTCGGATCGCGGGCGGCCACTGCCCGGTGGCGGGCACCGGACGGTGACCAGGGGCTGTTCGTTTCAGCCGGTTCGTTCGTTTCAGCCGGTTCGTTGCACGGCCGGGAGGACCTCCCGGGTGAGCAGGCGGTTGGCGAGACGGGCGTCGTCGCCTGAGGCGCCGAGTCCCGGGCCGGTGAGGACGAACCGGCGGAGGCCGAGGTCGACGAGCTCGTGCAGGCGGTCGACGCAGCGATCGGGTGGCCCGACGACGGCGAAGCGGTCGACGAACGACGACTCGAGCGCCTCGTTGTGGCGGGCGTCGTTGCGCAGGTGCTCGTTGCTGTCGTAGCGGCGGCCGACCTCGGCGACGACGTCGCGGTCACCCTCGCCGAGCCCGGCACCGGTCGAGCCGGGCATGGCCGAGAAGTGGGCGAACGCGGCGACTCCGCCGGCGATGAGCGACCGGGCGGTGGCGATGTCGGGGTGGGCGCCGACGTTGACGTAGGCGCCGAACGACAGGTCGGCCTCGGCCCGGCCGGCGTCCGCCGCGGCCTTGCGGGCCAGGCCGAGGGCCCACTCGATCCGTTCGGGGTCGGCGCCGACCGCGAACGTGATGCGCTCCGCGACCCGGGCGGCGAGGGAGATCACCTTGGGGCCTGACGCCGCGACGTCGAGCGGCACCTTCGGCGCGCTCGCCCGGCGCAGCCACCGGATCCGGCTCGGGTGGCCGTCGCAGTCGACCGTGTCGCCGGCCAGGTAGTGCTGGAGGTCCGTGACCCGATCGGAGAAGTCGGCCACCTTCATGGGCGAGAGCCCGAGGTGGAACAGCGCGGTGTCGCCCCGGCCGATGCCGAGCACGAACCGTCCGCCGGAGACCTCACCGACACTGGCTGCGACCGTCGCCAGCGCCGCGGGGTGGCGGGTGTGGGCGTTCGTGACCCCGGTGGCCAGCCGGAGGCGCTCCGTGGCCCGGGCGGCGAGCGTCGCGGCGACGAACGGGTCGGGCGCGAGGTTCTGGGAGTCGGTGAGGGTGATGCCGTCCCAGCCGGCGTCCTCCGCACGGCGGGCCGTGGCCTCGATGTGGTGGACGTCGGCGACCCTGGTCGTCCAGACCTCGACACGATCTGCCATCGTTCGGCACGCCTCCCCCCGGCGGCCCCCCGCCGATGGCCGTACGGTACTGAGCGACCGACGAACAAATCAAACGCTGTTCGAATTGAGTCCGATGAGCACCGAGCGCCGACCCACCACCACCTCCGCGACCCGCACCGACGGTGCCGAGAACGCAGACGCACCGCAAGGAGCAGGCGCTCCCGCCGAACCGGCGGCGCCGACACGGCCCCGCACCCGCTGGGGCGATCGCTCACAACGGCGCATCGACATCCTCGACGCGGCCCGCGAGCACATCAGCCGACAGGGCTACCGGACGCTCAACATGCGCGACCTCGCCGCGGCCGCCCGGGTCAGCCCGGCGACGCTGTACTCCTACTTCGCCAACAAGGAGGAGCTCTTCGCCACCCTCTACGCGGAGGCGCTGCGCAACCACACCGAGGCGATCGAACCGCTGTGCGGCGGCGAGCTGTCGGCCGAGGAGCTGCTCGTCGAGCTGATGCAGCGCTACATCGGCCTCTACAACGCCTACGGCCAGCACTTCACCATGTGGTCGGAGCTGCGCGAGTCCGACGCCGCCGGCTCACCGTTCCCCGTGGCCCTGATCCGGGAGCTGCGGGCGGCGAGCAAGGACTACGGCCGCACCGTCCGGCGGGGCATGGCGACCGCCATCGAGCGCGAGGGCCGACGGCTGATCGAGAGCGACGTGGCCACGCCGTTCCTGTGGTCGACGATGAACGGCCTCGCCGACCACTTCACCTCCGACCGCCGCACGCTCGACACGTGCTCGGCCGACGATCTCCTCCACTTCTCGGCCCAGCGACTGCTCATCGCCCTCACCGAACCGGCCTGACCCGGCCCGAGCCGCGACGGCCGGGGGCACGCCTCAGGGGAAAATCGGGTGTATCCCCCAGTGCGGGGATGGTTCTGTTCACCCATCGTCGTCATCACGTCATGACGACCCCCGGCCCGAGGAACCCCATGCGTTGCGCGCCCACCCCCCACGACCGTCTCGGCGAGGCACCGGCCACCGGTGCGCGCCGGCCGTCGGCGCCGCCGCGCGCCCTCCAGGTCTCGGTCCTGCTGTGGATGGTCGCCATCGCGTCCGGCATCGCCGAGACGATCCTCGCCGTCCCCCAGCGGGCGGCCGAGGGCGGCGGCGACGGGCTGCTCGCCGGCTCGGCCATCCGGATGCTGGTCCTCGTGACCATGGCCTTCGTCGTCGCCGAGCTGATCGACGGCCACCGCTCGGCCCGGTCGCTGCTCGCCGTCGTGCTCGGCGGCCTCACGCTCGCATCGCTCAGCGGCCCGCTCGCCTGGCTCCTCGGCGGCGACCCGATCGGCGCCGCGATCGCCGACGCCAGCATCGCCGAGCTGGTCACCGCGCTGTTCCGGGCCGTGCACCTCGGGGCCACGGCAGCGGCGATCGTCGCCATGTACCGACCTGCGGCCAACCGGTTCTTCACCCTCCCCCACTGATCGCCGCCCGGCGGTCCGATCAGTTCGGGCCAGAGGGGTCGACGGAGGATGTCGGGCGGACCTCCCTAGGTTGGACGCGGTGGAACAGCTCCTCGGCGGGCGCTACGAGCTGCGGGCGCACCTCGGACGCGGAGGCTTCGCGTCGGTTGTCGTCGCGCACGACCAGCGGTTGCGACGCGACGTCGCCGTCAAGCTGCTGAGCCCGAACGCCGGCCCCGGCGCCGGCGACCGCTTCGTGCGGGAGGCTCACGTCGCCGCCAGCATCAACCACCCGAACGTCGTCGTCGTCCACGACGTCGGCGTCGAGGGCGACCAGCCCTACCTCGTCATGGAGCTCCTCGAGGGCGGCGACCTCTCGTCGGTCATCGCGCAACGGGCGCCACTGTCACTCGGCGAGACCACGCACGTCATGTCGTCGGTCCTCGCGGCGCTCGACGCGCTCCACCGCGCCGGCATCGTCCACCGCGACGTGAAACCGGCGAACATCCTGGTCACGACCGACGGAACGGTGAAGCTGAGCGACTTCGGCATCGCCCGCCCGACCGACGCGACCCGGCTGACCGCGGCCGGGTCGGTGCTCGGGACACCCGCCTACCTCCCGCCCGAACAGGCGGAGGGGCGCCCGGCGACCGCGTCGGGCGACCTGTACTCGGCCGGCGCCGTCCTCTACGAGCTGCTGACCGGCGAGCCGCCGTTCGGCCGCGGTTCGACCGCCGGTGTCGCACTCGCCCACGTCCGCGAGCCGGTGCCGACGGTGAGGTCGATGCGGCCCGAGATGTCCGCCGAGCTCGACGAGGTCGTCCGCAGGGCGTTGGCGAAGGACCCGATGGAGCGCTGGCCCGATGCCGCCGCCATGGGAGCCGCCGTGCACGAGGCGACGCGGGGCCACGCGCCGACGCCGGTGCTCCCCGCCGCCGTCGCCGCGTCCGCCGATCGGGCCACCGCGCACCTCAGCCCGTCCGGGTACGAGCCCACCGGGCTGCCCGGCGCCCGGACCCCGCCGAGCCCGGGCCCGCCACCGCCGTCCGGCGGGGAGCCGGAGCAGGCGACCGCGTACCTCGCCGCGTCGGTCGTGTCGGGCACGGACCGCACGAGAGCACCCGTCGACGAGCCCCGCCCCACCGTGCCCGACGTCCCCGCGTACGCCGCGCGCCGCGCCGGCGGCGCCGACGCGACCCGGGCCTACGCCCACTCCCCCGAGGCGGCACCCGACGGCCCACGCGGGCGACGCGCCCCGCTCCTGATCGCGCTCGCAGTCCTCGCGCTGTGCCTCCTGGGTGCGCTCGCGCTCCTGAACGACGGCGACGAGGCCCCCGACCAGGTTGCCGCCGGGCCATCGACCACCACTGCAGCGACCACCGAGCCGGCTCCAACCTCGACGGTCACGCCGACGACGACCGCGGCGCCGACCACGCTCGTCGACACGGTGGCCGTCATCGCCACCTCCGGCACGCTCGAGGAGCTGATCGGTGCGCTGTCCGCCGACCCGGGCGCGGCCGGCGAGCGAGGTGGCGAGCTCCTGGACGGCCTCGAGAAGGTGGCCGACCACGAGGGCCGCAAGCAGCGCGACGCCGCCGAGGACACCCTCCGGGACATCGAGACGTGGATCGACGAGGGCCAACTCGACCCCACGATCGGTTCGATCGCGATCGACCTCGTCGCTCCGTTCGCCGCCGAACCCGCCGAGCCCGCCGGCGATGACGATGACGATGAGGACGAGGGCCCGGGCCGCGGCCAGGGCCGCGGCAACGACGACTGAGGCCGTCAATCGCCGCGGCCGCGGTCAGCGTGACCGAGGTCGCGGTCGGGGTCGATCAGGTCACGGACCCGTTGCTTGACCGCCACCGGCTCGGGGAAGCCGTCCTCCCGCCGGTCCCAGGCCGTGCGACCGTCGGCGCGGATGATCAGGACGCCGCCGGTGCCGGGCACGAGGACGAGCTCGCCGATCTCGCCGGCGAACGTGGTCAGCAGCTCCTGGGCGAGCCACGCTGCCCGCGCCGTCCACCCGCACTGCGTGCAGAACTCGATCTCGACCCTGGCGCCTTCCATCGGTGCACCTCCGGTCACGAGGTTGGTCTCGGCTCGTGGGGCTGTCCAGGTCCGGCCCGGACTGGTCGGCGCCGCCCGGCCTCATCAACGCAACGGCGATCTCGGCGAGATGTCCACAGCCCCATTTTGCGGGCTCTTCGGATCTGAGCGGGGTGGGTGGCGTGCGGTGACGTCGACCGGGGGCGGTTGAGGGGTCCGCGAACGAGAACAGGGGCTCAACGAATCTGGAGGTGTCTTACGTCAACCGGAT
>JAXHUH010000164.1:0-38052 GCA_034211175.1 Actinomycetota bacterium
ACGAGGGCGCCGACGGTGAGACCTCGGAGGACGAGCCGACCACGACCACGACGGACGAGAACGACGCCAGCGGCTGAGCTCCGCCGGCGGAACAGGAGGACATGTTGCGAGCCGTCGTGTTGGTCGGCGGGTTCGGGACCCGACTGCGGCCCCTGACCCTGCAGACCCCCAAGCAGATGCTCCCGGTCGTCGACCGTCCGATGATCGAGTGGGTCTGCGAGCACCTGGCCTCCTTCGACGTCGACGAGGCCGTGCTGTCGCTCGGCTACCGGCCCGAGATGTTCACCGACGCCTACCCCGACGGTCGCTGCGCCGGCGTGAAGCTGCGCTACGCGGTCGAGCCCGAGCCGCTCGACACCGCCGGGGCCATCGCGTTCGCCGCCCGGGAGGCGGGCATCGACGAGCGTTTCGTGGTCGTCAACGGCGACGTGCTGACCGACCTCGACGTCGGCCTGCTGGTCAAGACCCACCGCGACGCCGGTGGGCTCGCCACGATCACGCTCACGCCGGTCGACGACCCGTCCCGCTACGGCGTCGTGCCGACCGACGAGTCCGGCCGGGTGCTGGAGTTCGTCGAGAAGCCCGCGCCGGGCACGGCCCCGACGAACTGGATCAACGCCGGCACCTACGTGCTCGAGCCGGAGGTGCTCGACCGCATCCCGTCGGGCCGTCGCGTCTCGATCGAGCGCGAGACCTTCCCGGCGCTGGCCGCCGAGCAGCAGCTCTACGCCATGCACTCCAACAGCTACTGGGTCGACGCCGGCACGCCGGAGACCTACATCACCGCCCAGCTCGATCTCGCGGCGCGGACCAACGGCGCCTCGGGACACGTCGACCCGTCCGCGCAGGTGCACGACACCGCCGAGCTCGACGGCTCGATCGTCATGGCCGGTGCGTCGATCGGCGCGGGGGCCGTCGTGCGCCGTTCGGCCGTGCTCAGCGGTGGTGTCGTCGGCGCCGGCGCGGTGGTGGCCGACTCGGTCGTCGGGCCCGGCGCCACCGTCGGTGAGCGGGCCGAGCTCCACGAGTGCTCGATCTTGGGTGATGGGTCGGCGGTCGACGCCGGTACCGTGCACCGGGCTGCGAGGATCCCGAGGGAGTGAGTCCATGAAGGCACTGGTCACCGGCGGGGCCGGGTTCATCGGATCGACGCTCGTCGACCGTCTGCTCGGCGAGGGCCACGAGGTGTGGGCGCTCGACAACCTCGTCACCGGCTCGCTCGACAACCTCGTCGACGCTCGCACGCACGGCGACCGGTTCCACTTCATCGAGGCCGACCTGCGCGACACCGCCGTGGTCGACCAGATCGGCGCGACCGGCGTCGAGGTCGTGTTCCACCTCGCCGCCCAGGCCGACGTGCGGGTCTCGGTCGACCGCACCGCCTACGACGCCGAGGTCAACGTCCTCGGCAGCATCAACGCCATGGACGGCGCCCGCGCCGCGGGCGCCCGCAAGGTGGTCTTCGCCTCCAGCGGCGGCACGATCTACGGCGATCCCCGCCCCGAGGACCTGCCGATCAACGAGTCCCACCCCCAGAAGCCGCTGTCGCCCTACGGCGTGGCCAAGATGGTGGTCGGCCACTACCTCGCCTCCTACCAGGCCCTCCACGGCCTCGAGTTCACGGCGCTGGCGCTGGCCAACGTGTACGGCCCCCGCCAGGACCCCCACGGCGAGGCCGGCGTGATCGCCATCTTCACCGGCCTGCTCCTCGAGCCGAAGCCGTGCACGATCTTCGGTGACGGCGAGCAGACCCGCGACTTCATCTACGTGGACGACGTCGTCGACGCCTTCGCCCGCGCCGCGGCGGCCGGGCCCTCCGACGGCCAGCTGATCAACGTCGGCACGGGCGAGGAGGTGTCGGTCAACCGCCTCTACGAGGTCATGTCGGCGGCCGCCGGCATCGGCGACCCGGCCGTGTACAAGCCGGCCCGCGCCGGCGAGCTGGAGCGCTCCGTGCTCGACGCCTCGAAGGCCGGCCGTCTCCTCGACTGGAAGCCCCAGGTCGACCTCGAGACCGGCATCGGCCGGGTCATCGACTGGTTCCGCGCCCGCGCCTGAGCGGCGGAGAGCGGAGGGCCCGCCTGAGCGGCGGAGAGCGGAGGGCCCGCCCGGCGGACGTCAGGCCAGCGGCGGGTGACGTGGGAAGTCCGTGAGCGTGCGCAGTACCAGCCGGGTGTTCGTCTCGGCTGCGTCGAGCTCCGCCGTGAGGGCACCGACGACCTCGTCGAGGTGGGCCACGCTCCGTGCCGCCACCCGCAGCACGTAGTCGTAGCGCCCGGTGACGTGGCACGCGTCGACGACGGCGGCCATCTGCCGCACGGCCGCATCGGCCGTCGCCTTGTCACGGGCGCCGCCGAGGCGGACGTCGACGAGCGCGTCGATCTGTCGGCCGGTCGCCTCGTCGCCCAGCTCGACCGTGTACCGCCGGATCACACCCGACGCCGTCAGACGTCGGAGCCGTTCCGTCGTGGCCGACAGGCTGAGCGGCAGTTGGGCCGCCAACGCCGTGGCCGACATCCTGGCGTCGTCGGCGAGCAGGACGATGATTCTCCGGTCGATCTCATCCACAGCCGAAGAACCTACGCTGCTCGCTCCGTGGACCCGTCCGAGCACGGCCCACCTTCGGCGGCGGACACGAGAAGCTCTTCTCGCAGCCGTCGATCGACGGCGCGGACGAGGAGGCGAACCGATGGAGATCATGGTGCACGACCCGGAGGCGACCGTGTACCCGACCTCGGGCGACTACGTGCACGCCATCGCCGTGCGCGACCCGGGCCGGCTCGTCTTCGTCTCGGGGACGATGGGCCTGAGGCCCGACGGCACGCCCGGCGTCGACCTCGAGCAGCAGCTCGCGCTCGTCTGGTCGAACATCGCCGCGATCCTGGGTGACGCCGGCGCCTCGCTCGACGACGTGGTCCGGGTGACGAGCTACCTGACGGACCCGTCCTCTGCCGACGCGAATGCCCGGGCGCGGCGCCGGGCCCTCGGCGGACGGCTCGTGCCGACCACCGCGATCGTCGTCCGGACGCTGGAAGACAGCTGGTTGGTGGAGATCGAGGTCGTCGCGGCCACGCCATGAGCGACCCGGCCAGGGCTTCGGCGCTGATCGAGCCTGGCGCCGTGATCCGGCGCCGCGGACACCGTAAGGTCCCTACGTGCCCGTCGCGATCGCTGCCCTCGCGTTCCTGGCGGCCGCCCTGGCGGTCGCGCTCGTCCTCGTGCAGCGCGCCGCCCGCCGCGACCGCGCCGACGCCCAGGCCCAGCTGGGCGCGTTGCGACGGGAGCTGAGCGAGGTGCGGGCCACCGGTGAGCGCCACCGCGAGGAGCTGAACGGCGCCCGCTCGGAGGTCTCCGCCCTGGAGGACCGGGTGCGCAGCGCCACGGCCCAGGAGAGCAAGCTCGAGAACGAGCTCCAGCTGGCGCGGACGCGGGCGGCGGCGGCCCGCACCAAGGTGAGCGAGCGCGACGCCCGCATCGAGGCCCTCGAGGCCGAGCGGGCCGACCTCGCGTCCCGCCTCGGTGCCGCCGAGTCCGCGGCGTCCGCCGGTGGACGCAACGAGACCGATGTCGTCATCGGTGAGGCCGTCGATCTCGACGGACCGCGCGATGACGCCCTGTGGCAGCTGGAGATCGCCCGCAGCGAGCGGACGTGGCGCCAGAACGTCGCCCCCAACCCGGAGGCCGGCGGGAGCCCGTTCGAGGAGTGCGACGACCCGGTGCGCCTCGCGGTCGAGATCGAGGCCGCGGCGCTGCGGGAGAGCGTCGGCGCCCACATCTCGGTCGACTGGCAGGCGGCGCCGGTCGAGCCGGCGCGCCGGCACCTGATCCTGCGGGTGGCCCAGGAGATGCTCGAGGCCGCGGCCCGCAACCCCGAGCCGGCGCGCCTCGTCGTGCTCGGCGGCGGCGAGGTCACGATGCACCTCGAGGCGACCGACGGTGACGAGCTCGGCCGCCTCGTCCCGCCCCGGGTCACGAGCCGCCTCATCGAGGCCCGCGAGGAATCCGGCCTCAGCCTCACCGTCCGCACCGAATAACGGCCCCGGATCGTTCTGGTCTACCGATCTGCGCCGTGGGCGTCGGTTCTGTAGGCCAGTTCGGGGCGGCTAGCGGAAGAGGTCCTCGGAGGGGTGGCGGACCAGTTCGGCGCGGACCTCGCCGCGGCCGAGCCAGGCCGGGTCGATGCCCCGCACGATGGCGGCGGCGACACCCGTGGCCTTGCCCATCACCAGGTCGGCGGCGCCGGCGATCTCGTCGACGATCGCCACCTCGGTGACCTGCATCTCCCGCCCGAACGTGTCGGCCGTGCCCCGCAGGTCGGCGATGGCCCGGATGCCGGCGCACCCGATGGCGACGTCGGTCAGGCCCCGGCGCCACGGACGGCCGAACGTGTCGGACACGATCACCGCGACCTCGACGCCGGCCTTGGCCCGGAGCCCGTCGCGGATGCGCCGGGCCGAGCGGTCGGAGTCCTCGGGCAGCAGCGCGGCCTGGCCCCGCTGCACGTTCGACAGGTCGATGCCGGCGTTGGCGCACACGAACCCGTGGCGGGTCTCGCTGATGATCAGGTCGCCTCGGCGCCGCAGCACCCGGACCGACTCGGCCTCGACCAGCGGCTTGTGGGAGAGCGGGTCGTCGGGGTCGACGTCGACGAGCTGACCCTCGGCCTTCGACACCACCTTCTGGGTCACGACCACGACGTCGCCGTCGAGGAGCGGCTCGTTCGCCGCGGCGGCCTCGGCGATCTGGGCGGCGAGGTCGTCGCCCGGCGACACCTCGGGGACGCCGGGCAGGGGCAGGACCGACAGACCGCTCACCGGGCACCACCGAGGGCCAGGCCGCCGGCGGCGAGCGTCGCCCGGGCCAGGTTCGCCGCCCGCTCCGGCGTGCCCATCACCGTCTCGGTGACCACACACCGGACGCCCTCGGCCTCCACGGCGTCGGCGAGCGCGGCGTCGGCCTCGTCGACCACCAGCGTCGCGGCGAGCGGGGCGTAGAGCCGGGCGACGCCGACCACCGACGCCTCGTGGCCCAGCTCCCGCAGCATCCGATCGGCCGGGCCCTTCAGCGCGGCCCCGCCGACGATCGGCGAGATGGCCACGCAACGCTCCCTGGCCGCGACGATCGCATCGCGCACCCCGGGGACGGCCAGCAGCGGGCCGATCGACACCAGCGGGTTCGACGGGGCGATCACCACGAGCTCGGCGTCCTCGATCGCCTCGAGCACGCCGGCGGCCGGCACCGACGTCTCGGCGCCGGCAACCCGCACCGCCTCGACCGGCACCGAGTGGCGCCGGCCGACGAAGTACTCCTGGAACCCGATCTCGCCCTCGCCGGCGACGTGGATCCGGGTGCGCAGCGCGTCCTCGGTCACCGGCAGCAACCGCAGCTCCAGGCCCCAGGCCCGGGTGATCTCCCCGGTCACCTCGGCCAGCGTCACGCCCTCGGCGATCCGTTGGGTCCGGTAGAGGTGGGTGGCGAGGTCGCGGTCGCCGAGGTTGAACCACGTCTGGCCGCCGTAGCGGCCGAGCGACTCCATCGCCGCCCACGTCTCGCCGACGAGGCCCCAGCCGGTCTCGGGGTTGATCGCCCCGGCCAGCGTGTAGGTGACCGTGTCGAGGTCGGGGCTGATGCGCAGGCCGTGCAGCACCATGTCGTCGGCGACGTTGCCGATGGCGGTCACGTCGTGGGCGGGGACGACCTGCACGAGCCCGGCCAGGAACCGGGCGGCGCCCACGCCGCCTGCGAGGGTGGTGATCACGCCGCGACCCTACAAGAGCCGGCCCGCGCCCTCGCAGGTGGGCCCGCCGGGCGCGCCTCGCAGGCGGCAACCGGTCAGGACAGGCCGCGGAGGCGGCCGCTGAGCAGGTCGAGGTCGGCGTCGACCATCATCGTCACCAGCTCCTTGAAGCTGGTCTTCGGCACCCACGGCAGCTTGTCGCGGGCCCGCGACGGGTCGCCGATGAGCAGGTCGACCTCGGCCGGGCGCATGAACCGCTCGTCCATGACCACGTGGTCCTCGTAGTTCAGCCCCACGTGGGCGAACGCCAGCTCACAGAACTCGCGCACCGAGTGGGTCTCGCCCGTGGCCACGACCCAGTCGTCGCCGGCCGGCTGCTGGAGCATGAGCCACATGGCCTCGACGTAGTCGCCGGCGAAGCCCCAGTCGCGACGGGCCTCGAGGTTGCCGAGGCGGAGCTCGTCGGTCATGCCGAGCTTGATGCGGGCGACGCCGTTGGTGATCTTGCGGGTCACGAACTCGAGGCCGCGGCGGGGGCTCTCGTGGTTGAACAGGATGCCCGAGGAGGCGTGGAGGTTGTAGCTCTCCCGGTAGTTCACGGTGATCCAGTGGCCGTAGACCTTGGCCACGCCGTAGGGGGAGCGGGGGTGGAAGGGCGTGTCCTCCTTCTGGGGCACCTCCCGCACCTTGCCGAACATCTCGCTCGACGACGCCTGGTAGAAGCGGATGTCGGGGTCGACGACCCGCACGGCGTCGAGGAGGCGGGTCACGCCGAGGGCGGTGGTCTCACCGGTCAGGACGGGCTGGTCGAACGAGGTCTGGACGAACGACTGCGCCGCGAGGTTGTAGACCTCGACCGGGCGGCGGGCCCGCAGCAGGTTGATGAGGGAGCCCTCGTCGAGGAGGTCGCCGGTGACGATCTCGACGTCGTCCTGGATGTGGGCGATGCGCTCGAAGTTGACGGTCGAGCTGCGCCGGACCATGCCGATGACCTCGTAGCCCTTCTGGAGAAGGAGCTCGGCGAGGTAGGAGCCGTCCTGGCCGGTGATGCCCGTGATGAGCGCGCGTTCGGTCATGGTGCGTTTCTACCCGGTACGGGTGACCCTGTCGGCGTTGCTGGTTGGCACGATGTGCGGGCCTCACCGCGTGCGACGTACCCGCAGTGGTGGAGCAGCCGCCCGACGTCCTCGAACCACCGAGCACCCGATGATGGGGCATCATCGGGTGGATGGAACGACTCGGTCGACGGATCGCCGCCCGCCGGAGCGCGCTCGCCCTCACCCAGGGGCAGCTCGCGTCCCGGGTGGCGATGAGCCGGACGGGCCTGTCGCATGTCGAAGCGGGCATGACCGTGCCGAGCGAGCGCACGGTCGCCCTCCTCGCCGCGGTGCTCGGCACCGACCCGTGGTCGCTCGTCGAGGGCACCGACTACCCGCAGGCGAAGGCCGAGCGCCTCCCGCTGGGCGTCCCGACGAGGACCGAGGTCGACCTCGCCCTGTCGCTGCTCGACAACGATCTGGGCTGGCTCGAACGACTGGGCGACCGGCTCGCGGCCCACGAGCGCCGCGCCGTGGTCGACGAGTGGGGTCACCGGCTCAGGTCGCTGGCCAAGGAGAGCCCCGACCTCGGCGACCGGGCGCTGCTGCGCGACGCCCTCGACCGCCTCGCCGGCCTGCTCTGACGCACCCGACGGGCCGACGGGCCGACTCGCGTCGGGTCAGGCCACGGCGGAGCGGGCGGTGAGGCGGGCGTCGTCGAGGAGGTCGTCGAGCGTCTGGTCGAACGGCACCTCGGGCACCCATCCGGTGGCGGCCCGCAGCTTGGAGGCGTCGCCCCGCACGACCGGCACGTCGACCGGCCGGAACAGCTCCGGGTCGATCTCGAGGCTCATCGGCCGGTTCGCCCGGGCCAGGTAGTGCTCGGCGAGGTCGCGCACCGCCCGGTCGACGCCGGACGCGACGTTGTAGACCTCGCCGGCGGTGCCGGCCTCGGCCAGCAACCGGTAGGCCCGCACGACGTCGCGCACGTCGGTGAAGTCCCGGCGGGCGTCGAGGTTGCCGACGGTGACCACCGAGCCGTCCGTCAGCTCGTTGTGCGCCACGCGGTGGGCGAGGGCGGCGGCGACGAACCGGGGGGACTGGCCGGGGCCGAGGTGGTTGAACGCCCGGACCCGGATGACGTCGAGGCCGAGCCCGTAGCCGGCCCAGACCGCGGCCTGCTCGGCGGCGGCCTTGGATGCCGCGTACGGGCTGTGGGGCCGCATCGGCGTGGTCTCGTCGACCGGCAGCTCGTCGGGGGCGACCTTGCCGTAGACGTCGGCGCTGCCGATGCACACCACGCGCCCGACGCCGGCGTCGCGGCACGCGAGCAGCAGGTTGAGCGTGCCCTCGGCGTTGGTCCGGAACGTGGCGGCCGGGTCGTCCCACGACTCGGCCACCGAGCTGAACGCCGCGAGGTGGTACACGACGTCGGGATGGTTGGCGCCGACCCAGTCGCGCAGGGCGGTCGGGTCGAGCAGGTCGGGCCCTCCGGCCCGGCGGTCCCCGGCGGTCACCCGGTCCCCGGCCGCCTCCAGGTGACCGACCAGGTGCAGCCCGACGAAGCCCGACGCCCCGGTCACCAACGCTCGCATGTCGGTCTCGTTCCTCCGCTCGCCGGTCCCGGTCGGTGCTCGACCACCCGGGCACGGACGGGCGGTGCGGCGGCCAGCCTACGTGTCGTGCCCCGGCGACCTCTACCGGAGGCGCCGGGGCCCGTCCTGGCGGGCGGCCGCCGCGCTGCGGTAGAGGTCGACCAGCCCCGACACGGCCCGCTCCCAGGTGAACGTCGCCGCGCGGCGACGGCCCCGCACGGCGAGCTGCGACCGTCGATCGTCGTCGCCGAGGACGGCGGCCAGCCCCGCCGCCAGGGACGCGGCGTCGCCGGTCACGGTCACCTCGGCGGCGTCACCCACGGTCTCGGGGAGGGCGCCGGCGTCCGAGCACACGACGGGCACCCCTTGGGCCATCGCCTCGAGCGGCGGGATCCCGAACCCCTCGTAGAGCGACGGGTAGGCCAGCACCGCGGCCCCGGCGAGCAGGTCGGTGCGCTCGGTGTCGTCGATCCGGCCGAGGAGCCGGACCCGATCGCCGTGACGGGCGCGGGCGACGGCTTCGTCGACCGGCTCCGCCCCCCAGCCCCGGGAGCCGGCGAGCACGAGGTGGACGTCGGGATCGGTGCCGGCGACCTCGTCGAACGCCTCGACGAGGACCGGGAGGCCCTTGCGGGGCTCGATCGTGCCGACCGCGACCACGTAGCGCTCGGCGCCGGCGAGGCGCCGCCCCCGTGTCGGGTCGCCCGCGAGCTGGGGCTCGACGCCGTGGGGCACGACCACGACGCGCTCGGCGTCGACATCGAGGAGCGTGCGCACCTCGTCGGCCACGAAGCGGGACGAGGCGTGGACCCACGCCCCGCGGCGCACGGCCCGGCGCACCAGGTCGGCGACGTGCTCGGTGCCGGGCGCACCCATGTGGGCCAGGCGGAACGGCGTGAGGTCCTGGACCGTGACGACCTCGGCGGCGGGCCGCGACGGCGGGACCACGTAGTTCGGGCTGTGGACGACGTCGACGTCGCCGATCCACCAGCGCAACGGCGGCCAGTCGACCCGCCGCCACGCCTCCCGCAGGGGCCAGGCCGCCATCGGGCGCCCGTGCACCTCGACCCCCGGTCCGACGACGCCGCCGAGGCGGTCACGGCCGCGGAAGCTCACGGCGAAGGCGGAGACCGCGACGTCCGGCCGTCGTGCGAGGCCGTCGATGGTGGCCCGGGTGACGACGCCGATCCCGGTCAGCGGCGTGAGCAGGGGAGTGGCGTCGATGGCGACGCGCAGCGGTTCACCGGTGCCGCCGTCGGGGCGGGCGCCGGGCTGCGCCGCGTCGTCGCTCAACCGGCGTCGGGCCCGAGCGCCCCGCCGAGGTTGTCGCGGAGGGTCTGGCGGACCGCGGCGACGTTTCGCTGCACGGCGAGGCGGGTGATGTTGGCCTGGCGGGCGCCGAGCACCCCGAGGCCGACCGCGACGTAGAGGACCTCGCGGGCGGTGTCGCCCAACCCGTCGACGAGCTCGGCGGGGGAGGAGGACTGATCGTCTCGTTGCTCGAACGGTGGCATCGGGTCCGCGGCCCCTCGGAACGGTGGTGCCGCCGCCGCCGGATGGTTCCGGCGCCCGGGGGCATCAGCTTTCGTACAGCTTGATCCGGTTCGGCGATTCGGAGCGTGAACCCACGTTGCCGACCACCACCCAACGTAGCGCCGTGGGCTCGCTCAGACCGGATCGACCGCCCGGCGCGGTGGAGCCTCTCCGGGCGACTACCCTGCACACGTCGTGGACGAGCAGGCCAGCAACGGAGGGCCGTCGTCGGCGGCCCCGGCCGCTCCGTCGGTCGTGGCCGTGGTGGTGTGCCATGAGCCGGGCCCCTGGTTCGAGGAAGCCCTCGGCTCACTCGTGGTCCAGGATTACCCGAACCTGTCGATCCTCGTGATCGACACGGCCAGCGCCACCGATCCGACGCCCCGCATCGCAGAGATCGCACCCCGCGCCTACGTGCGCCGGCTGGGTGCCAACGTTGGCTTCGGCGCGGCCGTGAACGAGGCCATCGCCATGGTCGAGGGCGCGGCGTTCTTCGTGCTCCTCCACGACGACGTCGCTCTCGCCCCGAACGCCGTCCGGCTCCTCGTCGAGGAGGCGTTCCGCTCCAACGCCGGTGTCGTCGGCCCGAAGGTGGTCGACTGGCACGACGAGCGGAAGCTCCTGTCGGTCGGGCTCGGCGCCGACAAGTTCGGCGTCCCCGCACCGGTGGCCGAGCGGTTCGAGCTCGACCAGGAGCAGCACGACGCCGTCCGCGACGTGTTCGCCGTCTCCAGTGCGGCGATGTTGGTGCGGGCCGACCTGCTCCGGGCGATCGGCGGCCACGACGAGGACATCTTCCTCCACGCCTCCGACGTCGACCTGTGCTGGCGCGCCCACCTCGCCGGTGCCCGCGTGCTCGTCGCACCCGCGGCCCGGGTGCGCCACGCGGAGGCGCTGGGGGAACGGCGCGAGGACGACCGCCGCCGCCTCCAGCACCGGTACCGGCTGCGGATGGTGCTGACCAACTTCAGCCTCTTCTACCTCGTCGCGGTGCTGCCCCAGCAGGCGGTGCTGTCGCTGATCGAGGCGTTGGCCGCGCTCGTCACCGCCCGGGTTCGCCACGCGTCCGATGTCGGCTCGGCGTGGCTCTGGAACCTGCGGCGCACCGGTTCGGTGCTGGCCAAGCGGCGTCGGGTGCGGCGCCAGCGGCAGGTGCGCGACCTGGAGATCCGCCGCCTGCAGGTCCGGGGCAGCGCCCGGGTCACGGGGTACGTGCGCGGGTCGATCGGAGGGGACGAGCGCGCCCTGTCGGTCGCCGCCGCCGGCCGTCGATGGCTCGAGAACCTGCGCACCGGGGCCGGCCAGGAGCACCTGGTCGCCGCGGTCGTGCTCATCGCGCTCCTGGGGTTCGGCAGCCGCCACCTGCTGACCCGTCCGATCCCGGTCTTCGGTGAGCTGGCCGCGTTCCCCGGCTCGCCCAACGACCTGCTCGGCGCCTGGTGGAGCGGTTGGCGCGAGGCCGGCCTCGGGGTCGCCTCGCCGGGGCCGACCGGGCTCGGCTTCTTCGGCATCGTGAGCTGGCTGGTGATCGGCGCGACGGGCCTGGCCCGCACGATCCTCGTGCTCGGGCTCCTCCCCCTCGGCCTCCTCGGCGCGTGGCGCCTCGGCGGGCTGGCACCGCCATCGCGGGCCCGGATCGCGTCGCTGCTGGCGTTCGCCCTGATCCCGGTGCCCTACGCCGCCCTCGCCGAGGGCTCGTGGTCGGCGCTCGCCGTCTGGGCGTTCTGCCCGTGGATCCTCCGGCGGCTGGCCCAGGCGTCGAACACCGAGCCCTACGACGACGAGACGACGGGGCAACGGCCCCGATCGCGGGTCCGTCAGGTGCTCGGGCTCGGTCTGCTGACCGCTGTGCTCGGCATGTGGTGGGGCGGCGCGCCCGTCCTCGTCCTCGCCCTGGTGCTGGCGTTCGCGCTCGGCTCGGTGCTCGGCGGGTCGATGGCCGGGTCGCTGCGCATGGTGGTCGTGGGGCTCGGCGGCGCCGTGGTCGGTGCCCTCCTCCAGCTGCCCTGGTACCTCGGCGCCCAGAGCGGGGGCATCGAGCGCTTCGTCGCGCCGCGCCCCGCGACGCCGGTCGGCGCCGCCATCGCCGACGTCGCGGCGTTCGACCTCGGCCCGATCGCCGGGGCGCCGCTCGGTTGGGGCTTCCTCGTCGCCGCGACGCTCGCCGTGCTGATCGGCACCCGCTGGCGCCTGGCGTGGGCCGTGCGGTCGTGGGTCGTCATCATCGGGTCGTTGGCACTGACGTGGCTGGCGGCCCGCGGGTCGGTGCCGGTGGACGTGCCGTCGCTCCAGCTGCTCCTGGCGCCTGCTGCCGCGGCCACCGCGTTCGCGACCGCTATGGGCATGGCGTCGATCGAGCTCGACCTGCGCGGCTACGGGTTCGGCCGCCGCCAGCTCGCCACGGCGCTGGCGCTCGTCGCGTTCGCCATCGCCAGCCTCCCGACCCTCGGCGCCGCGTTCGGCGGCCGGTGGTCGATGCCGGCCGGTGGCTACGACACGACGTTCGCGTTCATGGCCGACGAGTCCATCGAGGACGGGCCTTTCCGCGTCCTGTGGATCGGCGACCCGCAGATCCTCCCGGTGACCAGCTGGGAGCTGACCGACGGCCTCGGCTACGCCACGACCCACACGGCGACGATCGACCCCGAGCTCGGGCTGTGGGCGAGCGACGCCGGCGACGCGACCCCGCTGATCCGCGAGGCGTTCGAGCTGGCGGCGTCGGGATCGACGGCCCACCTCGGTCGGCTGCTCGCCCCGATGGGCGTCCGCTACGTGGTGGTGGTCGACCAGCAGGCCCCGGTCCCCCACGGTGGCGCGGTGCGCGAGGTGAGCCCGCTGGTCGCCCCGCTGCTGGCCGACCAGCTCGACCTCCAGCGCCAGAACGTGAACCCGGCCGTGTCGGTGTTCGAGAGCACGGCGTGGGCGCCCGAGCGGGCCGTACTGGCCTCCGCCTCCGGCGACGAGGTCGACAGCGCCGACGTCACCTTCGAGGAGGCCGCCCGGCTCGACCTGTCCGGTTCGACGGTCGCGCTGAGCGCCGACGAGGGGCGCACGTCGTTCGCCGGCGAGGTGGACACCGAGACGGTGGTCCACGCGGCCGACGCGTTCGACGAGCGCTGGGAGCTCGTGGTCGACGGCGAGGTGATCGAGCCGACCCGGGGCTTCGGCTGGGCCGGCCGCTACGAGGTCGCCTCCGGCGGCGACGCGGACCTGCGCTTCGTGGGTGATCCGGTGCGCACTGCGGTGCTCGTCGGCCAGCTCGTCGCGTGGCTGGTCGTCGCCGTCGTGCTCGTCCGCGAGCCCGACAGCGGGCGCCGGGGCCGGCGGAAGCGCCGCGAGCCGGACGCCCCGGTCGCCGACGTCGGGGTCACGACGCTCGGGTCGGGCGACACGATCGACGTCGGCGGGCCCGGGCTCACCCCGGCACCGTGGGCCGCCGGGCCCGATGCCGGCGGGCTCCCGGACGACCTCCCGTGGGCCGACTCCGAGGTCGTCACGAACGAGGACGTCACGGTGGACACGAGCACGGCCCACGAGGTCGTGGAGGGCGAGGAGCTCGACGAGGGCGACGACCGGCCGTCGGCACCGACCGCCGCGGACGAGTCGGACTCGGATGACTCGGATGTCGATGTCTCGGGTGCAGCCGACTCGGATGCGGACGATGCCGGGTCGGGAGCTCCGACCGTCGAGTCGCCGCCCCACGCCGACGCCGACGACGAGGGTGCCGACGACGAGGATGCCGCCGACGAGGGCGCCGGGAACGAGGATGCCGCCGACGAGGGCGCCGGGAACGAGGATGCCGCCGACGAGGGCGCCGGGAACGACGCGGCGGATGCCGGGGCCGGGGAGTCCCGGGCTCCCGGTGTGGCCGACGGAGCCGGCCCGGCGCCGGTGCGCGACACGGCGGGCACGGCGTCTCCCGATGACACGGCGACGGTGGATCGACCGGGCGCCGCCGATGACGCCACGTCGGCCAACGGTGAGCAGCTCCGCGCGTTCGACGAGGCCGACGGGTTGTCCGGCGTCGACGACGACCTGACCGGTATCGAGGACGACGGCGACGATCCGTTCGCCGACGCCGACGCCGACGCCGACGCCGACGCCGACGCCGACGCCACGACCGAGACCGACGCCGCGGACACGACCGAGACCGACGAGGCCGAGCAGACCGGCGCCGCCGGCCCGACGGACGGTGTTGGTGCGATCGATGGCGCCGTCGGCGACAGCGGGGACGACGGTGCCGCAGACGAGGGTGCCGCAGAAGACCGTGTCGCGGGCGCCGACGCCTCCGATACCGGGGCGGGTCGGAACCGGGAGGACCGCCGATGAGCATCCAGCGGTGGCCGATCGTCGTCGTGGCCGTCGGCCTGCTCGCAGGTGCGGTGGCGTTCGGTGGTGAACCGGCTGCGAACGGGCCCGAACCGCTGGGCGGGGCGGGGGCCGCCGAGGCCGTCGCGACCGTCGCCGGCGAGGATGCCCTGACCTCGACGTGGTTCTGCGCCGGCGGCACCACCGTCCCCGACGGCCCGTTCGACCACACGGTGCTCGTGACCAACCTCTCCGACGAGGCGATCGACGCCACCGTCGAGGCGATCGGCTCGGAGGGCCAAACGGAGCTGGTCGAGATCGAGGTGGGGGCCGGCAGCACGACGCCGGTCCGTCTCGGCGACATCGTCGAGGCCCCGTGGGCCGGCGCCTCGGTCGAGGTCGCCGGCGGGAACATCGTCGTCGAGCACCGCATCGAGGGCCCGGCCGGGCGCGACCAGTCGCGTTGCACGCCGAACCCGTCCGACACGTGGCACTTCGCCTACGGCCGCACGGCGCTCGGGTCACGCATGTGGCTGGCCATCCTCAACCCGTTCCCCGACCGGGCCGTGGCCGACATCACCTTCGACACCGACGACGGCTTCCGCAACCCGACCGACCTGAACGGGTTGCTGATCCCCGGGCGGTCGGTCCGCATCATCGAGGTCGGCAACCACGCCCAGCGCCACCAGCTCGTGTCGGCCGACGTCAACCTGCGATCGGGCCGGGTGGTGGTCGATCGGGTCCAGCTCCTCGGCCTCGAGGACGGCACTCAGCTCGGGCTCGACCTCGAGCTCGGCGCGACCGAGCCGGCCACCGCGTGGTACTTCGCCGAGGGCCGGGTCGGCCCGACGATGAGCGAGATCATCGTCGTCTCCAACCCGTCGGACGAGCGGGCGACGGTCGACGTGGTCATCCGGCCGTCGGCCGGCTCGGCCGCGGGGCCGATCGAGCCGTTCGAGGTGGCGATCGCGCCGAGGAGCCGCCAGGAGATCGTGGTCGACAACGAGACGCGGGTTCCCAAGCCGCTCGAGCACGCCACCATCGTCCAGTCGTTCAACGGTGTCCCGGTCGTGGTCGAGCGGGTCGTGATCGGCGGTGCGCCCGAGCTGGTGGCCGGCGGCGACGAGGTGGTCGAGGACGGCGCCGAGCCCGTCGAGGGCTCCGAGGAGCCGGTCGAGGACTCCGACGCGACCTCGACCGACCCCGACGCGACCCCCGAGGACACGGACGGGGCCGACGACGGCACGGCGGGGGAGGAGAGTGCGCTCGCCCCGGCCGTCGAGTCCCAGGCGGCGCCGACCCAGACCGCGCCGCTGCGGGGCTCGGGCCCGGGCTTCTCGGCGCAGATGGGCTCGCCCGTCGCCTCGACGGACCAGATCGCCATCGTGCCGACCGGTCAGGACGTGTGGCTGTCGCTGCTCAACCCCGGTGGCGAGGCCGTGGAGGTCGACATCGGGCTGCTCAACGCCAACGGCGAGCAGCAGCTCCTCGGCGAGGCCGTCACCGTGGAGGCGGCCGACCGCCGCGAGGTCAGCGTCGACCTGCCCGATGCCAGCGATCCGGCGATCGTCGTCGTTCGGGCGGACACCCCCGTCGTCGTCGACCAGGGTGTCGTGTGGAGTGACGCCGTCGGCACCGCCGACCTCGGCAACGAACCGCTGATCCCCCGGGCCGGTACCACGAGCGTCCCGGACTCGTCCGGTTTGACCGCGCCCGTCGTCGCCACCCCGGCGGGCTGACCCCGACCACCCGGCCGGATCGGCGGGTGCCGCCGGGCCGAAACCGCCCGAGGGTGCCACCCGAGCACCTCGCGGCTGCGCCAAGCTCGGGGCATGGAACAGGTGGTCATCGGCCTCGTGCTCGTGGCGGTCGTCGCCGCGGTCGCCTTCGTCGTCTCCCGTCGCAGCACCCCGGACGCCCCGACCCGGGGGGTCGCCCGCGTCCCGGCCCAGCTCGATCGCAACGACTTCGAGGCCACCGACGCCGAGTGGCTCCTCGTCCTGTTCAGCTCCGCGACGTGCGGTACGTGCGCGTCGGCCCGGTCCCGGCTCGAGTCGTTGGACGAGGGCGTGGTCGCCGGGCGGGTGGCCCGCGCCGAGGTCACCTGGGAGCAGCACGGCCCGATCCACGAGCGCTACGGCGTCGACGGCGTACCGCTGATCGTCGTCGTCGACGAGCGGGGGGTCGTGCGGGCCTCGGTCGTCGGGGTCCCGAAGGCGGGTGAGATCGAGGAGGCCCTGGCCGCGCTCGAGCCCTCCGACGGCACCGGGTCCTGAGCCGGTGCGCCCGCCGTTGCGGCCCGGCCGGCAACGTTGCGCTGCCGGGCGCACCCGCGGGCCGCACGTCCGGTCGATCCGGGCGGACGCGACGGAGGGGCCGCACGGGTGCGGCCCCTCCGCTCGTTCTCGTATGGTCGGGACCCGCCCGGTGATCACATCGGTGGGGCGCCGGCCGGATCAGCTCCCGTTGGACTGGCCGTGGTCGAACGCACCGACCGCCGGCTCCGAGGGAGCCGACGCCGTGGATCGGGCGACCTCGATCAGGCGGTAGACCTCGCTGCCGTCGATCGTCTCGTGCTCGAGCAGGGATCGGGAGATCATCTCGAGCGCACGGCGGTTCTCGTGGAGCGTCTGACGGCACCGCAGCTCGGCGGCGCGGAGGATCTGCTCGATCTCCTCGTCGACCACCCGGGCCGTCTCGTCGCTGTAGTCGCGGGCGTTGTGGACCATGTCCTCGCCGAGGAACACCTGGCCGCCGCCACCCCACGCCATCGGGCCGACCCGCTCGCTCATGCCGAACTCGCGCACCATCTTGCGGGCGAGCTCGGTCGCCTGGAGGAGGTCGTTGGCCGCGCCGGCCGACGTGACGCCGTAGATCAGCTCCTCGGCCATGCGGCCGCCCATCATCACCGCGAGGCGGTCCTCGAAGTAGTGCTGGGTGTAGTGGTGGCGCTCCTCGGGGAGCTGCATCGTCACGCCGAGGGCCATGCCGGCGGGGAGGATCGTGACCTTGTGCACGGGATCGGCGTGGGGCAGCACCGCGGCGGTGAGCGCGTGGCCGGTCTCGTGGTAGGCCGTGACCTCCTTCTCCTTGTCGGTCATCATGACCGACTCCCGCTTCTGGCCGATGAGGACGCGGTCGCGTGCCTCCTCGAAGTGGTTGGTGCGGATCGTGTCGTCGCCCTGGCGCACGGCGATCAGCGCGGCCTCGTTCACCATGTTGGCGAGGTCGGCACCGGCCATGCCCGGCGTCGAGCGGGCGACCACGTTGAGGTCGACGTTGGGGTCGACCCGCTTCGACTTGCAGTGGGTCTCGAGGATCGACCGGCGCTCGTTGATCTCCGGGAGCGGCACGACGACCTGGCGGTCGAAGCGGCCCGGGCGGAGCAGGGCCGGGTCGAGCACGTCGGGGCGGTTGGTCGCCGCGATGATGACCACGCCCTCGGCGGCCTCGAAGCCGTCCATCTCGGAGAGCATCTGGTTGAGCGTCTGCTCGCGCTCGTCGTGGCCACCGCCGAGGCCGGCGCCCCGCTTGCGGCCGATCGAGTCGATCTCGTCGATGAAGATGATCGCCCGGCCCATCTTGCGGGCGGACTGGAAGAGGTCACGGACGCGGCTGGCGCCGACGCCGACGAACATCTCCATGAAGTCCGAACCGGTGACGGAGAGGAACGGCACCCCGGCCTCGCCGGCCACGGCCCGGGCGATGAGGGTCTTACCGGTACCGGGAGGGCCGACCAGCAGCACGCCCTTGGGGATGCGGGCGCCGATCTCGGCGAAGCGGGCCGGCGTCTTCAGGAAGTCGATGATCTCCGTGATCTCCTGCTTCACGCCGTCGTAGCCGGCGACGTCGGAGAAGGTCGTCGCAGGGCGCTCGGTGGAGTACGTCTTCGCCTTCGACCGGCCGATCGACATGATGTTGCCCATCTGCCCGGCGGCGCGGCGCTGCATCCACCAGATGAAGAGGATGAAGACGCCGATCGGCAGCATGAGCGGGATCAGCGCGGAGAGGAAGCTGCTCTCCGGAGTGTCGAAGTTGTACTCGACGCCCTGTTCGGCGAACAGCGCACGGTCGGCTTCGGAGAACTCGATGGGCCCGGTGGTGGTCCGTTCCTCACCATCGCTGTAGGTCGCGGTGATGTCACCGTTGTTGTTGTTGAACTCGAAGCTCTCGACCTCGCCGGCCTCGACGTCATCGAGGAAGTCGGAGTAGGCGAGCGACTCGGAAGACGATCGATCGAGCTGTGACGGGAGGAAGAGCGCGGCCACCACCAGGCCGAGCAGGATCCAGATCGACCACTTCGGCCAACCCGACTCCTGGCGGCCCGAGCTCCCCGAGCCTTTGTTCTGGCGCTGCGGGGGTGTGGGGGAACCCTGCGGACTCATGGTTGACATGGTAGGCCGCAGCGGCATCCTTGTGGACGGTCGCCGCACCTGATCGGCGCAATGATCCGCGACCGGGTCGGTGCGCACTCCGCGGGCCGGCCGGCGGCACCTCTCGGACGTGCGTCCGGCACACTCCGGGGGCGGCCCGGGCCGATGTCGTGTCGCCACTACCATCCGGCGCGTGCAGAGCCGGTCCGCAACCCATGTCGAGCGTTGGGGCCTCGTCGACTTCGCCGGGGGCTGGCTCCTCAGCCAGATCGTGAGCTTCGTCGGCGTGCAGCTCGTGGCGCTGCGCCTGCTCGGGCTCGGGACGGCGACGGGTGTGGCGGTGGCGGAGCTGGTCGACCCGGACGCCGCACCGCTGTTCGACCTCCTCCCGGTGGGGGCCCTGCTGGTCGGCCAGGTGTTCCTGTGGTCGACCCAGCTGGCGGTGACGATCGGCGCGGCCGAGGTCGCGGGCGACGGGCTGGGGCCGGAGCTCGGCCTGCGGTTCCGGCTCGTGGACCTGCCCCTCGGCCTGCTGCTCGGCGTGGCGGCCCAGGTCGGGGTCCTCCTCCTCTACACGATCGTGAGCGTCGTGGTCGGCGAGCTCGACGTCTCCGGCCCCGCCCAGGACCTCACCGATCGGGCGAGCGCCGGCGGGATCGACCTCGCGCTGCTCATGGTGATGATCGCCCTCGGCGCCCCGTTCGTGGAGGAGCTGTTCTACCGGGGGCTGCTCCTGCGCTCCCTCGAGCGGCGCATGAACGCCCGGATCGCCCTCGTGGTGAGCGCCGTGGTGTTCGGGGCCGTGCACGGCCAGGTGCTCCAGCTGCCCGGGCTGATCGTGGTCGGCCTCGTCTTCGGCTGGGCGGCGCAGCGCTGGGAGCGCCTGGGGCCGTCGATCGTGGGCCACATGGTGTTCAACTCGATCACCGTGCTCACCCTGCTCTGACCGTCCACGCCGCGGGCGTGTCCTCTCGGCGAGCGTGCGCACCCGCGACGTGCGTGCGCTCCGGCTTCGACCGCGACGGACCCCCGGAAATCGAGCACGCTCGGGGGTGATGAGGGTGCGCTGAGTGGTGGGTGATTTCACCCATCCTCCTTCAGATTCGGCACGAGCGCGCCGACGACATGGTTCCGGGATGGACATGAACGCGGGGTGAACGTCATGGGGATGGACTGTCCGAATCGCTGTGGGGGCTCGATCGTGGAGTTCTCGCTCGAGCTCCCGTCGGGACCGCTGACGATGAGCTCGTGCTCGGTGTGCGATCGGCGCTCGTGGGAGCGCCGGGGCGAGTCGCTCGAGATCGGCAGCGTGCTCGAGGAGATCGCCTGCTCGCCCCTGCGCCGCGCCGGCTGAGCCGGGCGCGACGCCACGTCCCCGCCCCGGGTCCCGGGGCATGGTCGTGACGGTGCGCCACCACCTGGCGACCGGGTGCGTCGACCGGCCCCTCGACCTCGGCGATCGTGAGGTCCTCGCGCGGGCGACAGGGCGTCGACCAGGGCCGATGTCGCGCCTGCGGCTTTCTCGTGCCTGACCGCCGATACCGCGGCGTCGTCCGTTAGCGTGAGGCAGGCGCCGCCTCCGGTGCCCGAGGATTCCGATGGACACCGCACTCGACGATCGCCCAACCATCGCATCGAACGCAGAGGGCCCCGTCGACGGCGACGTGGCCCACGCCCCCCGTTCCTCCCGATTCGGCCGGCTCTCGTCGGTGTCCGCCGAGTCGTGGGTGACCTTCGGCATCGTCGCGTGCGCCGTGGTCTTCACCGTGCTGCAGCTGCAGCCGGGCCTGCTGGTCGCCTCGACCACGCCGGCCGGTGGGGACATGGGCGCGCACGTCTGGGGCCCGGCGTTCCTGCGTGACGAGCTGCTGCCGCGCTTCCGGCTCTCCGGCTGGGCGCCGGACTGGTACGCGGGCTTCCCTGCATACCAGTTCTACATGGTCATCCCGTCGCTGGCCATCCTCGCCCTCGACCTCGTCCTGCCGTACGGCATCGCGTTCAAGCTGATCACCGTCTCCGGTGTCGTGCTCATGCCGGTCGCCGGCTGGTTCCTCGGCCGCAAGGCCGGCCTGGCGTTCCCGGGGCCCGCGCTGCTGTCGCTCGGTGTCCTGCCCTTCCTGTTCGACACCACCTTCACGATCTGGGGCGGCAACATCGCCTCGACGCTGGCCGGCGAGTTCGCGTTCTCGATCAGCCTGTGCCTGGCGCTCGTGTACCTGGGGCTGCTCTTCGACGGTGTCCGGACGGGGCGCCATCGGGCGCTCACCGCCGTCGTGCTGGCGCTCGTCGCGCTGTGCCACCTGATCCCGGCGGTGCTCGCCGTGGTGGCGACGGTCGTGATCCTGGCCCTCCACCTCGGCCGCCGCCAGATCTGGTGGGTGCTCACGGTCGGCGTGACCGGCGTGGCCCTCAGCGCGTTCTGGGTCCTGCCGTTCCTCGGCCGGACCGCCTACCTCAACGACATGGGGTGGGAGAAGCGCACCGACTACCAGGAGCTCCTCCTGCGCGGCGGCACGTTGTGGCCCGTCGTGCTGGTGCTCGCCGGCGTCGGGCTCGTGCTGTCGGTGCTGCGCCGCGAACGTGTCGGGCTGTTCCTCGGGGCCACGAGCCTCGTGCTGGCCGGCCTCACGATCGCCCTGCCCCAGGGGCGGCTGTGGAACGCCCGGGTGGTGCCCTTCTACTACCTCTGCCTCTACCTGCTCGCCGCACTTGGCGTCGCGCTGCTCATCCAGTTCCTGCCGCTGATCGTGCAGGCACTGTCGACGTTCTCGGCGCGCCGACGCGCCGCCGGGCCGGACGGCGGAGACGGGCCGGTGGCCGAGCACGCGGCGCCGGGCGACGAGCTCGACCGACCGTTCAAGCTGATCGCGTCCGCCGTGGCGCTGCTCGCCGTCGTCGTGATGGTGGGCCTCCCGCTCGGCGCATTGCCCGGCACCCAGCGGGTCGTGACCGAGGACGGAGGGGTCCGCTACCGGTGGTTGGGGCTCGAGGACGACTCGAGCTTCGTCACCTCGTGGGCCCGGTGGAACTACAGCGGCTACGAGCGCAAGGACTCCTATCCCGAGTACTACGGGATCGTCACCCTGATGGACGAGATCGGCCGCGACAACGGCTGCGGTCGCGCCATGTGGGAGTACGACAGCGCGCTCGACCAGTACGGCACGCCGATGGCGCTGATGCTGCTGCCCCACTGGACCCAGGGCTGCATCGGCTCGATGGAGGGCCTCTACTTCGAGGCCTCGGCGACGACGCCGTACCACTTCCTCAACCAGTCGGAGCTGTCCGACCGCCCCTCGCGGGCGCAGCGCGACCTGCCCTACAGCGACGGACTGGACCTCGATCTCGGGATCGCGCACCTCCAGCTCATGGGCGTGCGCTACTACATGACGTACACCTCCGAGGACAGCCCCAACGCGGTGGAGGAGGCCCGGGCCCACCCCGACCTGACCGAGCTCGACACCTCCGGACCGTGGACCGTCTTCGAGGTCGCCGGCTCGCCGCTCGTCGAGGGCCTCGACCACGAGCCGGCCGTGCTGACCGACGTGCACGCCACCGGCGAGGAGTGGTTGGAGCCCTCCGTCGAGTGGTACAACGACCCGTCCGCCTGGGACACGTTCCTGGCCCTCGACGGGCCGGACGAGTGGCAGCGGGTGTCGGTCGGCGAGGACCCGGTCCCATCGGAGGTGAGCGCGGCCGAGGTGTCCGACATCGACGTCGGTGTCGACGAGATCTCCTTCCAGGTCGACGAGCCGGGCACGCCGGTGCTGGTGAAGGCGTCGTACTTCCCGAACTGGCAGGTCGACGGCGCCGAGGGCCCGTACCGGGTCACGCCGAACCTCATGGTGGTCGTGCCGACCGACGAGGAGGTCCGGCTCCACTACGGCTGGACGCCCCTCGACCTGCTCGCCTGGGCGATCACCGCCGCGGGGCTCGTCGGCGTCGTCGTGCTGTGGCGACGCGGCCCGCTCGACATCACGCCCCCCGGTCCGCCCGTCGCCGCCGACGCCGCCACCCGCGACGACACACCGACCGGTGAGGTCCCGACGTCGGCGCCCACGGTCAACGTCGAGCCCGGCTCCGAGCTGCCCCAGCGCATGAGCGCCGTGGCTGCGGCGGCCCCGACCGCGCCGCCCGTCCCCGCCCCGGCCCCGTCGGAGGCGCCGGAGACGGCACCCGACGCCGGAGCGGCCGGCGACGACGCGACGCCGTCGACGCCGTCGGAGCCGGGCGGGATGCTCGGACGCGTCGACGCCGCACCCGCACCGAACGGCGCATCGGCACCCGCCGCGCCGACGGCCGAGGCGCCGACCCCTGCCGGAGCGGTCACGCCCGTCGCCCCCGCGGTCACGCCGCCCGGGTCCGGTCGCGACATGGTCTGGACGGACACCGACGACGACCGCGGTGGTGTCTCGTCGGCGGGCGCGCCGCGGGCGTTCACCGCCGGTGTGCCCGAGGGCGCCGACATCACGTGGACCGATCGCGACGATGGCGTCGTCTGGGCCCCGCTGCCGTTGGAGGGCGCCGACGGCGACCGCAACGTGGTGTGGGCGCCGCTTCCCCTGACCGGCGACGACGAGGAGCGGCGGGGCGGCCGCGGCGATTCGCGGTAGGCGCTCGTGCGCACGCGTCCCCTGCCCTGGCGCCACTGGATCGGCCGGTTCGCCTTCGTCGGACTCCTGGCGACGGCGACCGACCTCGTCGTGCTGCTCGCTCTGTGGGGCAACGCCGGCTGGTCGTTGCTCGTCGCCGACGCCGCGTCGGTGGCCGCGGCGGCCGCCGTGTCGTGGACGCTGAACCGGACGATCACGTTCCGCTCGGACCCCTACGTCCGGTGGGTCCACGAGCCGCTCTGGTTCCTCGCCACCGTGGTCTTCGCCGGCGCGGTCGACGTCCTCGTGCTCGCCGCCGGCGCGGTGACGTTCGCGCCGTCGAGCGATCTCGGTGTGCTGGCCATCAAGGTCCCGGCGGTCGCGGCCGCCGCGTTCATCCGGGTCACGCTCTACCGCTGGGTGCTGTGGCGGTCGGTCCGGGCCACGCAGGACGTGCGGGTCGACCGGGGCGTGGCACCGGGCGACGTCCGCCTCAGCGTCGTGATCCCGGCCTACCAGGAGGAGGGCCGCATCGGCCCGACGGTCGAACGGGTCCGCAGCGAGCTCGCGGAGATCGACGCCGACGGCGGGCTGGAGATCGTCGTGGTCGACGACGGCTCGACCGACGGCACCGCCGCGGAGGCCGAGCGCGCCGGGGCCGACCGGGTCGTCCGCCAGGCCAACGGCGGCAAGGGCGCCGCGGTCCGGGCGGGGATGGTCGTGGCTCGGGGTCGCACCGTGGGCTTCACCGACGCCGATCTGGCCTACGCCCCGTCCCAGCTGGCCCGGCTGATGACCGACGTCGAGGACGGGTGGGACGTCGTCGTCGGCAGCCGGCGCCACACCGACACGACGACGCTGGTCGCGGCCCGCCGCCTCCGCGAGGTCGGCGGCCGGGTGATCAACCTGCTCACCTTCGCCGTGCTGCTGGGCCAGTACCGCGACACGCAGTGCGGTCTGAAGGCGATGCGCTCCGACATCGCCCGCGTGCTGTTCTCCCACACCCAGGTCGACGGGTTCGCGTTCGACATCGAGCTGTTCCACCTCATCGAGCGGTACCGGCTGTCGCTGCTCGAGGTGCCGGTGAAGGTGGAGAACAGCACCCGCTCGACGGTCCACGTCGTGCGCGACGCCGTGCGCCTGGTGCGCGACCTCTACCGCATCCGCTGGTGGTCGAAGCAGGGCGTGTACCGGGTCTCCGAGGACGAGTGGCAGGAGCTCGCCCGCCGCTGAGCACCACCCGTCGCGACGCGGATCGGGCGGGGGTCGGCGCGGTCGGGCGCGATCATGGATAACGTCGGACGGCGATGAGCACTCACCCGCCGGAAGACACCGCTGCGCTCGATCCCGCGCTGCTCGAGATCCTGGTCTGTCCCGAGGACAAGGGTCCGCTGCTCTACTTCGCGGACGAGCAGACGCTCTACAACGAGCGTCTGCACCGGCGCTACGCGGTGGTGGACGGCATCCCGAACATGCTCATCGACGAGGCCGAGTCCGTCGACGACGCCACCCACCAGCGGTTGGTGGCCCGCGCCGAGGCCGAGTCCGTGCTGCGCACGGGCCAGGCCTGAGACCACGCAGGCGGCCGCCGGCGCGGGAGACCCCGCCCGAGCGGCTGTGGGAGCGGGAGACACAGCCCGAGCGGCTGCGGGAGCGGACAACACCGCTCGTACCGCCTTCGGATCGCTGGCGCGCGCCTTCGCGCTCACCAGAACGGTGACTCGCGTGCCGCCACCGGCGCCGACCGTGACGTCGGCCTCTACACTGCGAACGGGCTGAGCAGAGAGGTGTCAGCAGACCCCAGCCCGTCGAACCGATCCGGCACGGGTGCTCGCGCGCCCGTCGTCGGACAGGACCACCGACACCAGGAAGCCCATGACCCTCATCACTGACACGCAGGACTTCAAGGTCGCCGATCTCAGCCTCGCCGAGTTCGGTCGCAAGGAGATCCGCCTCGCCGAGCACGAGATGCCCGGGCTGATGGCGCTGCGCGCCGAGTTCGGCGACGCGAAGCCGCTCGCCGGCGCCAAGATCACCGGCTCGCTGCACATGACCGTGCAGACCGCCGTGCTCATCGAGACGCTCGTCGCCCTCGGCGCCGACGTCCGTTGGGCGTCGTGCAACATCTTCTCGACCCAGGACCACGCGGCCGCCGCCGTCGTGGTCGGCCCGAGCGGCACGGTCGACTCCCCGGCCGGCGTTCCGGTGTTCGCCTGGAAGGGCGAGACGCTGGAGGAGTACTGGTGGTGCACCGAGCAGGTGCTCGCCTGGCCGGGCGGCGGCGGCCCGAACCTGATCCTCGACGACGGCGGCGACGCGACGCTGCTCGTCCACAAGGGCACGGAGTTCGAGAAGGCCGGCGCCGTTCCCGACGCCACCGACGACGATCCGGACGAGTGGCACGTCATCGTCGACGTGCTCAAGCGGAACTTCGCCGAGGACCCGACCCGCTGGACGAAGATCGGCGAGGGCATCCGGGGTGTCTCCGAGGAGACCACGACCGGTGTCCACCGCCTCTACCAGATGCGCGACGCGGGGACGCTGCTGTTCCCGGCGATCAACGTCAACGACGCGGTCACCAAGTCGAAGTTCGACAACCTCTACGGCTGCCGGCACTCGCTGGTGGACGGCATCAACCGGGCCACCGACGTGATGATCGGCGGCAAGGTCGCGGTCGTCTGCGGCTACGGCGACGTCGGCAAGGGCTGCGCCGAGTCCCTCCGGGGCCAGGGCGCCCGGGTCATCGTCACCGAGATCGACCCGATCTGCGCGCTGCAGGCGGCGATGGAGGGCTACGAGGTCACCACGCTCGAGCGGGTGCTCGACAAGGCCGACATCTTCATCACCACGACGGGCAACAAGGACATCATCATGGCCGAGCACATGGCCCGGATGAAGCACCAGGCCATCGTCGGCAACATCGGCCACTTCGACAACGAGATCGACATGGCCGGCCTCAACCGGAAGTCGGACATCCAGCGGATCAACATCAAGCCGCAGGTCGACGAGTTCGTCTTCCCCGACGGCCACTCGGTGATCATCCTCTCCGAGGGCCGTCTGCTGAACCTGGGCAACGCCACGGGCCACCCGAGCTTCGTGATGTCGGCCAGCTTCTCGAACCAGGTGCTGGCCCAGATGGAGCTGCACGCCAACGCCGAGGAGTACGGCCTCAACGTCGTCACCCTGCCGAAGGTGCTCGACGAGAAGGTCGCCCGGCTGCACCTCGACAGCCTCGGGGTGAAGCTCACGGAGCTGTCGCAGCACCAGGCCGACTACCTGGGCATCCCCAAGGACGGCCCGTACAAGCCGGACCACTACCGGTACTGAGCCTCCCGCGGTCGGGCGCCCGACGCCCGTCCGCGGCAGCTGCAGGACGCTGATCGACGGCGCGGCCCCCGCAGGGGTCGCGCCGTCGGCGCGTCCGGAACCGGATCGCGGCGCGCGGGGCCGCCGAGGTGGCCCCGTGTTCCGTATCGCCTTGTCTGGCCTGGTCAGGACGTGGTCGACCCGACACGAGCGACGCTGCGACAGCGCAGGTCGTCGGTGGCTTCCAGGGTGCCCACGAAACACCAGGGCTAGGGTCCGGGCCATGTTGGAGCTTCGGGGGAAGACGGCGGTCGTCACGGGGGCGGCGAGCGGCATCGGTCGGGCGATGGCGATGCGCTTCGGGCGCGAGGGCATGAACGTCGTGCTGGCCGATGTCGAGGCCGGGCCGTTGGAGGAGGCGACCGGGGCGTGCCGTGACCTCGGCGTGGAGGCGATCGGGATCGAGTGCGACGTGTCCGACGCCGGCTCGGTCGACAACCTCGCCAAGGCCGCGCTGGCCGCGTTCGACCGGGTCAACGTGGTGTGCAACAACGCCGGTGTCGCCGCCGCGAACGTCGACGCCGACGGCGTCCTCGATCTCGACACGTGGCGATGGATCATCGACGTCAACCTGTGGGGCGTCGTGCACGGCCATGCGGCGTTCCTGCCGCACCTGCTGTCCCATGGCGACGGCCACATCGTGAACACGGCGTCGATGGCGGGCCACTTCGCGTCGTTCGACGCCTACTCCGCCTCGAAGTTCGCCGTCGTCGGCCTCACCGAGGGCCTCTACCACCGTCTGGCGGCCGACGGCTCCACCGTCGGGGTCTCGTGCCTGTGCCCGGGGTGGGTCGACACCCGCATCGCCGACGCCGACCGGAACCGGCCGGGTGGCGCCCTGCCGGGCCCGGCGCTCGTCGGTGTCGACGAGGCCGCCAGCGAGCGGGTGCGTGAGCAGCTGCGTTCGGGTGAGCGCCCGGACCAGGTGGCCGACCTCGTGCTCGACGCCGTGCGCGAGCGCCGGTTCTGGGTGTTCACCGATGACGCCATGGTGCAGGGACTGGAGGACCGCCACCGGTCGATCGCCCAGCACCGCAACCCGGTGCCCCGCCCGTACCGCGGCTGAGCCCCGCCCGAGCCCGATGGCGGCGGCCGCCGGGCCGGCGGTGTCAGTCGCCCAGCGCGTCCTGCCAGCGGCGGGCGAGCGCACACAGCATGCGGTCGGTGTCGCTCGCGCCGATCAGGCACAGCCCGACGGGGAGGCCGCCCTCGACGTGGGCGGCCGGGATCGACAACGCCGGCTGCCCGGCGAGCCCGGCGGGCGAGGTCAGGCGCAGGGTGCGGCCCCGCAGGTCGTCCTTGGGCGGGCCGGTCATCTCCGGTGACGGCGCCGCGCCGGACGCCGACGGCAGTGCGATCACCGTGCCCCCGGCGCACAGCCGTCGGAGGCGGCGGAGCACGGCCATCCGCACCGGCTCGGCCGCCGCGACCTCGGCGGCGGTGACCGCGGCACCGGCGTCGAAGCGGGCGGCGACACCCGGTCCGAGCCCGAGGCGGCGGGAGCCGACCACCTCGCCGTGGGCCAGCCACGCCTCCGCGGTCTGGATCGCCCGGAACGCGGCGAAGGCCTCGTCGGCACCGACGCCGTCGAAGAGCTCGACGGTCCCGACGCTCAGCCCGAGCGCGCCGCCGGCCCGGTGCGCGGCCTCGGCGAGCGCCTCGCCGGCCTCCCGATCGGCGAGGCCCATGGCGTCGGTGGCGATCAACAGCGTCGTGGCCGTCGCATCGCCGGTGTCGGCCACGCCGGCGGGCGGGTCGCACAGGGCGTCGATCGCGGCGCCGAGCAGCGCGGCGTCACGGGCGAACACCCCGATGGTGTCGAAGCTCGGGGCCAGCGGCACGAGGCCGTCGGCGGGCACGGCGCCCCACGTCGTGCGCAGCCCGAACAGGCCGCAGTAGGACGCGGGGATGCGGATCGAGCCGCCGGTGTCGGTCCCGAGTGCGAGGTCGACGACGCCGCCGGCGACCGCCGAGGCCGAACCGCTCGACGATCCGCCGGGCACCCGCCCGGGTGCCGCCGGGTTCTGAGGGGTGCCGTAGTGGACGTTGGTTCCCGAGAGGCTGAACGCCAGCTCGTCGGTGATCGTCTTGCCCCACAGATCGGCGCCCGCGTCGAGCAGGCGACGCACCGCCGACGCGTGGGCGTCGGCCTCGGAGGCCGCGGCGAGCACCCGGGGGTTGCCGGCACCGGTCCGCTCGCCGGCGACGTCGAACAGGTCTTTCGCCGCGAAGCGCCGGCCACCGAGCGGGCCGCCGGGTGTGCCGGCGGCGAGCAGCCGCGGGCCGACCCGGAAGGCGCCGAGCTCGTCGGTCGCATTGGTCGCCTCCGTCACGATGGTCGGGCCCTCCTGCGGCGCGCGTTCACCGTCTGGACTGTGCCACATCGGGCGTGTGCCCCGATCCCGGGAGCGGCCCGCGCCCGGCGGGGCGGCGTGGCGTCGGCCGCGACGGGGACGGCGTCGGGTCCGACCGGGTGGCGTCCGGTCGGCGATCATCGGGCCCATGGATCCCATCGGCCCGTCCTCCCGCAACACCTGGCACGCCGACGCCGACCACGTGGACCTGCGGCGCCCGGCGAGGGCGTCGCACCCGGTCACGATCGCCGCCCTGCCACAGCGGCTGACCGTCGACCTCGCCCGCACCGCGCTGGTGGCCGTCGACATGCAGAACGACTTCTGCGCACCCGGGGGCTGGCTCGACCACATCGGCGTCGACGTGACCCCGGCGCGGGCGCCGATCGAGCCCCTGGCCGCGCTCCTGCCGGCGCTGCGCGGCGCCGGTGTGCCGGTCGTGTGGTTGAACTGGGGGAACCGTCCCGACCGCGCCAACCTGCCGCCCAACGTGTTGCACGTCTACGACCCCGACGGCGCCGGCACCGGGATCGGCCAGCCGCTGCCGGGCGGCTCGGCCGTGCTCGAGGAGGGATCGTGGTCGGCGGCGATCGTCGACGGGCTCGACGTCGCCGCGGACGACCTCCACGTGGCCAAGTACCGCATGAGCGGGTTCTGGGACACGCCGCTCGACTCGATCCTGCGCAACCTCGACGTCACCACGTTGCTCCTGGCCGGCGTGAACGCCGATCAGTGCGTGCTGGCGACGCTCATCGACGCCGCGTGCGCCGGCTACGACTGCGTCTACCTGGAGGACTGCTGCGCCACGACGTCGCCCACGTTCTGCCTCGACGCCACCGTCTACAACGTGCGCCAGTGCTTCGGCTTCACCGCCTCCTCGGACGCCCTCGTGACCGCGATCGGCTGAGCACCCGATCTTGCATGCACGGACTGCGAGCTGTTCCATCGTGCACGGGTGCCGGGCGCGGGGGAGGGGTGGGGCCGGGCCGGCTGTCAGTGGTGGTCGCCATGGTGGTGGGGTGCTGTTGCCGACGCGCTGCCCGCTCTGTCGCCGCCAGGGGCCGGCCCCGTGCCGGTCGTGCGCGGCCGACCTTCGCCCCGCCCCCGTCGCCGAGCCGCCACCCGGGCTCGACGCGTGCGCCTGCCTGCTCGACTACCACGGCGGTGGCTCGGCCGTCGTCGCCAGCCTGAAGTTCGCCGGCCAGCACGCGCTCGTGTCGTGGCTGGCGCCCCGGCTCGCGGCGCTCGTCGGCGGGCTGGACGTCGACGTCGTGACCTGGGCGCCGACCAGTGCGCCGCGCCGCCGGGCCCGCGGCTTCGACCAGGCCGAGCTGCTGGCGACCGCCGTGGGGCGCGGGCTCGGTGTGGGGGCGGTGTGCCGTCTGCGGCGGGTCGACCCCGGGGGCCAGGCCGGGCGGGCGCGCGCCGAGCGGCTCGACGCCGTCCGCTTCGCCGCCTGGGGTGTCGCCGGGGCCCGGGTGGTGGTGGTCGACGACGTCGTGACCACCGGAGCGACCATGAGCGCCGCTTCGCGCGCCCTGCGGGAGGCGGGCGCGCGTTCCGTGGTCGGCCTCGTCGCGGCCCGCACACCACCGGCGAGCGGTGGTAGGTCTACCCCGTCCGGTGTACGGCAGGTGCACGTCGGGTGACCAGCCCGTAATCTCGGGTGGAGCTAGCCCCTGTCCCTCGATCCGACCAGGAGGGTGTCCTTCGATGGAGGTCACCGTCAGCAGCCGTCACGCCGATGTCTCCGAGGGCCTGCGGGCCACGGCGACGGAGAAGATCGGCCGGCTCGACCGGTTCCTGGACGGCCTCGACTTCGCCGAGGTCCACTTCTCGGAGGAGCACAACCCCCGGATCTCGGACAGCCACGTCTGCGAGGTCACGATCGAGGGCCACGGCCACTTCATCCGGGCCAAGGTCGCGGCGGCCGACGGGTACGCGGCGGTCGACCTCGCGGTCGAGAAGCTGGAGCACCAGCTCCACAAGCTGAAGACCCGCATCGTCGACCGGTCGCAGGCGCCGGTGCGCCAGCGGCCGCGGGGCTCGGGCCCGGTGGCGGTCCTGGAGGAGGACGACGAGTCCGAGCGCACGCTGGCCGACGAGGCCTACATCTCGCGGCGCGGCACGCAGATCGTCAAGAAGAAGGCGTTCGACATCGCACCGATGTCGGTCGACGAGGCCGCCGATCGCATGGAGCTGCTCGGCCACTCGTTCTTCCTGTTCACCAACGCCGACACCGAACGGGCCGCCGTGCTCTACCGGCGTGACGACGGTGCGCTCGGGCTGATCGACCAGTCGGCGAGCTGACCTCGCCCGTCGGGCCGGGCGGCGCCGGGACCGGGCGGCGGGGGCCCGGCCGGCCGCGGCCAGGACAGGTGCGGGTGCGCCGGTAGAGTAGGCCACCGCATGGGAGTCTTCGACAAGTTCCTCCGGGCCGGCGAGGGCCGCAAGATCAAGGCGCTCCGCGGGCTGGTGCCCGAGATCGGCGCGCTCGAGGACGAGGTGCGCGCCCTCGACGACGACGCGCTGCGCCACAAGACCGTCGAGTTCCGCGAGCAGCTCGACCGCGGCGCGGAGCTCGACGACCTGCTCGTCGATGCGTTCGCCGTCGTGCGGGAGGCCGCGCGCCGCACCATCGGCCAGCGCCACTACGACGTCCAGCTGATGGGCGGCGCCGCCATGCACTTCGGCTGGGTGGCGGAGATGAAGACGGGCGAGGGCAAGACCCTCGTCTCGACCCTGCCCGTGTACCTCAACGGCCTGTCCGGCCGCGGCGTCCACCTGATCACGGTCAACGACTACCTGGCCCGCCGCGACGCCGAGTGGATGGGCCAGATCCACAACTGGCTCGGGCTGTCGATCGGTCTCGTCGTGCCGGGCAACAACAACGCCAATCACAAGCGCGCCCAGTACGGCTGCGACATCACCTACGGCACGAACAACGAGTTCGGCTTCGACTACCTGCGCGACAACATGGCGATGCGCAAGGCCAACCAGGTCCAGCGCGGCCACGTCTACGCGATCGTCGACGAGATCGACTCGATCCTCATCGACGAGGCCCGTACGCCGCTCATCATCAGCGGCAAGGTCGCCGACGCCGCCAAGCTCTACATCCAGTTCGCCGACATCGTCCGCCGCCTCGATCGCGACGTCGACTACGACGTCGACGAGGAGAAGCGCCACGTCGCCCCGATGGAGTCGGGCATCGAGAAGGTCGAGCAGGCGCTCGGCGTCGACAACCTCTACGACGAGGTGTCGTCCAACTACGTCCACCAGCTCCAGGCCGCCCTGAAGGCGAAGGAGCTGTTCCACCGGGACAAGGACTACATCGTCCAGGACGGCCAGGTGAAGATCGTCGACGAGTTCACCGGCCGCATCCTCGAGGGCCGGCGCTGGTCGGAGGGCCTCCACCAGGCGGTGGAGGCCAAGGAGCGGGTCAAGATCAAGGAGGAGAACCAGACCCTCGCGACGATCACGCTCCAGAACTACTTCCGCCTCTACGAGAAGCTCTCGGGCATGACCGGTACCGCCCAGGGCGAGGCCGCCGAGCTGGCCGCCACCTACGGGCTCGAGGTCGTGCCGATCCCGACGAACGAGCCGGTGATCCGGGTCGACCAGTCCGACCTCATCTACCGCTCCGTCGATGCCAAGTTCAACGCCGTGGTCGACGACATCAAGGAGCGCCACGACGCCGGCCAGCCGGTCCTCGCCGGCACCGCGTCGGTCGAGCACTCCGAGCTGCTCGGGACCAAGCTGCGCGAGCACGGCATCCACCACGAGGTGCTCAACGCCAAGCAGCACCACCGCGAGGCCGAGATCGTCGCCCAGGCCGGCCAGATCGGCTCGGTGACCGTGGCGACCAACATGGCCGGTCGCGGCGTCGACATCATCCTCGGCGGCAACCCCGAGCTGCTCGCGCTGCGCGACCTGCGGGCCGACGGGGTCCAGGCGACCACGGTCGACGAGGTCCACCGCCGCCCGATCGAGCTCGGGCGCCGTCTCGAGCGCCTCGAGGGCGCCGACGAGCCCGACGCCACCCAGATCGAGGTCGTGCGGGCCGAGCAGGCCGAGGCCGAGGAGCACAAGCAGCGGCTCGACGACCTCACCGAGAAGTACCGCCAGCAGACCGAGGTCGACGGCAAGAAGGTCCGCGAGCTCGGCGGCCTGTACGTGGTCGCCACCGAGCGCCACGAGAGCCGCCGCATCGACGACCAGCTCCGCGGCCGGTCGGGCCGCCAGGGCGATCCGGGCGAGAGCCGGTTCTACATCTCGCTCGAGGACGACCTCATGCGGCTCTTCGCCACCGGCATGATCGACCGGGTCATGAACATGGCGCTGCCCGACGACACGCCCATCGAGTCGAAGATGGTGACGAAGTCGGTCGAGCGGGCCCAGAACACGGTCGAGCAGCGCAACGCCGAGATCCGCAAGAACGTCCTCAAGTACGACCAGGTCATGAACGAGCAGCGCAAGGTCATCTACAAGCGCCGCAACCAGATCCTGGAGGGCGAGGACCTGCGCGACGACGCGCTCCAGGCGCTCGCCGAGGCCGTCGACGCCGCCGTCAGCTCCTTCTGCGTGAGCGACTACAAGGAGGAGTGGGACCTCGAGGGCCTGGCCGCCGACGTGCGCCAGATCTGGCCGACCGAGGTGACCGTCGAGGACCTGCGCAGCGCCGACACCACCGACGAGCTCTACGACCGGCTCATGGGCGAGGCGACCGGCTACTACGAGGGCCGCGAGGCCGAGCTCGGCGAGAAGGTCATGCGAGAGCTGGAGCGCCAGGTGATGCTCCAGATCATCGACCAGCGCTGGCGCGAGCACCTCTACGAGATGGACTACCTCCAGGGCGGCATCAACCTGCGCGCCATGGGCCAGAAGGACCCGCTGACCGAGTGGCAGCGCGAGGGCTTCGACATGTTCACCCAGATGATGGAGACGGTCAGCACCGACTTCGTCCGCCACATCATGCACATCCAGGTCGCGCCGAAGGAGCAGGCGCCGGCCGAGCCCAAGGTCACCGGCATCACCGAGTCCGGGCCCGAGGGCACACCGACCGAGGGTGTCGGCCGCGGGGCGGGTGCCGCCGCACCGGCCGGCGCCGGCCAGCCCGCGGCCCGCCAGCCGCAGCGGCCCGCCGAGCCGATCCGCAAGTCCGAGATGGACCGGGTCGGGCGCAACGACCCCTGCCCGTGCGGCAGCGGGAAGAAGTTCAAGCACTGCCACGGTGGTGCCGGCGCGCCGGCGGACCCCGCGGCGGCCGCCGACTGAGAGGGACATGCAGGACTTCACCGATGAGCTCGCGTCGTTGCGCCGCCGCCTCGACGAAGCGTCGACCTACCTGCGGATCCGAGAGCTGGAGGCACGTCGTCCCCAGCTCGAGACCGAGATGTCGCGTCCGGACCTGTGGGACGACCCCGAGGTCGCCCGCAAGGTCCAGACGGAGCTGGCCTCGGTCAGCGATGACCTCGACCGCTACGAGGGCCTGAAGGGCCGCATCGAGGACGCGGAGACGCTCTTCGAGCTGGCCCGCGAGGAGGGCGACGACTCCGTCGAGGGCGAGATCACCGACGCCGTCACCGCGCTCGGCGCCGAGTTCGACGAGCTCGAGCTGCGGTCGCTGTTCACCGAGCAGTACGACGAGCTCGACGCCGTGTGCACGATCAAGTCCGGCGAGGGCGGCACCGACTCCCAGGACTGGGCCGAGATGCTGCTGCGCATGTACACGCGCTGGGCCGAGCACCGGAAGCTCTCGATCGAGATCGACTCGATCTCCGAGGGCCAGGAGGCCGGCATCAGCCAGGTCGACTTCATCGTGAGCGGCCGCTACGCCTACGGGCTGCTGAGCGCCGAGCACGGCGTCCACCGCCTCGTGCGGATCTCGCCGTTCAACAAGGAGGGCAAGCGCCAGACGGCGTTCGCGTCGCTCCAGGTCGTGCCGTTCATCGAGGAGGCGGCCGACGAGGTCGAGATCGACGAGAAGGACCTCCGCATCGACACGTACCGCTCGTCGGGCGCCGGTGGCCAGCACGTCAACGTGACCGACTCGGCGGTGCGGATCACCCACCTGCCGACCGGCATCGTGACCTCGTGCCAGAACGAGCGCTCCCAGCACCAGAACAAGGACCGGGCGATGCAGATCCTCGCCGCCAAGCTGGTGGACCTGGAGCGCCAGAAGCGTCAGCAGGAGCTGGCCGAGATCGCCGGTGAGGCCGCCAACGTCGGGTTCGGCAGCCAGATCCGCTCCTACGTGCTCCAGCCCTACCAGATGGTCAAGGACCTGCGGACCAACCACGAGGTCGGCAATCCCGAGGCCGTCCTGTCCGGTGAGCTCGACGACTTCATCGAGGCCTGGCTGCGGTGGCGCCGTGCCGGTGCCGTCGGTGAGTGACCCCGCGACCGGCCCTGAACCCTCGTCGGTGCGGAACCGGTAAGGGTGTTAGCGCTGGTACGCTCGTCGGCCTGACAAGGAGGCTGCTGAGCACCGTGGTCACCGACATCGGATCGAGCGGTCCCGCTCGCTCACGCACGCCGCTCGTGCACGTCCCCTCTTCCACTCAGGTTGTCGGCCCGCCGCCCGACACCGCATCCGCCGCCCGCCGGACCGTCCGCTCTAGCCTCGCGGTCGCCGGCACGGCGCAGGCGAGGTCGCACCCATGATCAAGCTCGAGAACGTCACCAAGACCTACAAGGCCGGTACCGTCGCGCTCCGCGACGCCAACGTCGACATCCAGAAGGGCGAGTTCGTCTTCCTGGTCGGCCCGTCCGGCTCCGGCAAGTCGACGTTCATCCGCCTCCTGAACAAGGAGGAGGAGCCCGAGGACGGCCGCATCTTCGTCGCGGGCAAGGACATCGCCCTCCTCAACAGCTGGAAGGTCCCGTACCTGCGCCGCAACATCGGCTGCATCTTCCAGGACTTCAAGCTGCTGCCGGCGAAGACGGTGGCCGAGAACGTGGCGTTCGCGCTCGAGGTGATCGGGCGACCCGGCCACGTGATCCGCACGCAGGTGCCCGCGATCCTCGAGCTCGTCGGGCTGTCCAAGAAGATGGAGAACTTCCCCCACGAGCTCTCCGGTGGTGAGCAGCAGCGGGTCTCGATCGCCCGGGCGTTCGTCAACCGACCGCTGATCCTGCTGGCCGACGAGCCGACAGGGAACCTCGACCCCGCGACCTCCGTGGGGATCATGCGCCTGCTGGACCGCATCAACCGCACTGGCACGACGGTCGTCATGGCCACGCACGATCGCGGCATCGTCGACACGATGCGCCGCCGAGTGATCGAGCTGGACCGGGGCACGATCGTCCGTGACCAGTCCCGAGGTGTCTACGACTGAATCCGCACGTGCGTGCCGGGGCCACGGCGGCCCCGGTGACGCCGGCGGGACGAGGGAGCACGAGACGCGATGGCGCTCAAGCTGAGCTACCTGACCCGTGAGACGGGCACCAACCTGTGGCGCAACATCACGCTGACCCTGGCGTCGATGCTGACCGTCGCGGTGTCGCTGTCGCTCGTCGGCGCGGCGCTCCTGCTGCGCCAGGGCGTGCAGAACGCCACGGCGCGCTGGCAGGGGGGCATCGAGTTCATCGTCTGGATGAACCCCGAGGCCACCGGTGACCAGATCTCGGCCATGGGCCAGAGCCTGGAGGAGAACCCGGGCATCGAGGACCAGGTCTACGTCGACCAGGACGAGGCCTACGAGGAGTTCCAGAACCTCTTCGCCCAACGGCCCGAGATGATCGAGACCGTCACCCCGGAGAACCTGCCGTCGTCGTACCGGGTCGTGCCCTCCGAGCCCGACGCCCAGGCGATCCAACAGCTCGGCGAGCTCTACGAGGACGAACCCGGCGTCTACGACGTCACCTTCGCGTTCGACACCGTCGAGACGATGCAGCGATTGTCCCGCATCATCGCCAACGGCATCCTCGCCATCGCCTTCGCCCTCCTGATCGCCGCCAGCCTCCTGATCCTCAACACGATCCGGATGGCGATGTTCGCGCGAAGACGGGAGATCGAGGTGATGAAGCTCGTCGGAGCCACGAACTGGTTCATCCGAATACCGTTCATGCTCGAGGGCCTCATCCAGGGGGTCATCGGCGCCGTGGTCTCCATCGGCGTCGTCTGGGCCCTCAACGGGTTCTTCCAGCGACGCCTCGCCAGTGAGAACGCCCTCGCCATCCTCCAGAGCTTCGTCGTCGACCGCTCCGAGGTCGTCGGCACCAGCGTGCTGCTGCTCGTCGTCGGCGTCGTCGTCGGCACCGTCGGCTCCGGCATCGCCGTCAGCCGCTTCCTGGACATCTAGTCGCAAGGGTTCTGACGAACCCTTGTGGGGAGGGCTTCGTCGCCTTCGGCGGCTGCCTCCTGGTTCCGTCCGATCAGGCCTCGCTGCGCTCGGCGATCGGACGGCGTGCGACCGGCGCCCGGATGTTGCGCGTGCCGGGGTGCCGGGCGTCCCGACGGGGTGCCCGCAAGACCCGGTCGGCGGTCGCACGGACGCACGGGCCCTTGCGGGCCCGTGTTGTGGAGGGCTTCGTCCGCCTGTCGGCGGGCTGGCTCTCACTTCGCTCGAGCTTGCTGGTTCCGTCGAAGCAGGTCTCGCTGCGTTCGACGCTTCGACGGCGCACGGCCACCCGTCGCGAGACCTCGGTCGTCGTTCCGGAACTGGCGGGAAAGATCGACGGCGCGTGGAGCAGGAAACCACGCCAGGTCGGGGTGCCGTCAGTCGAGGCGGGGGGCGGCGCGGACGAAGGTGAGGTAGTGGCGGGTGGCGCGGTCGTTCATCCGGGTGCGGATGTGGTGCGCGATGGCGTCGAGGAGGGGTTCGCGGACCGTCGGGTCGAGCCTGCGGTAGATCGACTGCGTGCGCAGGAGGTCGGCGTAGGCGGCGCCATCGAGGTGCTGGGCCGTCGGGTACCAGCGCACCGTCGGTGGGGCGAACAGGCCATCGGGAGCCACGTTCGGTGGGCCCCAGCCCTCGTCGGTGGCCCGTACCTCGTCCTCGAGCGGGGGATGACCCCAGGCAGGGTTGTCGGGGGAGAAGCGCTCGTGGAGCCCGGCCGTCTCCGCGTAGACCTCGGAAAGATTCCGACCTGAAACGCCTGCTGGCCATCGGCCGCAATCGAGGCTACCTCACCTACAAGGAAATCAACGACCATCTCCCCC
>JAXHUH010000165.1:0-2772 GCA_034211175.1 Actinomycetota bacterium
GCGTCCCACCACACCCGACACTGCCGCAACTCGCGCTCACCAACAGCCACACGAACCCATCAACCACTCACCGCGCGCCTACGAATAGCGAAGACGACCGCCACGATTATTCAGGGTCAGACGCCTCCTCTCCCTCGCCGTGATCATCGTTCAGGCAGCGAGGTGCAGGCAGGGGCCAACGTCACGGGAAGACCGTCAACCGTCACGGAACGTGGCCAGGTCAGCGACGGCGGTCGAGCAGCTCGGCCAGGGCGTTGGACGCCTCGACCTGGAGCCCGATCGCCCGCCACGACGCGGCGATCGCCACCGCCCGCCGGAATGCCTCCTGTGCGCCGGCACGGTCGCCCTGCGCCCGGCGGAGCCGCCCACGCATGAACCACATCCGCTGGAGCGCGATCTGCTCCTCGCCGGTATCGACCTGCACCTCGACCGCGTCGAGGACGGCCGCGGCCTCATCGAGGCGGCCTGCGTCGATCAACAGCTGGGCTCTCGTCGTCGACGACCAGGCGACGTACGCGACCGTGCCGATCGCCGTCCACGCATCGATGCCGCGGCCGATCTCGGCGGCCCCCGCCACCGGGTCGCCGAGCGTCCCGTGGGCCAGGCCGCCGTGGACGAGTGCGGTGGCCCGGTAAAAGGCGAGGTCCTCCCGCTCGGCCAGGTCCGCGAGCTCGGCCATCGCCTCGCTCGATCCCTCGAAGTCACCCCTGGTGTTGGCGACGAGGCCGCCGGCGACACCCAGCGCGAACGCCAGGCTCGTCGGGTGCCCGATCACCCGGGCCCGGGCGATCGCCGCGTCGGCCTCGCGGCGGGAACGGTCGAAGCGCCCCAGGTGCCAGTGCACGAGCGCGGACCACGCCCGGCTCGTCACCTCGACGTCCTGGCCGACCACGTAGGTCAGCCAGCCGTCGCGCTCGGGGTCGTAGAGCTCCAGCGCCCGGCGCAGGCACACGTCCGCGTCGACGGGACGACCGACGAGCGGGTGGACCATCCCCGCCTGCATCCACCCGACCGACGCCAGGAACGGCAGGCCCAGCTGCTCGGAGATGTCGCGCAGGTGGGCCGCACCGGCGAGCGCCTCCGCGTAGTGGCCGCGCAGCTCGTCGAAGGCGATGAGGGCGCCGAGCGCCTGCGCCGCCTCCATCGTCGGTCCCGCCCGGTCGCACAGGTCGCGGATCCGCTCCCACACCGCGGCCGGCCGCGGTGCCGTCCAGCCGTCGTGGGTCTGGAGGCACGACGCGAGCGCGCTGAGCAGCTCCAGCCGCCGGGCGATGCCGTCCGGCTCGTCGTCACGATCGGGCCGCTCGGTGTCGAGCAGTGCCAGCGCTCGCTCCAGGTGGCCGACCGCCTCGGCGTCGGCGACGCGCACCATTGCCTGCCTCGCCGCGAGCCCGTGGTAGTTGATGGCCTCGTCGACCGCCTGGGCGGCGTCGAAGTGGCTGGCGAGCTCGATGGCGACGGCGTCCTCGTGGCCGGCATGGGTGGCTTCGAGCGCACGCGCCGTGGCGTCGTGGAGCGCGACCCGCTCCGGCGTGGGCATGGCGTCGTAGAGGTGGCGCTGGAACAGCACGTGGCGGAACCGGTAGCGCTGCAGGAGCGCGCCGTCGAGGCGCTCGGTGCCCACGGAGACGACGAGCGGGTGGTCCTGCTCGGCGAGGTGGGCCACCTCCCTGGTGATGTCGACCGCCCGTTCACCGGTCGCGGCGGCCAGGACCTCGACCGTGAACTCGTCGCCCTGGACCGACGCCGCTTCGAGCGTCGCCCGCACCCCGGGAGGGAGCCGGTCGAGGCGGCTGCCGATCATCGCCTCGATCCGGGGCGGGACCGACCGCCAGTCCGGATCGGACGCGACGACCCAACGGGACGACGCGTCCCGGCGCAGCTCCCCGCGCTCGATCATGGCGCCGACCAGCTCGACCGTGGCCAGCGGGTGGCCACCGGTGAACGCGCGCAAGCGCACCCGGAAGTCCTCGCCCAGCGCGTTCGGCTCCCGGTCGAGCCACGCGTCGACGAAGCCGGGGCGGCTGTCGAGCACGACCGGGTCGATCGCACCCTCCAGCTCCAGCTCACGGGCCAGTCGCCGGAGCGGATGGGGGCCGTCGCCGGAGCCGTCGAGCTCCTCGGGGCGGAAGGCCCCCACCACCAGCACCGGGACCCCGGCGAGACCCCTCGCCAGGCGGAACAGCAGGTCGATCGTCGCGTGGTCGGCCCACTGGAGATCGTCGACCAGCAGGAGCAACGGCGCGGAGCCGGCGACCCGCCGCAGGACGTGGACGCACTGATCGAGGACCGGGCGCTGCTGGCGGGTCGGGTCGGTCGCACGGAGGCGGGCGTTCGCCGTCGCGGCAGCGAGGCGCGCGGCGAGCGGCGACTCGCCCAGCGCCGCCCGGGCACGGGCGTCGAGCGCGTCGACATCGACCAGCGTGCCGAGCAGGTACGGACCGTCCTCGACGATCGCCTCGATGACGCACGTGGTCACCTCCGCCACCCGCTCCGGCGACGACACGTCGGCGACCACCGGTTGCTCCTCGTCGCCCGACAACGTCGCCAGGACCTGGCGGAACGGGAGGAACGGGTCCCCGGCACCCCAGTGCGCATCGCAGCGACCCTCGACGGTCACGAGGCGGCTCATGCGGGCGCGGGCCCCGACGGCGAGGGCCCGCATCAGCACGGTCTTGCCGGTGCCCGCCTCGCCCGACACCAGCGCCAGACCACCTCGGCCGGCCATCGCGTCGTCGAGGCGGCACTCGAGGCGATGCAGCTCGTCGCCAC
>JAXHUH010000166.1:0-7418 GCA_034211175.1 Actinomycetota bacterium
GCGTCCCACCACACCCGACACTGCCGCAACTCGCGCTCACCAACAGCCACACGAACCCATCAACCACTCACCGCGCGCCTACGAATAGCGAAGACGACCGCCACGATTATTCAGGGTCAGAGGGACGCGGCGGCAGCAGGCGCCGAGCGAGCGATCTTCGTGACTCTCTCACGGTTCACCGAACCAGCGCGTCGCGCTGCAACGATCTCCACCCCGACCGTCGACCTCATCGACGGCGAGAAGCTCTGCGACCTTGCACTCAAGCAGGAGATCGGCATCGTCGTTGCGCCACGGGTCGACACCCAGTGGTTCGACCGCTTCGATCGATGACCGAGACTCGTACCGACTCCGCTCGCACCGACCAGCCACTGGTTGGCCTGCCCCGACCTCGAGATCGCGGGCGCGGAGCGACGGCAACCTCCCCACGATCCAGCTCGGGCTGCCAGACCAAACTCGGGCCAAGCCGCCGCGCTGGCGGTGAGCCAGCAGCGGTTCCCAGACGGGCGCGCCAGAGCTCCTGCGGCTACGGCCGCACTTCGTAGTAGAGGTTGCTGGGGTCCTCGAAGTCGTGGGTCTCGAAGCGGGTGAAGCCGGCCTCGCGGCACATGCGCTCGGCGACCGGCGGAGGGAAGCCGAGGGTGCCGAGACCGGCGCCGTCGGGCTCGGCCAGGGCGGACGACATGCACGTCGTGACCGAGAAGCCGTAGTAGAGGGCCAGCATCGGGTTACGCAGGTCGCGGCGGAACTCGCCGGTGCTGCGGATGTCCTTCAGCAGCACCGTCCCGTCGTCCGCGATGGCGCCCCGCATGGCGGCGAGCACCTCGGCGGGGTGGGTCATGTCGTGGATGCAGTCGAACGCCAGGATCAGGTCGTAGCCGGCGCCGGCGGGCAGGTCCTCGCCCCGGTGGTTCTCGAACGTGACGTTGTCGAGGCCGAGGCCCTCGACGCGGCGCTCGCCCATCTCCACGGCGTGCGACGACGGGTCCCACCCGACGAAGTGGCTGTTGGGGTACGCCCGGGCGAGCACGGCGATGGCGAGGCCGGCACCGCAACCGATGTCGGCGACCGAGGCGCCGGCGCCGAGCTTGGCGGCCACACCGTCGAGCGCGGGCACGATCGTGGGCACGAGTGCCAGCCGCGCCCACGGGCCGAGCATGCGGTCGGTGCGGTGCGCCGCCGACTCGCCCAGCTCGTCGTAGGTCAGACCCCGGCCGGTGGTGAACGCGTCGACCAACCGGTCGACGATGTGGGGCGCGGTCGGGCCTGCGAAGGCACCGGCGGCGAACGCGAGGCTCGACTCCTCGTCGGCCAGCACGTGGGCACCGACCGCGGTCAGCTCGAACGTGTCAGCACCGTCGTCGACATCGGTGTGGTGGAGCAGTCCGGCGGCGACCTGACCGCGCATCCACTCGAGCAGCCAGCGCCTTGCGTAGCCGGTCCGCTCGGCGAGCTCGTCGACGGTGAGCGGTCCGGCGCCCGCCATCTCCCGATACAGGCCGAGGCGGTCGCCGAGATGGATCATCAGCGACACCATCTCGCCCTTCTTGTACGACCACACGTTGAATGCGTAGGCCGCGACCTCGTCGGGATCGGGCTGCGCGCCGCCCTCGGACGGAGCCGATGCGGCCCCCTGGTCGGTCGTCGTCACGCGATCCCCCTTCGTCATCGGACGTCCGCCGAGGCACCTCGCGGCGTTCGGCACGACGGCCATGCGTGCGGACGCCAGCTTGGTGCACGATCGGTGCGCCCGTCACGACAGACGACGGCTACGGTCACGAACGTCGATGCCGGATCGTTCCGGCACGGGCGGACGGCACCGACGCGAGAAGATCAGCGGACGAGCAGGGATCGGGGCGAACCCGGTCCGCAGTACGTCACCACGACGCCACCACGACGCCACCACAGCACGCCACCACGAGCAGACCACCACAACGCCGAGCGGAGGCCCGACCATGAACCCGAGCGCGTTCCTGCACCCCTACGCCAAACCCGCCAAGACCGGTTTCCGCAACCTCGTCCGTGGAGCGGGCTCGTGTGTGTGGGACGACGCCGGCAACCGCTACGTCGACGGCATGGCCAGCCTCTGGTACTGCCAGGTCGGCCACGGGCGCGACCGCATGGTCGAGGCGGTGGCGTCGCAGATGCAGACGCTGGCGACCTACAACACGTTCGACCCGTGGACGAACGAGCCGGCCGAGCGGCTCGCGGCCCGCATCGCCGCGCTGGCGCCGATCGAGCAGGGCCGGGTGTTCTTCACCAGCTCGGGATCGGAGGCGGTCGACAGCGCGATCAAGCTCGCCCGTCTCGCCCACGCGCGGGCCGGCCACCCCGAGCGCACCATCATCGTGTCGCGGGAGAAGGCGTACCACGGCGTCACCTACGGCGGGTTGTCGGTGCAGGGGCTGCCGGTCAACCAGGAGGGCTACGGCGAGTTGCTCGGCGGCGTCGAGAACCTGCCCCACCACGACATCGAGGCGATGGCGGCGCTGTTCGCCGAGCGGGGCGACGAGATCGCGGCGGTGATCACCGAGCCCGTGCAGGGCGCGGGCGGCGTGTACCCGCCGGCCCCCGGCTACCTCGAGGGACTGCGCCGCCTGTGCGACGACCACGGCGCGCTGCTCATCTTCGACGAGGTGATCTGCGGGTTCGGCCGGCTCGGCCGGTGGTTCGCGGCCGAGCGCTACGGCGTCACCCCGGACCTGATCACCTTCGCGAAGGGCGTGTCGTCGGGCTACGTCCCGCTCGGCGGCGTCGTCTGCGGGCGGGCGGTGTGCGACCCGCTCGAGGCCGACCCCGACTTCGTCCTGCGCCACGGCCACACCTACTCGGGGCACCCGACGGCGTGCGCGGCGGGGCTCGAGTCGATCGCGATCAGCGAGGACGAGGACCTCTGCGGGCGGGCCGACGAGATCGGCAAGCTGCTCGGCGACGGCCTCCGCTCGCTCGCCGACGACGGGATCCTGACCGAGGTGCGGGGCGACGCCGCCATCTGGGCAGCGGAGCTGCCCGAGGGCGTCGACGCGGCGGCGGTGCGGGACGGGATGCTGGAGCGTGGGGTCATCGCCCGCCCGCTCGGCAACGCCATCGCGTTCTGCCCGCCGCTGGTCATCACCGAGGCCGAGGTCGGCGAGATGGTCGACGCGCTCGCCGCCGCCGCCAGGAGCTGACCCGGGGACGTCGGGTCGCCGGCGGGGCGGCCCGGCACCGGCGGACCGGTGGCTCAGGTGAGCTTGTCGAGGTCGATGGTGATGGCGGTGCGGTCGGCGGCGGACGCCGCGACCCGCTCTGCCAGGCCGTCGACCTCGGCCAGCAGGTGGTTGAACTCCTCGCGGTCGGCGAGCACGGCCCGCACCGGCGAGGTGGCCTTCACGGTGGCGGTGCGGCGCACGTCGAACATCAGCGCGAGCTCGCCGATGAAGTCGCCGGCGCCGAGCGTGTCGACCTCGCCGCCGTCGCGCACGACGACGACGGTGCCCGAGGTGATGACCATGAACGACGTCGCCCGCTCGCCCTGGGTGATCAGGTGCTCGCCGACGTCGAAGCGCAGCTCGGTCATGGCGTCGGCGATGTGCGCGAGGTCGGACGGGGTGCACTCGGCGAAGAGGGGCACGGTGCCGAGCAGGCGCACCACACCGCTCTCGTCGGTCAGCTCGTCCAGGGGTTCGGCCACGTCGTCACCTCTCGCACATCCCGCCAGCCGGGCTCTCCGGGGCGGGCGCCGGCTGCGCGGCACGCTAGCAGTGCACCCGTTCCGCACACAGTTCGACGCCGGCGGTGAGTCGGCCCTGGTCAGCGCCCCGACGGATCGGCGTTCGGCCGTGATTCGGGGCGCATGGGACATCGGTCGCGCAGAGGGCCTACGGTGCCACGCATGGGCGACATCGTGCCGTACGTCATCGCCGTGTCCGATGACGTGATCGAGGACCTACGCGAACGACTGGCCCGGACGCGCTGGCCCGACCAGCTGCCCGGGACGACCTGGGAGCTCGGCACCGACCGGGACTACCTGCAGGACCTGTGCGAGCACTGGTTGACCGACTACGACTGGCGGCGCTGGGAGGCGGAGCTCAACCGCCACCCCCAGTACACGACCGGCATCGACGGCGAGCAGATCCACTTCCTCCACGTCCGCTCGCCGCACGCCGATGCGCTGCCGCTGATCATGACCCACGGCTGGCCGGGCTCGATCGTCGAGTTCCTCGACGTCATCGAACCGCTCACCGACCCGACGGCCCACGGGGGTGACGCCGCCGACGCGTTCCACGTCGTGTGCCCGTCGATCCCCGGCTTCGGGTTCTCGGGCCCGACCGTCACCCCGGACGTGACCCCGCGTCGGGTGGCGCGGATGCACGCCGAGCTGATGGCCCAGCTCGGCTACGACCGCTACGTGGCCCAGGGCGGCGACTGGGGCGCGGTCATCACCGCGTGGCTGGGCGCCGATCACGCCGACCACGTCGCCGGCATCCACCTCAACATGGTCGTGGCGCCGCCCACCGACCTCGATGACCTGACCGACGCCGAGCGGGCGGCGCTCGAGCGGCGACGACGGTTCCGCGCCGAGGGCACCGGCTACCAGGAGATCCAGGGCACCAAGCCCCAGTCGCTGGCCTACGGGCTCACCGACTCCCCTGCCGGGCTCGCCGGCTGGATCGTCGAGAAGTTCCGCGAGTGGAGCGACTGCGGCGGCGACCTGACCTCGGCGATCGACCGCGACGTGCTGCTCACCAACCTCACCATCTACTGGGTGACCGAGACCGCCGGGTCGTCGGCGCGCATCTACCACGCGCACCGGCACGCCCCCGAGCGGGACCAGTTCCCGGCGAGGGTCGAGGTGCCGACCGGGTGCTCGATCTTCCCGGGCGAGAACAGCCAGCCGTCGAGACGATGGGCCGAGGCCCGCTACAACGTGACGTGCTGGTCCGAACACACGAAGGGCGGCCACTTCGCGGCGATGGAGCAGCCGGCCGCGCTGGTCGACGACCTGCGGGAGTGCTTCCGGCCGCTGCGGTGAGCCGAAGGTCCCGGTCCGGGGCGGCCGCACCTGACGATCGTGTCGCGAGTCTGACGATCGCGTGGCGACCGCCACCTCGGTCCCCCGGCCGGTGCGCCGGATCGGCGATACTCGCTCACAGGAGCGACACGACAGGGGAGAGCATGACTCGACGGCGAGGCACGGCCGCGGCGCTGCTCGTTGCCTGCATCTGGCTGCTCGCCGGATGCGGCGACGACGATGACAGCAGCACGCCGGACACGTTGCCCGAGGCCGAGGTCCGGGGGGACACGGCCGTCGTCGACACCACGCCGTCCTCGTCGTCGTCCACGACCTCCACGACGACGGCGACGTCGACCTACGTCGTCCAGTCGGGCGACACGCTCGGCGCCATCGCCGCCCGCTTCGGGGTGTCGGTCGATGCGATCGCCCAGGCCAACGGCATCACCGACCCGAACGCCATCCAGGTCAACCAGGAGCTGACGATCCCGCCGGCGACACCGGCGACGACGGTGGCCGCGACGACCGACACGAGCGACAGCGTCCCGCCCCCGCAGACGAGCGAGGCCGACGGCTGAAGCTCGCCGCTGAGCGCAGCTCGTCCGGAGGGCCAAGCCCGACGGCGAGCGAGCACCAGCCAGCTGAGCGCAGCTCGACCGGCGAAGCCGGCGAGCGAGCACCAGCCAGGCTCAGCCGCTGACCTGACGCCGTTCGACGCCGAATCGGCTGGCCTCGTCGAGTGGCATCGGCCCGGCGAACAGGAAGCCCTGCACGAGCTCGATGCCGGCGGCGGTGACCATGTCGAGCTGCGCCGTCGTCTCGACCCGCTCGGCGACGACGTCCATGCCGAGTCGGCGGCCGAGATCCGCGGCGGCGGCCAACATCGTGCGTGCGCCCCGCTCGGTGGGGTCCGCGGGTACGAACTCGCCGTCGAGCTTGAGGACGTCGGCGGGGATGTTGCGCAGCTGGGTGAACGACGAGTGGCCGCGCCCGAAGTCGTCGATGGCGATCGACACGCCGAGGTCGCGCAGCGCCCGGAGGGTCTCCATCGCCGGCTCGAACGCCGAGGCGAGGTCGTGCTCGGTGACCTCGACCACGAGCCGTGTCGGGTCGAGCCGGCCGTCGGCCTCGAGCTGACGCACGACGTCGACCATCCACCGCCGGGCGAGGGACCGGCCCGACACGTTCACCGCCGTCCGGCTCCGGGTCTCGAGCGTGGAGCGCTGCAGCGCGGAGACCCGCTCCAGGACGACCTCGGCGATCTCGTCGATGGCGCCGAGCTCCTCGGCGACGGGGAGGAAGTCGTTGGGGCCCAGCAGCCCCTCGGTGGGGTGGTTCCAGCGGGCGAGCGCCTCGAAGCCCCAGGGGCGGCGGTTCGACAGGTCCATCACCGGCTGGAACAACGTCGCGATCCGCTTGGACAGGTCCGCCGTCTGCAGCTCCTCGACCATCGACATCCGCCTGGCCGTCGACGCCCGCAGCGCCAGGTCGAAGCGGCGGGACACCCGACCGCCGGCGCGTCGGGCGGCGAGGGTGGCGATGCCGGCCGACACGAGGAGGCGATCCGCCCGGACGTGATCGACGGGCACGACATCGGTCGTCGCCCAGCCGACGCTGACCGACAGCGGCATGCGACGACCGCCGACCGTGTACGGCACGCCGAGCGTGTCGACGAGCTCGGCCGCGGTGATCTCGTGGCGACGGTCGGAGGGGCCGGCCACGACGATGGCGAAGTCGTCGTCGCCGATGCGCCCGACGAGCGCGTCGATCGGCTGGGTGATCGCCCGCAGCCGGCGTGCGAGCGCGAGGAGGAGCTGGTCACTGACCACCGACCCGAGGGTCTCGTTGACCTCGACGAACCCGTCGACGTCGACGAGGAACACCGCGACCTGCTCGTGGCGGCGCCCACCGTCGCGACCGGGGGTGGCGGCCATCGCCGCGAGGAGGCGACGCAGCTCGTCGAGCAGGCCGTCGCGGTTCACGAAGCCGGTGAGCTCGTCGTGTGTGGTCTGCCACTCGAGGGTCCGGCACCGGGCCCCGAGCGCCTCGACCTGCTCACCGAGCGCGGCCTCGTCGTCGACCGAGGAGGCCGGGGGCGCGACGACGTTCGACGCCGCCTCGTCGCGGGCCGCGGCGGTCGCCCATGCGACCACCTCGGCCAGGACCACGAGGAACAGCGCGGCGAGGGCGGCCTCCCCGGCGACCGACGGCACCGTCCGGTCGGTCCCCATCAGCGGCGCGAGGAACGCGAGGCCGAACGGCACGACGTAGGCGGCGGCCGACCATCGGGGCAGCGCCATGCCGATCCACACGAACACGGCGGCGCAGAACATGAGGGCGCCCGGGTCGTTGCCGTCGAGGACGACGCTGCGGGCGGCGACGAACGCGAACGCGACGAGGGGCAGCAGCGGGAGCACCCGCCGCGCCC
>JAXHUH010000167.1:0-2969 GCA_034211175.1 Actinomycetota bacterium
CCCCCTCCCCCGCCCGCGACGGGCGCGATCGGGGCCGCGCTGACGACGGAGGAGCACGTCGTGCTCGGTCAGGCCAGCCCGGTGGCCCGGGGATGGTCCGCCGTGCGGTACGTGACCCGCACGGCGCACGGGCGGATACGCGAGCACGAGCTGCGGTCGCTCCACCTCGTCGACGACCGGACCGGCCCGGCGGACCTCCACCTGGCGCCCGAGGCACAACTGGTCTCGTGGGTCGACGACCTCGTCGAGGTCGAGGGCCCGGAGCTGAGCGATGCGCGCACGCTCGTCGCCACGGTCGATCGCCGCCACGGCGCCGAGCTGCTCGAGTCGCTGCTGCGACAGACCACCGATCCGGGCCTGGGCGCCGCCTTCGCCGGCGGGGCGCCGCTGGCGATCGCCGGACCGGCCGACCGGACCGTGTCCGCGTCGGAGGCCGCGAGCGGGCTGCTCACCGAGGGCGTCCACGCGCTGATGGGCCCACCCCAGCTGCGTGCTGCGGCGATCGTCGCCGCGACGATCGCCGCGGTCGGCGGCGGTCGCTCCGTGCTGCTCGTCGGCTCGGACGACGAGACGGCCGACGACCTGCTTCTCTCGCTCGACGCCCGGGCCGGGCATCCCGCGGTCGGCTCGATCGTGCGCGTCGGCGCCGCGGCCCGGCGGGCGATGGTCGACGCCCGGCGGCTGCTGCTCGGCGACGCGCTCGCCGTCACCACGCCGCACCGCCGGACCGTGCGTCCACCGAACCGTCTCGAACCGGACGCCGCCGCGGCCTCGGCCCGCGACGCCGGGCGGGCCGCCGTCGACCGGGCCCGCAGCGCCGGGCAGCGGCTCGCCGAGGCCGCCCGACAGCTCGCGGACCCACCGGGCGCCGAGCTGATCGTCGCCGGCGAGCGGGTGATGGAGGCGCTGGGCACGGTCCGCAGCGCCGCCGGCGAGGTCGACCGCGCCCGCCTCACGCTGGAACGGGCGTTGCTGACCGGCACCATGAGCACCGTGGCGACGACCGAGCAGGACCCGATCGTCACCTCCGAGGCCGCCCGGGCGACGATCGGGCGCGCCCACGTCGTGGCGACCACGCTCGATCGCCTCGTCGCCGACCCCGCGCTCCACGCCCGCGCGTTCGACCACGTCATCGTCAGCGACGCCGGCTCCGCCACGCTCCCCGAGCTGCTTTTCGCCGCATCACGGGCGCGGGTCGCGTTCACGTGCGCCGGTGCGCCCGACACCGAGCCGGCGCTGCCCGCGCTCGACGCGTCACAGCTGCCCGAGCACGTCCGGGCCTGGTTGGGTTACACGGTCTTCGAGCTGCTCGGCGTGGCCACGACACCGGAGGCCATCGCCGAGCCCGGCTGCCTCGTCGTCGACCGGGTCTGACCGCGACCGGCCGGAGCGTCACTCCCCGGTGAGCTCCGCGGGGCGGCGAGCGAGAAAGGCGGCCCACCGCCGCCCAGTGACCGCGACCGGCCGGAACGTCAGTCCCCGGTGAACTCCGCGGGCCTCCGGGCGAGGAAGGCGGCGATGCCCTCCCGGGCGTCGGCCGTCTCGGCGGCGTCGGCGATGCTCAGCGACTCCCGCTCCATCGCCTCCTCGAGCGCCGAGGTCGCGCCGGCGTACATGACCCGCTTGGCCCGACCGAGGCTGCGTGTCGGGCCCGCGGCCAGCTCGGCGGCGAGCGCGCCGGCGACCTTCTCGACCTCGTCGTCGGCGACGACCCGGTTGACCAGGCCCCAGTCCTCGGCCTCGTCGGCCGAGAGCACGCGGTTGGTCAGCACGAGGTCGAGGGCGCGCCGCAGGCCGACGTTGCGGGCCAGGTAGAACGACGAGCTGCCGTCGGGCACCAGCCCGACCTTCGTGTAGCCCATCGTGAACCGCGACGAGGTCCCGCACACGACGAGGTCGCAGGCGGCGACGAGGCTGAGCCCGGCGCCGCCCGCGGTGCCCCGGACGGCGGCGATCACCGGGGCGTCCATCTGTGCGAACCGGGCGAGCGCGACGTGGAAGTCCGCGGTGACCTGCTCGATGAACGCCGGCAGGTCGTCGCCCTGCTCGGCGAAGCTGGCCAGGTCGCCGCCGCCGCAGAACACCTTGCCCTCGCCGGTGAGCAGCACGGCGCGGACCGTGCGATCACGTCCCAGTCCGATGGCGGCGTCGCGCAGGTCGCGGGCCATCTCGGCGTTGAGCGAGTTGGCGTTGGCCGGTCGGTCGAGGCGGAGGTGGGCGACGTGGTCGACGATGTCGAGCGTGATCGTCGTGTAGGCCATGGCGGGACTCCCTCCCCGAGTGCGTGCGGCGACACATCGTAGGTTCGACGGCCGTGCGGCGCCCGGGCCGGCTCCCCAACCTGCATGTATCGCTCTTCGCGTTCGCGCGCTTACGCTACGTGAAATAGAGCAGGACCGAGGGACCGGGTCGATCGTCCCGGTCGACCGGCGACGGTCGGGTCGGCCGTCGGCCCGAACGGTCCTCCACCACGTGACGAGGGGGTTCCCACATGCACATGAGCGAGGCCGAGCGCGACGCCTTTCTCTCCCAGGCCCGGGTGGCGGTGCTCGCCGTGACCCGGCCCGACCAGCCGCCGATGGTGATGCCGGTCTGGTACCGCTACGTCCCCGGCGGCGGCTTCCAGTTCACGCTCAGCAACGACTCCGCCCGCGCCCGGATGCTCCACGACATCGGCCGGGCCACGTTGTGCGTCCAGGAGCAGACGGTCCCGTACCGGTGCGTGACCGTCGAGGGCGACATCGAGATGACCACGCTCGAGACCGACACCCGCGAGACGGTGCTCATCGACCTCGCGTCCCGGTACCTCGGCGAGGACGCGGGCACGAAGTTCGCGCTCTCCATCGGCGAGGAGACCGAGGCGCTCATCACGTTCCAGCCCCACGCCTGGCACACCCGGGTACTGGCGGACGCCGGCACCCACTGACCGCCGGGGCTCACCACCGGACGGACGCACCGGCGGCGACGGT
>JAXHUH010000168.1:0-22806 GCA_034211175.1 Actinomycetota bacterium
CGCCGGTCCTCGTGGCGCCGCCACGTGCCGGTCGCGCTCCTGGCGGCCGCACTGGTCGTGCTCGCCGGCGCCGCCGCCCGGCCCCGGGTGCGGGTCGAGGTGCCGTTGAGTCGCACGTCGATCGTGCTCGCCCTCGACGTGTCCCAGTCGATGTGCTCGACCGACGTCGAGCCCAACCGCCTGACCGTGGCCGAGGACGCCGTGCGTACCTTCGTGGAGGAGCAGGCCGACGGCACGCGGATCGGCATCGTCGCCTTCGCCGGCATCGCCCAGCTCTCCGTGGCACCGACCACCGACCGCGATCAGTTGGTCGAGGCGCTCGAGTCGTTCACCACCTCCCGGGGCACGGCCATCGGGGAGGCGACGTTGACCGCGGTGGACGCCATCGCCGAGGACAACCCCGATGTGGACCCGACCGGGGTCGAGGTCGACGACGTGACCGGTGCGGGCCCCGGGGGCGTGGGCGGCGGTGCCGACGCCTCGTACGTACCCGACATCGTCGTCCTGCTCACCGACGGCGCGAACAGCCAGGGCGTGGACCCGATCGTGGCCGCCGAGGAGGCGGCGGCGCGCGGCGTGCGGGTCTACACGATCGGTTTCGGGACCACGGAGCCCAACCGGATGGTCTGCTCACCCGACCAGCTCGGCGCGGACGCGCTCGGCGACGGCGGCGGCTGGGGCGGCGGCTGGGGCGGGCGCGGCGACGACGGTGGAGGCGGCGGCTGGGGTGGGGGCGGCGGCTTCCAGCGGTTCCTGGTGATCGACGAGGACTCGCTGATGACGGTGGCCGACCTGACCGGCGGCGAGTACGACCGCGCCGAGGATGCCGAGCAGCTCACCTCGGTCTTCGACGATCTGCCCCGCCAGGTCGAGGTCCAGCAGGAGGAGCGCGAGATCAGCGTGGCCTTCGTCGCGATCGGCTCGGTGCTGGTGCTGGGCGCACTGGTCCTGTCGCTGCGCTGGAACCGCCTCGGCTGATCCCGCCCCATCGACCTCGTGCCCGGCGCGGTGCTCCTCCGCCGGTGGCTGCATCCCCGGCGCCGGCGCCGCGGCCCCGCCGTGCCTCGAACCCTCGTCGTGGCCGGACGCGCCGATGGCCGGCCCCGAGGGACCGGCCATCGACGAAGGCGTACTTCCGTGGAGGAGCGGCGACGTGCGCCGCCCCGCTCACATCATGCCGCCCATGCCTCCCATGCCGCCCATGTCGGGCATGCCGCCACCGGCGGGGGCCTTCTCCTCTTCCGGCTTGTCCGCGACGAGCGCCTCGGTGGTGAGGAGCATCGCCGCGATCGACGCCGCGTTCTGGAGGGCCGCGCGGGTCACCTTGGCCGGGTCGATGACGCCAGCCCCGATGAGGTCGACGATCTCACCGGTCGCCGCGTTGAGGCCGCGAGCGCCGGTCTCGGCCTCGACCTTGGTCACCATGACCGCACCCTCGAGGCCGGCGTTGTCGGCGATGAGCCGGGCCGGGGCCTCGAGCGCGCGGTAGACCGCACGGGCGCCGGTGCCCTCGTCGCCGGACAGCGACTCGACGACCTTGGCCACCTCGGCACGGGCACGCAGCAGGGCGGTGCCGCCACCGGCGACCACACCCTCCTCGATCGCCGCACGGGTCGCCGAGAGGGCGTCCTCGATGCGGTGCTTCTTCTCCTTGAGCTCGACCTCGGTGGCCGCGCCGACCTTGATGACCGCGACGCCGCCGGCCAGCTTGGCCAGCCGCTCCTGCAGCTTCTCGCGGTCCCAGTCGGAGTCGGTGTCCTCGATCTCGCGCTTGATCTGGGCGACCCGGCCGTCGACGGCGCCGGGCTCACCGGCACCCTCGACGATCGTCGTCTCGTCCTTGGTGACGACGATCTTGCGGGCACGACCGAGCATGTCGAGGCCGATGTTCTCGAGCTTGAGGCCGACCTCTTCCGAGATGACCTGGCCGCCGGTGAGGATGGCCATGTCGGCCAGCATCGCCTTGCGGCGCTCGCCGAAGCCCGGGGCCTTGACGGCCACGGAGGCGAAGGTGCCGCGGATCTTGTTCACGACGAGCGTGGCCAGGGCCTCGCCCTCGACGTCCTCGGCGATGATCAGCAGCGGCTTGCCCGACTGCATGACCTTCTCGAGCACCGGGAGCATGTCCGAGACCGAGGCGATCTTGCCCTGGTTGAACAGGATGTACGGGTCCTCGAGCACCGCCTCCTGGCGGTCGGCGTCGGTGACGAAGTACGGCGACAGGTAGCCCTTGTCGAACTGCATGCCCTCGACGAAGTCGAGCTCCATGCCGAACGTGTTGGACTCCTCGACGGTGACCACACCGTCCTTGCCGACCTTGTCGATGGCATCGGCGATGACGTCACCGATCGCCTGATCGGCGGCGGAGATGGCCGCGACCTGCGCGATCTCGGACTTCTCGTCGATCTCCTTCGCCTGCGCGGCGATGGCGTCGACCGCGGTGGCGACGGCGGCCTCGATGCCCTTCTTCAGGCCGAGGGGGCTGGCGCCGGCGGCGACGTTGCGCAGGCCCTCCTTGACGAGCGCCTGCGCGAGCACGGTGGCGGTGGTGGTCCCGTCACCGGCGATGTCGTTGGTCTTGGTGGCGACTTCCTTGACGAGCTGCGCCCCCATGTTCTCGTAGGGGTCCTCGAGCTCGATCTCACGGGCGATGGAGACACCATCGTTCGTGATGGTCGGCGCACCGAACTTCTTGTCCAGCACCACGTTGCGGCCGCGGGGCCCGAGGGTGACCTTGACGGCGTCGGCCAGCTTGTTGACACCGGCCTCGAGGCCGCGACGGGCGGCTTCGTCGAACTTCAGGATCTTCGGCATTCAGTCTTCCCAGCTTGTCTCTGCGTCGAGCTTGGTTGCGATCGAGAGGTGAGCGATGCCGGCCCGCGGCGGGGCCGGCAGACGCCTCACTTGACGACGGCGAGGACGTCGCGGGCCGAGAGGATGAGCAGGTCCTCGCCCTTGACCGTGATCTCGGTGCCGCCGTACTTGCTGTAGACGACGGTGTCGCCGACCTTCACGTCGAGGGGGATGATCTCGCCGCTCTGCTCGGAGCGCTTGCCCGGGCCGACCGCGAGGACCTCGCCCTGCTGGGGCTTCTCCTTGGCCGTGTCAGGGATGACGAGACCGCTCGCCGTGGTCTCCTCGGCATCGCTGGTGCGGACGACGATGCGATCATCGAGGGGTTGCAGGTTCATCTCGGCGCGCCTCCGTTGGGCGTGAGGTTGACACTCGGGTGCGACACGATCAGCCTCGTGTCATCTCTGGTGCGGGTTCGGTTCCGTGTGCTCGGCGGCGAGGTGGCCGCCGCGACGAACCCGTGGGTGCCGGCGGCGTGCGACGTCGACCGGCGCCCGGGCTGCGTCTGACGTGGCGTCTGTCTGACGTCGTGTCCGACATGCTCCAGCGTTAGCACTCTCCCAAACCGAGTGCTAACACTAGGACAGCCGCGGGAGCAAGACAACTCCCAGTCGCGAACGTCGGCGGCCACGTCCACTCGGGGGCTTCCCGACGAAGTGCGGGGCCAAACCCGGCGTCGGGCCGCTCCGGGCGAGCGCTCAGGTGAGCAGGGGCAGGCGCAGGTTGGGGTCGGCACCGACGTCGAGGCCGGTCGGCCCGTCGTGGTCCAGGCGCCAGGCCCCCGCCGCCGCGATCATCGCCGCGTTGTCGGTGCACATCTCGCGGCTCGGCACGAACGCCCGCAGGCCGTCCGCCTCGCACGCGTCGAGCCACGCCTCCCGCAGCTGCGAGTTGGCGGCCACGCCGCCGGCCAGCACCATGCCCGTCGCGCCGTGATCGGCCGCCGCCCGGCGGGCCTTGGCCACGAGCACGTCGACCACCGCGTCCTGGAAGCACGCGGCGACGTCGGGGGTGCTGACCTCGGGGTTCTTCCGCACGTGGTTGACGACCGCGGTCTTGAGCCCGCTGAAGGAGAAGTCGTAGCCCTGGTTCTGCATCGCCCGGGGCAGGCGCATCGCCCCGCGGTCGCCCGAGCGGGCGAGCTCGTCGATCACGGGCCCGCCCGGGTAGCCGAGGCCGAGGTAGCGGGCCACCTTGTCGAACGCCTCGCCGGCCGCGTCGTCGACCGTCTGGCCCAGCAGGCGGTACCGGCCGAGGTCCTCCTGGAGGACGAGCATCGTGTGGCCGCCGGAGACGAGCAGCACGACGAGCGGGAAGGTGAGGTCCGGCTCCTCGAGGAACGCGGCGAACAGGTGGGCCTCGAGGTGGTTCACCCCGATGAACGGCACGTCCCACACCAGCGCCAGCGACTTGGCGGTGCTCACCCCGACGAGCAGCGAGCCGACCAGGCCGGGGCCGACCGTCGCAGCCACCGCGTCGATCTCGCGCTCGGCGATCCCGGCCTCGACGACCGACTGGGCCACGACCGGCGCCAGCAGCTCGACGTGGGCCCGGCTCGCGACCTCGGGGACCACGCCGCCGTAGCGGGCGTGGATGTCGATCTGGCTCGACACGACCGACGACAGCACCTTGTGCGAGCCACAGAGGATCGCCGCCGCGGTCTCGTCGCACGAGGTCTCGATGCCCAGCACGATGCGCTCGTCGGTCGCTTCCGCGGCCGGGGCCTCTCCCGGCGTGACCGCCTCGTCGGCACCCATCAACGCACCTCCGTCAGCAGCGGGGTCGGGAGCGAGGCGGCGATGCGGTCGAGCCGATCGCCGTACGCGGGGTGGTGGACGTCGTGCGCCCACATCACCAGCGCGTCCTCGTTGACCTCGGGGTAGTAGTTGGGTCGGATCCCGGCCGGCGCGAACCCGAAGCGCCGGTAGAGGGCCTGGGCGGCGCCGTTCGTCGAGCGCACCTCGAGGGTGAGGTTCTCGGCCCCCATGGCGACGGCCTCCTGGCACAGCACGAGCAGGAGGCGGGTGGCGATCTTGTGGCGATGCCACTCCGGGTCGACCGCGACGGTGGTGATGTGGCCGTCCTCGGTCGGGACCATCACCCCGGCGTAGCCGACGACCTGGCGGCCGGACAGCGCCACCAGGTAGAGCCGGCTCGTCTTCAGGGCCAGCTCGCCGAGGTAGAGCCCGATCGTCCACGGGCGCGGGTAGACCTGCTGCTCGATGCGCAGCACGCCGCGCAGGTGGCGCCGGCGCATCAGCGCGACCCGCACCTCGGAGGGATCGGAGCCGACCAGCTCGGAGGTCGCCACCGCCATCAGGTGCCCTCCCGCTGGACCCAGTTGATCTCCGCGTCCGGCTTGCGGAGGTAGATCGGGAAGACCTCGGTGGCGGGGACGAACTCCTCGCGCATCGCCCGCGCGTGGGCCAGCAGCACGAGGGCGGTGGCCGACGGGAACGCCAGGCCCTGCTCGGCGATCTCGACCCGCTGCACCTCACGCAGCTCGTCCGCGTAACGCAGCGCACCGTCGCCGACGAGGAGGCACTCCTCCCCCGACGCCACCAGCTCCGACACGAGATCGGCGGGCTTGCCGACCATCTCCTCGCTCACCCGCTGCACCCCGCCGGGGACCTGGCGGTAGAAGGCGTAGAACAGCTCACCCCGGCGGGCGTCCATCGTGGCGACGATCAGGCGGTGACTGAACCGGGCCGGGAACGCCAGCAGGTCGAGGCTCGGCACACCGACCACGGGCACCCGCAGCGCCAGCGCGATGGCCTTGGCCGCGGCGATCCCCACCCGAAGGCCGGTGTAGAGCCCCGGGCCGAGGCCGACGGCGACCGCGCCGATCTCGTCGAGCTCGATGCGGGCCTGGCGGCGCACGAAGTCGATCATCGGTGTGAGCGTCTCGGCGTGACGGCGGGCCCGGCAGCTGTGGGCCGAGGCGAGCACGCCCTCGTGGCCGGCCACCGCGCAGCCGACCTGCCCGGTCGAGGTCTCGATGCCCAGGATCAACACGTGCTCGCGCCCTCCGAGGCGCCGGGTGCGGTACCGCCGTCCACCCACGGGCCGAGGGCCTCGCCGAGCGCCCGCGAACGGGCCGACCAGCGGGAACCGATCGGTCGGATCTCCACGACCCGGTCGTCGTCGCCCTCTCCGAGCGTGATGCGCACCTCGAGGAAGTCCGCGGGAACGGTGCCGACGATCTTGTCACCCCACTCGATGCAGGTGACGGCAGGGGCGTCGAGCAGCTCGCCGAGGCCGACGTCGAGCACCTCGTCGACGTGGGTGAACCGGTAGACGTCGAGGTGGTTGAGCTCGAGGCGACCGACGTACTGGCGGTGGAGCGTGAACGTCGGGCTCGTGACCGGCTCGTCGATGCCGAGCGCCTTGGCCACGCCCTGCACGAACGCGGTCTTGCCCGCGCCGAGGTCGCCGGCGAGGAGGAGGAGGTCACCCGGACCGAGCAGCGCGGCCAGCGCAGCGGCCAGCTCCCGGGTGGCGTCGGGCGAGGAGGTGCGGGCGACGATCACGTCGTTCGCCGCGGTCCGTGCGTTTCGACCGGGGAGGGCGCCCTACCGGGCCGCGACACCCCGGGGGCCTCGTGCGCCACCACGGCGGGCGGTTGCGCGGGTCCTTCGTGTTGGCCCGGACGACGGCTCACACGACCTGATGGTACTTCGCGTCGTCGGCCGCTGGCGGCGCCGGGCCGCGAAGGCGCGTCGAACCGCGGCGTCCCCACCGACCGCCAGCGCGTGCTCGGCCCGGCAGCGCGGTCGGGCTCACCTCCCGCCGCGGGCCACGACGTCCTCGAAGCCGCGGTCGTAGCGGGGGCCGATGACCTCCCACGCGTGGCGTCGTCGCAGGTCGGCGGCGAGGCCGTCGATCGCCCCGCGCCACGCGTCGAGGCGGGTGCACACCGAGCGCAGACGCTCGAGCAGGCCGCCGGCGGGGTAGCAGCACGACGGCGCCCACCGGGAGCCGAGCACCTCGGGGTAGCTCAGTCGATCGGGGACGACGGGCACGGCGCCGGCGGCTGCGGCCTCGACCACCGAGATGCCGAAGAACTCCTGACGGGCGGCGCTGACCACGACGTCGGACCGGGCCAGGAGCTCGACGTAGTCCTCGCGGGAGGGCACGTGACCGAAGCGCACGACCCGCTCGCCGAGGGCGACGCGGGCGTCGCTGAACTCCCGGGGATCGACCCGGTTGTTCTCGCCGACGAGCGCGACGCGGAACGCCACGCCCTCGTCGGCCAGGCCCCGCAGGGCGTCGAGCACCACCCGCGGTGCCTTGTCGTGGTCCCAGCGGTGGTTCCACAGCACGAGGGGCCCGGCGGCATGGCGCTCGGGTGCACGGTGTGGGACGTCGGCGACCTCGACGCCGACCGGGACGACGGCCATCCTCTCGGTGACATCGGCCAGGTGGTGGTGGTGGGGCCGATCGGGGGCCCGGGCCAGCAGCCCGGGCAGCGCCGCACACAGGCCGTCGCGCTGGAACGCCGAGTTGAGCCACACCGCATCGGCGGCGACGAGCGACGTCCACGTCCGCCACGCGATGCCCTCGTCGGGCCGCTGACCGGGGCCGAGCGGGTGGGTGAGCTGGTTCTCGTGGAGGTAGAGCACGACGGGGACATCGCCGATGTCCCGTCGCACCAGCCCGAGGAGCGAGGCGAGGTCGACCATCCCGCTCACGAGGAGCACGTCCGGTACGCCGTTGCCCGTGACGTCGCGGCGAACGGCGTCGGCCAGGGTGACCGCCCCGCCCCGCATCCGCCAGCGCCAGAACGAGTCCTCGTGGGTGACGAGGCGTACCCGATGCCGGCTGTGGCGCACGAGGCCCTCGGCCCACGCCCGATGCGAGCCCCCGTGATAGGGCTCGACCACCAGCACGTCGAGGGCGTCGCCCCCGCCGGCGTCGCTCACGGCCCCCGGTGCACCCGCCGGACGCGGGGCCCGATGCGGGTCACGATCTCGTAGGAGATCGTGCCGGCCGCCGCGGCCCAGTCGTCGGCGGTGACGGCCTCCGCGCCCCGGCTGCCGACGAGGACGGCCCGGTCCCCGACCGACACCTCCACTCCTCCGGCTCCCGGTCCCCCGATGTCGACCATGAGCTGGTCCATCGTGACGACGCCGACGACCGGGCACCGCCGGCCGCCGACGAGGACGTGGCCCCGGTTGCCGAGCCGGCGGGGCACCCCGTCCGCGTAGCCGGCGGCGATCGTCGCCACCCGGGTCGGGGCGTCGAAGGTGTGGGTCAGCCCGTAGGAGATCGACTCGCCGGCGTCGACGTCCTTCACGTGGGTGACCTCCGCGACCAGCGTCATCGCCGGGCGCAGGTCGACCAGCCCGTCGAGCAGGGGCGACGGCGGGATGCCGTAGATCGAGATGCCGCAACGGACGAGGTCGTGACGGCCCCGGGGGTGGGCGATCGCCACCGCCGAGTTCCCGGCGTGGGCCAGCGGCGGTCGCAGCCCGGCGGCGTCGAGCGCGGCGAGGACCTCGTCGAAGCGGTCGAGCTGGGTGGCGGTGTAGCCGTCGTGGGCGGGGTCGTCGGCGCCGGCGCAGTGGGTCCACACCGACGCGAGGCGCAGCGCCGGCTCGGCGGCGACGGCCCGGGCGAGGGCGACGGCCTCGTGGGGTTCGGCGCCGATGCGGTTCATCCCGGTGTCGACCTTCAGGTGGACCGGGACCGGCGCCGCCCCGGCCGGCCGGCGGGTGGCGCGTTCGGCGAGCGCGGCGATGGTGGCCGGGGAGAACACGGTCGGCTCGACCCGGCAGGCGAGCACGGCGTCGAGCTCGGCCGACCGGGGCTCGCTGAACAGGATGATCGGCGCGTCGATGCCGGCATCGCGCAGCTCGACGGCCTCGGTGGCGGTGGCGATGCCGAGGCGCTCGGCGCCGGCGTCGAGCGCCGCCCGCGCGACCGGAACGGCGCCGTGGCCGTAGCCGTTGGCCTTGACGACGGCGCACACCGCTGCCGGCGCCGCCCGCGCACGCAGGACGCGGACGTTGTGGGCGACGCCGTCGAGATCGATCTCGGCCCAGGCCCGGCACGGCCCGTCGACGGCGGTCACGCGCCGTCGCCTCCGGGCCCGGCACGGAGCGCCGTGAGCACGGCCGGGAGCTGACCGGGGAGGTCGCTCGCCACCATGCCCTCGGCCGGGGTGCGGGCGGCCGCGGCGCCGTGGACGTGGGCGCCGGCGGCCGCGGCCCGCAGCGGGTCGACGCCCATGGCCGCGAACGCGGCGATGGCACCGGTGAGCACGTCGCCGGTACCGGCGGTGGCCAGGCGGGCGTCGCCGGAGGTGACGGCGAGTGCGTCCCCGTCGGGGTCGGCGATCACGGTCGTCGGGCCCTTGAGCAGGACGACCGCCCCGGTACGGGTGGCGAGCTCGCGGGCCTCGGCGAATCGGTCCGCTCCCATGCGGCGGCCGGCGAGCACCGCGGCCTCCCCGTCGTGCGGGGTCAGGATCGTCGCGGCCGCCCGACGGCGGATGCAGCGGTCGGCGTCGTCGCCGAGCGCGTGGAGCCCGTCGCCGTCGACGACGATCGGGACCGGGGCCTCGGCGACGAGGCGGCGCACCTCGGTGGTCGTGACCCGGCTGCGGCCGAGACCGGGACCGACCGCGATCGAGCCGAACCGCTCGGCGCTGGCGAGCACGTCGCTGGCCCAGCCGTGCGCGGGCAGGCTCACGCTCACGGCCTCCGTCGGCGCCATCGGGTCGGACTCGACGCCGGGGGTGCTCAACCGGACGTACGAGGCGCCGGCCCGCATCGCCGACGCGGTCGCCAGGTGGGCGGCGCCGGTCATGCCCGGCGAGCCGGCGACGATCCAGGTCGCCCGCTTCCACTTGTGCATGTCGACCGGCCGGCCGGGGAGCCACTCGGCGACATCGGCCGCGGTCACGAGGTGGGCACGAGCCCGGGAGGTGTCGAGGCCGATGTCGACCAGCTCGAGCTCGCCGACGCGGGACCGGCCGGGCAGGAGCAGCAGACCGGGCTTGAGCGCGGCGAAGGTCACCGTCGCCCCGGCCGCGGGGACCCCGTCGACGGTCTCGCCGGTGAGCCCGTTCACCCCCGAGGGGATGTCGACGGCGAGTACCGGCGTCCCGCCGACGTCGGGCGGCGCCCACCCGCCCCGGTCACGGAACCCGGTGCCGAAGATGGCGTCGACGACGAGGTCGGCCCGCTCGAGTGCGCCGGGCGGGATCGGATCGGCCGCCTCGACGACCAGGGACCGCACCCCGTGACGCGCGAGCTTGGTGGCGGCGACCCGGCCGTCGGCGCCGTTGTTGCCCTTGCCCGCGAGAACCAGGACCCGTCTGCCGTAGCCGCCACCGAGGCGGCGCAGGATCGCGCGGGCCAGCGCGCCGCCGGCCCGGTCGATGAGCACCTCCTCGGGCTCGGGCGCGTCCCGGTCGATGGCGCCCATCTCCTCGGGGGTCACGATGGGGATCACGGCCCCAACCTTAGGAGCGCGTTCGTGAGGGTTCCTGCCGCGCCGGGTGCAGGCCGAACACCGATCGGTGACCGGGCGCCGCGCTCGGCGCCGACGGAGGCTCAGGTGGTGAGCGAGACGACCCCGTCGCCGTCGGCGGTCTGGGCGGTGACGACGGCGTCGTCGGAGGGCTCCGGGCGCTCCTCGTCGAGGGCCGCACGAACGCCCCAGTCGGGCACGAACCCGGCCCGGGCCAAGGTGTCGGCCGCGTCGGCGACGGTGAGGCCGACGACGTCGGGCGCGGGACCGTCGGGCGCGGCGGCCAGCCGGATGCCGTCGGCGGCGAGCACCTCGGCCCGCCGTTCCCGCTCGGGGATGGACGGCCCGCCGTAGACGCCCACCTCCAGGTAGCGGCACGGGCTGTCGACGGGGCCGGCCACAGGACCGAGGTCGTACACGAGGTTCTGGCCGTCGCCGCCGTCGTGCATCAGCGCGGGCCGCCCGTCGATCTCCAGCTCGCGGATGGCGTGGCCACCACGATCGCTGTCCCGGGACGGCCAGGTGAGCAGCACCTTGTAGTCGTCCGACTCGTCCCAGGCGACCGTGCGGCCCGGCACCCACACCTCGGGTTCGGTGACGAACACGTCGTCGACCCGCAGCCGCCCGAACGGGCAGACGACGTCACCGTCGAGCACCGGCAGCTCGACATCGGAGCTCGGCGGCGGGGCCGTCGTGGTCGTCGTCGCTTCGAGCCCGACCGCGATGGTGACCTCGGCACCGATCTCCACCTCGACGCCGGGGGCCGGGTCCTGGCCGACCACGACCGTGTCGCGCCACGAGCCGAACGGGACGTCCTCGCCCGCCGGGACCAGCCCGGAGCGAGCGAGCGTGTCCTGCGCCTCCGAGCGGGCGAGCCCACCGACGTCGGGAACGGTGACCGTGCCCTCCGGTGCTCGTACCTGGACCGCCTCGGCGACGGCGAGGACGACCTCCCGGGCACCTTCGCCGGTTGCCGACACCCAGAACGAGCCGCATCCCGCACCGAACCGGTCGTTCTCGTCGCGGTAGACGTCGGCCACGATGGTCGGCTGCCGCAGCTCCAGACGGGCCGTGCGACCGTCGGCCAACGTGACCTCCTCGACGGGCGGCGCATCCGCGTTCCGATCCCACGGCCCCGGGTAGGTCAGCTCGACCGTGAGGCCGGCCTGCTCCCAGGTGACGTCATAGGTGAAGGGCCCGTCGTAGCCGACGAGGTGATCCGGCAGCGGCACCAACGACCACTCGGCGGCGACGCCCGAGAGGTCCAACATCGCCGGTGGGCACACCAGCCGTACGTCCTCGGCGGGCAGCGGCATCGCCGACCGTGCCGGGGACACGGTGGTCGACGGCTCGCCGGTCTGGTCGGCGGTGGTGCTCGTCGTCGTGTCGCCGACCGCGCCCGACCCGTCGTCCGCCGCCCGCAACGTCGGCTCGTCGTCCTGGGACCGCGCGGCAACGGCCAACCCGACGACGAGCGCAACCGCAACGATGGCCCCGCCGACGAGCCGGACCGGCCGACGACGCGACGACCCGTCGCCGTCCGGGTCGAGCGCCGCCTCGACGGGCCTGTCGGCCGATGGCTGGTCGGACATGGGAGCTCCTGGCGTCGACCGCCGGACGCCCCCGTTCACCGACGCCCGGTCCTCCGCTACGACGTCGACATCGATCCCCGAGTTCCTGAGCCACCCCCGATCCGCCCCGCCCGGACGAACCGGCACGCGCCTGCGACCACCGGACGGTCGTCGGTGCGTGCCAGAACCGTACGACCGTGCGGTCGCGATCGGCGGTCGTCGCCGAAGCAGCCGTCGGCCCTACCCCGCCTCGCTGGTCAGTGTCACCTCGTCGCCGAAGCCGACCACGGTTCCTGAGGGCGGCGACTGATCGACGACGGTCGAACGCGCCGAAGAGGTGAAGTTGATGTGGCCGGTCGGCACCAGACCGGCACGTGCCAGCACGTTCTGTGCGTCGAGGACGTCGAGGCCAACGACCTCGGGCACGGCGACGGGGATCGCCGGGACCCGGAGGTGGACCTGCTCGGCGACCGAGAGCACGACCTCCCGGTAGCCGGGACCCGTGGCCGACACCTGGAACCGGTCGCAGTCCGGGGCCTCCCGCCCCGACGTGAACACGTCGAGGGTCGAACCGCTCCAGAGCGTGCCCATCCGGCCGTCCGCCAAGGTGATCTCCTCCGACGGCTCACCGCCGGCGGTTCTCACGGAGGGGGCGGGGTAGAGCAGCCGCACCTCGACCTCGCCCTGTTGCCACCTCAGGTCGTAGCTCTCGGGACCGTCCCAGCTCCTCGGTCCGGGCGCCAGAGACCAGTCGACATCGAGGCCGCTGAGATCGAGAAGCGCCGGTGGGCACATCAGCAGGCGGTCGTCGAGCGGTAGCGGCGGTGAAGCCGACAGGACGACGGTGGTGCCGATGTCAACGACCGCACCCGGCTGCGTTCCCTGGACCTCGATGCGGCGGACCGACGACGACCACTCGACGTCCCCGGCGGACACCAGACCCGCGCGAGCGAGCCGGTCCTGCGCGACGACGAGCGGCAGACCGACGACATCGGGCACGGTGACCGTCGCCTCCGGCGCGCGGACCTCGACCCGCTCGGCGGCGTCCAGGAGCACCTCGCGGCTGCCGTCGCCGCTGGCCGACAGGCGAAAGGCCTCGCATCCCAGCTCGTTCGAACCCGGCGATCGCACATCGACGACGACGTCGCTCCCGGCGACGAGCAGCGACGCCATCCGCCCCTCGGCGAGCAGCGCGGTCCGCCCGTCGGCGAGGGTGATCTCCTCGGTCGTCGTCGGCATCGCCACCGGATCGGCGGGAAGCGGATGTCGCACGTGGACCGCCACGCCGCCGACCAGCCACGTGAGCTCGTACGGTTCCGCAGCGCCCGGCGTGGGCGCTGTCCGTTCCAACGAGACCGGCTCGTCCAACCGGCTGACGTCGAGCAACACCGGGGGACACACGAGGAGTCGATCATCGAGCGGAAGCTCCTCAGCGTCGGGCACCGTCGTCGCCCGGCCCTCCGACGCGAGACCGGTGTCGCTCGTCGACACCTCGGAGGTCGGCTCGCGGTCACCGACCGAGACCTCGGCGGTCGACGACCCGTCGTCGAGCCGGAGCGCGATCCCGACGCCGGCCAGCGCTGCAACGGCTGCCGCCGCGACCAGGACCGGTCGGCGTCGACGCCCGGGGTCTGCCGGGACCACGTCGACCTCGGAGGGGTCGTCGAGCCTCGCCAGCGTGTGTTCCCGCCACGGGGGGACCGGGACGGTGTCGAGGTCGGCGAAGCGGCGGTCGAGGTCGGATCGGTCGTCAGTCATCGTCGGCCTCCAGGAGGTTGCGCAGCGTGCGTCGGGCGCGCAGGAGCGAGACGCGGACCGACCCGGCAGAGGTGTCGAGCCGGCGGGCGATCTCCGGTGCGGTGAACCCGCCGACGTGGCGGAGCACCAGCACCTCCCGCTGGCGGGGCGTGACCTGGGCCAGCGCCTCGATCAGCTCCCACGCCGGCTCCGATGCCTCGACGGGCAGCTCCGGCGGCGGCCCGGACGCGGCCCCGCCGCGGGCGAGCTCACCGGCCGCGATCTTGAACGCGGCCCGCCACACCCAGGCGTCGACATCGTCGATCGCGTCACCCCGGCGCACGGCCTGGGCGTAGGCCTCGGCCGCGGCGTCGCTGGCGATGTCCGCTCGCCCCGAGTAGGCGAGCAGCGCCCGCCACAACCGCTCGTGCGTCCGCTCGAACGCCTCGGCGAACGGCGCGAGCCGGTCGTCCTCCACCCGTTGATCCTGCACGCCCACCACGGGCACGGAACGGCCCGAAGTGTTATCCGGCGTTCACGATTCGCCCGGCATCTCGGCGTTCGCGCCCTGCCTAGGGTGGCCCATGGCCGCGATCCGGGGACTGCTGATCGACATCGAGGGCGTGCTCAAGGTCGGCACGTCGGCCATCGACGGGGCGCCCGAGGCGCTGGACGAGCTGCGCCGCCGCGCACTGCCGGTGCGGTTCGTGACCAACACGACGTCGCGGACCCGGGCATCACTCGTCGAGGTGCTCGGCTCGCTCGGGTTCGAGGTCGTCGCCGACGAGCTGGTCACCGCGCCGGCCGCCACCGCCGCCTACCTGCGCAGCCACCACCCGGGCGAGCGGGTCTACCTGGTGAGCGACGGCGACGTCGTCGCCGACCTCGACGGGATCGACGTGACCGCCGACACCGGCGCCGACGCGCAGGTCGTGGTCATCGGTGGCGCCGGTCCCGCGTTCACCTGGGAGCGGCTGAACCATGCGTTCGGCCTCCTCGACGGCGGCGCGGCGTTCGTCGCCATGCACAAGGGCAGCTCGTGGCAGACCGACGACGGCCTCGCCCTCGACTCCGGCGCGTTCGTGACCGGGCTCGAATCGGTGACCGGGCGGGAGGCGACCGTGATGGGCAAGCCGTCGCCCACGTTCTTCGCCACCGCGCTCGACGAGCTCGGCCTCGACGCCGGCGAGGTCGCCATGGTCGGCGACGACATCCGCTCCGACGTGCTCGCCGCGCAGGCCAACGGTCTCGTCGGCATCCAGGTCCGGACCGGTAAGTTCCGCGAGTCCCAGCTCGACGAGGTCGACGAGGCGCCCGACCACGTCATCGACTCGTTCGCCGACCTCCCCGCCCTCCTCGACGGCTGAACGAGGGCCTGGACGACGCCGGGGTTCTACGGTCGTCGTCGATGGACGAGGGCATCAACCGGTTCACGGCACGGGACGGGGTCGAGCTGGCGTACCACGTGTGGGGCGCCGGGCGGCCACTGGTGCTGCTCCACGGGTTCCTGTCCAGCGCCACGATGGCGTGGAAGCGCTCACGTCATGTCGAGCGGCTCAACGAGGCCGGGTTCGCGGTGATCGCCCCCGACCTGCGGGCCCACGGCCGCAGCGAGGCGCCAACCGACCCCGACCGCTACGGCGCCGACGTCCTCCCCCACGACGGGCTCGACCTGCTCGACCATCTCGGCCTCGATGACTACGACCTCGGCGGCTACTCGATCGGCGCCCGGACCGTGGCCCGGATGATGACGCTCGGGGCGACGCCTCGGCGGGCCGTGCTCGCCGGCACCAGCTACCGGGGCGTCATCGCCAACACACCGCCCGACACGTGGTTCCACCGGCTCTTCGCCGGCTACCCCGACCACGAGAAGGGCTCCGAGTTCTGGCGGATCCAGCAGTACCTCGTCCGGATCGACGCCGACGTCGTCGCCCTCGAGCGGGTCCTCGACAGTCCGACGGCCACCGACCCCGACGAGCTGGCCGCCATCACGGTGCCGATCCGGGTGGTCGTCGGCGAGGACGACCACCACCGCGCCAGTGCCGGCGAGCTCGTCGACCACCTCCCGAACGCCGACCTCGCCGTGATCCCGGGCGATCACACCAGCGCCCCGTCCCGCCGCACCTTCGCCGCCGAGTTGGTGGACCACCTCACGACGAGCTGACCTCGCCTGCCGTCTCAGCTCCGTCGGTTCACTCCTCGCCCACCGGCGCGACTGTTGCGTAGCTGCGGACGTGGGCGAGCGCGGTGTCGAGGGCGACCTCCACCGGGCGGGTGGTCAGCGTCGTCTTCGCCAGGAGCGATCCACCCTGGAGTGAGGCGATCGTCGCCAACGCCAGGTCGTCGACCGGCGCGTCCTCGTCGAGCTCGCCGACCTCGACCATCCGGCGAAGCGTCCCTGCGAGCAGCCCGGTCCAGTCGTCGAACACCACGATGAGGTCGTGGCGGGCCGCCGGGTCGAGCTCGACCAGCTCGTTGGCCAGCGAGCCGACCGGGCAACCGCCGTGACATCCCGCGAGCTCGGTCGTCTCGACGACCAGGTCGCGCCAGGCCGCCAGCGCCTCCCACCCGGGAGCCGAGGCGAGGACGGCGCCGTGGGGGCCGAGGATCCGCTCGCCGTGGCGGGCGATGACGGCGCGGACCAGGTCGGAGCGGTCGTCGAAGTAGTGGTACAGCTGCGACTTCGACGTGCCGGTCACCTCCAGCACCTCGTCGAGCGAGAGCCCGGCCACACCGCGCACGACGACGAGGTCCGCGGCGGCATCGACGATCCGGTCGCGCGTCGCCCGCCCCTTCGCGGTCAGCCGCCGCTCGCCGCGGGGATGCGAGCGGAGGTCGTCGGGGGCCATGTCGGTCATCCCACCACAGAATGGACTTGACAGTCCAGTTGTTCTCGCAAGAATGGACTCGACAGTCCATTCCACCGATCCGGACCCAGGGAGCATCGATGCCCGACACCCCGGCCAGCCACGACGAACGCCTCACCCACCCCCTCCGCCATCTCGCCGAGGCGTACAACGCTCGCGACCTCGACGGCCTGTCCGCCCTCTTCGACGACGACGGCGCGCTGGTCCCCGAGCCCGGGACGAGCCTCACCGGGCTCGCGAGGCGCGAGGGGCTCGCCGGCTTCCTCGAGCTCGGCGGGACGATGTCGGTCGAGGTGCTCGACGTGGTCGAGACCGGCGACATCGCACTCACCCGCACCCGGTGGTCGATCGACCAGGGCAACGGCACGCCGATCGCCGACATCGGGGCCGAGGTGCTGCGCCGCCAGGCCGACGGCTCGTGGCGCTTCCTCATCGACAGCCCGTTCAGCAACCGCGCCGCCGCGTAAGCGTGGGGGCGGCCGGCCACACCGGCCGCCCCCACGGCAGCAGCCGCCCTCGATCCCGGCCGACATCGACTCCCGACGGACCCTTGCCAATTCTGCAAGCTCTCATGCCACACGAGACGGCGTTGACTACCGTCGCGGCATGGGCACGAACGCGACCGACACCACCGCCGGGGACCATCACGGCCACGGCCACGACGGGCACGGGCACGGCGGACCTCACGATCACGACGAGCTCGACTGGGACGCCATGGGTGATCGCCTCGAGCTCGAGGGCGACCTGGCGATGCCCATGCTCGACGAGGCCCTGGCGTGGCTCGGGGAGGTGTGCACGTCGTGGGGGACGACCGTGCGCACCGTGCTCGACGTCGGCAGCGGGCCCGGGGTCGGGGCGTGTGCCCTCGCGCTCGCCTACGAGGACGCACAGGTGGTGGCCGTCGACCCGTCGCCCGAGCTGCTCGCCCGCGCCGAGCGACGGGCCGCCCGGTTCGGCGTCGACGATCGGGTGACGACGATGGCGGCGTCGCTGCCCGACGGCGTCGACGAAGCCCCGGAGGCCCACCTCGTCTGGGCGTCGATGGTGATCCACCACGTCGCCGACCCGGCGGCCGCGCTCGACCGGCTGCGTCACCGGCTCCGCCCCGGCGGTCTCATCGCCCTGGCCGAGTTCGCCGACCCGTGGCGGTTCCTCCCCGCCGACCTCGACCTCGGCCGGCCCGGCCTCGCCGAGCGGGTCGATGCGGCATCGGCGCACTGGATCGCCACGCTGGGCTCCAACGGCCACGAGGGTGCGCCGCCCGCCGCGCTGCCGGGCGCCGTCGCGGCCGCCGGCCTCGAGATCGTGGCCGAGCGGGTCGTGCGCCACCGGATCGACCCGCCGCTGTCGGTCGACGCCCGCCAACACGTCCGCGCCCACGTCGTGCGCATGGCCGAGATGGAGACCGACCTCCTCGACGCGGACGACCGCGCCACGCTCGAGACGCTGGCCGACCCGTCCAGCCCGAACGGCATCCTCGCCCGACCCGACGTCTTCTACGAGACCTCGCGCCGCCTGCTCGCCCTCCGCCCGACCTGAACCGGGGAGCCGGCGCCGCAGCTCAGTCGGCGAGGGCGACCGCCACGGCCTGGGCGATCGTGTCGGTGTGGGTGAGCGACACCAGCCATCGGCCGACGCCGCGCTCGGTGGCGAGGTCGGCGGCGGCGCCGGTCAGCCTCAGCGCCGGCGCGCCCGACTCGGCGTCGCGCACGACCTCGATCTCGGACAGCTTCGCCTTCCACAACCCGACGCCGAGGGCCTTGAGGACCGCTTCCTTGGCCGCGAACCGGGCCGCGTACCGTTCGGCCGAGTCCTTGGCCGACTCGGCGTAGGCCTGCTCGGCGTCGGTGAACACCCGGGTCACGAACCCCGGCCGCCGGGCGACGATCGCCCGCATCCTGGCCACGTCGACGGCGTCGATCCCGATCCCGATCACACCACCATCATCGCCGCACGGAGCGCAGACGTCTGGCAGCGCCGACCCCGGGCACGCCTCACTCGTCGTGGTACCGGGCCCGGACGATCACCATGCCGTCCACCTGGTCGCGATGGCGACGAGGTTGCCGAGCCGAGTCACCGGTCCAGCTCGTGCTCCTCGAACTCACCGCGTCGCGCCTGGTCGAGGCTCTCCAGGAGGTGTCGCGCATTGGCCGGCGACACCAACAGGTGGGCGGTCTCCTCCAGGGCCCGGTACTCGTGAGCGCCATGAGCACGGCGTTGCCGGCGGGCGACACGAGCTCGATGGTCGTGCGGTCGTCGTTGACCTGGGCGATCAGCGACAGGAGCTGCTCTCGAGCCTCGCTCGCGGTGACGGCCGTCGTCGTCCTCTCGTCCCGGTGCCAGCTGCTCGACCGTACCGACGCCCGGAGCCGTCGTACACCGTGACCGAACCGGCGTGGCGAACCGACGGGTCACGGCGCCGTTGTGCACGCCGGGGCGAGCGCGCCGAGCCTGGCCGCCGACGCCGGGTCAGGCGCGCCAGCGTTGGGCGAGGAGGGGGACGGGCTCGACGAAGAGGTCGGCGGTCGGCTGGGCGGCGAGCAGGTCGTCGCGGAAGCTCGGCTCGGTCTCGGTGACCGCGTCGACGAGCGACGTGTAGCGCTTGCGGTAGCCGCTCAGCGCGCTGCGCAGCGTCGGCACCGCCAGGTCGTCGGCGAAGCGCACGTGCAGCAGCGTGATCCCGACGACCTGGGCGTCCTTGACCTCGGGCACGATGACCAGCAGCCGGCCGTCGTAGCCCCGGGTCACCAGCACCGCCCGCTCGGTGGCGACCCGGTGCTTCGAGCCCCGCAGCTGCGGGCTGCGCTCGGTGCGCAGCGGCAGGTCGAGGGCGATGCCGCCGCGGTCGACGACCGAGATCGTGGCGCCGCCGTCATCGACGCGGCCCTCGATCCGGTACCGGGTCCAGCCGGTCACCTCGTCGACGAGCGGGTCGAGCGCAGCGAGCGTCCGCAGCGTCTCGTAGCTGAGCCGGTCGCGGGCCGCGCCGGCGGTGAGCACCGAGTGGACCAGCGGGACCTGGAGCAGGCCCTCCTCGGACCGGGAGATGCCGACCGTGACCGTCTTGGCCTGGTGCTTGATGGCGTCGACCGGCCGGGTGAGCTGGTCGATGGCGTCGGTCAGCGCCCGGGTCAGGTCCTCGACGACAACGCTCGGCGTGCCGACCTTGCCGTACTCGAGCTGGTAGGCCCCGAGCGGGAACACGCCGGTGGCGTAGCGCAGCAGCGACGCCACCCGCACCGCGGTGTTGGCCTCGAGGTGACCGTCGTAGTTGCCCGAGCGGAGACCGTCGTGGAACCGCGCGGTCACCGGCTCGAACGCGGGCCGGAGCTGGCGGAGCAGGTCGTCGGGGTCGCCGTCGGCCGCGACCCGGGTCGTGGCCGACTCGACCGCGGCCCGCGCCTCTCGCAGGGGTACGGCGAGGGAGTCGATGGCCAGGGCGGCCTCGTAGCCGAACAGGTGCCCGACCATGGTGGCGAGCACGAAGGCGAGGCGGGGATGGGTCTCGGGCACCGTCAGGCGGGCCAGGGCGGCCGTGAACCGCTCCTCGCCGCGGGTGGCGATCACGATCGGCGCCGCCCGGTGGGCCCGGTAGATGCCCACCTCCTTGGCGACGTCGTCGGCGGTCGAGCCGGTGAGTCCGGCCGCGCACACGAGGATCAGCGGCTCCGAGGACAGGTCGATGTGCTTCTTGTCCTCGGTCGCGTCGCAGGCGATCGACTTGTAGCAGAGCTCCGACAGCTTGATCCGCAGCTCCTGGGCGGCGATGCGGTTCGTGCCGTTGCCGACGAGGGCCCAGTAGCGGCGAGACGGCGCGTGGGTGCGGGCGGCATCGGCGATCTCGCCCCGGGTGCCGAGCACCTCGACCATGGCGTCGGGCAGCGTGCGCAGCGCGGTCAGCACGGCCTGGCGCTCCTCGGCGGTGTCGGCCTCGGCCGAACCGTCGGCGCCGACGATGTCGGCGATGGCCATGGCCAGGAGGAAGCCGGCGGCGATCTGGGAGTAGAACGCCTTCGTCGACGCCACGCTCATCTCCACGTCGCGCCCGTCGGACGTGTAGAGGACGCCGTCGGACTTGTCGACGAGGTCGCTCCCCCGCCGGTTCACGATCGAGATGACCCGGGCGCCCCGCGCCCGTACGAGGTCGACCGTGCGGTTGGTGTCGGTCGTGGTGCCCGACTGGCTGATGGCGATGACCAGCGTGTCGGACATGTCGTGACGGAGCGTGAACCCGCTGAGCTCGGTGGCGGGCAGCGCCTCGACCCGCAGACGCCGGGGCCCGACCGCCGCGGTGAGGGCGGCCGCGAGGCTCTGGCCGGCGACCGCGGCGGTGCCCTGGCCGATGACGGAGACGTGGTTGACCGAGCCGTCCGCGAGCGCGGCCCGCACGTCGTCGGGCAGCGTGCCCGCCGGCAGCTCGACCCGCAGGTCGTCGTCGACGCCGACGAGCTTGCCCCGCAGCGTCTTGCGGAACGACGACGGCGCCTCGGAGATCTCCTTGAGGAGATAGTGCGGCGCGGTGCCCCGGTCGATGTCGCGGGTCGTGATCTGGGGGACGAGGAGCTCGTCCTCGCGGACCGCCAGCTCGGTGCCGTCATAGGCGACCCGGCGGATCGACGCGAGGTCACCCGCCGTGCGGGCGTCGAGGGCGATGACCTGGCCGCGGCTCGCGGTCGGGTTGTCGAGGTTGCCCGGGGTCTCGCCGTCCATCCGCAGGTAACGGCCGGCGGTCTCGACGACGCCGTACGGCTCGCTGGCCACGATCGTGGAGTCCTCGGCGAGGCCGATGTAGAGGGCCTGGCCGCTGCCCCGCAGTGCGCACAGCAGCGTCTCGCCGTCGGCGGCCGCGTTGGCGGTGATGGCGACCGAGCCCTCGAGCGTGGCGACGGTCTCGCGGAACGCCTCGACGAGCTCTGCGCCGCCGGCGAGGCGTCGCGACACCAACGTCGGGATCACCTTGGCGTCGGTCGTGATCTCGCTGCGGATGCGCAGGCCGTGGGCCGCCTTCAGGTCGGCGAAGTTGTCGACGTCGCCGTTGAGGGCGGCGGTCACGTACGGGCCGCCGCGCTGGTCGATCTCCTCGGCGTTGAGCGGGTGGGCGTTCGCCTGGCTGATGATGCCGACGCTGGCCCACCGGGTGTGGCCGGTGACGACCGCACGGGCGGTGTCCGCGGCGACCGCCCGACGCAGCAGGTCGTCGTTGCGCAGGTCGCGGCGCATCGACGCGGTGTTGTCGCCCAGCTCGCCGATCTCGGCCGCGGCCTTGTAGACGAAGCTCAGGTGGCCCTCGGGCGTGACCCGCACCGAGCACGTGCCGAAGAGGTCGTCGGCGGTGCGCTCCTCGAGGAGCGCGGCGACGGTCGGCGAGTCGAGGTCGAGGCCGTGGTCGATGACGAGGACGTGGAGGCCCGCCGAGTCGCGGCCCCGGACCTCGAGGCGGTCGAGTGCGGAGAGGGCCTCCTGGATCGACAGGTAGACCTCGATCGCGGACATCGACGGCGCCGGCCCGGCGAGGGCGTCGACCTCACGGGCGGTGCGCAGCCGGTCCTGCTGGACGGCCCACAGCGCGTCGCGGCAGCGCACGAACGCGGCGTTGATCGACTCCAGCCCGACGCCACCGGTGCGGGCGGCACGGCGGTCGAACTCGGCCTCGAGCCGGCCGACGCCGTCGGCGATGCGCTCGAGCCGGGTGGCCGCGGCGCCGGCGAGGCCCCGGTCGGCGAGCAGCGCGGACACGCCGGGTGCGCCACGCAGGAGGGTGTCGACCTCGACGAGTGGGGCGCGCACGGCCTCGAGCGTGCCCTCGAGGTCGTGGTCACCGGCGTGGGGCTCTGTGACACCGTCCAGTGCGGTGACGGCCACGTCGAGCGCGGCCACGATCTCGGAGACGTCCGGGACCGGCCGACTCGACCGGCGCCGGAGAACCGCGATGATCCCGCACATGGCTCGATGAGCTCCTCTCGACGCGACGTGGCACTCCGCCCGAGGCCTTCCGTCCGATCGGCGCGGGTGGCAGCCCACCAGCGTACGACGGCCACCGGGTCCTTCCGCCCCGGGGACTCTGCTGTGCCCGACTTCGGGCACAGGACCGCCCCGATGGGGGTGGCGCACCTTCGACGCCGCCCGCCTCCAGGTGAGCTCGGCCCAGCCTCAGCTGAACGCAGCTCGACCGGCGGAGCCCAGCTGAACGCAGCTCGACCGGCGCAGCCCAGCTGAACGCAGCTCGACCGGCTCAGCCGGCGAGCGAGGCTCAGCCGGCGAGCGAGGACCAGCCGGCGAGCGAGGACCAGCCGGCGAGCGAG
>JAXHUH010000169.1:0-74840 GCA_034211175.1 Actinomycetota bacterium
GAGGACCTGGCTGGCGTGGGCGGCGATGGCGCGACGCTTGGCGTCGAGGACGTGGCCGACGTCGACCCCGGTGATTCCGACTGGGTCGGTGGCGCCGAGCCGGTCGATCCGGTCGGTGGGCCATGCGGCGTCGCTCAGGCAGCCGTCCGCGACGAGCGACGCCCGGATGGCGTGGAGGCGGTCGCGGTCGAGGGTCGCCTCGTGGAGCTCGGCGACGTCGCCGGCCGCGCGGAGCGCGCGGGCGGCGCGGTGGACGGCGACGTGGTCGGGGTGGCCGTACACGCCGCGGTCGTCGTAGCTGGTCATCGCCTCGGCCCCGTGGCGGCGGGCGACGCCGGCCAACCGGGCGGCGACCTCGTCGATGTCGGCCCGGGCGAGGGCGCCGTCGTCGTGGTTGGTCGGTTCGTCGGCCATGCCGGAGTCGCGGTAGCCGAGGAACTCGACGGCGTCGACGCCGAGCTCGCCGGCGGCGACGGCCGCCTCGGCGCGCCGTCGCGCGACGATCGCGTCGGGGTCGCCGGGACCGCCCCGGGAGCCGTCGGTGGCGAACACGACCACGGTGCGCCAGCCGGCGCGGCGGGCGAGGACGAGGAGGCCGCCGGTGAAGATGGCCTCGTCGTCCGGGTGCGCGTGGAACGAGAGCAGGGTGTGGTTCATCGATGCCTCGGAAGGGGAGCTCAGCGGTTGCCGGACGCCCGCGTGCCCGCGGTGTCGATGTGGGTGAGGCCCGTCGGTACGGCGCGACGCGACCCGGGCCCGTCGACCGCGTGCCCGGGCGCGCCGGGACAGCGGTGAGGTCCGATCGGGGTCGTCAGTCGGCAAGCGCTCGTCGGGCAGGACATCGGGACCACGCTAGCGAGCGGGGCCTCTTCAACGGTGGGGATGTGGTGAACACCCAGGTCGGCGGCGGGTGCCGATCGACCTTGGCCGCCGGGGGCGCCACCGGGTGGCGGGCCGGGCTTGGTAGCATCGACGTCGTGCTGGTTGCCCTCGTCGTCTTCGTCCAGGTCGTCGTGTCCCTGCTCCTGATCCTGCTGGTGCTGCTGCACAGCGGGAAGGGCGGCGGTCTGTCCGACATGTTCGGTGGCGGTCTCGGCGCCACGGCGTCGGGCTCGACCGTGGTCGAGAAGAACCTGGACCGCATCACGATCGTCGCCGCGCTCGTGTTCGCGTTCAGCACGATCGGGCTCGCGCTGATCATCGACGCCTGAGCGGCGTCGCGCCCGCTGACGCGCGGCGCGGCACAGGCCCTGAGGTCGGCGGACCAGCGGGTTGACCTCAACGGAGCGGGAACGGCGACCGAAGTGATCGTGGTGGACACGCGCATCTCCATCGGGGCCATCGGCGTTGCAGCGCTGCTGCTCGTCGTGTGGTTCGGTGTGCGCACCACGCTGGGCCTCGAGACCGGCACCGTCGAGGCGGTGGTCGAGCCGTCGGGCCCGCCGACCGCCGAGGAGGCGGCCGCCGCCCAACAGCGGACCGAGCCGGCGACGGTGCTCTCCGGGCCGGCCGACGTGCTGCGCATGGGTGTGCTCGACCCCGTCCCGGCCGACCCGGCCGCGGTCACCGGTGGTCGCGTCGATGCCGACATCGTCGCCGACCTCCTCTACGACGGCCTGACGACCGTCGCCCCCGGTTCGACCGAGGTCGAGCCCGCGCTGGCCGAGTCGTTTGAGGCATCGGACGACGGGCTCACGTGGCGGTTCCGGCTCCGCCAGGACGCCACGTTCAGCGACGGCACCCCGGTCGACGCCGACGACGTGATCGCCAGCTTCGAGCGGGTCGCCGCCGGCGGCGCCGAGTCGCTGGTCGCGCTGCGGCTGGAGTCGGTGTCCGGGTTCGAGGAGTTCGCCATCGACGAGACGACCGACCGCCTCACCGGTCTCGTGGCCCAGGACCCGTTCACCGTCGACGTGAACCTGACCGAGCCGTTCGCCGATCTGCCGGCGCTGCTCGCCGGCCCGTCGTTCGGCGTCGCCCCCGAGTCGGTCGCTCCCGGCCTGTTGCTCGACGGGACGATCGCGCCCCGCCAGCTGGCGACCAGCGGGCCGATGAAGGTGGTTGCGGTCGACGAGGACTCCGTGGTGCTACGGCCGGTCGATCCGGGCTCGGTCGGCGTGGCGTCGGTGTACCTGGAGCGCTACACGGAGGCCGACGCCGCGTTCGACGCGTTCGTCGACGGCGAGCTGGACTGGGCCATGGTGCCGTCGACCCGGGTCGACGAGGACCTGTCCGGCATCGGCCGCCAGGCGTTCAGCGACTTCCACGCCGAGCTGTTCTACGCCCTGGAGCTGGAGAACCCGACGTTCGCCGACCGGCGGTTCCGCCGAGCCATCGTGCACGCGGTGGACCGTGACGCCATCGTCGCCGAGGTGCTGGGGGAGGGGGCGACCGCCCTCGACGGCGTGGTCCCCGGCGGGCTGTCGGGCTACCGCGGAGCCTCGTGCGCCGGCGTGTGTGACCACGACCCCGACGCCGCCGAGCGGATCGTGAACGGCCTGTACCCCGACGGCGACGTGCCGACGATCTCGGTCGACACCCTCGACGGCGACGTCGAGGAGGCGGTCGCCGAGGCGGTCGCCGCCGACCTGGAGGCTGTGGGGATCCCCACCGAGGTCCGGGTGTTGTCGTTGCCCGAGTTCGAGGCGGCGAAGACGGCGGGGGAGCTGGAGCTGTACCACTACGGCTGGGTCGGCTCCTACCCGTCGCCCGACGCGTACCTGGGGCCGAACTTCGCGTCGACGTCGCTGGACAACGGCGTCGGTCTCGCCTCCGATGTCGTCGACGAGGCGTTGGCCGCGGCCCGCTCGACCGAGGACCTCACCGCCCGCCTGGCGCGCTACGCCGGTGTCGAGGAGGAGGTGCTCCGCCTGTCGCCGATCGTCCCGATCGCCCAGCTCAAGGCCCGCGTGGCCCTGTCCGACCGGGTCGGCGGCTACAGCCCCCGCCTCGACGGGACGTTCCCGATCGAGGCGATCACCATCGGCCAGCGCTGAGCGCCGGAGCCGGACGACGAGGGTGGTTCCGCACCCGGCCCGGATGCGCTAAACTCGTCCAGCCGACAGCACGACTGTCGGGCCACGTCGGAGTGGCGGAATAGGCAGACGCGCTAGCTTGAGGGGCTAGTGCCCGCAAGGGCGTGGGGGTTCAAGTCCCCCCTCCGACACCACCACTAACCCTCGGTGCGACCGAGAGCTGGGCACGCTGGTTCTCGTGGTCGTAGAGGACCTCGAGCTGGGCTGCCTCGTACACCCGGCGACGATCCTCGGGCGAAGCGGCCGACAACAGTGCCACTGCGTCGGCGAGGTTCTGAACGACCTCTCGGATCTCGTCCTCGGTCATGCCCCTGCCGGTTGTCAGCCGCCGGAGCCGGAGTTCGGCGTTCTTGCGCTCCGCACGCGTACGTTCGATCTGACGCGCGAAGCCGGCGATGGTGTCGGCGTCCTCGGTGACCCCAAGGGCGGTTTCGAAGTTCGCAATGCGCTTGTCGCAGTCCTTGATCGCTCGCCGCGCCTCCATCTCCTCTGCGGTGTTGATGTCGTTGCTCTCGTGTGCCGCCCGGAAAGTCGGTCGTGGCTGGTCAGGCGGCGTTTCGGTATTCGTTGACGAGGCCGTCGCACCTGGGAGTTCGGAGCACTGTGACAGTCGCTGGCTGAGCTTCGGGTGGATCGCGGACCGGCGTCGGCGGTCGCTGATGTAGGGACTGGTGGGGCCTGTGCTGGTTGTAGTGCTCGACGTAGTCGACCACGATTCGTTCGAGCTGGCGGCGGTTCCAGATGATGGTCCGATCGAGGAGCTCTCGTCGGATCGAGCCGATCCAACGCTCAGCGAAGCTGTTGGCGACCGGGGTCCGCACCGGAGTCTTGAGGATCTTGGCGCCTTCGGTCCGGAAGATCTCATCGAAGCTCGCAACGAACTGGCTCCCGCGGTCGCGAACCAGTGCCCGGGCACCGTCGAGCTGCTCGCCGTGGCGCAGGAACAAGTTGCGCGCTGCTTGGGTGGTCCAGGCGCCGGTGGGGTTCGCAGTGACGCCGGCGTAGAACACTTCGCGGGTGTCGACCTTGATGAAGAACAGGACGTAGTAGCGGCGAAGAGCAGCGGTGTCGACGGTGAAGAAGTCACAGGCGATCGCTGCTTGGGAGTGCAAGAACTCGCTCCAGGTCACCTCGGACCGGTCCGGCGAGGGTTCGATGCCGTTGTCCGTGAGGATCTGCCAGACGGTGGTCTTGGCGATCGTGTGGCCGAGTCGGCCGAGTTCGCCCTGGATGCGGCGGTGTCCCCACGTCGGGTTCTCCGTCGCCAAGCGCACGATCAGCTCGCGCAGCTCGGCGCTGGTGGGCGGTCGGCCGGTGCGTCGCGCGGGCGGCTGGGTCCAGTGTCGGGCGATTCGTTGGCGGTGCCATCGAAGCAGCGTCTCGGGCGTGACGATCCAGCCGTGACGTAGCCGGCGGGGCAGAGCGGCTGCGATCGCGCCGAGCAGTGTCCGGTCGCCGTCGGTGAGCACGGGCCGGCCGATCTGGCGTCGCAGCACGGCGTTCTGATGGCGAAGCACGATGAGCTCGAGGTCCTTGGAACGTCCAGAGCGCACCGCCAACCGAGCGAGGCTGGCCAAGAGCAGGTAGAGAATGCGAAACACGGCGCACCAGGATGGCGGCATCCGCCCTGGTCAGCACCCACGCGCCACTTTCCGGGCGGCACAGGGTGTTCACGAAGGACATCCCGAACAAGGGCGAGGAGAACGAGATCACCGAACTCCTCGCCGACGTGAAGCAGTCCGGCACACCCGCCGAATGCCAGGCGGCCGGCGCCGCGATGATCCAACTCGACGCAGTCTGGAACCTCGACGAGCGGGTCCGATCCTCGGTCTACGCCACCGTGCAGACCGTCGTGCAGGCATGGCTCGACCCCGCCGTCCACCACTCCGCCACGATCCCACGAGGCCAGCACTGCGTCGACCTCGAGTGGCTCACCAGCCAGAAGGACGGCGCGAACACGCTCTACCTCGTCGCCCCACTCGACGACCAGAAGCGACTCGCACCAGTGCTCGGTGGCCTCCTCGGCGATCTCAAGGACCAGGCCTACCAGGCGGACATCGCCGGCACTGGCCTCGGCCGCCCACTGCTGATGGTCGTTGACGAGGCCGGCAACATGCCCCTCGCATGGCTCCCCGAGGTGGCCGCGACCTGTGCGGGCATCGGGATCCTGCTCGTCACCATCTGGCAGTCGAAAGCACAGCTCGACGCTGCCTACGGACGATTGTCCGACAGCGTGCTCACCAACCACCTCACCAAGGTCGTGTTCTCGGGAGCTTCGGACGCGGCCACCCTCGACTACGTGTCCCGCCTGCTCGGCGACGAAGACGTCTCACACCGCTCCGTCTCCTACGACGTCGGCGGCGGCACCCGCCGCAGCATCTCGGAGTCGACCCACCGGGAGGCACTCACCCCATTCCATCTCCTCCGCCAAGTCCGCCCCGGTGAGGCCGTTCTGATCCACGGCACCCTCCCGCCCGCACACCTGAAGGCCAGGCGCTGGTGGGAGGAACCTCCGCCGAAGCACGCCGTCGAAGCACGCGCCGTCCCACCCCAATTGCTTTGATTTGCGGGGCCGTCAGGAGGGCATTCTGGCGGAGGGCGCTGTCGAGCGGCCGCCCTCCAAGCGGTTGACTCTCAGTGGCGACCCATGTCGTTCACCGCCGGCTCGCCCCGTCCGATAAGTGTCTGAACGGGTCGGATGGCGCCTTGCGGCAGTTCTCTCAGCGTCGAGGAGCGCCGGCCGGTGGGCTCTCTCAGCTACGACGGACGGTGGTCGCCGAAGAAGGAATCGAGATCGCCGAGCTCGACAGCGATGAACACTGACGTGGCCTCCACGAAGGTGCCGCCTCGGCCCTCTCCGGTGCAGCTGATGTAGAGCTTGCGGCCTTCCCGACGGTCGAGTCGGGCGCGGAACTCGATCGGCTCGCCCAGTGGGCACGGCGCGACGTAGTTGAGGGTGAGCTGCCCGGTGAAGGCCATCGTCCCGATGACGGGGAGGAGGCCGCCGATGGTCTCGTCGACGCATGCGGCGACCACACCGCCGTGGCACCGGCCGGGAGCCCCCTCCCAGCCGGGCGCCAGGATCACGGCACCGATCGCCTCGTCACCCTCGCGGCGAATGCGAAGCCCGATGCTGAACGGACTGGCTGAGCCGGAGACCGGCGAGTCGTGGAAGAGGTCGACGAAGGCGCCGTCCTCGACAACGTGAGTCAGCGATCCACCTTGCAGCGCGGCAGCGAAACGCGGCGAACCGAGAAGTTCGTCGAGGCGATCTCGGCTCGGTTGCATCTCGATCTCGGCGGCGAGTCGGTCGGCCGCGTCGGCCATGCGGCGCAGCAGGGCGACATCGACTCGATGGGCGATCATCGCATGCGAAAGTCGGCGAAGAGCGCTTGCAGCGTCGATCCGTGCCGGGAGATCCGAGTGATCGTCCGTCATGTCCGCCGGACCCTCCCCGGTCACCCGTTGCTCCCGAAGTGCTCTGCAGGGACGGCGATGAACAATCCTTCCGCCTCGGCGAAGCGATCGCCGTCGACCGTCGCCTCGCCCTCGATCCAGAGCTTTCGGCCGTCCTGCTCGCGTAGGCGGGCGCGGAACTCGAGCTCAGTGCCGAGTGGGGTCGGTCCCAGGTAGCTCACCGTGAGCCGACCGGTGTAGGCCGGTGTGGACAGCATTGACAGCACGAATCCCATCACGTCGTCGAATGCGGCGGCGACGATGCCGCCGTGAGCGCGGCCGGGGGCGCCCTCGAACGCGGCACCGAAGGTGACCGACGCGGCCGCGTCGTCGCCATCGCGGTGACACGTCAGTGCAATCCCCATCGGATTCGCCGGCCCCGACACGATGCAGTCGGGATAGTGCTCGAGGCTCTCGCCGTCCGCCGGGGCGGCGTCGAACAGCCTGCGCTTCATGTCCTCGACCGGGCGCGAGCGGGGTGGGGCATTGACGACGTCCGGCAGGACGTCGTGGACCAGTGCGCGGATCCGTTCGAGGACGGCGTCGTCGACCGAGTGTCCGACGATCGCGTGCCCGAGCTCTCGGAGCGCCGTCGCGCAGGCGACCCTGCTGGCCGAGGCGGCCGGATCGGTGGGAACAAGGAATTGAAGGTCCGAATCGCGCAATGCGTTCTCCTCGGTGCTAGTCCGACGTTGGTCATGAGGATGCTACAGATCACGACAGATGCTTCATCTGGTGTCCTTGAGCTGAAGGTCCACAAGCTTGCCTTGGGTCGGGTGCCACCCCCGTGAATGTGACAGACTCGGCGAGTCGTCCAGTGCCGGAGTATTCGTTGAGGAGAAGCTCGAGATGAAGCTCGATGTCATGGTTGGTGGGCTGCCATTGCGTTCGATGGCGGAGTTTGCCCGCGACGCAGAGCGAGCGGGGTTCAGTGGGATCGTCGTGACGGAGGCCGGCCGGACCGCATACCTTGGGTGCGGTGCGGCGGCGCTCGCCGCGGACATCGATCTGCTCACGGGCATCGCCGTAGCGTTCCCACGCAGCCCGATGGTGACCGCGTCGATCGCGTGGGAGCTCGCAGAAGCGACCGGTGGTCGTTTCCGCGCCGGTCTCGGCACGCAGGTGCGGGCCCACATCACACGTCGCTACGGTGCCGAGTTCGAGCCACCCGGTCCGCGACTGCGCGAGTACGTCAACGCGATGCGCTCGATCTTCACCGCGTTCCGCGGTGATGAACCGCTCAGCTTCGATGGCGACTACTACCGCCTCGACCTCTTGCCGCCCCAGTGGGCTCCCGGCGCGATCGGTGTCCCCGACCCGCCGATCGACCTTGCAGCGGTCAACCCGTGGATGCTCCAGATGGCCGGAGAGGTCGCCGACGGCGTGCATGTGCATCCACTCAACCACCCGACGTACCTGGCCGAGACTGTGATCCCGAACCTCGCTGTCGGAGCAGGGAGGGCGCAACGGCCTGTGGACGAGCTCGAGGTGATCGTCCCAGCCTTCATCGTGCCACAGGACGACGATGAGCAGCGCTGGCGCGAGTTCGCGAGGATGCAGGTGGCGTTCTACGGCTCGACATCAAACTACGCCTTCATCTTTGAGCAGCTCGGCGCCTCCGGCACGACCGACCGAATCCGCGAACGACAGCGAGCCGGAGATCTCGCCGGCATGGCCGAGCAAGTGCCCGACGCACTCCTCGACAACTTCGTCGTGAGCGCCCCGATGTCCGAGCTTGCCGAGGCGATCATGAACAGATACGACAAGCTTGCGACCAGGGTGGTCCACTACTTCGCCGGGATGGACTGGTCCCGCGATCCAGGGTCACTCGCGCGATGGTCCGACGTCGCTCGTGCGCTCACGTCGGCGTGAGCAGTCCGATCGACACGCGCGCGAGATAGCTCCGTCCGCGGATGAACCGCTCGGGGCGCTGTGAGCACCGCCGTGTCCGAGCAGATGACTGCCCATCGACGAGAAGGCCAAGGTGGTCCTCGCCACGATACTGGTGGCCGTCGCATCCGCCAGAATCCAGGCGGGGTGGGCTCACCTCGTCACCATTGACGAGACATATGCAATAATGTGTCTCATGATCGAAGACGATGCAGTCCCCATCGACGACGCCAGCGGAATCGCTGCAGCGGCGCGTGAATGGTTCGAGGCGAACTGGGACCCCGACCTCACCTTGGGCGAGTGGTGGGACCGGCTCGCCGAGTCCGGCTACGGATTCCCGACGTGGCCGGCAGATCGCTACGGGCTCGGCCTCGATCGCCGTGACCTCCCGCTCGTCAACGCCGCCCGTCGGGCGGTCGGGGCGCTCGGCCCGCCGGCAGGCATCGCGCCGAGCCTGGCGGGCCCGACCTTGCTCGCACACGGCACGGCCGAGCAGCAGGATCGGTTCTTGCCCGGGATCGTGCACGGCGAGGTCTGGTGCCAGCTGTTCAGCGAGCCGGGGTCAGGCTCGGATCTCGCGTCGTTGCAGACGAGGGCCGTCCGCGACGGAGACCAGTGGATCGTGAATGGCCAGAAGGTGTGGACCTCCGGTGCGCACGTCGCCCGATACGGGATCTTGATCGCTCGTACCGACCCGTCGCTGCCCAAGCATCGGGGCTTGACGTACTTCGTGATCGACATGGATCAGCAGGGCATCGAGGTGCGCCCGATCCGAGAGATCACCGGTCGGGCGATCTTCAACGAGGTGTTCTTGACCGATGCCGTCGTGCCGGTCGGGAACACGATCGACGCCGTCGGTGCCGGGTGGGGCGTCGCCCTGACGACCCTCGCCAACGAGCGCACCATGCTCGGAGCCGGTTCGTTCGGCAGCTCCGGCAGCAGCATGTCGATCACGAAACCCGACCTCGGCGCACGGGTGGGCGATCTCGTGCGTGACGCCGACTCGATGACGGCCACCCCGTCGGGTGGGGTCGGCGCACTACTACGCGCCCTCGTCGAGCAGTACGGCCGGGGGGACGATCCCCTGATCCGCCAGGAGTACGCGACGATCCATTCCCTGCTCGAGATCGCGCGATACACCGACCTGAGGTCCAAGGCCGCCGTCGAGCGCAGCGGCCGGCCCGGTCCGGAGGTCTCGGTCGGCAAGCTCGCCGCCAGCCATCTGCTGCGAACCCTGCGTGAAACGATGTATCGCGTCTGCGGCGCCGATGCCACGCTGTGGGGCGACGATGCGCCCCTGGGTGGGCGCATGCACGACATCGGTCTGTCCTCGTACCTCATCTCGATCGGCGGTGGGACCGATCAGATCCAACGGAACATCATCGGCGAACGCGTGCTCGGTCTGCCGGGTGAACCACGGGTCGACAAAGACGTCGCATTCCAGGACCTGCTCGTTGGAACGCAGCGGCCACTCTCGGGCTGACCCGCGACACGTCCGGCGCATCGGACGTCGTGGGTGCGTCGTGCTGTGGAAGGTCATCACCTCCCGTTCCCCCGGGCGATGAGACCATCACGGCGCCAGCCGCTGCCCGCCTCCGTGCGGGCAGCGGCACAGTGTGCGCTACTGGTCAGGGGGTCGTCTTGAGAAGGTGGGGGCTCGTTTGTCCAGGAAGGCCGAGATTCCCTCGATGGCGTCGGCCGTCTCGAACAAGTCGAGTACGGCGTCGGCTTCGACCTCCATCCCGGCGGCGAGCGGGAGGTCGCGTGCCGCATCGACACATCGGATGATTGCGCACAGCGCTGCGGCCGGCCCGTCCGCGAATGCCCTCCCGATCCGCTCGGCCTCGGTCACGATGTCGTCGGAGTCCACGATGAGGTCGACGAGACCGATCCGTTCTGCATCGGCCGCGACGTGCGGCCTACCGGTGAGCAGCATGTCGAGTGCCGGCCCTCGGCCGACGAGGCGAGGCAACCGCTGAGTGCCCCCGGCCCCGGGGAGGAGTCCCAGCTTGACTTCGGGAAGGCCGAGGCGAGAGGCGGCACTGGCGATTCGCATGGTGCAGGCCATCGCCAGTTCGAGACCACCGCCGAGTGCATAGCCGTCGATGGCGGCCACGGTCGGAGGTCCGAGCGTTGCAAGGCGCTCGATCGCGTGCCGCAGGTCGACGAGGTAGCGGCCGAAGTCGGCGCGGTCGAGGGTGGAGAGGAGCTTGAGGTCGGCGCCGGCGGCGAAGACATTGGGTACCGTCGAGCGAATGACGACGGCGCCGGCGCCGGCGCGTTCGATTTCGTCGAGGGCTCCGTTGAGCGCAGAGACGAGGGCGGAACCGAGCGCGTTGGCGGGCGGTTGACACAGCTCGATCGTCGCCAGACCGCGGTCGATCGTCAGTGCGAGCGGGCTGCCTGGCTCGGCGTTGGTGTCGTGGTTCGTCTGCACTCGATGGTCACTTGTAGGAGGTGAACTCGCGCCCGAACGTCTCACGGGCGATGATCGCTTTCATGATCTCGGGTGTGCCGTCGCCGATCTCGAGCCCGATCACGTCGTGCAATCGCTGGGAGAACGGTAGGTCGGTGCCGTAGCCGGGCCACCCGTGCAACAGCAGGCAGGCGTGGATCGCCTCCGCCGACTGCTTGGGGCCGAGCCACTTGCACATCGCGGCCTCGGTGGTGTGCGGGCGGCCGGCGTCGGCGAGGGTGAGCACCTCGTACGCCAGCAGTCGCGAGGCGTGAAGCAGCGAGAGGTGTTCGGCGATCTGGAAGGCGACCCCCTCGCGCTTGGCCAGCGGCTGTCCGAACGTCATGCGCTGCTTGGTGTACGCGACGGTTTCGTCGAGACTCTGAAGTGCCGACCCGATGCACGCAAGGGCGATGACCGCCCGGTTGAAGTCGAACGCCTCCATCGCCCCGATGAACCCGGCACCCTCGGCGCCGACCTGGTGGTCCAGCGGCACCCGGACGTCGTCGAAGAACAGCGATCCGCGCTGAGAGAGGTGCCCGCCCGCGCTCTGGTACACCTGTCGCGACACGCCGGGGGCGTCGAGCGGGACCAGGACCATCGAGATCCCCCGGGCGCCGGGGCCGCCGGTGCGGGCGAAGACGATGCAGGCGTCGGCGAACCCGGCGAAGGTGATCGACGCCTTCTCCCCGCTCACGACCCACTCGTCGCCGTCGCGACGAGCCGTGGATGTCAGGTTGGCGGCGTCGGAGCCGACGCCCGGCTCCGTGAGGCCGAACGCCACGGTGGTGTCGCCGCTGGCGACCGCCGGGAGCCAGCGCTGCTTGATCGACTCGTCGGCATCTGCGAGCAGCATCGCGGCGATCGTCGAGAGCTGCAGGAAGTAGCTGACGTTGAAGTCACCCCGGGACAGCTCCTCGGCAGCGATGCCGAGCGCCACGTAGCTCCCGCCCGTTCCACCGTACTCTTCGGGGATCTTCATCCCGAGCAGCCCGAGGTCGCCCAGACGCGAGATGAGCTCGGGTGGGAACGGTTCGGTTCGCCACCTGGCGGCGCGCGGTGCGAGCTCCCTCGATGCGAAGTCACGAAGGGTGTCGCGCAGCAGCTCTTGCCCGTCGTCGAAGCCGAAGTCCACGATCCGCCGACCTCACCAGCTCACGTTGGTGGTCGACAGCGTCGAAGCGACCTCGGTCGGCGCCGATCCGCAACCGACTCGGCCGTCGATCTCGTGGGCTTGCAGCCGTGGCATCACCTTCTCGGAGAACAACCGCACGTTCTCCTCGGCCTCGTCGAAGGGCATTCCTCCGTAGCTGAACACGCCGATGATGCCGCCGGCACCGACCATTCGTTGGTAGTCGATCAGTTGATCCACGACCTCGTCGGGAGTTCCCCACACCTGGAGCTCGCCGAGGAAGCGGGCGAACTTGTCGCGGCCGTGCTTGGCGATGTTCGACGAGATCCCGGCGTAGTACTCGTAGCCGGGGATGTCTGCGATCGTCGGGTCGTCGAACTGGTAGTGGTCGACCGTGGAGTGGGCGTACGCCATGACGTACTGCTCGAACATCTCCTCGGCCCGCGACCGATCCTCGTCGACGGCGACGAACACGGCGATGATCGGTGCTGGCGGTGGCTCGCCGTTGATGTCGAGGTAGCGCTCGCGGTAGCCGTCGATCTCGGCGACCGTGGTCTCCCACGGCTTCTGGGCGATGATCAGCAACCCGATGCCGAGTCGTGCCATCAGATCGATCGACGCCGGGGACACCGCCGAGGCGTAGGTCCGGCCACGGAACGAGCGGCTCGGGTAGGGACGGATCGCAGCTCGCGACTGCTTCAGGTGCTCGCCGGTGTACTCGAGGTAGCCGCTCTCGAGCGCCTCGACGATCGCGGCGGTGTACTCGGTGAACTGCCCCCGCGAGTCGGCCATCTGCAGTCCGAAGCCGTCGAACTCCACCCGCCCGAGCCCCCGTCCGAGCCCGAGGATCGCCCGACCGCCAGACACGTGGTCGAGCACAGACCACTCCTCGCACAGTCGGACCGGATCGTGCCAGGGCAGCACGTTGATCATCGCCCCGAGCTGGACGCGCTGCGTGCGCCCGGCCACCCACGTCAGGAACTGGGCCGGGTTCGGCACCATGATGTAGTTGGTGAAGTGATGCTCGGGGGACCACACCGAATCGAAGCCGAGCGGCTCCGCGAGATCGACGAGCGCGAGCTCGTGACGATACACCTCCTCGTCGGTGTGACGACCGGACAGGTTCTGGAAGAAGGCGCTGTAGCCGATGTGCATGGTGAGTCCTCTCGAAGGGTGGGAGGTCAGCGGTACGGGGAGAAGTCGGTCGGTCGCTTCTCGTTGAACGCCGCGACGCCCTCCCTGGCCTCGCTTGTCGCGACGAACAACTCGAGGCTGTCGAAGGCCATCTGACCGACGCCGGCGATGTGCTCGGTCTCGGCGTTGAACGAGTGCTTGAGCACCTTGAGCGCCGTCGGCGACAGCGCCAGCGCCTCGTCGGCCCAGGCCCGCACCGTCGATCGCAGCTCGTCGAGCGGGACGACTGCGTTGACGAGTCCCCAGCGTTCGACGGTCGCGGCGTCGTACTGGCGGCAGAACATCCAGATCTCGCGCGCCCGCTTCTGGCCGATGATGCGCGCCAGGTAGGCGGAGCCGAAGCCGGCGTCGAACGACCCGACGCGCGGGCCGGTCTGGCCGAAGCGGGCATGGTCGGCCGCGATCGTGATGTCGCACACCACGTGCAGCACGTGCCCGCCGCCGATCGCGAACCCGTTCACGGCAGCGATGACCGGCTTGGGGATGTCGCGGATGATCCGGTGGACCGCCTCGATCTCGAACAGCCCGGTCTCCGTCGGACCGTAGTCACCGGTCTCGGCGCGTTGCTTCTGGTCACCGCCCGTGCAGAACGCCTTGTCGCCGGCACCGGTGAGGGCCACGACACCGACCGCCGGGTCGGCCCAGGCCGCCTTGAACGCCCGCAGCAGCTCATCGGCCGTGCGCCCGCGGAACGCGTTGTAACGCTCCGGACGGTTGATCGTGATCCACGCCAGCCCGTCGTCGACCTCGTACGTGATGTCGGTCAGCTCGTTCATGTCGACCATCAGGCGGGCACCTCGGCTCGTTCTGGGTTCGAGACCGCGACGCCGGTGTCGGCGAGTTCACGCTCGAGGATGCGATGGTAGTGCTGGAGGGTCGCCTCTTGGCGTCCGAACACGGCCTCAGTACGGGCACCGGACGTGAAGTTGCGCTGCATCGTGCGGGCGACCACGAAGTCCTCGTTCAGGACGGTGTTCATCAGCACCTCCCAGTTCTTGTCCCAATGACGCTGCTCGGCGTCGGTCGTCGGTGCCGTGGGAGCGAGCAGACTGGCGCGGGCGACCATCCGGTCGGCACGGTCGCCGTCGGGGAACGCCGACCAGACCTCGAAGTGGTCGCCCTGCCAGACGAGCACGGTGTTGGGGAAGAGGAGATAGATGATCGCCACGTGCGGCAGCAGCTCACGTTCCTCGGGCGGGGCCGAGCGTTCCTCGTGGAACCACGCCCGCAGACCGACCATGCGGGCGTGGAGTCCGAAGTCGTCGTACAACGCGAAATTCGACCCGATGTACGGACCGATCGTGTTCCGGTGAAGGAATCGGATGTGGTACGTCTCCAGGAACCCGTCGACGACGAGCTTCCAGTTGAAGGGCTCGCGGAGGATGTCGGTGCGCTCGCGCACGTGGTCGGACATGCCGAACTCCGAGAGCTCGTCATCGAGCTCGCCGAGATATGACGCCACGTCGATGGCAGCGCCGGGTCGCGCTCCCGGAATTGCCCAGACGAGTCCGTGACGTTCCTCGACCGGCACCTCGACGAGGCCGCGCTCAACAGGATCGAGGCTCGCGAACCCGTCGTCGTTCGGGATCGACCGCAACCGGCCAGCCGTGTCGTACGACCAGGCGTGGTACGGACAGGTGAAGCGTCGCTGGTTGCCGCAGGTGGACAGCTCCACCGCCGACCCGCGGTGTCCACACATGTTGTGGAAGCCACGAAGACGTCCGTCGTCGCCGCGAACGATCAGCAGAGATCGGCCCGACAGGTCGTCGACGAAGAAGTCGCCTGACGACCGGACGTCGCTGCCATGACCGACGACGATCGGATAGTGCGAGAGCAGACGCTCGCGCTCGCGTCGGACGTGTCCGACGTCGACATATCGGTCGACGGGATGGCGCATCATGTCGAGGGCCATGGGGTCGACTCCTGCGTCGAGGTGGGCGACGATCCGTTCGAACAGATCGTTCTGTCGGCTGCTCTCCACCCGCATCCTCCATCAGTCTCAGTGATACAATTCGGTCGGAGTGTATTATGCTCCGGAACCGCCGACGAGTCGCCTCGGCCGTGAGTCGCCCCCACCGAGCGCGGTCGGCAGTGACGACCGATGGAACCCGGAGAACGGTGGGAGCCGATCGTGTGGTTCGACCTCGAGCAACCCGTTGACGAGATCGCTGCCGCCGGTCACCGCGATCTCCTGCCCGGTGATGTAGGCCGCGGCGTCGGACAACAGGAACACCACGGCGGCGGACACCTCCGATTCTGTGCCGTGCCGTTGTGCCAGGGTCAGACGGGGGAGTTCGACGAGTCGCTCGTGAAACGGCTCGCCTGCGTAGGTGTCGTAGCCACTCGACGCCACAAATCCGGGGGCGACGGCGTTCACTCGCACGCCCGACGACGCCCACTCGACGGCGAGCGTCCGCGTCAGGTTCGCCATCCCGGCCCGCGCAGCACTCGAGTGAGCCATCAACGGGATGCCGCGGGAGTGGTCGGCCGTGATGTTCACGATCGCGCCGCCATGCTCCTGCATCGAGCTCAGGTAGCACTCCTTGGCCACCACGAACCCCCCGAGGAGATTGTTCCGCACGACCGCGTCGAAGCCGTTCGCGGAGATGTCGACGGCGTGGGCGCTGAACTGCCCCCCAGCGTTGTTGACCAGGAGATCGATCCGTCCGCACCGCTCGATCACCTTCGCAACGGCCGCCTCGACGTCTTCCGACACCCGGATGTCGCCGGTGACGTACGTTGCCGACCCGCCGTCGTCGACGATCTCGCCGACCGTGCGTTCCAGCGGCTCGGTCCTGCGCCCCCAGAGCACGACGTCGGCCCCGAGCGCCGCCAGTTCGTGTGCGACGCAACGGCCGATGCCCGTACCCCCTCCGGTGACGATGGCGCTCTTGTTCACGAACAATCGGTCACGGAACACGGACTCAAACTTCGCAGGGGGTGCACCACCTCGCGCTGCGCTGGATGGGTCGACGTCGTTCGGGTGCTGCATCGGCTCCTCCGTCCGAGACGCCACGTCGCCAGGGCCGACGACGAAGCATCGACACCATTCTGTCGCATCGGGTACCGTGGCGGCGGACCGGCGTCCGAGGCCGGAAGCGAAAGGATGCACATGGAGCTGGGGCTCCAGAACAGCTCTGTCGTCGTGACGGGAGCCGGTTCGAACATCGGGCGGGCGATCGCCCTCGCGTTCGCCGCCGAGGGCGCCCGGTTGACGTTGGGCGACGTCGACGAGGAGCAGACGGTCCGGGTCGCCGCGGCGGCCACCGACGTCGGCGCTGCGGCCGCCCAGTTCGTCCGCGCCGACGTGACCGCGCTCGATCAGGTCGAACACCTGGTTGCGTCCGCCCACGAGCGCGATGGAAAGGTCGACGTCCTGGTCAACTGCGCCGGTTGGGACCGGCTGATGTGGTTCACTGAGACCGACCCGGACTTCTGGCGCAAGGTTGTCGACATCAACTACCTCGGGGTCGTGAACTGCACCAAGGCGGCGCTCGACTTCATGGTTCCGCAGCAACACGGCTCGATCGTGTCGATCTCGTCCGACGCCAGTCGGCAGGGTGAGGCCCGCGAAGCCGTGTACGCCGGCGCGAAGGCGGCGATCAACGCGTTCATGAAGACGATCGCAAAGGAGAACGGCAGGGCCGGTATCCGCTGCAACGTGGTCTGTCCCGGTGTCACCATCCCGGAAGATGCCGACGAGGTGGGCGCGGCCAGCATGTGGCGCGACCCCGAGTCGATGTTCACCGACGACCAGCTGGAGAAGGTCGCCCGCGCCCTGCCGCTCCGCAAGCTCGGGCGGCCTCGCGACGTCGCCAACGCCGTGGTGTTCCTGGCCTCCGACGCCGCCGCGGGCCACATCACGGGGCAGGTGCTGTCGGTGTCCGGCGGTTACAGCATGATCGGATGAGCGAGATGGATCAGGACTTCGACGGCCGGGTGATCCTCATCACCGGCGGGGCTCGCGGCCAGGGCGCCGAGGAGGGTCGCCTCGTGCGCGTCCGTGGTGCGAGAGTCGTCCTCGCCGATGTGCTCGACGACGTCGGGACGCAGACTGCGGACGAGATCGACGCGACCTACCACCACCTCGACGTGACCGACCCGGCCCAGTGGGACGCCGTGGTCGCCGCGGTCTTGGAGGCGGAGGGCCGAATCGACGGGCTCGTCAACAACGCCGGCGTCTGGCGCTCTGGCTCGCTCACGGAGACGACGCTCGACGAGTACCGCCACGTCATCGACGTCAACCAGGTCGGCGTCTTCCTCGGGATGCGGACCGTCGCACCGCTCATCACTCGGCCCGGCGGTTCGATCGTGAACATCTCGTCGGTCGCCGGACTGATCGGTCCACCGAGCTCGATCGCGTACACCGCGAGCAAGTTCGCGGTGCGCGGCATGACCAAGGTCGCGGCCAAGGAGCTGGGACGCAACGGCGTCCGGGTCAACTCGGTCCACCCCGGATACATCGGCACCGACATGCTGAGCGACGTTCCGGCGTTCGCAGGAGGCGTCACCGAGCAACACCTCCGGGCCGTTCCGCTCGGCCGGGTCGCCGAGCCGGTCGAGGTGGCGACGGTGGTCGCGTTCCTCCTCTCCGATGCCGCGTCGTACTGCAACGGACAGGAGTTCGTCGTCGACGGCGGACTCCACGGATGACGGCACGATGCCGATCACGGCGCGACTTGGAGTCGCTCGATGACCCGATGCGACACTCTTGCCATCGTGTCGCATCTGCGTGATACTGCATCGAACGAGCGCCGTTGAGCGAGCGATGACAAGAGGGGGCTCCATGCAGGTCGACTATCCGATCATCTCAGCCGATTCGCACATCACCGAGGCGCCGGGCACGTACATCGACCACATCGATCCGAAGTGGCGCGACAAGGCGCCGAAGCTGATCGACGGCGGTGACGACCTCGGCGACGTGTTCGTCGTCGAGGGTTCGAAGGTGCCGATCCCGATGGGGCTCGTCGCCGCGGCGGGCAAGGACCCTTCCGAGCTGCGAACGTTCGGGGTGAGGTTCGACGATCTCCACCGCGGTGGGTGGGACCCGACGGCGAGACTCGCCGAACAGGACGTCGACGGCGTCGCCGCAGAGATCATCTACCTGTGGCGCCCGGAAACTCGGTCGTGGCTGGTCAGGCGGCATTTTGGTACTCGTGGATGAGTCCGTCGCATCGACTGGTACGCAGCACGGCGACGGTCGCTGGGGGCACCTCGGGCGGCTTGTCGATCGGTGTCGGTGGCCGTTGTTCGAGTGACTGGTGGGGTCGATGCTGGTTGAAGTGCTCGATGTAGTCGCGAACGAGGCGTTCGAGTTGACGCTGGTTCCACACGATGGTGCGGTCGAGGAGTTCGCGGCGGATCGATCCGATCCATCGTTCAGCGAACGTGTTCGCGACCGGAACCCGAACGGGGGTCCTAAGGACCTTGAATCCTTCGGTGCGGAACACCTCGTCGAACCCGTCAACGAACTGGCTGCCACGGTCACGAACGAGAGCTTTGGCACCCTCGAGACGTTCGCTGTGGCTGATGAACAGGTTCCTGGCTGCCTGCGTGGTCCATTCTCCGGTCGGGCTGGTGGTGATCCCGGCGAAGATCACCTCGCGGGTGCTCACCTTGACGAAGAAGAGAACGTAGTAGCGGCGCAGGAACGCGGTCTCGACGGTGAAGAAGTCGCAGGCGACGGCTGCTTGGGAGTGCAGGAACTCGGTCCATGTCACGTCGGAGCGGTTCGGGGACGGGTCGATGCCGTTGTCGGTGAGGATCTGCCACACGGCTCCTTTGCCGATCTTGTGGCCGAGGCGGGCGAGTTCGCCCTGGATGCGGCGATGTCCCCAGGTCGGGTTCTCGTGGGCGAGTCGCACGATCAACTGCCGCAGCTCAGCGTTGATCGGAGGTCTGCCGGCGCGACGCGCCGGTTGCTGGGTCCAGTGTTTCGCGATTCGCTTGCGATGCCAGCGCAGCAGGGTTTCGGGTGTGACGATCCAGCCCTGGCGCAACGCCTTGGGAAGAGCCGCGGCGATCGCCCCGAGCAAGGTCCGGTCGTCGTCGTTGAGAGCCGGTCGGTCGACTTGGCGGCGAAGCACGGCGTTCTCGTGGCGTAACACGATGATCTGTAGGTCTTTCCAGCGTCCAGAGCGCACAGCGATACGCGCGAACTGGGCGAGGAACCGGTAGAGGAGACGAGACACGAGGGTCCAGGATGGCGGCATCAGGCCTGGTCAGCACCCACGCGCGGGTTTATGGGCACCACAGGGGTGTGTGTCGCCCCTCCGACACCAGGGATCGCCGACGAAAGCCCAGGCCGCAGGCCTGGGCTTCACACGTCTACGGGCCGGGAAGGCCCGGTGGTCACCGGTTGGTCACGTTGCGCTGAGAGGCCTTTCGGTCTCGCCGGTCGAGTGGAGGCGGCGGTCTCGACGTCGCCGGTTGCGGGGTTCGATTTCCGGGCCCACCCTCCCGGCTCGACCACTTGATCCTTGCGTTCCATGTTGGCCAGAGCAGCGTCAAGGCACGAGCGCTCGACGGGGACTCGTGACCATGGCCTCGTGACCAGCGGTCCCGCCACGAGGCGCTCGACGTGTGGCGAGGTCGAATCGCAGCTCGCCCTCCCGGACCGACAGGGAGCAGGGGTGGTCGAGGCCGGGGTACTCGTCCTTCGTGCTGCCGGTACTGGAGCGGGCTCGGACGGTGTGGCGACGAGCGTCCGGCCGCCACACCGAGGACGTGGAGCCGGCGGCCGTCGGCGCGGACCGTTGTCAACTGGTACTGATAGTAGTACCATGCGTGCGTGGCGAGGGTCGACAAGCTGGTTGCGGCGATGCGGAACGCGCCACAGAACGTGTCCTACAACGACCTTCGCGCGGTCTGTATTCACTTCTTCGGTGATCCCCGGCAGTCCGGGACCTCCCACGCAGTGTTCAAGACGCCGTGGCCGGGGGATCCGCGGGTGAACATCCAGAAGTCAGGCGGCGGAGCGGCCAAGCCCTACCAGGTTCGTCAGGTGCTGAAGGCGATCGACAGGTTGCACGAGGAGGAGAAGTGACTGATGTGAAGCATTACGCCTACCGGGTCGTGTGGTCCGCTGAGGACGATGAGTACGTGGCGACCGTTGCCGAGTTCCCGTCGCTGTCGTGGCTCCACTCCGACCAGGCCGAGGCGTTGCGCGGGCTCGTCGATCTCGTGTCCGAGGTGATCGCTGACTTGGAGTCGGCCGGCGAAGCGGTCCCCGAACCGATCTCGGAGCGTCGGTTCTCCGGTCGCTTCAATGTTCGTGTCCCCGAGACGCTTCACCGTGATCTCGTGCTCGCAGCCGCAGAAGAGGGGGTCAGCCTGAACCGGCTGGTCAGCGACCGCCTCGCTCGCACCTGATTGGTCGGGGAGAGCGCTCGAGAATCATGCGGTCCGGGTGAGCTCGAGCCAATGACTCCGACGGCGTGGGTCAAGGGTTGTGCTCGCCCCTCCGACACCACGAAGCGCTGACGAAAGCCCAGGCCGCAGGCCTGGGCTTCACTCGTCTACGGGCCGGAAACGGCCGCTGGTCACAACTTGGTCACGTCGAGGTCCGGACGGCGGCTTCCACCTCCACACACCCGCCTGTGGCTGCCGACCGACACCCGACTCAGGCGGGCGAAGCAGTCAGCCCACGTGGACCGCAGCGGGGCCCAACGCCTGGATGAAGTGGTCGGCGTTGTTGGCCTTCGGCACCCGACCGAGCACCTTGATCCCGGTCCGGTCGCCCCGCCACGTTCCGTCAGCGAACACGAACACGAAGTGGCGGAACTGGTTGCCGGCTTCGGCTCGGCCGTCGTACCAGTAGACCGCGAGCCCTTCGCGCTGCCCGGCGTGGAGCAGCTCCTTGGGACGATCGCGGAACCCTCCACGGGTGGCGATGCACACCTGCCGGTCGGTCACGGCGTAGACGGTACTCTGCACCAGGAAACCGATCTTCTTGTCCGGGGCGAGTCGCAGCGATTCGATGAAGCCGCCTCGGTCCCGGTCGCCGAAATCGCCGGAGGAGATCGTGTGGCTTCCCGGCGCGCTGTACTGCGGCGAGAGCTGGCTCGCGAGAAGGTGGCTCTGGAGGATCTCACCCGGGAACTGGCTCGTCACCCACTCCTCGACCCGTTCACGCGTCATCTTCAGCACGGAGCCAGACTACGACCGTCGTCCCAGCCGTCACCGCATCGGCACCTCGACTGCACGCGTCTCGATCGGGCAACGTGAAGCGCCCTGGGTTTCGTGGAGGATCGGTCTACTGGGTCGACGTGGCCTCGGTTGAGGCCATCTGAGCGTCGTGGGCCGCTTCGTGGGCGGCGGGGGTCGTGTACCGGGGCCGCCGGTGATCTCGCTGTGGAGGCGCCGGTTGTTGAACCAGTCGACGTAGCGAGGGTGGCGAACTCGACGTCGGTGTGGCCCTGCCGGGGTCCGTGACGGTAGATGAGTTTCCACTTGTAGAGCCCGTTGAAGCCCTCGACCATTGGGTTGCCGTACGAGTCGCCCTTCGACCCACGGACGCGACGATCTCGTTGCCCGCGAGGCGAGTCGAGTAACGGATGGCGAGATACGGACATGAAAGACGCCCTCCAATCGGCCCTGGGATCGATACGCCAGGTCGGCGACGGCGAGCATCTCTTCGCGGTCGGCCTCGTCCGCCTCGAGGGTGGCGACCTCCGCAGCGAGGCCGGAGCGTCGACGGAGCCGGCTCGCCGCGTGCACGAGTGCGGAGCGGATCGCCTCCCAGTGGCTGAGCCCAGCGGCTTCGAGGGCACGCGGCTCGTGCTCCGCCTCGTCGTCACCGTTGGTTCTTCGGCAGTCGGGTCGATCGGTCATCGAGCCGTCGTGGGGTTCGGCGGCGTCAGGGCCAGGTGTGGATGACCGGTGCCACCGGGCCGAGGGGGGCAGTGAGCCGGGTGAGGTCGCCGGGGTCGCCGGTGAGGAGGTCGTGGCCGAGCCGCATGGCGCAGATGACCAGGTGGGCGTCGACCACGTCGGAGGTTCCGGCTTGGGCGAGGAGGCGGCCGACCGGTCGTCCGTCGTCGAATGGGTGAACGGGGATGGTCTTCAGGAAGCTGGCGAGGCGGGCCTGACGTCCGTCTCGCCAGACCTGGGCCAGGACGGGCTGGGTGGTGTGGAGCGCCGTTCCGGCACGGCTGGCGGCGGCCAGGAAGACCTGGGCGGATCGTTCGCTGCGGTCGACCGAGATCAGGAAGCCGGCGTCGAGGATCACAGGTCGAAGCGTTCGACCATGGCGTCGATCTCGTGCGCGTCGACCGGGCCGGCCTCGGCGTCCCAGTCGGCCAGGAACGAGCGGAGGGCGTCCTGGCGGCGTCGTTCGGCTGCGAGGGAGCGAAGGGCGTGGCGGATCACGCTGGAGCGCCCGCCGTACTCAACGGCGAGCATGTCGAGGATGGCGTCATCCTCGTCGTCGAGCCGGACCGTCGTGGTACCCACGAGCCGACTGTAGCACGCGCGTGCTACACAGAGCAGTGTCGGGAGCCGGTGGGACAGGTGTTCGCGGTCGGTTGGCGTCCACGCTGCGCCCGCAACGGACAACGACCGCCGGACCCGTGCGTCCTCGATGGACTCATCTGTCTCTGTCGTTGTCGCCGAGGACCTCACCCGCGGCAGTCCCGTCCGGCGTTCGTTGGTCGCATGGTGGTCCTGCACACGCTCGGCCGCGGAATCGACGGATGGCGCCGCGCCGTGAAAGGTTGGCTCGATGGCGTCGGACAGCCGAGGCGACGTGGCGGGGGACAGCGAAAGGGGGCTCATCGCTGGGCTGGCACCAGGTGAGGGCCGCGTGCTGTACGGCCGAGACCCCGCTGGATATGGCCTAGGCCGTCCGCGCTACCCGGCGGAGCTCTACGAGCTCCTCGTTGCACGTTGCGGCCTGGGTTCCGGATGTCGGACCGTCGAGATCGGTCCGGGGACGGGCGTCGCCACACGGCGTCTCCTCGACCTCGGCGCCGAGGTCACCGCTGTCGAACCGAACGAAGCGATGGCGACGTACCTCTCACAGACGCTGGCGTCACGCCTCGAGCTCGTGGTGGCGCCCTTCGAGGTCGCCCCGCTATCCGCCGAGCGTTTCGATCTGGCGGTCGCAGGTACCTCGTTCCATTGGGTGCCGCAGCCTGCCGGCTTCCGCCAACTGCGGAGGGTGCTGCGGCCCGGTGGCGCCACAGCGATCTGGTGGATGCTGTTCGAGGACCCACGGCAGACGGACGCCGTCACGGACCTCGTGGGAAGCGTCGCTGGTCGGGCTCCGGGCATGGGTTCGGGCGACGAGGTTCCGTTCCAGCTCGACGCTCCCGCGCGCCGGGCGGAGCTGGCCGATGCGGGATTCGAGAACGTCGACAGCGAGGTCCTCTGGAGCGCGCTTGTGCTTACCCCTCGCCAGACGCGAGTGCTCTATGCGTCGTTTGCGGCGTTGTTGCGCCTGCCTTCACGCGAGCGGGAGCCTCTGCTCGACCGGATCGAGGACATCGTGTCGACTGCCTACGGTGGCCTGCTCGAACGTCAGGTTCCCACGGCCGTCTACACCGCCACGCGGCCACAGGCGGCGTTGTCGGTAGGTCCTGCGATCGGCCCGTCATCTTGATCGAGGACGACTTCTTCGGCTCGTCATGAGCCTGTCCGTCCGCCGGTCTGCTCCGAGGGTGAACCGCCCTGGCTCGGCCGGAGGCTCCGGGTGTTGGCGCCTCCGCCCAGACGCAGGCGGCTCCGTTGGGCGTGAGGTGACTCGTTCAGGGCGACGACGTCGCCGGCGAGGCTGTCGTGCCGAGGTCTTCGTCGTTCGGGATGAAGAGGTCTTCGATGGGGGCGGCGAAGACGTGCGCGAGACGGAACGCGAGCGGCAGGCTCGGGTCGTAGCGGCCCTTCTCCAAGGCGTTGACCGTTTGTCGGCTGACGCCGAGGAGGTCGGCGAGGTGTGCCTGGCTCCAGCCGTTGACGGCGCGGAGCTCCTTGAGCCGGTTCTCCATCAGCGCAACCCTCGGACGAGGAGTGTTCCGCTCCATGTCGTCATGCCGGCGCCGAAGACCAACCATGCCCCGAACGTCGGGACCTCGGCGGTCATCGCGCTGAACCCGAGGGCCATGGCGACGATCATCGAGACGCCGAAGCCGAGCGCCATGCACTCGAGCATCACGATGCGGCCGTACTCGTCGGCACGCTGGACCGCGCGGTACAGGGCGACGGCGACGCCCACCATGGGAACGACGGGCAACAGGGACCAGAGCTGCGCACCCGGGGTGCTCGCATCGACGGTGTTGAGCACGATCGCGAGCACGACGCCGAAGGTGGCGATCGCCGGGACGAACTCTCGGAGGTAGCTGTCGCGCTGTCGCTTGTCCTCGGCGCTCAGCCGGGGGCCTCGGCTGCTGCTCGACGTCGTTGCGCTGTCGTTCGTATCGACCATGCCGGCAACGTAAAGGAACCTTGTCATTGTGTCAAGGAAGCTTTCCGACAAGCAGGCTTGACTTTCCCGCGGTGACGCCGCCGGCGCCGGAGACGAGGCCGCCGAGCTCGACGGCCCTCGGGGCCGACCCGCTCAGCCCACGTTCTGAGCTGCGATCGTCTCGGGCAGCTGGCGACGCGTCAACACCACACGGCTAAGGTCCTGCTCACTCACCGTGAGGAAGAGGGAACAGTGCGGGGGTGTACCGGATTGCGTGGTGGGGCGGCTGCCTTGGCTGCGCTCGTCGTGATGGTGTGCGGGTGCAGCAGCGTCGGTGACGCGGCGCCGGCATCGGCCGAAGACGCGTCCGGCGCCACCACGACGGGGCCCCCGGATGCCGAGCCCGAGGATGGCGGGACCTCGACGACCGCTGCCGCCGTCGAGCGCGACCTCGAGGCGGAGCAGGCGGCGATCGACGCGGCGATGTTGACGCTGTCGGACCTCCCGGACGGTTGGGAGCAGGTTGCCGAAGGTGCTCCCGGCGGCAGGGAGAACCCGGCGGCGCAGGTGTACGCCGACTGCATGGGACTGGACTTCGACGTCGTCTACCCCGACGGGTTGGCCTCCTCCTCGAGGTTCGCCTCGGCCGATGACGAATCCGTGTCCTCGCTGGGCGTCGTCTACGCGTCCGAGGAGGTGGCCGTCGACAACTACGCACTGCGCACCAGCCCGGAGGCGTTCGATTGCACCGTCGAGCTGGTGGAGGCGACCCTGGGGGCAGTGGTCGAGGCCTCCGGTGAGGACATCGAGATCAGGGAGACGACGGTCCACCCGCTGTTGGTGACGCCCATCGGTGACAGCGCCATGGCGCTGCGGGTCACCATGCCGGTCGAGGCGCGCAGCATGCGCGTCGAGGGGTACATCGACCAGCTCATCGTCCGGGTCGGCAGGGTGGTCATCCAGGTCCAGGCCCGGGCAACGTTCTCGCCGTTCGACACGACCGAGGTCGAGCGGTACGCCGCGCTCGTCGTCGACCGGATCGCGGCCGCAGATCTCCCGCCCGCCTGAGCCGCGGCGCCTCCTGCGGGACCACCGCCCGGCCACCCCATCGATGCCAGGCTCAGGGGTCGCGCCGCACCGGGGAGAGGTTGCGGGACGTCCGCATCAACGGCGGACGGCGGACGGCAAGCATCACCTGGCGCCGAGCGGCCTCAGGACAATCGCAGGTCGGGGTCGGCCCGCAGGTGGGCGGTCTCGTTCAACGAGACGATCGACCGCTCACCGCTGGACGCACCGAGGAAGCGATTGATCGAGGTGTAGTCGGGGTTGAAGAACAGTCGGGGCTCCAGGCCCAGCAGGTGGGACGCCCAGACGTTGATCACGCCGCCGTGGCACACCACTGCGACCCGCTGCCCACGATGGGAGACCACCACCTCTTCGAGGGTGGCGGTCACCTCCCGGGCGAAGCCGGCCCGGTCGAGTGCGGCTTCCTCGGCCAGGTATGCCCGCCAGGCCACCTTGTCCCGCCGGAGCACCTCGATGGGCACGTAGCTCGACCCGTCCGCGTCGAACTCCCGCACCCCGTCGATCACCGTTGCCTCGCGGCCGAGCAGCCGCTCGAGCGGGGCCACCGTCTGGCGGGCTCGAGCCAGGGGGCTCACGTAGAGGGCGTCGACCGGTTCGGCTCCGAACCAGTCCGCCATGGCCAGCGCCTGGCGATGACCGATGTCGGTCAGTGGCGGGTCGGCCGGGCCGTCGGCCCCGTCGATGTGGTGAGGTCGAGCATGTCGGATCAGCACCAGCTCCATCGCGACCGAAGGTAACCGCCCGCGCTCGACCGCCCCGACGACCTCCTGCCGCCGCTCCACGGTGGCAACGCCCACTGCCGCCTCCTCGGCCCCGAGACCACTGCCAGGATGGCGATCCCCACGACGTCGGGGTCGCGGCGGAGCGCCATCAGCGCACCGGACATCCCGAAGGCGGAGATCCCGATCACGTCGAGCGTGGCGAGCATGCCGGGGGTTCCGGGCGACGCCGGCAGGTGGTCGGCGGAGGCGGCTCCGTCAGCTCGTGGTGGCTCGGACGGCCTCGTCGATGAGCTCGGCCACGGCTGCGGGTTGGGAGACGGTGACGGCGTGGGACGCTTCGATCTCGACGGTCGTCGAACCGGCTCGTTCGGCCATGAACCGCATCGAGTCGGCGGGGATCGCGAGGTCCTGCAACGTGACCATCGTCCAGGACGGGATCGTCCTCCAGGCCGCCTTGGTGGCGATGTCCTCCAGGGCCGACGCAGCGATCGGTCGCTGCGTCACCGCCATCAGGCGGGCCACGTGGGGGTCGACGTCGGCGGCGAACACGTCACCGAACCGATCCGGGTTGATGTACAGATCGGTGCCGGTGCCCCCGTCGGGCAGCGGGAAGGGAACCGACTCGAGCGCGGGCCCGAGCTCACCGCCCGGGTACTTGGCGGCCAACTGGCCGGTGCTCTCGCCGGGTTCGAGGTTGAAGCTGGCGATGTAGACGAGGGCGGTCACGTTGGCGGCGCCGTCTGCGGCCTCGCTCATGACCGAGCCGCCGTAGGAGTGGCCGGCGACGACGACCGGCCCACCGAAGCCGTCGATGATGCTGCGCAGGTAGGCGGCATCGGACTGCAGGCCGCGCAGTGGGTTCGCCACCGCCACGACCCGGTGTCCCCGCTGCTGGACGTCGGCGACGACGCCGTTCCAGCTGGCCGACTCGGCGAAGGCGCCGTGCATGAGCAGGATCGTCGGCCGTTCCTGCGTGGTGTCGAGGGTCTCGTTCGTGTCGCTCACGGGAGCATCTCCTGTGTCGGTCGGTGCTTGCGGTCCCCAGCATCCGCAGCGCGGCGCGTGGTCGAATCCCCCGGCCGCGTAGTCACCGAGTGGGCCCGATTGCCCGCTCATCCCGGAACCGCAAGACTCGAACCGTCCCGAGTCGCCGGGCGAGAGGCCCGATCCCACGGAGGTCGAGAGAGCTGGTCGTGCCCGCGCTGGTCGGACGGGACGAGGAGCTGGCCGCGATCGACGAGCTGCTCGATCGGGCGCGCGGCGGGATGAGCGGCGTGCTCGTCGTGCGTGGCGAGGCGGGCATCGGCAAGACCTCACTGCTCGACCACGTTGCCGCCTCGGCAGCGGACTTCGAGCTCCTCCGCGTCATCGGCATCGAGTCGGAGATGCACCTCGGGTTCGCCGGGCTCCACCAGCTCCTCACACCGTTCCTCGGCGGCATCGACGTGCTACCGCCGCCCCAGGCCCGCGCGCTGGCGGCGGCCTTCGGCATGACCGACGAGGCCGCACCCGACCAGTTCCTGATCGCCCTCGCCGCGTTGACGCTCATCACCTCCGCCGCGGAGCGCCGACCGTTGCTCATCGTCCTCGACGATGCGCAGTGGCTGGATCCCGACAGCGCCGACGCGCTGGGCATCCTTGCCCGGCGGCTCCACGCCGACCGGGTGTGCCTGCTCATCTCGATGCGCGACGCCGCCGGTGACGGGCACCGGTTCGACGGGATCTCCTCCCTGACGCTGACGTCCCTGGGCGGCGACTCGTCGGTCGAGCTGCTCGAGCGCTCGCTGCAGGCCCCGGTCGCCGACGAGGTTCGCGATCGGTTGGTCGCCGACGCCCGTGGGAACCCACTCGCGCTGATCGAGTTCGGACGTGAGCTGTCCGCCGGCCAGCGAGCCGGGACCGAGCCACTCCCGCCGGCGCTACCGGTCGCCCGCGAGCTCGAGGGCCTCTTCCTCCGACAGCTCGACGCGCTCCCCGATGCAACGCAGCGCGTCCTGCTCGTCGTCGCCGCCGAACCGAGCGGCGACCTGACGACCGTGCTGCGCGCCGCCGCCGTGCTCGGTCTCGACGAGGGCGCGCTGGCACCGGCCCGGACCGCCGGCCTGCTCGCGGACGGACCCGGGCTGTCGTTTCGCCATCCGCTGGTCCGCGCAGCCGTGTACCAGCGCGCCGCGCCGGTCGAGCGGCGGCGCGCGCACGGCGCGTTGGCCGACGCGACCGACGCCGGTGACGAGCCGCTCCACCGTGCGTGGCACCGGGCGGTCGCCGCCGACGCTCCCGATGACGACGTCGCCGGTGAGCTCGAGCGGGCCGCGCAGATCTCGGGCGGACGGGGCGGCTGTGCCGCCGCGTCGTCGTTGCTCACCCGGGCCGCCGAGCTGACCTCCGACCCCGAGGCGCGCGCCGCCCGTCACTTCGCCGCCGCGGTCGCTGACCTGACCGCCGGCAACACGACGCGGGCGCGGACGTCCCTGGAGCTCGCGCGGCCGGGCCTGCGCGACCCGTTGTTGGCCGCGCAGGCCCGGCGCGTCGAGGGCGCGATCGCGTACCTCGGTTCCGGCGGCGCGGACGGCGGCATCGTCGCGACGATGGTCGAGTCGGCACGGACACTCGCGCCGCTCGACGTGAACCTCGCCCGCGACGTCATCTTCGATACCCTGCCGATGGCGATCTACTTCGGTGCGTCGAGCGCGATCCCGGTCAGCGACATCGCCCGGCTCGCACGGACGTTCGAGCTGCCCCGGGGCGCTGCTCCGAGCTCCGCCGACCAGGCGCTCGACGCGATCGCCGCACTGTTCACCGAGGAGCTCGACACCTCGATCCCGCAGGCGCGGCGAGCGCTCGCCGCCGTGCTCGCCGATCCCGACATCTCGAGCCAACCCCGGTACCTGGCGAGGGCCTGCTACCTGCCCCAGGCGCTCAGCGACCACGATGCCTGGCTCACGCTGGCGTCAGCCTGCGTCGCGGCGAGTCGCGAGCAGGGCTCCTTCCAGAGCCTCCTGGAGGGCCTGAGCTATCTGCTCCTGCGCGAGATCTGCGTCGGATCGCTCGACGCCGCAGCCACCTACGCCGCCGAGCACCGTGAGTTCCAGGAGGCGGTCCAGCGGATGCCGAGCAGAACGGCCGCCGCACACGAGCTCATCGTGTCGGCATGGCGCGACAGCGAAGCCACGGTGCGGGAACGGATCTCGGCGCTGGAGTCGGGGTCGCACGGTCTCGGCTACGTGATGATGCTCTGCCGCCAGGCACAGGTCATCCTGGCGCTGAGCTCGGGGAGCTACCAGGTGGCCTCCTCGCTGGTGCACGACAACTGGCTGCACAACCTGGGCCTCGGTGGCCTGCACGCTGCCGATGCCGTCGAAGCCCACGTTCGTGGAGGTGACCGGGAGGCGGCGCTGGAGCCCGCCCGGTACCTCGCCGACCGGGCGCGGGCCACCGGGAGCGGGTTCGACCGGGGCTTGCTGTCGCGCAGCACCGCACTGCTGTCGGACGAGGATGGTGCCGAGGCGGCCTTCCGCGACTCGATCGAGGAGCTGGGCGCCTGCGGGGCGCGGTTGCACGTGGCGCGCACGGAGCTGGTCTACGGCGAGTGGCTCCGACGACAGAAGCGTCGTCGTGACGCTCGCGAGCACCTCGAGGCGGCCCAGAGGACCTTCGAGGCCATGGGCGCGCGCAACTTCGCCGAGCGGGCCCGGGTCGAGCTCCGGGCCACCGGAGCGCACGCCCGCAAGCGCGTCGACGAGACCCGGGACGCGCTCACTCCGCAGGAATCACAGGTCGCGCGTCTCGCGGCGGCCGGCCTCCACAACACCGAGATCGCCGAGCGGCTGTTCATCAGCGCCAGCACGGTCGACTACCACCTCCGCAAGGTGTACCGGAAGCTCGACATCACCTCGCGGCACGCGCTCGGGAGCCTGGTGTCGACATGATGTCCCGCTCGTTCCGATCGCCGGCGTCCACCTGATCCTCCTCCGGCGGGGGTGGGGGTGTCGCCGCCGCATCGGCTCGGTCGCGCGGCTCGGTCAGTCCAGTCGCCCAGCCGGCCGGCGTGGATCCGATCCGAGGTATCGGGCGACGAGCAGGACGGCCGCGCCGAGGCCGACGCCGAGCGCGGCGCCCAGCCAGTTGTCGACGACGTCGGCGGCGTCGCACGAGCGGCCGACCGCCGGTGTGAGCTGCACGAGCTCGAGGATGGGTGGCGTGCTCGCCACCGCGGCGAGTGCGATCCACCGATGGACGCGCGTCGCCGGTACGAGCATCGCGAGTGCGCCGAGCGGTACGTACAGCAGCACGTTCAACAGGCGCTGGTCATCGTGCCGCCACCCGAGGAGGTCACCGGCGCCCGTGAACACGCACGACGAACCGGCGCCCTCGCTCGTGCTCGGAGCGAGCGCGACCGCGACGGTGACGACGTAGCACCACGTTGCAACGGCCGCCATCGCAGCCCGAGCTCGGCCGCGATCGCCGCGCAGACGGAGGTAGACGGGCACGACTCCCAGTGCCGCCGCGACGGCGACGGCGAGCACCAGAGCCGGCACCCGGTAGCCCATCACGTGCATCAGCGCCTCCCGCGCTCGGTGTCGCGTTGCGCCCGCCGAGTGCTACGTGCTGACCGTGACATCGCCGTCGGTGCCGTGCGGCGTGACCTCGGCGATGGCGAGGAGCGACTCGACACAGTCGCGGATCGAGTCGTCGAAGGGCCGGAACGTGACCGGCACCGCGGCCCGGATCCGGTCGTTGCGCAGGCTCAGGCCCGCCCAGATCGATCGGAACTCGTCCTCGCGCGCCTGCCAGCGGTCGGGCGCCGGATCGGTGATCGTGCCGGGGTCGTAGCCGAGCTCGGGGAGCAGCCGACCGATGGAGGCGCAGATGTCTTCGTAGTCGCGCCTCTCCGTCGACCAGGCGAGGTACCGCTCACCGTTCGCGACCTTGTCGCTCTCGAGCAGACCGATGTGGCACGCGGCGTCGTCACGGACATCGACCGGCATCCACGGCCGGTACGGCCCGGTGCCGTGGAAGATCTCGCAGCGCCCCTCGAGCATCTGGGCGATCAGGTGCTGCCACGGCCCACCGGTGCGGTGATGAGGCGACAGGATCGGGCCGACGTTGTCGCCTGGGCAGACCGTGATCGCGTCCCAGCCGCCGCTGGCCGCAGCCGCATCGGCGAACGCTCGCTGGGCGATCACCTTGCCCATCGAGTAGCCCTGGCCCCGCTCGGGCGTCCGCTTCGGGTTCTCGTCGTCCGGTTCGCGGTCCTCGTCGATGATCGGCCGCCGCACCAGTTCGTTGATGTCGACCTCCGAGATGACCGCGGCGATGCTCGAGGTCACGACGACACGCCGGATCGAGCCGGACGACTCGACGCTGGCGATGATGTGATCGCACGTCCGGCGCACGTAGTCGGGATCGTCGTAGCTGCTGACGTGGGAGACGTGGGCCACGCCGTCGCACCCGCGGAAGATGTCGTCGAAGCAGCCGGGCTCGTCCAGGTCGGCCGAGTGCAGCGTCAGGCGACCAGAGGCGTGGGCGTTCATCCGCCGGAGAAACCCGACCCGCGACTCGTCGTGCTCGTCGCGCACGCAGGCCCGCACCCGGTAGCCCCGCTCGAGCAGCCCCCGAACGACGTGCCCGCCGACGAAGCCCGCGGCTCCGGTCACGGCGATCACGCCCCCCTTCGGCACCGGCGCCATCAGCGCGGCCTGCCCGTACGATCGAGCGAGCTGGTGGTTGCCATGTGGTCCTCCTGACCCGTGCTGGCCAGCGAGCGAAGCATCTTCGCATCCGCCCCGTCGAATCCATGGCGTCCGCCGGCCCGCCGAGGTGCCCGGGCGCCTACAGGTGCCCCGTGGCGAGGAGATCGGCCGGGTCGCGGAGGTCGACGCAACCCAGGTAGCCACCTCCGTGTGCCGTTGCATCGTGCATCGCGTAGCCGATGAGCTCCTGGGCCCGGCGGGGCAGGTCGCGTGCGACGTCCGGCGGGGTGGCCAGGGTGTTGTTCTCCTCCGGTCGCAGCCATCCGGCGACGTAGCTGAGGTGGACGCCCGCCCGGCCCCGGGTCGAGCGGTTGGTCCCGCCGGCATGGATGGTGGAGCCGAGGTAGACGACCCCGGCCCCGGCCGGCATCTCGGCCGGGACCAGCTCGTGCTCCTGCGGCGCGCGCCCGGGCTCCCAACGGTGGCTCCCCGGCGCAACGACCGTGGCGCCGTTCTCCTCGGTGAACTCGTCGAGTGCGATGACCGAGGCCAGCTCGACCTCGGGATGGGGCTGCGGCAGGAAGGACCACACGTTCTGGTCGCGGTGGAGCCACTGCCTCGGCGCGCCGGGCTCGCGCACCATCAGGTGGCCGACGTTGAGCGTGTAGCTGGCGCAGTTCGGCCCGATGATGGCGTCGGCCGCGGCCAGCAGCACCGGGTGGAGCAGGATCGCGTCGACGAACGTGGCCGACTTGCCGGCCAGCCCGGTGACGTTGCGGACGCCGCGGAAGAAGGACTGGAGGGCCTCGTTCACGTGGCGCATTTCCGGATCCGCGTCGTCGACGTGCGGCCGGACCTCGTCGAGCAATGCCGTGATCTGCCCATCGGCCACGAGGTCTTCGACGATGACCGCGCCGGCGTCCTCGATGGCCTCGATGATCGCCTCCGGCCCGTCGTCGCGACGGAGCCGAGGCAGTTCTGCGGTCGATAGGGGAGCCATGTCGTTCAGTGCTCCAGCCGATAGAAGCGGAAGAAGTCGTTCTCGATGGGGAGGACCTCGATGCCCGAGAACCCCGCGTCGGTCACGTAGCGATCCAGGGTGGGCCTCCGCATGACGGCGCCGGTGGCGACGGACTCGGCAGCGTTGCGCCCGTCGGGCAGGCAGCAGATCAGGCTGAACCCGTAGATGAACTGCTCGACCGGGTCGGGCTCGCCGGTGAATCGATCGCCGACCCGCTCGTCCATCACGATGACCGTGCCACCCGGCTCGACCATCGCCTTCATCGCCGCCAGCACCGAGACGGGGTCGGCCATGTCGTGGATGCACTCGAGCGCCAGCACGAGGTCGTAGCCGTCGGCGCGCACCTCGCCCGCGTCGACGGTGTGGAAGTGGACCCGGTCGGCGACCCCGGCCTCGGCGGCGTGGGCGCGGGCCTTCTCGACGGAGGGCCCGTCGACGTCGTAGCCGTCGACCCGCGCCCGGGGATAGGCGCGGGCGATGCCGATCGAGGACCAGCCGAGGCCACAGCCGACGTCGGCGACGGTGCCGCCGTCACGGAGCGTGGCGTCGACCTCCGGGATCGATGCGAGGTACTCCTGGCCGAGGAGGTTGAGGAACATCGGTCGGTTGGCCTCGGCCTGACCGCAGCGGGCGCCGTCGCCGTGCTGGTGCCAGCCGAACCCGGTACCCGTGCGGTACGTCTCGATGACGTCGTAGAGGCTTCGTCCCAACGACGTCGCGAGCCCCGGGAACGGCGCCATGTAGGCCACGCTCGATCGGTTCGTGAGGACCTCGACCGCCTCCGGGGCGATGGCGAAGCGCCGCTCGGTCGGAGCCGCGTCGGCGTCCTCGACGCTCAGGTAGCCGGTCACGGTCTGCTGCTCCAGCCACTCGCGGGCGTAGCGCTCGTCGGTCTGCGTGGCGGCGGCGAGCTCGGCCGAGGTCATCGAGCGCGCCGTGGCGAGCGCGTCGTACCAGCCGAGGGTCACGCCGATGGTCGTGGCGTAGGTGCTCATCGTGCCGAGGAGGTCGGCGAACACCTTGTCGGCGAAGGTCCCGACGGCCTCGTCGCTCGGGTGCTCGTCGTGCTCGGGGATCTGGGTCGCTGTCATGACCGCCACCTTGACGAACGCCGTCGCGGCGTGGTCACGGCTCGATTGCAGCGATGCTCATACTGGCGCCATGCGGTTCTCCGTTCTCGGGCCCATCGAGGTCGAAACCGCAGATGGGGAGCGGCGCACGATCGGTAGCGCCAACCAGCGGGCCATCCTCGCCATGCTCCTGTCCCGACCGGGCACCGTCGTCGCCACGGACGAGCTGATCGATGGCCTGTGGGGCGACGATCCGCCGCCGAGCGCCCTCAAGTCGCTGCGGACCTACGTGTCGCGCCTGCGCAAGGTCGTTGGTGACCGCCTCGTCGGGCACGACGACGGCTACTCGCTCGGCTGCACCGGCGACGAGCTCGACGCCCGGACCTTCGAGGAGGACGTGGGCTCGGGCCGCTACGCCGAGGCCCTGCGGTTGTGGCGAGGGCGGCCCTACGGCGACGCGGCGGACCTGCCGGTGGTTCGCGGCGATGCCGTCCGACTCGAGAGCCTGATCTCGACGGCCCGTTCGGGCCACCTCGAGGAGCTGCTGGCCCGGGGCCGGCTGGCGGATGCGGTCTCCGGCGCCGAGGCGGTCGTGGTCGACGATCCGCTCAACGAAGCGGCCTGGGCCACCCTGGTCCGGGCCCTGGCGAGCTCGGGGCGCGTGGCCGATGCACTCCGCGCCTTCCAGCGCGCGTCGAGCGAGCTCGCCGAGGCCGGGCTGGGCCCGGGGAGCGCGCTCCGCTCGGCCGAAGCCGAGGCGCTCGCCGACCCCGACCCGCCGGCCGTGCCGATGCACCGGCGTCACGTGCCCCCGAAGCCGCTGACCGGGACGGTCGGTGTCGGCGCCGACATCGACCGCCTGGTCGAGCTCACCGGGACCCGACGTCTGGTGACGATCGTCGGCCCGGGCGGTGTCGGCAAGACCCGCGTGTCGCTCGAGGTCGGGCGTTCCGCGGCCGGGCGCCACGAGCTCGGGACCCGGGTCGTCGAGCTGTCCCGGATCAGCGAGCCGAATGCCATCGGCCCGGCGATCCGACGGGCGCTGGACCTGAGCGAGGATGACTCCGGCCTCCTCGACGGCCTCGGCGCCGTCGATGCGCTCCTCGTGCTCGACAACTGCGAGCACCTCGTCGACGCGGTCGCGGCCGAGGTGCCGGCCCTCCTCGCCGGTGGTGACCAGCTCCACGTGCTCGCAACGAGCCGCGAACCCCTCGGAATCGCCGGCGAAGTCCGATGGACGCTCGCCCCGCTCTCCACCCGGGGGCCCGACCCGCCGGCGCTGCAACTGTTCATCGAACGGGCTCGGGACGCAGGAGTCGAGCTCGATGCGGCCGACGATCGGGCCCGAACCGTGGTGGCCCAGCTCGACGGCCTGCCGCTGGCCCTGGAGATGGCGGCGGCGCGGCTGGCGACCAGGGGTCTCGCCGACCTCGCCGACGAGCTCGAGCGCACCGTCGCGTCACTTCGGGCAGGACGGGGAGCGGCCGAGCGGCACAGCACGCTCCGGGCGGTGTTGGCCTGGTCCGAGGCGCTGCTGACGCCGGGCGAGCGTTCCGTTCTCGCCGACTTCTCCATGTTCGCCGGCCCGGTCGACGCAGACGACGTGGCGGCCGCGGTCGAGGCCCCGGACCCCGTCGGCTCGGTGTGCGCCCTCGCCGAGCGATCACTCGTCACCGTCGACACCACCGCCGCCCGGGCCCGCTATCGATCGCTCGAGACCGTGCGGCAGTTCGGTCGCGAGCGGTTGGTTGCGGAGGGTCGGTTCGATGCGGTCGCACGGCGCCACGCCGAGTGGTTCACCAACGCGGCGGAGGAGGCGGCCTCCGCCTACGACAGCGCCGACCAGGCCGCCGCCGTCGCCCGCATCGACGACATGTTCGACGAGCTCCGCGCCGCGCACCTGTGGGCCCGGCTCCACGATCCGACCCTGGCCGTGCGGCTCTCCCACGCGCTCTTCCAGCCGGCGTTCCAGGGGCTGCGCGTCGAGGTGTTCGACTGGTCCCTCGCGCTGGCCGAGACCGTCCCCGAAGCGCCCGGCGCAGCGGTGCTGGCCGCCGAGATCTCGTATGGCCTGACCCTGGTCGGCCAGATCGACGCGGCACGGCACTGGGCCGAGCGGGCGATCGACCGGGCGGAGGACCCGCGGCCGGTTCGTGCTGCGTACGGTGCGCTGGCCGACATCGGCCTCTACACCGGCGACCTGGCCGGGTCCATCGTGGCGGCCAACCGCTACGACCGCCTCGTCGAGGAGGCGGGCACCCGCATCGAGCGCGCCATGGCCAAGGCGAGCCGGTCCCTGCCCCTGGCCTACCTCGGGCGCCACAGCGAAGCCCTCGCCGTCATCCCGGCCGAGGCCCCTGTCGGTGCGCCGCCCACGGCCCGGGCGTGGCTCGCCTACAGCCGGGGCGAGGTGATGCCCGACACCGAGGCCGAGGCGGCGCTGCACGAGCTCGACATCGCCGTCGCACTGGCCGAGTCGGTCGACAGCCGGTTCCTGGCCGGCGTGGCCCAGGTGTCGGCGGCATCGCGCCGGGCCCGGTGCGGCCGGGCCGAGCAGGCGATCGGCCCACTGGCCCGGACCGTCGAGCGGTTCGCCGCCGGGGGCAACACGAGCCAGCTGCTGACCACGCTTCGGAACCTGCCGACGTTGCTCGCCCGCCTGGGGGAGTGGACCGGCGCCGCCGAGATCCTCGGTGGGCTCTCGACCGCGTCGACCAACCCGACGTACGGCGACGAGGCCGTCGGGCTCGCCGCCGCGGAGCGCGCGGCCCGCCAAGCTCTCGGCGACGCCGAGCACTCCCGCTCGCATCGCCGTGGCGCCGAGCGGTCTCTGGACCAGACCGCCGCCTACGCCGTCGCCCTGCTCGACGGCCTGGGCTCCGATCGGGCGGTCTGATCCGTTTCACCTCACGGCGAGCGATCACACGTGGCCGCCGAGGTGCTCCTTCGTGGCCGTACCCGAGATGGCCTCGTTGACGGGGAAGAAGATCGATCGGCGCAGCCGACGCCGTTCGATCTCGGTCCGGCCGAAGCCGGCCGCGTCGATGAGCTCATCGGTGTGGCGCCCCAACTGGCAGCCCTCGAAGGTCCATGACCACGGCCTGGACAGGAGTCGTTGGGCCCAACCACGAGGGCTGCCACGGTGCGCGGCGACGTGCTCGACGAAGCGGAACGCACCGCCGGGCCGGAGCACCCGCAGCACCTCGGCGAGCACGAGGTCCGGCCGCTCCACCGTGCACAGCACCAGCGAGCAGATGACCTCGTCGACCGACTCGTCGGGCAGCGGGATGACCTCGGCACGGGCCTCGATCAGCTCGAGATCGATGTCCCGCCCGCGCGCCCGCTCCTCGAGCCTGCGGTGCATGGCCTCGTTGGGCTCGAGTGCCAGGACCGTGCTGCCGGTCGGGAGGTAGGCGAAGTTGGCGCCGACCCCGGCGCCCAGCTCCAGGATCGTTCCCGGTTCGATCCCGGCGAAGGCCCGCTGCTTGTGGCCGGAGCTGATCACGTTGATGTACCGATCGAACGCGGTGAAGAACCAGGCGTTGAACCGGCCGCGGGCGCCGTTGTCGAAGGTCGTGGCGGGTGCGTGGCCGCGACCGCCGTGGGTGATCTCAGGGTCGATGGAGGTCGTGTCACTGCGGCGCGTCGTGCTCGGCGTGGTCGTCATGCGGCGCACGATGACGAACGGGATCGCAGGACGATGGCGTCACGCTCGCAGGCCGACAGCGCGTCGCCCCGCAGGGGTCGCCCGAGTGCGAGGCCGGCGGGCGGGGGAGCACACGCACCGCCGCATCCGCCGCCGGTTGCGCCGCCGCTCGGGGCCCTCGGCGATCGCAGCGGGAGCGGGCAGGAACATCCCGAACGACGTCGTCGGGAATGCCGACTAGGTTGCCGTCATGCCGGCGATCGATGCGGATTGGCGGGTGGTCGATGGGGTTGCGACGGCGTGGTTCGACGCGTCGTCGCTGGTCGAGGGGGCTGCGCTCGCAGGGCGCATCGTCGAGCTGTCGGCCGGGCTCGCTGTTGACGTGCGCGCGACCGGGGTACGGGTGCGCGTGGGCTCGGGCGAACACGCCGAGGCCGTGTCGGTGGTCGCGCGGGATCTCGGGCTGGTCGCGGGCCCCTCCGTGCTGCAGCAGGTGAGCGTCGCGCTCGACGCCGCGGACCCGGCGGCGCTGACGCCGTTCTGGCAGCCGGTGCTCGGCTACGTGCCCGGGGACGATGGCGGTCTGGTGGATCCGCTGCGGCGCGACCCGGCGATGCGGATCCGGCCGTCGACGGAGCCGCGGCCGCTCCGGAATCGCATCCACCTCGACGTGGTGCGGCCGGCTGCGGAGATCGAGCGGGCGAACCTGGGCGAGGCGCACGGACCCTACGGGGTCCGTCACGCCGATCCCGATGGCAACGAGGTCGACGTGGTGCCGGGCGACCCGCTCGGCGGGACGGGCTCGACTGCGGACTGGCAGGCGGTGTTCGGCGCGATGGCGTGCTACCGGACGACGTCGCCGACGCACCAGCGGGACCTGGCCGCCGCAGTGGCGGCGCTGGCCGACCGCGCGGGCTTCCCGCTGCTGATCGACCTGCGCCCCGGGCTCGTGATCGTCGACAGCGGCAAGGACCTGTGGGACCCCGGTGCCCATGGCCTCGAGCTCGACTTCACCGAGCTCGCCGCCGCCGTGCAGGCCGCTGCCCGCGACCTCGGAGCCGTTGCGGACGCGGGGCTGGCGCGCTTCGTCCAAATCTTCTTCGACGCCGCCGACGTCGCCGCGGTCCGCGCGTTCTGGGTCGCCGCGCTCGGCTACGTCCACGACCGCCGAGCCGGGCTCACCGACATCGTCGATCCGCAGCGGCTGAACCCGGTGCTCGTGTTCCAGGAGCTCGATGCCACGGAGACGGAGCGGCGCCGGCAGCGCAACCGGATCCACCTCGAGCTCGCCGTGCCGTCGGACAACGCGCGGTCACGGCTCGACGCGTGCCTCGCAGCCGATGGTCGGCTCCTCGACGAGTCGGAGGATCGCCGGCGGGTGGCCGACCCCGAGGACAACGAGCTGGTGATCGTCGCCGGCCCATGAGCTCGGCTTGGCCGGAACCGGCGGGGCGCACGGTCGCGGTCCGGCCTCGGCCCCCTACCCGTTCGCCGCGGCGGCCTCGGCGTCGGCGACCGCGGCGGCGATGCGCTTGGCCCGGGTCTCCGGCCGGGCGGCGCTGACGATCGACCACAGCGTCAGCTTGCGGGCGCTCGGAGCGAGCTGGTCCCAGTTGGCCCGGGCGACGGGGGACGCGTCGAGCGCGGCGGCGAGGTCGGCGGGTTCTTCGAGGTCCTCGACCGGGTCGGCGATGGTCCACCATCCGTTCGCCTTCGCGGCGTCGATCGCGGCTCGGCCGGCATCGGTCATGAGGCCGCGGTCCTCCATGTCGGCGGCGCGTCGGCGGTTCAGCCGGGACCAGGGGCTCTTGGCCTTCCGCGGCGTGATCAGCTGGAGGGTCCGGTCGGCGTCGAGGGTCGCGGCCGTCGAGTCGATCCACCCGAAGCAGAGCGACTCCTCGACGACCTCGGGGTACGGGCACCGTGGTCGGCCGGTGCCCGTGCGCCACGAGCACAACCACACGCCGCGGGCCGACGTGTGGTTGTGCTCGAGCCACGCTCGCCACTGCGCGCGGGTCTCGACGTGGTGGATCGGGAAGTCGAACCGCCAGGTGGCCGGGTGCTCGGACGCCGACGGTTCGGGGCGCGCAGGGGTCACGTCACATCCTGCCTACGAGGCGTCCTGCTGATCGAGCCACTTCAGGATCACCTGGTTCGTCTCCTCCCGCCGCTCCTGCTGGATCCAGTGTCCCGAGTCCAGGCTCACCACCTCCACGTCGGGCACGAAGTCGGCGAGGTTCTCGAGCGGCATGACCATGTCGTGGTCGCCGTAGATCATGAGCGCGGGCTGGCGGATGATCGGGTCGGCGTCGGCCAGCAGGTGCCAGTTGCGGTCCAGGTTCCGGTACCAGTTGATGCTGGGGGTGAACCCGGTCGTCTCGAAGGCCGACACGAACACGGCCAGCTCGTCCTCGCTCATGACCGGTTCTCCGAGCGGTGCCTCCGCCCGGGCGAGGTTGATCATCATCATGCCGGGCTCGGGCGGGGCCGGCGGGACGTTCTTGCGGTACAGGTTGTCGAGGAACCGGTGCGTGTGCTCGTCGAGCACGGCGTCGGCGACGCCCGGCTGGCGGTTGAAGTGGACGAAGTAGAAGTCGCCGCCGAACACCGCCTCCATGAGCTCGATCCACGGCTGCTCGCCGCGCACCTGGTAGGGGAGACTGAGGGCGACGACCTTGTTCACCCGCTCCGGGTGCAGGAGCGTGAGCCCCCACACGACGAAGGCACCCCAGTCGTGACCGACGAACGTGGCGTCGTCGTACCCGTAGTGATCGAGCAGCGCGACGAGATCGCCCGTGAGGTGCTCGATGTCGTAGTCGGTCACCTCACTCGGGCGGGACGAGCTCCCGTAGCCCCGCTGGTTGGGGACGATCACGTGGTGCCCCGCCGCCACGAGGGCGGGGATCTGATGGCGCCAGGAGAACGCGTGCTCGGGCCAGCCGTGGCAGAGCACGATGGGCCTTCCCGCGTGCTCCCGGCCGGCCTCGAACACCTCGAGCTCGATGCCGTTGACCGGGACGATGATCGGGGTGGGGAACTCGGCGGTGGGGAACTCGGTCGTGGGCAGCTCGGTCGGATCCGACATGTGCACGTCCTCTTCGGTTGTCTCGGGTTGCCCGGTGGGGGCGGGCCTGACAGGACCCGAACCTACGGACCACTGCGGACAGGTTCTGTCCTCGGTGACGTGCGAAGCTCTGAACGTGCGAAACGACCCGACCGGGCGGGCGCTGCAGCTCCTGTCCCTGCTGCAGACCCATCGGCTGTGGGGCGGCGCCGAGCTGGCCGAGCGCCTGGAGGTCACGGAGCGAACGGTTCGACGCGACGTCGAGCGCCTGCGCGACCTGGGTTATCCGGTCGAGGCCATGGCGGGCAGCGACGGTGGCTACCGGCTCGCGGCCGGTGCCCACCTGCCGCCGCTCGTGTTCGACGACGACGAGGCGGTGGCGGTCGCCGTCGGGTTGCGCGCGGCCGCGGGCGCGGCGATCGGTGGCATCGAGGACACGTCGGTGCGGGCACTGGCCAAGATCGAACAGGTGCTTCCCGATCGTCTTCGGCGCCGGGTCGCGGCGCTCGACGCCAGCGTCGTGTCGCTGCGGCCGGCGCACGGCGACGACGACCTCGTCGACCCCGACACCCTCAGCCTGCTCGCGGCGGCGTGCCGGGACCACGAGGAGGTCCGCTTCGACTACCGGCGCCCGAACGGCGAGGACAGCCGACGCCTGGTCGAGCCTCACCAGCTGGTCGCGGCCGGCCGCCGCTGGTACCTCGTCGCGTGGGATGTCCGCCGCGCCGACTGGCGCACGTTCCGCCTCGATCGGCTCGGCGATGCGCGGCTGGCCGGCCGGCGGTTCGCGCCGCGCGACATCCCCGGCGGCGACGGCGCTGCGTACTTCGCGGCGTCGGTTGCGTCGATACCCCGCGAGGTCGAGACGCTGGTGGCGGTCGACGCCCCCTACCACCAACTCGCCGATGCATTGGTCCGGGTCGACCACACGGCGGTCGAGACCGGCGGCGATTCGTGCACGATCCGACTGCGCGCCGTCGAGGCCGAGTCCCTCGTCGCCGCGGTGGTCCGTCTGGCGAGGCGGTGGTCGGTTCGGGTTCTCGAGCCCGGTGCGGTCGCCGACGAGATCGCCGCGCTGGCCGGACGTCTCGCCCAACGCTGACCCGGTCGGCGGGCCGTGTCGCTCCGAGCGGTGGCTCGCACGCTCGACCGGCCGACTCCAGCGGGTGTGGTCAGCCCTCTCGGCGGCCGTTGCGGCTGCGGCGTCGGTACGGGCGGAGCTTTCGCACGGCGGCGCTGTAGCTCGGCGGGTTCGGCGTCGAGAAGCTCCACCGCGGGTCGGTCAGCATGCGGGCCGCGATGAGTCCGACGGCCATGCCGATCGCGATCGTGATCGCGGCCATGCCCGAGTCGACGGCGTCGAGGATCTCGCCGTCGTCGAACGCGACGAGGGCCCGGAACGCGGCGACGCCGGGAACCATGATCACGACGGTCGGCACCGACAGGATGATGCGGGGCAGGCCGCCGTACCGTTCGGCCACGAAGGCGAGCAGGCCGATCAGCAGCGTCCCGATCGCCGCGGCGTTCGACGCGGCCATGGCGTGGTGGTCGATCAGGAGGATCCGGATCGGGTTGGCGAGCATGCCCATCAGCCCGGCCACGACCGCGACCCGTTGCGGCGAGTTGAACACCATCGCGAAGCCGAACACGCCGACGAAGCTGGCGACGGCCTGCAACGCGAGCAGGACCGTGGCGTCGAGCTCGACCAGCGCTGCGGCCTGTGCGTCGACCGGGATGATCGAGGTCGTGAACCACAGTCCGAGCCCGGCGGCGAACGTCAACATCGCCGCGTACACCATCCGGGTGATGCCCGACAGGAGGTCGAGCCGGGCCAGGTCCAACGCCGCGGTCATGAGCGGGAACCCGGGGACGAGGAACAGGATCGACGAGACCAGCCCGGTGCCGCTGGCGGCCGGTGAGGTCGACGTGAGCTCGCCGAGCGCGCCGCTGGCGGCGAGGTAGCCGCCGCAGGCGACGACCGATGCGAGGAACGCGAGCGCGATCTGGTTGAGGTGCCGGTGGTGCAGTGCCCGGCGCAGCGTCTGGCCGAGCGCCGCCGCGGCGAACACGGCGCCGAGCTCGGCGGGGCGGACGTTGTTGAGGAAGGCGAACGCGGCACAGGCGATCCCGGCCCCGACCGGTGCTGCCCACGCGGGCCACTGCTTGGGGCGACGCAGCACCTCGTCGAGGCCGTCGTTGACCTCCTGGACGGTCATGTGGGCCGGAAGCCCGGCCGCCCAGCGTTGCAGCGCGGCGATCTGGTCGGCGTTCACCCCGGGGTTCGGGATCGCCGTCAGCTGGGTGCGGATGATGCTCCGCTGGCGGACGGTGACCGCGAGGTCGGTCAGCGAGATCCGAGTGTGGACCTCGTCGATGTCGAGCGCGTGCGCGACCTGGCTGATCGTCTCGTCGACGCGTCGGCAACCGGTGCCGGACGCGAGCATCGCCGCGCCGACGCGCACGATCGCGTCGCACCGGTTGATCAGGTGGCGGGGCTCGAGGTCGTCCTCCCACGCGTGGTCGTGGGTGTCGCGTCCCGCCCGGCCGTTGCCGGGCGCGGGCTCCGGCGGGCCCGGTTGGTGTGGCTCGGACGCGTGTCGGGATGTGTCACCCATCGTGTGCTCGCCTGGCCGGGTCGATGCCCGGTCCGATGCGGCGGCTGACGTCGTCGCGGAGGCTTCGTCGGGTCTCGACGTCGAAGTGGTCCACGGAGCTTCGACGGTACCGGTCGCCGGCGCAGCACACGACGCCCTGCGTGCGTGACGTACTGCACGTCGGCGTTGGTCGCCGTTTCGTAGACCCGACCGGGGCCATAACGTTCGTGCGGTGAGCGCGGGAACGAGCGAGGCGTACGACGTCGCGATGGCTGGCGGGCGGCGTTGCCGTGCCGGCTCGTTCCGGCGTTGACCGCGACCACGCAGACCGGCGCCGGCCTCGACGTCGGTGTCCGGATCGCCGCCGGCGCCTTGGCCGTCGCCGCCACGGTCCGTGCCTTCGGACCCGGTGGAAGCCCACACTTCGTCGCGATCCAGACCGCAGCGCCCTACGTGCTGGCCCCGGCGTTCATCGTCGCCGCGGTCGGCGCACTCCGCGGTCTGCGCGTCGTCACCGCCGTCGCCCTCGTCGTCATGGCCCTCCACGTGGTGTGGACGTCGGACGACCTCGCCGTCGGACGACCCGCCGACGTCGAGGGTGCACTCGGCGAGCTTCGCATCGTGACCTCGAACGTCCTGTTCGCGAACGACGAGATCGAGGAGCTCGGACGGGAGCTGGCCGCGACCGATGCCGACGTGATCGCGCTCCAGGAGCTGACGCCGGCCCACTGGGAGGCGCTCGAAGGCTCCGGCGTCTTCGACGGCTACTCCGAGCGGATCGTCGACCCGCGCCGGCGTGCGCGGGGCTCGGCCATCCTGTCGCGCCTGCCGCTTCGCGACGGCGAGGTCATCGACGTCGGGGGTTGGCCGATGACCAGCGGCGTGCTGACGGTCGGCAACGAACGGGTGCGGCTGGTCAACGTCCACACCGCCGCGCCGACGGCGGCACGCAACATCGACCGGTGGCGGGCGCAGCTCGACCAGCTGGCCGACGTCGATCGCTTCGACGAGGACCACGTGATCTACGCCGGGGACTTCAACGCCACGTTCCAGCACGAGCCGCTGCGCGGCCTCCTCGACGCGGGGATGGAGGACGCGTTCGCCGCGGCCGGTCGCGGGATGGGCGCCACCTGGCCGAGCGGGGAGCGCTACCCGCCGCTGTTCCGGATCGACCACGTCTTCACCAGCGACGCCATCCGCGTCACCGGCGTCGGGACCGGTGCCGGCACGGGCTCCGATCACCGTCCGGTCGTCGCCGACCTCGCCATCGTCGGCCCCTGAGGTGCGCCGCGGCCCACGAGTGGGCGTCTCGGCACAGCAGCCGGACACGGCGCGGACCGATCCGGTGGCATCCGCTCCGTCCGTTCGACTGGTGGGACGGCGACCGGCGGGGATGGCGACACGTGGGATCGCGACGGGTGGGGCGATCTCCGGACCGCCCCACCCGTCCGGCGATCACTGCAGGTCGGCGTCGCCGCCCTGGGCGAAGAGCCAGTCGATGATCACGTCGTTGGTGTACACGGGGATCCACGCCAGGTGGGCGAGGATCGGGGTCGTGCCCTCGGGGAACGTCGTGAAGATCTTGTCGCTGCCGGCCTCGGTCGCTCGGGCGACGGCCTCGGCGGCGGCCGCCTCGCCCTCCTCGTCGCTGAGGCTGCCGGACCACTCGCTCCAGGTGACGGGAATGCCCGCCTCCTCGAACGCCTGGAAGATGCTGAAGTCGGAGTTCTCCGCGTCGTAGAGGACCGTGGCGTCATCGATCGCGTGCACGGCCCAGATCGGGGTGTCGCCGAGCTCGGCGAGCGCCGCCTCCTCGTCCCCGGCGCCGCAGATGAGCAGTGCACCGGCGAACAGGTCGGACGCCTGGGTGAGCGCGGACCACGACCCGTAGGAGCCCATCGACACGCCGCTGAGGTAGACGCGGCTGGTGTCGATGTCCGGGCGGTCGGCGATGAACTCGTTCACCAGCGTCAGGACCGCCTGCTGCATCTCCGGCTCCCACCAGGCGCCGCTGGTCTCGTCGTCGAGCGGGTTCGCCTGGGGGGACAGCACATAGGCCGGATGCCGCTCCTGACGGGCAGGATCGGCGAACGCGGATGACAGCTGGTTGCCGGCGATCTGGCTGAAGTTGTTGGTGCCGCTCTCGCCGTAACCATGCAGCGTCACGACGAGGGGATACAACTCGCCTTCGACGGTCTCCGGGGTGAAGTACCGGTACGGCAGGGTCAGGCCGGTCTCGGTCTCATACACCTCCTCGCCGTCGTAGTCGTCGACGATGGCGCTCAGCACATCGCTGCTCGAGACGACCACCTTCGGTCGGGCGGAGACGGCGTCCCATCCGTCGCCGACCTCGGCCACCTGGGTGACCTCGTAGGCGTCGATCAGGTCGTAGAACTGGGTGTAGTCACCGTCGTTGTAGGCGGCGAGCGCCAGCTCGTCGGCCGGGTCCAACTCGAGGATCACCCAGGAGCCGGGGGCCTGCTCGTCGCTGAACCCGGGGGTGTCGGCCGTGTACGCATCCACGACCGTCCGCGTTCCGGAGGTCGGCTCGGCCTCGGGCTGGGCCAACTCGACCTGGATGTCGAACGCGGACTCGTCGATCTCGTCGTCGCCGATGTCGACGACCCGGTCGTACTCCACGGCGAGCCCGGTGACGGTGTACCCGGTCGGAAGCGTCTCGGCCAGGACGGTGACGTCGATGGGCACCGGCTCCGTGTGGCGATGGACACCGGCGCCGGCGGTCCCCGCGGTCGAGACCCCGATCACCGCCGTGGCGGCGACCAAGGACGTCGCTGCCAGTCGCTTTCTGATCATCGATTGCTCCTCGCTCTCCAACCCGGGTCCGCGCGGCGGGAACCGGCACGTTCCCGGGATGCCGCAGCACGGTCGCTGCGGTGCAGCCGGCACCATATGACCGGCGTCATGCGACAGGCAATTCGGCTATGAATAGATAGTCAGATCATGGAAATTGCTCCATCTGCCCCCCGGAGGGCGGCCGAAAGGGACTGAATGACAGGCAGTCTTTCGCCGGATATTGACGGCGCTCCCCGGCTCTGGACACGAATGTCGCTCAGTGTCCCGGTGTGCAGGCAGGCGGGCGCGCGGCGGCTCGCGCTGGACATTCACCAGGTTGACATAGCGGTTTCCAGGTGCGAACGTACGGCTCGGCAGCGGGGCCGCACGTTCGGACGTGCGTGAGCACCCCGCGGGTCGGGGGGCCTGCCGAATCCCGGGGGGGAGCATGCATCAGGAAACCGAGCGCTCACGCTGGAGCGCGCGCAGGCGCATCGCCGTCGTCGTCATGGCCATCGGCCTGGTCGCCGCGGCGTGTGGCGACGACGACGATGACACCGGCGCAGCGGCCGACAACGAGACGGCGTCGGCGGAGACCACGACGACCGACGCCGGCGACGACACCGGCGCGTCATCCGATGACATGGACGAGTCATCCGATGACGCGGCCGGTTCGAACGACGGGGACGGTGGCGCCGAGGGCAAGGTGACCGACTACGTCGCCTACGTCGGTGGGCCGGGCGGTGCCGCCGACCCGAGCCTCGACCCGATCAAGATCGGCTACATCAACCAGGACGGCGGCGCCATCGTCGTCAGCTCCACCCACGACGACGGCGTCGACATCGCCGTGGAGTACCTCAACTCGCAAGCCGGCGGCATCGGCGGCCACCCGATCGAGATCGTCCCGTGCCTCATCGCCAACAGCGAGGAGGAGGGCCAGCAGTGCGGCCAGGACTTCGCCAACGACGACGAGATCGTCGCCGTGATCTCGGGCCCGACCGTGACCGGCACGCAGTCGTTCTACGCCGCGCTCGACGGCGCCAAGGCCGTCGTCCACGGCGTGTCGGTCAGCCCGGTCGACATCGTCCAGCCCAACGTCGCCGTGCTCAACGGCGGCGCGGCCTACATCCTCGCCCCGATGGGCACCTTCGCCCAGGACGTGCTCGGCGCCGAGTCGGCGGCCCTCGTCTACTCCGAGGAGACCCAGTCCGACGCCGCCGCCGGCCAGGCTGCGGCGTTCGAGGCCCTCGGCATCCCGATCGAGGTCGTCTCGTTCCCGTCGAGCGCCCCCGACCTCACCGTGCCCCTCCTCGCGGCCGGGGCCCCCGACGCCGATGTCGTCATGCCGGTCATCACCACGGCCGAGTGCGTGAAGTTCGCCGAGGCGCAGCGCCAGCTCGGGATCCCCGACGAGAACGTCCTCGCCAGCCCGGTCTGCCTGAGCCCGTCGACCATCGAGGGCCTCGGCGCCTTCCCGAACTGGAACTACGGGATCACCACCTCGCTGGGCTCCGACGCCGACGATCCGTCGGTCCCGCCGTACCAGGAGATCCTCGCAGCCCAGGGCCAGGAGGACTTCGTCCCCGACCCGTGGGTGCTGGTCGGCTTCGCCGAGACCCTCACCCTCGCCCAGTGGCTGAACAACCTCGGCCCCGACGACATCACGACCGAGGGGATCCTCGCCGAGATGGCCGACTTCACCGGGCCGCTCGTGCTCGGCGCACCGGTCCTCGACTGCGGCAAGTACCCCGAGGCACCCGCCATGTGCGGCGACAACACCCAGTTCTACACATTCACCGGCGAGGGCTTCGAGCAGGCGAGCGACTTCCTCCCCCCGCCGGAGGGCTGGGAGCTCCCCTCCTGATCGTCGAGCCCATGACGTTCGAGGCAACGACCCCCCCCCAGACCGTGACGACCGAGACCGTGACGACCGAGCCACCGCATCCCGAGGACCAGCGCAACCGATGAGCGACATCATCCTGTTCGTCCTGCTCGGCCTCGGGGGCGGCGCGGTCATCGCCGGCATCGCCATGGCCGTCGTCGTCACCTACCGGGGCTCGGGCATCATCAACCTCGCGACCGGTGCGATCGCCATGGTCGCCGCCTTCGCCTTCTGGGCGCTGCGGACCGGCTTCTTCGGCCCCGTCGTGCCCGAGGTGATCGCCATCGTCGTCTCGATGGTGGTCGCCATCGGCGTCGGCGTCCTCGGCGAGCTGGCGGTCTTCCGGCCGCTGCGGACATCGTCGCCACTGGCCAAGCTGGTCGCGTCGCTCGGCATCCTGCTGGTGCTGCAGGCGACGATGCTGCTCTGGTTCGGGCAGGCCCCCAAGCCGATCCCGAGCATCTTCCCGACCGGCATCATCGACGTGTTCGACACGTCGATCCCGTCCAACCGCTTCTGGATGGCGGGCGTCGTCGTCCTGCTCGCGCTCGCGCTCGGTGCCCTGTTCCGTTGGACCCGCTTCGGGCTGGCGACCCGGGCGGCGTCGGAGAACGAGGTGTTCGCCATGCTGGCCGGGCTCGCGCCCAACCAGCTGTCGATGGTCAACACCGTGTTGGCCTCGGCGGTCGCCGGGGCGATGGGCATCGTCGCCGCGCCCCTCGCCCAGGCCGACTCGATCACCCTGGTCCTGTTCGTGGTGCCCGCCCTCGCCGCGGCCCTCTTCGCCGGCTTCACGTCGTTGTGGATCGCGTGCCTCGCCGGCTTCCTGATCGGGATCGGCCAGTCGCTCATGATCTACGTCTCGACGCTCTCGTGGTTCCCGACCGACATGGGGAACCCGCTGCCGGGCGTCCAGGCGCTGCTCACGTTCATCGTCCTCGTCCTGGCACTCACGCTGCGCGGGGCCAACCTGCCGACCCGCGGTGAGCTGGTCGAGAAGCGCCTCCCCTTCGCCCCCCGCCCGCGACGCCTCGCCGCACCGTCGATGGCGTTCGCCGTCTTCGGTGCCGTCCTCCTCGTCGTCCTGCCGTTCAGCTACCGCCAGGCCTTCATGCTCTCGCTCGTCGGCATGGTGATCTGCCTGTCGCTGGTCGTGATCACCGGGTTCGTCGGCCAGGTGTCGCTGGCCCAGGTCACCCTCGCCGGCGTGTCCGGCTTCGCCGTGTCCCACATGGTGGTCAAGGCCGGCATCGGCTTCCCCTGGGGGCCGATCGTCGGCTCGGTCGCCGCGGTGGTGATCGGCCTGGCGGTCGGGGCGTCGGCCCTGCGGGTGCGCGGCGCCAGCCTCGCCGTCGTGACGCTCGCCGGGGTCGTGGCGGTCGAGCAGTTCGGCTACGCCAACCGCCGCTGGGGCGACGGCGGCAGCGGGGCCGCGGTCGAGCAACCGACGCTGTTCGGCGTGAGGATCGGCTACGACGCCGGCTTCCGCGGCATCGACGGCAGCGTCCCGAGCCCGGTCCTCGGCTTCGTGTTCCTGGCCGTGGTGGTCGCGCTCTGCCTCCTCGTCGCCCAGATCCGTCGCAGCACGCTCGGCCAGCAGATGTTGGCGGTGCGGGCCAACGAGCGCGCTGCCGCCGCGGCGGGCATCCACGTCGCCCGGGTGAAGATCGTTGCCTACGCGATCTCGTCGTTCATCGCCGGCACCGCCGGCTGGATGTACGCGTACAACTTCGGCTCGGTGAGCGCCGCCCGCTTCGGGCTGCTGATCGCGCTGGGCTTCGTCGCCTTCGCCTACATCGGCGGCATCACCATGGTCTCCGGTGCGGTGATCGGCGGGCTCGTCGCCACCGAGGGGCTCCTGCCCTACACGATCGAGGAGCTGTTCAACATCGACGGCAACTGGACCCTGCTCGTCGGCGGCCTGATCCTGATCTTCACCCTCATCCAGAACCCCGAGGGCATCGCGGGCACGACCTATCGAGACCTGCGAGCCCGCAAGCGCAGAAAGGCGGCGGCTGTCGCGGAAGCCGCCGCCGGCGACCCCGACGTCGATCTGACGACACCATCGGGCACTGCGGACGGGGTCGAACGGGACACGTCGGTCATGGCGGGTGAGTCATGACGGCCGTGCTGTCCGCCAGCGGGTTGTCGGTGTCCTTCGGCGGGGTACGGGCGCTCGTCGACGTCGACCTCGAGGTGCACCCCGGCGAGCTCGTCGGGCTGATCGGCCCGAACGGAGCCGGCAAGACCACCCTCATCGACGCCATCAGCGGCTTCGTCGCCCACGAGGGCACGGTCCGCCTCGACGGTCACGACATCACGAACGCCAGCCCGACGGTCCGGACCCGGATGGGCCTGACCCGCACGTGGCAGGCGGTCGAGCTGTTCGACGACCTCACCGTCCGCGAGAACCTGACCGTGGCGGCCCGCCATCCCTCGGTGATGACGACGCTGAAGGAGCTGTTCGCCACCTCGACGTCGACCCCGCGGGCGGTCGAGGAGGCGTTGGAGCGGTTCGGGGTGCGCGACCTCGCCGACACCGTCCCGACCGAGCTCACCCAGGGCCAGCGCAAGCTGGTGGCCGTCGCCCGGGCCCTCGCCGCCCGGCCCAAGCTGCTGTGCCTCGACGAGCCCGCCGCCGGCCTCGACGAGCGCGAGTCGGCGGCGTTCGGCGCCCGGCTGCGTCGCATCGTCGACGACGGCACGCCGGCGCTGCTGATCGACCACGACATGGGACTCGTGCTCGGCATCTGCGACCGGGTCGTCGTGATCGAGTTCGGCAAGGTGATCGCCACCGGCACTCCGGGCGAGATCCGCGCCGACGCCAACGTCGTCGCCGCCTACCTCGGCTCCGCGGCGAACGAGCTCGCCGGTGAGCTCGGCGGCGACCTCACCCCGGAGGTGACCGGTACATGACCGACCAGCCCGTGCTCGCCATAGAGTCCATGTCGGCCGGCTACGACGGCGCGGCCGTGGTCCGCGATCTCGATCTCGACGTCCGGCCCGGCGAGGTCGTGGCGCTGCTCGGGCCGAACGGCGCCGGCAAGACGACGACGCTGCGGGCGATCTCCGGACTCGTCCACCCGATGGAGGGAACGATCCGCTTCGACGGTCGGGACCTCGCCGACGTGTCGCCCGCGGCGCGGGCCAAGCTCGGCATCGCCCACGTGCCGGAGGGCCGCGGCGTCTTCTTCGGGCTCACCGTCGCCGAGCACTTCCGGCTCGGCCACATGAACGAGCGCCTCGACGCCGACGCCGCCTACCGGTACTTCCCTGCGCTGGCGGAGATCAGGGATCGCCGCGCCGGCCTGCTGTCGGGCGGCGAGCAGCAGATGCTGGCCCTCGGCCGGGCGCTCGCCCGCCGGCCGCGCCTGATGCTGCTCGACGAGATGTCCCTCGGGCTCGCCCCGATCATCGTCGAGCGCCTTCTGCCGGTCGTCGCCGAGTACGCCCGCGACAGCGGCTGCGCCGTGCTGCTGGTCGAGCAGCACCTCCACATCGCGCTCACCGTCGCCGACCGGGGCTACGTGCTCGCCCACGGCGAGCTCGCGATGCACGACACCGCCGAGGTGCTCGGCCGCGACCACCAGCTGATCCTGTCGAGTTACCTGGGCGAGTCCACCCTCGACGCCGAACCCGCCTGAGCTTCCGCTCCCCGCCGCGGGCCGATGGGGCGGCGGCGTCGGGGCCCGGGCGGTCGCTGCGCCCTCGGCGCGTTCAGGGGGCGGAGGTCGACGTGGCCAGCGCCAGGAGGCGGATCAGCTCACGCCGCTCGTCAGTGTCGAGCGCGCCGAGCACCTGGTCCTCCACCCCGGCGATCCGCTCCAGGAGGCCCTCGACGAGCTCGGCGCCCGCCGGTGTGATCGTCGTCTCGAGCACGCGACCTCCGTTGGGGGAGGGCGCCCGCTCGATGAGCCCGCTGTTCTCGAGCGAGCGGATCACCTTGTGCATCGCCTGCGGTGTGACCAGGGCACGCCGCGCGAGGCGGGCGTTCGACAACCCCGGGCGGTTCATCAACACGAACAGCGTCGTGTACTCCTGGAGGCTGAGCCCCGACTCCTCGAAGGCGTCCTCGATCCGCGTGCGCAGGATCTTGTCGATGCGACCGATCAGGTAGCTCGCCGTGAGGTTCGGTTCAGGCCGTGAGAGCACCGTATTCACCTGGGTGACACATTGGTTGATCAATCCTAACGCACCGGTCGATCGATGGCCGCACCGCCATCGGGCCGGCGACGCGGAGCCCGATCCCGCGGGAGCCCGAACCGGTGCCGTCCGGTCGTTCCCGGCGCCGTGACCCGGTCCTCGGCGCTCGACGGCGGCGGGCCGCGACGACGGTGAGGTGGCCGGGCCCCGACCGCGCTAGGAGGTGGCCAGCTTCTTCTGGGGGTCGAAGAACGGGAGGTCGACGACGGTTGCCGTGGTCCGGCCGCCATCGGTGACCACCTCGACGCGGGTGCCGATCCGCGCCGCGTCGACGGCGACCATGGCCAGCGCGATGTTCTGCTCGAGGCGGGGCGAGTGGACGGCGGACGTGACCTTGCCGATGGTGACGTCGTCGCTCGTGACCGGCCAGTACGAGGTGTTGGGCCCGGGGAGACGGGGGCCGTCGAGGACCAGACCGACCTGTCGGCGGCTCACCCCTTCGTCCCGGATGCGGCGGAGCGCGGCCTTGCCGATGAACTCGGTGTCCATCTCGAGGTCGACCAACCGGTCGAGACTGAGCTCGTAGGGGTTCGTGCTGGCGTCGGCATCGGCGCGATAGGACAGCATGGCGCCTTCGATGCGCCGGATCGTGGAGGTGTGCCCGGGCTTCAGGCCGTGGGGCTGGCCGGCGGCCATGATCTGCTCCCAGAGCTCGTCGCCGCGGGAGCCGTCCCGCAGGTAGAGCTCGTAGCCCAGCTCGCTCGACCACCCCGTCCGCGACACGACGAGGGGGATGCCGTCCAGGTCGATCTCGCGGAGGAAGTAGTACCGCAGGTCCAGGATGCGCTCGCCGAAGAGCGCGGTCATCACCTCGGCGGACCGCGGGCCCTGCAGCTGCAGCGGGGACACGTCGGGCTCGCTGATGGCGACGTCCATCCCCGCGTGCACGGCCACACCCTGTGCCCACAGGAGGATGTCGCTGTCGGCCAGGGAGATCCAGAAGTGGTCCTCGGCGAGACGAAGGAGGACCGGGTCGTTCAGGAGGCCACCCTCGGCGTTCGTGATCAGGACGTACTTGCACTGGCCGACGGCCATCTTCGACAGGTTGCGCGGCGTCAGCGTCTGGACGAACGCGGCGGCGTCCGGACCCGTGATCTCGACCTGCCGCTCGACGGCCACGTCGCACAGGATCGCGTCGCGGACGAGGTTCCAGAAGTTCTGCTCCGGGTCACCGAAGTCGCGTGGGATGTACATGTGGTTGTAGACGGAGAACCGCTGTGCGCCCCACCTGATGGTGGCGTCGAAGAACGGCGACGTGCGGATCTGCGTCCCGAACCCGAGCTCTGCTGATCGGTCCATGTCTGACCCCCCGGTCCGGCCGGCGCTCGAGACCGTGGGTCTGCGCCGTCCTGGCATCGCCGATCCCGCCCGGCCCGTGCGACGGCGTCGTCTCGATGCGCATCGAGTCGCCGCCGCACGGTCTCGGCCACCGGGACCGGCGTGTCATCGTCCCAAGGTTGCCACGCCGCGGTCTCCGTTCGTCGTCTCGGCCCGCCGGTGGTGGCCCGTGCCGGATGCGCGAGAGGGAGACGACGACCACGGGGGGTCGCGAACGCAGAGGCTGCGATCGCGTAGACTGACGTCTCGGGTTCCGGGAGTCCGACGTCCATCGATGTTCATCGAGGTCGGCGAGCTCCCAGAAGCCACACCCTCATCACGGCCTGGGGCCGATCGGTACCCCGCAGCTCGCGTCGTTCGCGGGAGCTGCGGGCTCGGCGTCGACACCAGTGCGGATCCCGGCTCGGGCCGGGGCAGCCGCGGGATCGTTGGTCACTGTGGGGGAGCAGAGCGGGAGCGTCGAGCAACGAGGGTGACGCTCCCACGAGATCGAACACCCCCAGGAGCAACCCCCACATGCAGCCGTCAGATCACGCACCCGCGGACTTCGCCGCGCTCGGGCTCCGGTCCGAGATCCTCGAGACGCTCGACCGGCTCGGCTACCCCGAGCCGAGCCCGATCCAGCGCGAGGCGATCCCCGCCCTCCTGTCCGGGGCGGACGTCCTCGGCACCGCTGCGACCGGTACCGGCAAGACCGCGGCGTTCTCCCTGCCGATCGTCGACGGCATCGGTGAGACCTCGGGCCAGCCGGTCCCGACCGCGCTCGTGCTCGTGCCCACCCGCGAGCTCGCCGTCCAGGTCGCCGAGGCCATGACCGGCTACGGCGCCGCGTTCGACCTGCAGGTCCTCGCGGTGTTCGGCGGCCAGCCCATCCACCACCAGCTCCGCGCCCTCAAGCACGGGGTCCACGTGGTCGTCGCGACCCCGGGCCGGGCGTCCGACCACCTGCGGCGAGGCTCGCTCGACCTGACGACCGTCACCACGGTGGTGCTCGACGAGGCCGACGAGATGCTCGACATGGGCTTCGCGGAGGACATCGGCGCGATCCTCGACGCGACCCCGGCCGAGCGTCAGACCGTGATGTTCTCGGCCACACTGCCCCCGCGGGTGGCGGGCCTCGCCGAGCGGTACCAGCGTGACCCGGTGCGGGTCAGCATCACCCACAAGGAGAACGAGGCCTCCAAGGGCTCGATCCGCCAGGACGGGTACCTGGTCGACAAGCGCCACAAGGCCGCCGTCCTCGGCCGCGTCCTCGACATCGAGAGCCCGGGCTCGACGATCGTGTTCTGCAAGACCCGCAGCGACGTCGACGAGCTCACCGTGACCATGAACGCGCGGGGCTATCGGGCCGAGGCCCTCCACGGCGGCATGGACCAGGTCCAGCGGGACAAGGTGATGAACCGGCTGCGCGACGGCGTGGCCGAGCTGCTCGTCGCCACCGACGTCGCGGCCCGGGGCCTCGACGTCGACACCCTCACCCACGTCGTCAACTACGACGTCCCGAGCTCGCCGGAGAGCTACGTGCACCGCATCGGCCGGGTCGGTCGTGCCGGGCGCGAGGGCGTGGCCATCACGCTGGTCGACCCCCGTCAGCGCCGTTCGCTGGCCAACGTCGAGCGCCTCACCCGCACGCCGCTCGAGATGAAGCCGATCCCGTCCGTGGCGGACCTGCGCCGCCACCAGCACGAGCGGGTGACGGCCGAGGTCGGGGGAGCGGTCGAGGACGGCGGGCTCCACGACTACGAGGAGCTGCTCGACCGGCTCACGGCCGACCACGACCTCCGCAAGGTCGCTCTGGCCGCCTTGAAGCTGGTCCACCGGGCCCAGTCCGGCGACGGTGACCTCGAGGAGATCCCGGCGCCCCGCAGCCGCTCGGATCGCAACCGGCGCGACGACGGCCCGCGGCGCAACGGCAGCACCGACAAGCGCGCCCGCGCCAAGCACGACCGGGGCCGGGGCGACGATCGCAACGACGGCGAGACCGGGTTCGTGTTCGTCGGGCTCGGCAAGCGGAACGGCCTTCGCCCGGCGAACCTCGTCGGCGCGATTGCCAACGAGACCGACCTCGTCGGTCGCTCCATCGGCCCGATCCGGATCAAGGACAACTACGCCGTCGTCGGCGTGCCCGACCGCTCGGTCGACGAGGTCGTCTCCGTGCTCCGGGGCATGACGGTGCGGGGCAACCGCGCCACCAGCGTCCGCCGCTACGTGGACTGACGGGCCGAGCTATCGGCCGGGGCCGCCGGCGGTGGCGAGGTGTCGCCGGCGGCGCACCAGGATGGCGAGCGCGCCGGCATCGATCACCACGGTCAGCCTGTCGAACACGCCGACCTGGTCGGTGAACGTCAGCACGATGTTCACGGTCAGGACGGCGATGGCGAGGGCGAACGACGCGCGTGTTCCGCTCAGGTCAGGTCGATGGCTGTCGCCTCCAGGAACGAGACCTCGCGGCTGATCGGTTCGACGGCCGCGGCGTTGGTGCCCGGTGCACGACGCCGTTGCCTCAGCGCCTCCAGATGAGCGTCGAGGTCGGCCTTCGTCTCCCAGCGCTCGGAGAGGACGACTCGGTCCGGTTCGAGCGGGTCGGCGGCGAGCACGTACTCGATGCAGCCCTTCTCGCTCCTGCTGATCCGTTGGTTCTCCACCGACTGCGCGAGGAACTGCTCGCGATCCTCGGCGGCGACCCGGAACACACCCTGGACGACGATCATGGGGCGCAGCGTCGCACATCGCGCCGCGCGTGATGGCCCGTCGTCAGGAGTCCGCAGCTGCGGCTGCTCCGGTTCGATCGGTCCCGCCGGCGCCGGGGCGGCGGCGGCCGGGGGCGACGGTGCGGGCCAGGATGCCGAGCGTTGCCAGCAGGTTGGTCTCGGAGATGACGGGGAACACGCTGTCGGCGATCGGCCGGTACTGCTCGTGGATGTCGGACCAGTCGTAGTACGACGTCACGAGCGTGCCGCCGTCGACCGGTTCGAGGCGGTAGCCGTACACGTGGCCGATCGGCGGCTGCATGACCCCCTCGATCGTCCAGGCGATCTCGCGATCGGGATCGAGGGTCGAGATCACCACCGTGACGTCGTACTCGCCGAGGTCGTAGTCCCGCAGCGAGTCGCGGTCCATGTGCACGACGAAACGATCGCCGACCGCCGCGGCCGGTTCGCCGTCGGCCGACATGAGCATGCCGGAGGCGTCGATCGCCACGTGGCCCTGCGGGTCGCGCAGCACGGCGAAGATGGCGGGCGGGTCCGCAGCGATCGCCCGCTGGACCTCGATCCGTTGCTCGCTCATGCCGGGACCCTACTGCGACGTCTGTTGCCGCGACCTGGTGACCTCCGTTTCCGCTCCTCGCGCCGAGGTTTCCCGCCGTGTGGTCGGGAGCGGATCGGTCGGCGATCAGGTCGACGCGAGGTCGCGGCGGCGGAGTGCGGCAAGACCGACGGCCGCCAGAGCGGTCGCGACCGTGACGAGCGCAACTGGAGCGCCCGCGGTGGGCTCGGCGGCGGGGACACCGGGCAGGTGGACGAACGGCGAGACGCTGAGCAGCGAACCCGGCAGCTGCAGCGGCTCCGCGAGCATCGTGACGACGGCGACGACCCCGAACCCGCTCCAGGCGATCACTGACGCAACGCGCGGGGCGGCTCCGTGGAGGAGCACGGTCAGCCCGGCGACGACCCACGCGCCGGGGAGTTGCGCCAGATTGGCCACCGCCAGCTCCCCGGCCCACGACAGGTCGTCGGCCCGCCAACCGTGGATCAGCCCTGCAGCGACACCGGAGACCGCGAGGATCGCCGCGCTGCCGGCGGCGACGATGCCGACGTGGCTCGCGGCCCACGCCAGCCGCGACACCGGCGTCGCCAACACGAGCCCCGCTCTGCCCTCCGTCTCCTCGGTGTGCAGCTGCATGAGGTTCCCGATGACGTAGGCGGCGGTGGCGAGTGCCAGCACGACGGCGACGGTCGCCAGGAACGCCTCGAGCGGCGTGCCCTCGGTGCCGGTGAAGCGCTCGGCCACGTCCGGGTCGGACTCGAAGGCCTCCTCGACCTCGGTCGCGAGCGAACCGAACACGGCGGCGAACGCCGTGATCCCGGCCAGCCAGCCCGCGAACGGCGCTCGTTGGAGACGGAGGGCGAGTCCGACTGGCGAGCCGAGCGCGTCCGGGGCTCGAGCACGACCGCGATCGCCGTGTCCCCCGCCGAGCGTGCCGCCGAGGTCGCGCCGATCCACCAGCCACCACGAGATCGCGAGAACGCCGACGGCGACCACGAGGCCGATGGCCACGAGCACGACGGCCGAGAGCGCGGCGATGCCCGCATTGGCGACCGTCGTCGCCGCCACCGCAGCGGTCGGCTGCGCACGGCGGCCGACGACGCCCGCTCGTACGAGCTCGGTGCGGCCCGCCTGCTCCTCGGCACGGGTGTGGCGGACCACGAGCAGCACGCTCATCAGGGCCGCGGTCGCGGCGAACGACACGAACACCTCGAACGAGACACGACCGCCGATGGTGTCGAGAGCGACGGGCCGCCCGCCGATGACGGCGGCTGCGATGTTGCCCTCGGCGCTTCGGGCGAACTCCTCACGACTCGCGGGTGTCGAGTACAGGTCCATCACGTTGGCGACCCGTAGGGCGAGCAGGCCGACGAGGCCGAACGCCCACAGCCCGAGCCGCCCGCAATCGCGTCGCAGGCACGATGCGACGAGCGCCACCGTCCCGGCGAACGGGCTCACGGCCGGCCCTCGGTGGCCTGGCCCCGGGGTGGTCCTCCGTCGTGATCGCGCAGGAAGAACGCCTCGAGCGACGGCGGTCGGCTGGTCAGCGATCGGATCCCTCGTTCGGCCACGAACCGGATGGCTGCGTCGAGGGCGGTCGCCTCGACATCGAAGCCGACGTGTCCGTCCGTGATCTCGACGTCGTGCACACCGGCGAGCTCGCCGATGCCGTCGAGGGGCCGCTCGGTCTCGACCGAGACGGTCGTCCGCATGAGGTGACGGAGCTCGGACAGCGTGCCGTGCTCGACGACCCGTCCCGCCCGGATGATGGTGACGCAGTCCGCCAGCGCCTCGACCTCGGCCAGCGCGTGCGACGAGAGCAGGACGGTACGACCCTCGCCGCGCACCATTTCGTCGCCAGCAAGAGGGACATCGGCGACCGACGCGGAGATCGGGGTGCCGAACTCGGTTGCCCGCGGCGGCTCGGCGCACTCGGCGCAGGTACCTACGATGATCCGGCGATCGCACGGGAGCCGCTGGGGATCGCCGCCGTCCAGACCCTCCACGGTGAGGCCGGCCCGGTCGGGCGCGGCAGCCGAGCCCGCGAGCGACTGGACTCGGATGGTGCGCGCGCCCGGCGCGCCAGCTCGGCCGCCGGGGAGCGGGCCGATCGGAACCCCGAGAGGCGGTGCCGTGGCGCCTGTTGGGACAAACGACCGCACGGATGTCGAGAACCGGCCGGCGGTTTCGTCCCCGGTGTCGGGACGGCCACGATGGGCCGTACGGACCGAGGAGAACGCCATGGCCAAGTACCTGCTGCTCAAGCACTACCGGGGCGCGCCGGCGGCGGTGAACGACGTGCCGATGGACCGGTGGACGCCCGAGGAGGTCTCGGCCCACATCCGGTTCATGGAGGACTTCGCAGCGCGGCTCGAGCGCACCGGTGAGTACGTCGACGGCCAGGCGCTGTCGCCCGACGGCATGTTCGTGCGCCACGACGGCGCTGGCCGGCCGCCGGTGACCGACGGGCCGTTCGCGGAGACCAAGGACCTGATCGCCGGGTGGATGGTGATCGATGTCGACACCGAGGAGCGGGCGGTCGAGCTCGCCGGTGAGCTCTCGGCCGCGCCGGGCGCGGGCGGTGAGCCGATCGGGGAGTGGCTCGAGGTTCGCCCGTTCCTGACCGCGCCCCCGACGATCACCGAGTGATCGCGGTGGACGAGGCGCAGCTGCGGGCGCTCACACCTTCGGTGATCGGCATCCTCGTTCGCCGCGGCGCCGACTTCGCGGCGGCCGAGGATGCCGTCCAGGACGGGCTCGTCGAGGCGGTGCGGCGGTGGCCGGACGACCCGCCGGGCGATCCGAAGGGCTGGCTGGTCACGGTTGCGTGGCGCAAGTTCCTCGACACGACTCGGGCCGACACGTCGCGACGCGACCGCGAGGAGCGGGTCGAGCGGGGTGAGGTCGAGGCAGCGGCCCACCCGAGCGAGTCGGTCGGAGACGGGGCGGACGACACGCTCCGGCTCTACTTCCTGTGCGCCCACCCGTCGCTGACGCCGGCGTCGGCGGTGGCGCTCACGCTGCGGGCCGTCGGCGGGCTCACCACTCGCCAGATCGCGCAGGCGTACCTCGTGCCCGAGGCCACGATGGCCCAGCGCATCAGCCGGGCGAAGCGGACCGTGTCCGGTGTCCGGTTCGACCAGCCGGGGGACCTGGCGACGGTGCTGCGCGTCCTCTATCTCGTCTTCAACGAGGGCTACTCCGGTGATGTCGACCTGGCTGCCGAGGCCATCCGGCTCACCCGCCAGCTCGCGGCGAGAACGGCGGACGAGGAGGTCGCGGGACTGTTGGCACTCATGCTGTTGCACCACGCCCGTCGGGCGGCCCGGACCGGCCCCGACGGTCGGCTGGTGCCGCTCGCCGAGCAGGACCGGAGCCGCTGGGACACCCGACTGATCGCCGAGGGTGTCGACGTGCTCCAGACCGCGCTCGCACGCGACCGACTCGGTGAGTACCAGGCCCAGGCCGCCATCGCCGCCCTCCACGCCGACGCCCCGGATGCCGCCGAGACCGACTGGCCCCAGATCGTCGAGTGGTACGACGAGCTGGTCGGCCTCACCGACAGCCCGGTGGCCCGCCTCAACCGAGCGGTCGCGGTCGGGGAGGCGGACGGTCCCCGGGCCGGCCTCGCCGCGCTGGGCGACCTCGACCCCGCGCTTCCCCGCTACAGCGCGGTCGCGGCCTACCTCCACGAGCACGACGGCGACATCGAGCGCGCGGCGCGCCTCTACGCCGAGGCTGCCCGCTCGGCGCCGAGCATGCCCGAGCGCGACCACCTCACCCGCCAGGCCGCCCGTTTGAACGCACGGCTCCGGTCGTGAGGTTCTGTACGTAGGTAAGGTACGTACGTGCCGAACAAGACGATCAGCGTTCCCGACGACGTCGTGCCGATCATCGAGAGTCTCGGCGTGCCGTTCTCGCGGTGGGTGACCGACCAGCTCCGGCGCCATGCCGCCGAGCGCTCGGAGCTGAGCCTCGGGCAGCAGCTGCTCGCCGACGCGGCGCTGGCGGGTGACGATCGCCCGTCCGAAGAGCAGTCCCGCGCCGCGCTCGAGCGGATGGACCGCTCGGCGCCGTGGTAATGACGCGGGGCGGCGTTCACTGGATCGAGCTGGACAAGCGTCGACCATGCGTTGTCGTGTCGTCCGACGAGGTCCTTGGGGTGGGGGTCTGGCAGACACACGTCGTGCCGCTGACGTCCAACCTCGACCGTGCGGGCATCGCCGGGAACGTCCTCCTCCGGTCCACCGTCACCGGCCTGCCGAAGGATTCGGTCGCGGTTCCGATCGGCCTGGAGCTGATCGACCGTTTCCTCCTCGGACAACAGACGGGGCGGGTCCCACGGCCGCTGCTCGACGACCTCGACGATGGTCTGCGCGCCGTGCTGGGCCTCTGAACGGGGGCATCGGTCGATGAGGGCCGGAAGGCCCTGGGCAGGCGTGTACCACCCCCGTAACTTCCCGACGCAGTAACGGGGAGGGGCGACCATGGACTTCGAACTGTCCGACGAGATCACCACGATGCTCGGGATGATCCACGAGTTCACCGAGAAGGAGCTCGTGCCCATCGAGCAGGAGATGCTCTTCGGTGAGCAGTCGGTCGTCGACGACATGGTCGCCGCCGCCCAGGCCAGGGTTAAGCAGATGGGCCTGTGGGCCCCGAACCACCCCGTCGAGCACGGCGGCCTCGGCCTCACGATGGTCGAGCACGGCCTGATCTCCGAGGCGCTCGGTCGCAGCCCGTTCGGTCACCTGGTGTTCGGCACCCAGGCGCCGGACGCCGGCAACGTCGAGATCCTCCACCAGTTCGGCACGCCCGAGCAGAAGGAGCGGTTCCTCGACCCGCTCGTGCGGGGCGAGGTCCGGTCGTGCTTCTCGATGACCGAGCCGGAGATGGCCGGCTCCAACCCGGTGATGCTCGGCACCACCGCCCGGGTCGACGGCGACGAGTACGTCATCAACGGCCAGAAGTGGTTCACGTCGTCGGCCGACGGCGCCGCGTTCGCCATCGTCATGGCGGTCACCGACCCTGACGCACCGCCGCACCAGCGGGCGAGCATGATCCTCGTCCCGACCGACACGCCCGGGTTCCACCTCGTGCGCAACGTCAGCGTGATGGGCCACGCCGGCGCCGGCCACTCGAGCCACGGCGAGGTGATCTACGAGGGCTGCCGCGTGCCCCGGGCGAACCTGCTGGGGGAGGAGGGCGGCGGGTTCCGCATCGCCCAGGAGCGCCTCGGGCCCGGCCGGATCCACCACTGCATGCGCTGGCTCGGGATCGCGTCGCGGGCGTTCGACATGATGTGCGACCGGGCGAACGAGCGGGTCATCGCCGAGGACGGCTCCACGCTCGCCGATCGCCAGGTCGTCCAGCACTGGGCCGCCGAGCTCGACGCCGAGATCCGTGGCGCCCGGCTCCAGACCCTGCACTGCGCGTGGATGATCGACAAGCACGGCGCGGCCAACGCCCGCGACGAGATCTCCGCCATCAAGTTCTCGGTCGCGGGGACCATGCTGCGCGCGGTCGACACCGCCATCCAGGTCCACGGCGCGCTCGGCGTCACCGACGACACGATCCTCGCCCACTGGTACCGCCACGAGCGGGCCGCCCGCATCTACGACGGCGCCGACGAGGTCCACAAGACGGCCCTCGGCCGACGCATCCTCCGCCGACACGTCACGGGCTGAGCGCGACCGACGCCCGGGGCCCCACAGCCACAGGGTCCCGGGCGGTCGGGCGGATCCGTCGACGATCGGGATCCTCGCGAGGCATCAGGGCCAGCGTTCCGGGTGTCACGAGCTGCCGGGGGGCGTCATGTCGACCGGGCGACGACGCGGGGGTGCGGCGCGCACGGGACCTCGAGGCCGACTGGTGCGAGGAGCGGGCGCGGCGCGAGGTGCCGTTCGTGTCCCGCTCGCTCTACCAGGGCAGCGCCCGGTTCCTCGCTGCCGGCCACCGTCGGTGGTCCGAGGTCGACGGCGGCGTGCTCTCGCTTCCCGAACGGGGCGACACCGCACCCTGACGGCCGCCGGCCGAATCTGCGACGTCAGGCCGGCGCCGTGACCGCCAGCCGACGTGGTCGGCCCGCTGCTGATCGGTGATGACGAACAGGACGTTCGGGCGCGTGGCGTCGGTCACAACCGCAGTCTGCACGACGCACCCGATCCGGAGCGAAGTTCTCGTTCCGTCCGGCCGCCGACGGACCTTCAGTGCACCTCGTAGCGGGCCCCGCTCGCCGCCAGGTCACCGGACCCTTCGAGCAGCGCCGACCTCGGCGGGCCTACTCGGCCAGGAGCTCGACGTAGCCGGCGGTGCCGTGGACACGGATCCGCTCGCCGTCGCTGATGAGCTCGGTCGCCCGCTCGACGCCGACGACCGCCGGGAGGCCGTACTCCCGGGCGATGACCGCGCCGTGGGTCATCAGCCCGCCGACCTCGGTCACCAGCCCGGCGACCGTGACGAACAGGGGCGTCCAGCTCGGGTCGGTGTACCGGGTGACGAGGATGTCACCCGGATCGACGTCGGCCTCGGCCAGGTGATGGACGACCCGGGCCCGGCCCTCGACGGTGCCGGTCGACACCGCGACGCCGATCAGCGCGCCGGCCGGGCGGTCGCCCCGACGGTACGTGCCGGTCACCTCCTCGCCGTCGGAGGTGAGGACCCGGGGTGGCGTGAGCGCGTGGTACGACGCGAACTCCTCGCGCCGCCGGCGGATGAGCGCATGGTCCGCCCGGTCCGTGCGCACGACCTCGGCCAGCTCGGCGAACGTGAGGAAGAAGATGTCGTCCTCCTCGCCGATCACCCTGTCGGCCACGAGCCGTCGGGCCTCGCGCCCCAGGGCCTGCTTGTAGAGGAGGTACCGGCTGATCATGCCGTACTTCGGGTACTCCCGGTACCCGGCGAAGGTGCGGACACGGTCGATCATCCGCTTCGTCTCGTCGGCCCTCGCGTCGCCGTGGGGCAGCGCCCGCAGGCGTTCGAGCACCTCCCGTTCCTTCTGCTCGGCCTCCCGCCGACCCCGCTCGAAGCGTCTCGCGGCCGCGCCGGGCTCGAAGTTGTCGACGTTGCCCAACAGCGCGGGCAGGAGCGCGCCCGGGTGTTCGCTCCAACGCGTGCGGGTGATGTCGATCTCGCCGACGCAGCGCATGCCGTACCGCTCGAGGTAGTCGACGATCGCGTCCCGCGCCGCGGCCCCGCCCGGGAGCGCCGCCAGCTCGTCGAGGAAGCGCTCGTCGGCGGCGTCGACGCCACGGAGGAACGCGACCACCTCCGGATGCGGCCGGATCACGTCGGCGACGTCGAGGAGGGCCAGTCCCATCTCCGCGGTGACGTTGTGGGGGACCGACCTCGTGAGCGTGTCGGCCGCGTTCGTCTCACCGAGCCACTCCTGCAGGTGCTCGTTGAGCCACTCGGCGGACGCCATGCCGGCCATGATGACGGCCATGCTCCGGGGGTCGAACAGGACCCGCTTCAGCTCCGCGAGGTCGGCTCCGATGGCGTCGAGCAGCGCCGCGCCCGACAGCGCAGCGAGCTCGCGGCCGAGCGCGGCGACCGATGCCCGGTTCTGCTCGATCAGCTCCGTGACGATCGCCGGGTCGGTCTCGATCGGCTCGGGCGGGCCGCCCGGCAACGGTCCCGGCGGGGCCTCGTCAGGGGGCGGTGGGAGCGCGTCGCCACGGTCGACGATCGTCGCCAGCGCGTCTCCGATGAGCGGGTCCGAGGCGCCGAGCGCGCCGATGACCGCGGCGCGCGCCGCCGGGGAGGCGAGGCGTGGGGCGACGTCGACCCACAGTCGCCCGCCGGCCGCGTGCATCGGTGGCCCGGCCGAGAGCTGCCAGAACGAGATCCCGAGCGGCTTCATCGGGTCGGTCATCATCTGCTGGTGCCCGACCGACACGTACACGTGGGGCTGACCGTCGTCGGAAGGCGGGACCGGGAACAAGGTGGTGATCGGTCGGCTCTGGACGATCGCGAAGGCGTTGTCGACCAGGCACCACTCGATGTCCTGGGGCGCACCGACGTGGGCCTCGATGCGCCGGCCGAGCCGTGCGAGCTCCAGGACCTGCTCGTCGGCGAGGGCGGGTTGGTCCCGGTGGCGTGCATCGGCGGGCCGTTCCTCCGTGCCGCCGCCGGGGACGGCGCGAACGGTGCGCGGCTTCGTTGCGATCGAACGGGCGACGATCTCGTCGTCGCGAACCCGGTAGGAGTCCGATTCGGCGGCGCCCGAGACCAGCGACTCACCGAGGCCGACGACCGCCTCGATCGCCGTGACCCGGCGGTTCGAGGTGGCGGGATCGGCCGTGAACAGGACGCCGGCCGCGTCCGCGGCCACCATCTCCTGGACGATCACGGCCATGGAGGCGGTCCGGTGGTCGATGCTGTTGCGGAGCCGGTAGGTCACGGCCCGCTCGGTGAACAGCGACGCCCAGCACCGGCTGATGTGGTCGACGACCGCCATCGCGCCGACGACGTTGAGGTAGCTGTCCTGCTGGCCGGCGAACGAGGCGGTCGGCAGGTCCTCGGCGGTCGCGCTGGAGCGGACCGCGAACCCGGTGTCGGCATCGAGTCGACCGACCGCCCGGGTGATCGAGTCGACGAGATCGCCCGGCAGGGTGCGCGCCTCGATGAGTCGGCGAACCTCGGCGCTGGCCGCGGCGATCGTGTCCCGGTCGGCCGGGTCCAGGGCGGTCAGCCGGTCCAGGCGCTCGCCGATCGCCGGGTCGTCGCCCACGACCCGCCGGTAGGCGTCGGTCGTCACGCAGAACCCGGCAGGGACGTGGACGCCGTCGATCCGGGTGAGCTCGCCGAGGTTCGCCCCCTTCCCGCCGGCGAGCGCGACCTGCGCCCGGTCGATCGACCGGAGGTCCACGACATCGCTGCTCATCCCGCCTCCGTGGTCCCGATGTCCGTGCGCTGCGCTCACTGATCGTCCCCGGTCGCTGCGGCGTCGCTCGTCGCCTGCCGGTCCTCGTCCTGGGTGCGGCCGCGTGTCTCCGCGCCGTCGTCGGCGAGGATGGCGTAGAGCTCGCGCTTGAGCCGCTCGAGTGCGGTCGCGGCCTGCGCCACCTGGTCGGGCGAGCCGAAGCGGCGGATCTGACGGGCCTGGCCGGCGATCTCGGCCGGAAGGGCCCGCAAGGCGCCGTGACCCCCGGTGTCCCGCCACAGGTCGGGCGTCGGGTCGTCCGAGTCGAACTCGACGTCCCGCCGGGCCTCGCGACCGCGTTCGGTCAGCGAGAAGACCTTCTTGTCACCGGAGTCCTCGGCGGTCACCAGGCCCTGCTTCTCGAGCCGGGTGAGGGCCGGGTAGATCGATCCGGGACTCGGCCGCCACCGGCCCGCGCTTCGCTCCTCGAGCTCGGTGATCAGCTCGTAGCCGTGCATGGGTCGCTCGGCGAGCACGACCAGCAGCGCGTCGCGCACGGCGCCGCGCCTGGCCCGTTGCGGTCCGCGCTCGCCCCGTCGTCGTCCCACGTCGCCCCCTGCGTCCGCGCTCCCGTGCGGAGGACGAGAATAGCGATATATCGCTACTTGTCGAAGGGCGCAGCTGAACGCCGGGTGTCATCCGGGTGGCAGGAGCTCTCAGTCGCCCCCGCCGATGTCGACGTTGTAGCGCTCCCACAGCAGGTCGGCGCCCCGCTGGCGGTGGCGGCTGATCTCGACGAGCAGCTCGAGGGCGGCCTCCCGCACGGCGTCGACCGACACCGGGTCGGCCGCTGCGAGCGCCGTGAGCGCATCGACCCGCTCCCGGAGCACCGCGTGGTCCTGTCGGAGCGTGTCCACGGCGTGGATCAGGCGGGGGCTCGTCCGGGCGACCTCGGCGAACAGCCCGCCCGGCGCCTCGACCTCCTCGACGTGCGCGGCAAGCGCCGCGCCCACCTGGTCCAGCGCAGCACGGGCCGCACCTCCCCACCGGGCGGGCTCGCCGCCCGCCCTCGTGATCGCGCGCTCCAACTCGTCGGCTGCGGATGCGAGACGCTCGCGCCGTTCCCTCAGCCGATCGAGCGTCGAGGACCCCTCGTTCTCGGCCACGCCGGGATCGTCGCACGGTCCGACGTCCGGGACCATGGTCCCAGGTCACAACCGCGGCGTCGGGATTTCGCCCCGGAGGCGGCGGCGCTGGCAGACTCCGCGTCGTGACGACCCCGGGGACCGCCAGCGCAACCACCTTCGACACGCCGATCACGCTCGGCGGGCCGAGTCGCCAGCCGCGCAACCTGCTCCACGACCAGACCTACGACGGGCACGCCAGTCTCCACGACGGCGCGGTGGCCGACGGGCTCGGCCTCGCCGGCGCGCCGATCGAGGCGCCCACCCACTTCTCCCAGTTCGAGCCGCTCGCGTTCGCGCTGTGGGGCCGGCGCTGGTACGAGACCGGCGCCATCAGCGGGCACTTCCGCACGATGGTGCTCGACGGCGAGTCGGTGACGGCCTCGCTCACCACGACGGTCGGGTCCGAGGTCGCCGAGATCAGCGCGGTGAAGGACAGCGACGGCAGCCAGGTGCTCGAGGGCACCGTGTCGGTCGGCGCGGACACCGAGACCGCGCTCGATCGCCGCCTCGCCGTCATCAACGAGCGCGACCCCGGTGAGCTGTTCATCGTCGACCAGCTCGAGATCGGGATGACGGGCGACCCGGTGACCGCCTCGATCACGGCCGACGAGTCGAACGGCGACCTCTACCCGTTCTCGCTGGCCGAGAAGCTGGGCTCGATCACCGAGCGCACCCCGTGGTTCGACTCGGCCGACAGCCCGTGGGGCCGGCCGATCCTGCCGTTCGAGATGTTCTCGGTGCTGACCAACAAGGTGCCGAGCCGGTTCCCCGTGCGGCGCCCCCACGTCGGCCTGTTCCTCGACCTCGAGGCCCGCCTCCTCGACGGCCCGCTGTTCGTCGACCAGACCTACGAGCTGACCCGCGAGATCGTCGGGCTCAGCCAGAGCCGCAAGGTCGAGTCCTACTGGACCCGCACCACCATCACCGACCCCGACCGCGGCGCCGTCGTCGCCACGGTCCTGCTCCACCAGGGCGCGTTCAAGGCCCTCCTACGACGCCTACCCCCAGGACAAGCTGGCCTGACGGCGCCGACCTTGACAGCAGGGGCGGCGATCCCTCAGATGGTCGGCCGTGGCCAGTGATGCCGAAGGACGCATGATCGACGCGGCGGAGCAGATCGCCGCCGAGCAGGGGCTCAGCGCGATGTCGCTGCGCGCGGTCCAGGCGGCCGCCGGTCAGCGCAACAAGTCCGCCGCCCAGTACCACTTCGGGTCGCGGGATGGCCTGATCGAGCGGATCGTGAGCCACCGGATGGGCCCGATCAACGAGCGCCGCTTCGAGCTGCTCGAGGCGCTGCCCGTGGCGCCGGCGTTGCACGAGCTGGTCGAGGTCCTGGTCCGTCCGACCGCCGAGGCGGTGCTCGTTCACGGGCAGAGCCATTGGGCCCGGTTCGTGCTCGCCGGCATCGCGGACCCGACCGTGGCCGACGTCGTGCGCCGCAACCTCGAGGGCCACGCCTTCCGGGCCATCAGCCGGCAGCTCCTCGACGCCCTGGACGGGTTGGACGCGCCGCTCCGCCAGCGGCGCCTCGACCAGGCCGTCGGCCTCCTGTTCCTCACCCTCGCCCGGGCCGAGCGTGGAGGGGTCGACGACACCGAGGAGGTCATCGCCGACCTGGTCAACGTCTGCACCGCCCTGCTCGGTACCCCGCCGCCGTCAACCTTCGGGTGATTGCCCGTTCCCCCGGACATGAGGCACTCGCCTTGACCTGATGAGGCGTGCGCCTCAATACTGCGTGGGCCACCACGAAGGGGGACACATGCTCGACCAGACGATCACCGGTCCGGCCCACGGGTTCCTGGGCGGGCCACGAGTACCGGCCCGCGTCGAGGCGCCGGCACACGACCGGTTCACCCTGGAGCCGCTGTCGCCCAGCATCGGCGCCGTCGTCGGCGGCGTCTCCCTGGCCGACCCGGTCGACGACGAGCTGTTCGCGTTGCTCAACGCCGCCCTGCTGGAGTGGAAGGTGCTGTTCTTCCGGCACCAGGAGCTGACCCACGCCGGGCACCTACGCTTCGCCGGCCGGTGGGGCGACCTCGAGAGCCACCCGTTCTTCAGCGTGATCAACGATCATCAGACCGAGGCCGACATCGTCCGCTTCGAGAAGGACGACAAGGCCTCCGGCTACGAGAACATGTGGCACAGCGACGTGTCCTGGCGGGCCGAGCCGTCGCTGGGGTCGGTGCTGCGGGCCATCGAGGTGCCGCCGGTCGGCGGGGACACGCTGTGGTCCGACATGGCCGCCGCGTACGACTACCTCACCGACGAGCTCAAGCAGCGACTCGAGGGCGTCACCGCCGTCCACGACTGGATCCGCTCGTTCGGCTCGACGATGGACCCGGCCGTGCGGGACCGGCTGCGGCCCGACTTCCCGCCCGTCGAGCACCCGGTCGTGCGCACCCACCCGGAGACCGGGCGCAAGCTCCTCTACGTCAACCGGATCTTCACCGACCACCTCGTCGGCTTCGATCCCGACGAGAGCGCCGAGCTGCTGGAGTTCCTGTGCCTCCAGGCGACGATCCCCGAGTACCAGTGCCGCTGGCACTGGGAGGCGGGCGACGTGGCGTTCTGGGACAACCGGGCGAGCCAGCACTACGCGGTGTCGGACTACGCCCCCAACCGTCGGGTGATGGAGCGCATCACGATCATCGGCGACAAGCCGTACTGAGCCTTCGAACGCCCGGCCGCGGCGACGGGCGACCTGGCCGTTCAGCGACCGCCGGAACGGTCCTTCGGACGGCCGTTCGGCCGTTCCCCGCCGCAGACGTCAGGCGTACCGTCTGGTTCGATGGCAGAGATCCGCAGGCATGTCGCGCTGCGGTTCGCTGCGGTCGGTGTGCTCGCCGCCTCTGCCGCGCTCACCGCGGCGTGCGGCGATGACGATGCCGCCGATCCCGAGCCGGCAGCGACCACCTCGTCCTCGGTCGAGCTGACCACGACCTCCCCGGAGGCCTCGTCGACGACCGTCAACGGCGGTGCCACGACCGCGCCCACAACGGCCACCACGGCGCCGGCGTCGACCTCGACGTCGACCTCGGCACCGGAGGTGGCTCTGCCCGACGACGTGGGCGCCATGACGCTGCCCGCAGCGGTGTGCGAGATGGACGCCCCGTCGGTCACCCTCGAGGGCGGCGCAGCCGACAACACGTCGGCGAGGGCCGCCGCGGAGTGGGGCGACCCGGGGTTCGTGGTGCTCGTCGACCCGACGAGTGAGGTTCGCGAAGACCTCGACGGCGACGGTGCCGCCGATCTCGCCGTCGTCGCCTACTGCGGCGCCTACGCCGGAGGGAACAACAGCTTCGTCCACGTGCTCGCCTTCGCGGCCGGCCCCGACGGGCTCGTGCTGCTCGGCGACCTCGGTCCCGACGACCACGGCAGTCTCGTCCGAGAAGCCGCGTTGAGCGTCGTCGACGGCCGGCTCCACTCAGAGGACCGCTTCCTCCTCGACGGCGACGCCGACTGCTGCCCCACCGGCGAGGGCTTCACCGAGTGGCAGTGGAACGGCACGGGCTTCGATGTCGTCGCCTCGGGTGAGCGCTGACCGCGTCGGCGGATCGACACGGCACGACGTCTCCTGACCGCCGTTCGCGGTCGTTGGTCGAACTCCGGTCCACGGGGTCCCGTAGGACCCGGTGTCTCGAAAGTTCCACGTGGTCCGACCCCGGACCCCGTTCGAGACGGCCGGACTGCGTTCCAGGAGACGATCGGATGCTCTCGCACCACGACGCTGACCCGGGGCTCGACGGCCCCTGTGAACAGCCCCGGGCCGGTGATCGGCCCGACCACGGCGATCCGCCGGGCACCGACGGCCGACCGGGCGCCGCCGAGGTCGACCCGGCGCCGTCCTCCGACGGGCCGGTCCCTCCGCGACGACCGGCCGATGCCCAGGTGCCGATGAGCCCGGTCGCCGTGATCGTCGCCTCGATGGAGCTGCGGGCTTCCGCTCGGCGTTGGGTCCACCCGACGCACGACACGCTCCGCGGCCGCAACCCGCCCTGGCGGTGGATCGTGCTCGGCGAGGACGATCGGTGGCTTGCCGACGGATGGACGATGAGTCGCCTCGGCGCCCACGTCGCGTCCCTCCGAGCCCGGCGACGTCTCCAGTGGGAGCCTCCCGCCACGTCCTGAGCCGGTCGAGTCGGATCGGCTCGACCGACGGGCTCACCAGGGTGAGCGGCGGGTCGACCAGGCGGCCATCCCGGTCGAGGTCTCACGGAGCACCGCGAACACCGGGAACCGGTCGGCAACGGCCGCGAACTCGGCGAGTGGTGCGCCCTTCGGCACCGGGATGTGTGGCCGCCCGCCGGGCACCTTGGCCACGTAGCGCCGCAGCATCGGTGCCCGTTCGGACGGCGGCACCTCGACCAGACGGCAGTTGACCGCCCGTCGTCGCCGGAGCACGACGTGGCCCTGGTTGGCGCGGGTGTTTCGCACCCAGTTGCACTCACCCAGCATCGACACCAGGTACCAGCGGCCGTTCTCGTCGGCCATGCCGAGCGGCACCCGCTGCAGGCGGCCCGTGACCCGGCCCGGCACCTCGAGGGTGACCCACCGCCGGGGGAACAGGCCGATTGCGAAGATGCGGCCCCACAGGCGTGCGTACCACCGGGCGGTGTCGTCGGCCCGGCCGCCGGCGTACATGGCCCGGGCGTCGTCGTCCGAGATCGGCCATCGGGCCATGACCCGCGATCATCGCGCGGATCGACCGGTGGCCGTCTCGGACTTCGAGCGGGTCATCCCGGCGCGATGTTCGCGTTGTAGTGGAACACGTTGGCCGGGTCGTACGTGCGCTTGATCGACCGGAGCCGAGCCAGCTTCTCCTCGCCGTAGACGCTGGTCAGCACGTCGTCCTTCTCGTCGGAGACGAAGTTGACGTACACGCCGGCAGCGTGGGGCGCGACGGCATCGTGGAACGCACGGGCCCACTCCCGGTGACGCGCACCGTTGGGGTCACCCGGCGACCACGATGCGAGCATGTTGATGTCGTGACGCGCGTCGCGGCTCGGAAACGCCGTGGCATCCTCGGCGACGCGGGCGACGGCGCCGCCTTGGCAGAAGATCGGGATGGCCGAGTGCGGCGTCGGCAGCTCCTCGGCGTGCCGCGTGATCGTCGCGATCAGTTCGTCGGTGAGCCTCGGGAGCTTCGCGGCCTTCCAGTAGTAGTGGTTGCCGTGGGGCACGGACGCGTCGACGATGCGCTGGTGGGCGACGTAGGGATGCGGGCCCACCGTGTCGATCGACGGTGAGCCGAGCGCCCGGATCGGCCGGAGCGCAACCTCGCCATCGGGCACCGAGCCGACATAGCAGGCCACGACGGCGATGATCGGCTCGCCTACGAGCCCTGTCGGGACGAAAGGGAGCGCGGGTGCGATCCGCAGGTTGGCCATCAGGCCGACCTCGTCGGGCGCCTCTTCGATGAAGTCGCGCATGAAGCGCAGCACCCGGTCCGCTTCTCGCACGGGCCAGGCGACGAGACCCGAGCACATGGTCGGCCCGGCGGGATGGAGGTCGAACTCGAACGAGGTGACGATGCCGAAGTTGCCGCCGCCTCCCCGGAGCGCCCAGAACAGGTCGGGGTGAGCGTCGGCGTGGGCCACGACGACGTCGCCGTCGGCGGTCACCACCTCGCACGAGCGCAACGAGTCGATCGTGAGCCCGTATCGGCGCATCAGGTGGCCGATCCCGCCGCCGAGCGTCAGTCCTCCGACGCCGGTGTGGCTGACGACCCCGCCGGTGACCGCCAGCCCGAAGGGCTGCGTCTCCTCATCGACGTGCGATCACAACGCCCCGCCGGCCACGCGAGCGGTGCGGGCATCCGGATCGACGTGCACGTCCGTCATCGGCGACAGGTCGATCACGAGCCCGTCGTCGAGGACCGCGTGGCCGGCCACCGCGTGACCGCCTCCCCGCACCGAGACCTCGATGTCGTGCTCCCGTGCGAAGCGGATCGCCGCCCGGACGTCGTCGATCCCGGTGCAGCGGGCGATGGCTGCCGGTCGGCGGTCGATGTCACCGTTCCAGACCGCTCTCGCCGTGTCGTAGTCCTCAGCACCGGGAACGACGACCGCTCCGCCGATCTGCGAGCCCAGGGTGTCGAAGCTGGCGGTCGCGGTCGTCATGGCGCCTCCTCGGTCGTCACCGCCCATCGTGTGCGTTGCGACCGGCACCGACCAGTACGAATGTTGTAGTGGCGGCCGGGCGATGTTCGCCGTACCTTCCTGGCATGGGGGGATACGGGCAGTTCTGTCCAATCGCGACGACCGCCGAGGTGCTCACCGAGCGCTGGGTGCCGCTGGTGGTCCGCGAGCTGATGTGCGGCAGCACGCGGTTCAACGACATCGGCCGGGGTGTCCCGCGCATGTCGCCGTCGTTGCTCTCGGCGCGGCTCAAGTCGCTGGAGCGTGCGGGCGTCGTTCGGCGCGAGGAGAAGGACCGCGGTGTCGCGTACCACCTCACCGCTGCTGGTGAGGAGCTCGGGCCGATCCTGATGGCGATGGGCGAATGGGGCCAGCGCTGGGCTCGTGGCGACGTCCACGCCCGGAACTTCGACGCCAGCCTCCTGCTGTGGGACATGCACCGCTGCGTCGTCGCCGACGCGCTTCCCGGCCGCCGGGTCGTCGCCCACTTCGACATCCGGGGCTCGACCTGCAAGCGGCGCCACTTCTGGCTCGTCCTGGAGCCCGGTGTCGCAGACGTGTGCCTGACCGACCCCGGTCACGAGGTCGACGTGGACATCGCGACCCATGTGCGGTCGCTGGTGACCTATTGGATGGGGAGCGAGGCGTGGGACGATCTCGTGCGCTCGGGTGACATCGACGTCCGAGGCGAGAGGCAGATGGTCCGGGCGTTCCCGACCTGGTTCACCCGCAGCGCCATGGCCCACGTCGCACCGGCGAGCGCCTGAGCGGCGGGGCCTAGTCTGCGCGTACGGCGGGCCCGAACCAGACGTGGCCGTCTCCGGTCCGCCTCAGCGGACCGCTGGCCAGGCGAGGATGCGGCCGGCGACGGCCAGCTGGGTCGCCAGGTCGGACACGAGCGCGACGAGGTCCTCGTGGTGGCTGCCCTCCCAGTAGACCCGCCCACACGATGAGCACCGGGTGAAGTCGTCGAACGCCTCCCGGGAGCGCTCCGGGACCCGGGCGTCGACCGCGTCGCGGTCGGCGGGGCCGATCGTGCCGTTGCACACGAGGCAGCGGGTGAACGGCACGACTTCGGGGCCGGGCGGGTAGCGATGGAGCACCTCGAGCGCCTGGCGTCTCGGGTCGGTCGCCCGCACCCACCGACCCCGCCGCACCACCGAGCGCTTCAGCAGCCCGATGTCGCGGGTGAGCAACGTCCGGTCCTCCTCGGCCGACCGCTCGGCGAGCTCCGGATCGTCGGCGTCGCGCTCGTAGCGCACGTCGAAGCCGCACAGGCGCAGCAGCCGGGCCAGGCGCCCGAGGTGGCCGTCGAGCACGAACCGTTCCGCGGCACGGGGCGCCGGGAGCAGGTTCGCCCCGTCGTCGGCGCGCAGCGCCTCCATCCACGGGTAGGCCGCGATCCGCTCGCCGGGCTCGACGCGTCGTCGCAGATCGACGGTGGTGCCGTCGATCACCACGAGGTCGACCTCGGGGTGGGGAACCCCGGCGGCCTCGATCACGTCCTTGACCGTGGGCCGGCCCGCCGCCGGTCGGGCGGTGGCCCGCTGGCCCGCACCCGGCGGGAGGAAGTCGTTCAGGTCCCCGTAGACGCGGAGGGTGCACGACGGGGCCACCGACGCAGCGTCGCGCACCACCGGCGGTACGTCACCATGTGGTCCCGCGCCCGGGCGCGGTGCCCGGGCGCGGGGGGGGGGGGGGGGGCCCGGGGCCC
>JAXHUH010000170.1:0-7363 GCA_034211175.1 Actinomycetota bacterium
TGGAGGGCGATCGACAGTTCGGTGGCGACGTCGGTGGCGTCGAGCGTGTCGACCCCGAACTCCGAGACCAGGCGTCGCTGTTCGGCGTTGCGCACCCGGACGACGGCCCGCTCGCCCGGTCTGACCCACGTCGCATAGGTGCTCCCGGCCACACCCTGCGAGTAGGAGAAGACCCAACCGCCGTCGGCGGCGTCGGCGACATCCGTCGCCTGGGTCACGGCCCCGGGGGTGCCGTTCGACTCCATGGCGTCGACGTCGCCGGCCAGCCACGCGTCGAAGAACGCCACCGCGGTGGCCTCGGCGCCATCGTCGTCGCCCTGATCGGCGGGCACGGACGTAGTCGAGCCGTCGACGGTCGTGGAGGTGGTCGACGGGTTCGTCGTGGTCGAGCTCGTGGCGTCCGTGGTCGGGGTGGTGCTCGACGGTGCGGACGTGGTCGATGTGCTCGACGGGCTGGTCGTCGTGGAACCGTCCTCGGGGGTTCCACCGCAGGCGGTGAGTGCCAGTGCGCCGCTGGCCACGACGGCGACGGTCAGCGTCCGGGCTGATCTGCGATGAGGCACAGGTCCTCCTCCGATGATCGTTCGCACGGCCGCGTTCCGGCCCGCCGGTCGGGGCGTCGACACGACCGGCCGCCTCGGGGTGAGACGACGGCCGGGTGTGATCCGTTCCCGGCGCTCGTGATGTACCCACCCGGCCGGAGGAGCACACGGCGCGACCACCCGGCGAGGCGGAGGACTACCTCCCGAGGCGGACGGCGAATCCCCCTGAAGTCGGACGAAGCTGTCGGTGTCGATGAGTAGCGTGCAGGCGTGACCTCCCCCAGCGTGTCCGCACCCGCCACCGTCGCCGCCCGTGCCCAGGGCGCCACCAAGGTCTACGGCCAGGGCAACACCGAGGTCCGCGCCCTCGACGGTGTCGACGTCTCCTTCGGCACCGGCGAGTTCACCGCCATCATGGGCCCGTCCGGGTCCGGCAAGTCGACGCTCATGCACTGCATGGCCGGGCTCGACCGGCTCTCGGCGGGCCAGGTCTACATCGGTGACACCGACCTGGCGTCGCTCAACGAGAAGGCGCTGACCGAGCTGCGCCGCGACCGCATCGGGTTCGTGTTCCAGTCGTTCAACCTGGTGCCGACGCTGAGCGCCTACGAGAACATCACGCTGCCGACCGCGCTCGCGGGTCGCAAGCCCGACGAGGAGTGGGTCGACCGGGTCGTCGCCACCGTCGGGCTCAGCGATCGCCTCAAGCACCGGCCTTCGGAGCTGTCGGGTGGCCAGCAGCAGCGGGTCGCGGTGGCCCGTGCGCTCGCCAGTCGGCCCGAGATCATCTTCGCCGACGAGCCCACCGGCAACCTCGACTCCCGCACCGGCGCCGAGATCCTCGACTTCATGCGCCGGGCCGTGCGCGAGCTGGGCCAGACCATCGTGATGGTCACCCACGACCCGGTCGCCGCCGGCTACGCCTCCCGCGCCGTGTTCCTGGCCGACGGGAAGATCGTCGGCGACATGGCCGACCCGACGCCCGAGCTGGTGCTCGAGCAGATGAAGTCCGTCGGGCACTGACGCCGCCGACCGCCGCCGCACACACGAGACGCCGAGAGAAGCCGCCGTGCTCAAGCTCACCCTGCGCCAGCTGTTCGCGCACAAGATCCGATTCGTGCTCACGACCTTCGCGGTCGTGCTCGGCGTCGCGTTCGTCGTCGCGTCGTTCGTCCTCGCCGACAGCCTCCGCAGCGTCTTCGACGAGCTCTCGGGCGACATCGCCCAGGGCACCGACGCCCAGGTGCGCGGCGTCGAGCAGTTCGAGGGCGACGAGTCGTCCCGGCTGCCTGTCGACGAGTCCCTGCTCGACGAGGTCCGTGCCGTCGACGGCGTGGCCCTGGCGTCCGGCGATGTCGGCGCCAGCGGGATCGGCACGATCCTCGACGAGAACGGCGAGCGGCTGACCGACGGTCCCGCGCCGCCGCAGATCTTCAACTGGGAGGGCCCCGACGAGACCATCGGTCAGATCGAGCTCCTCGAGGGAGAGGTCCCCGATGACACCGGTGTGGCCGTCGACCTGGGCACCGCCGAGGACGAGGGGATCGCGCTCGGCGATCAGATCGCCATCCGGGCGCTCGGTCCCGCGACCGACCTGACCGTCCAGGGCATCGTCCAGTTCGGCGACGAGAACTCCAACCTGGCCGGTGCGTCGCTGTGGCTCGTCTCGACCTCGACCGCGCAGGAGCTGTTCGGTCTCGAGGGTCAGTACCTGAGCATCAGCGTCGCCGCCGAGGACGGCGTCTCACCCGAGGAGCTCGTCGAGAACCTCAGCGCCGCGCTGCCCGACACCGTCGAGGCCATCACCGGTGAGGAGGTCGCCGAGGAGTTCTCCCAGGCGTTCTCCGGCTTCATCGACATCTTCCGCAACGCGCTGCTCGGCTTCGCCCTGGTGGCCCTCGTCGTGAGCGCGTTCCTCATCAACAACACGTTCAACATCATCCTCGGCCAGCGCCTGCGGGAGCTCGCGCTGCTCCGTGCCCTCGGGGCGTCAGGACGCCAGGTCATCCGAGCCGTCATCCTCGAGGCGCTGCTCGTCGGGTTGCTGGCCTCGGGTGTCGGCGTCGGCGCCGGGCTGCTCGTCGCCATGGGGCTGCAGGCGTTGATCGAGAGCCAGGGCGGCGGCCTGCCCGAGGGCGCGCTGATCGTCACCGCGTTCACCTGGATCGTGGCGTTCGTCGTGGGCGTCGGGGTCACCACGCTCGCCGCCGTGGCGTCGGCCCGGAAGGCATCGACCATCCCGCCGGTCGCCGCCATGCGCGACGAGGGCTTCTCGTTCGACCGGGGCGGCGTGACCCGTCGCTTCGTCCTCGGCTCGGTCGTGCTCGTGCTCGGCATCGTGATGCTGGCGGTCGGCCTGTTCGGTGACGCGGGCTCGACCGCCGGGCTCCTCACGCTGCTCGGCGGCGGGGCGCTGCTCATCTTCATCGCGGTCGCCGCGTTGAGCCCGCTCGTCGCCCGGCCGGTGGCCAAGACACTCGGCTGGCCGGTGGCGAAGCTGTTCGGCACCGCCGGTCGCCTCAGCCAGGAGAACGCGGCCCGAAGCCCCCGCCGTACCGCCGCCACCGCGTCGGCGCTCATGGTCGGCCTCGCGCTCGTGGCCATGGCCGCCACGGTCGGCGAGTCGTTCAAGCAGAGCTTCCTGAACGTCATCGACAACTCGATCGAAGCGGACGTCTTCGTCCAGAGCTCGAGCTTCGCGCCGTTCAGCCCCCAGTTCGTCCAGGACCTGGAGGCACTCGACGAGATCGAGAACGCCATGGGCGTGCGCATCGGCGACATGCGGGTCGACGACACCAGCCGGACCGTCTACTCCGTGCAGGCCGACTCGTTCCAGGAGCTGTTCGACCTCGGCATCGTCGAGGGCTCGGCCGACGGGTTGGCCGACGACGGCCTGCTCCTCCACCAGGACCCGGCCGAGGATCTCGGCGTCTCGGTCGGCGACACGATCGAGGCCACGTTCCTGGAGACGGGCACCGTCCCGCTCACCGTCGTCGGCATCTACGAGGACGCCTCGATCATCGAGAACTGGGTGATCGACCAGTCGACCTTCGAGGAGAACCTCTCGGCCACCAGCCAGCTCGACTTCATCGCCGCGGCCCGCTTCGTCGAGGACGCCGATCCCGAGCAGGCGATCGGCGCGGCGAAGGCACTCGGCGACGAGGCCTACCCGGAGCTGACGATCCAGGACCGTGAGGAGTTCAAGGCGGACCAGGAGGCCCAGCTCGACCAGGCGCTCTTCACCATCTCGGCGCTCCTGGTGTTCGCCGTGGTCATCGCGGCGCTCGGTATCGCCAACACGATGGCGCTGTCGGTCTACGAGCGGACCCGCGAGCTCGGTCTCCTGCGGGCCGTGGGCATGTCGCGCCGCCAGTTGCGGCGCATGGTCCGGTGGGAGTCGGTGCTCGTCGCCATCTTCGGTGCGGCGCTCGGCGTCGTGCTGGGCCTGCTGTTCGGGTTCGCCGCGGTCTCGGCGATGCCCGAGTCGTTCGTCAACACGTTCGCCGTGCCGGTGCCGACGCTGGTCACGATCGTGATCGCCTCCGGCATCGTCGGCGTCCTCGCGGCGTTCTTCCCCGCCCGCCGCGCCGGCAAGCTCAACGTCCTGCAGGCCATCTCCCACGAGTAGCGATCTCCGCGGAACCCGCCCCCGGGCCGGCCGACGCCCGGGGCGGGTCGCGGATCGTGGGATCGGTCGGGGGCGTTCGATGGTTCTCGGCCGACGCCGGCCCGGCCGAGGTCAGGCGGTGATCAGGACGCCCGCTCCAGGTCGAGCGGTGCCCGCTCGATCGTCGGCGTGCGCACGATCCGGTCACCCCGACGTTCGGGCGCCCAGCGGACCACGCTGGCCCGGGTGCCGTCGGTGTCGAGGACCAGGTCACCGCCGGTGACCGCGAGCCCGGCGCCCCAGACGTCGGTGAGCCAGCGACGGCCGACGACGATGGCGACGCGACTCTGGCGGCCGTCGAGCACACCGACGATCGCGGGGTCGACGTCGTCGCCGATCGCGAGGCGCAACGGCACCAGCGCGGCGACGCCGGCGCCGCGACCGGCGAGGCTGGCCACGAACGCCCGGCGGAGGCGCAGTGCGGTGCCGGCCCGCAACATGTCGGGGGCGTGGGGGCACTCGACCGGCTCGCCGTCCAAGAGCCTGCGGGCCACGGCCAGGGCGGCGTGGTCGAGCCACCGCCCGGGGAACTCGACGACGAAGCGGGCCATGCGGGCCGCCCGGGCCGGCGGCACGTGACGCAGGTACTCCTGGAAGCCCTCGGTGCGGGTCCGCTCCAGCGCCGTGGCCAGCCACATGAGCCGGGTCCGCGAGACCTCGTCCTCGTGGGCCCACTCCTCGAGGAACCCGCCGTCGCGCACGGCCTCGTTCCACAGGTCGAGCTGGGCGAGGCACGGCGGCAGCGAACCGCCGAGCACGGCGAGCGCCCGGTCCGAGTCCACGTCCGGATGGTCGTCGGGAGAGATCCGCCCGTCGCGCCAGCTCAGCCGATGGGTCCGTCCCTCGCACGGGACCGGGAGCGTCAGCTCTGCGCCGGCGGCCATCACGCACGCCATCGAAGCCGTCGACAGGCTCGGCGCGCAACGCGGGAGAGGGTCGGCCCGATCAGTACGCTCGGCGCCATGGCCATGCCCACCGCCCCCATCGTCGCCGGCGGCCTCGTCGGCGGGTACCTCGTCGCCCGGGAGACCGGCATCCGCCCCCTCGGCGGCGCCGTCCTCGCCGGCGCCGGCACCCTCGCCTCCCGCCAGTGGCGTCACAACGCCGGCCCGGCCGGCACCGCCGTCCTCAACGCCATCTACTACGGCGGCTTCGGCGCCTCCCACCCCCTCGCCAAGAAGATCGGCGCCTGGCCCGCCGTCCTCACGGTCGCCGGCGCCAGCGCCGCCGCCTCCTACGTCCTCAGCGACCGCAAGGCCTGACCCGGCTCGGATCCGACCGCCACGACCGCTCTGACATCAGACGGGGTCGGGCCGCGGGACTCGCTGCTTCGGGTTGCGCGGCCGGCTCAGCCCCGCAGGACGTAGCACCACTGGCGTGGCGCGACGCCCGGCGGTACTTGTCGCTTGAGCAGGAGGAAGCCCTTCTCCAGCTCGGCCCACCCGTTGCTCGCCTTGTCGTAGATCGTCACGAGCTCCCAGCCGTGAGCTCCGGCTGCGGCAAGGGCCGAGCCCATGCGTTCGGCGCTGTGGAACATGCCGACGTTCACGATCGCGTACTGCCATCGCAGCGAGGACCCGAGATCTTCGGTCAGGTCCGCCAACGGCCCGTGCGCGATCGGATCCATGGCCGGAGCAACCGTGGAGCCGGCCTCGATGTGGAGCGTCACCCAGTCTCTCGTCGCGGCGAGCAGCGCGTCGGGATGTGAGCGCACCGCTTCGGTCTGAACGAGGTAGCGCTCGGCTGCCTCCACCTGACCCGCTCCGACGAGCGCTTTGTGCACCCTCGAACGGACGACGCCTGTGTCGCCGTCCGGTGGAAGGTGCACCTCGACACTCGGAAATGTCGGCATGCTCATGCGATCGACGGTAGGGCCCTGATCCCCAGGTCGTGCGGTGCTCGCTGCTTCGGGCGGCGAGGCCGTGCTGAAGGCGAGCAACGACGCGCGACGAGGTGGCGATGACCTTCGACGTTCGAACCTGCCATCCGACGCTCGATCGAACAGGTGTTCCCTTACGTGGTACGTTGTCCCACATGTCGGGCGGAGAACTAGCGTGGTTGCCACCGGAGGGCACGAACCTCACTCTCGACGACCTGGAGCGCATGGCGCAGGCGCTTCGGGCGGTCGTGCAGGGCACGGGCTCCACGGAACCGAACCGGCTGTACGCGTTGGAGATCGCAGGGGTGCTCACCGACGCCATGCGGCGGAGCGCGGGAGGATGACGATGAACACCGAGGAGAAGCCATCGCTCATCAGGTGGCTCGAGGAGGAGACGGGCGAGGAGATCCCGTACACCCCTGAGGAGCCGGGTGCCCAGCCACGGCACTTGTCGGTGCGGCTTCCCGACGACTTGGCGGTGGGTATGGACCTCCTTGCGTCCGAGCGGGGCGTGACCGCGTCACAGCTGGTTCGAGACCTCCTGTCGGAAGCCCTCGCCAAGCGCCATGCGACCGCATCGCTCGACGCGGTCGAGCTCGTCGATCGGCTGGACGCGGATCTCGCCGAGGTCCGCCGCCGCCTGGCGAGCTGACCTCGACGGCTGGAACGAGGCCATGAGCGGGATCGACGACAAGCCGGCGGCCATCAGGTGGCTCGAAGAGGAGACGGGTGAGGAGATCCCGTGGGTCCCCGAGGAGCCCGGTTCCCAGCCCCGGCATCTCTCGGTGCGGCTCTCCGACGAGCTGGCTACGGCAATGGACACGCTCGCTGCCGAGCGGAACGTCACGGCGTCGCAGCTGGTCCGTGATCTCCTGGCTGACGCGTGGGCCCGCCGAAACGACATCGGCTCTCTGGACGATCGGCAGTTGGCCGACCGCCTCGATGCCGACATGGCCGAGGTCCGCCGCCGGCTTCTCGGGTGAAGGGTCATGGCCGGTGTTCGCTCCGTTGTCCAGCTCGACCTATCGGTGGGTTCGCCTTCCGATCTCAGGCGCTGCGTGGCTCACACGCCGCCCTGAGGGTCACCCCCTCCGCGATGCCGGTCAGGTCGGGGAACAGATGGGGAGGGTTGATTCCCATTGCGTCCAGGTCGGAGAGCGCTCGCATCGACTCGGTCGCCGGGAGAATGAACTTGATCAGGGCGGTGTCCCTCACGGCGCAGTCGCGAACATAGCTCTCCAGGTCAGCGTGCGGTGTTCGTGAGAGTGTGAAACG
>JAXHUH010000171.1:0-29456 GCA_034211175.1 Actinomycetota bacterium
GCGGCCTCGGCCGCGCCGTCGCCGGCAACTCAGGTCACGTCGGGTCGGGTCAGGCCGGCACCGCGGCGCCGATCCGCTCCCGCACCAGGGCCGCGATCTCCGCCCGGACCGGCGCACCCGTGAGGATGACGTCGACCATCGTCAGCGACGTGTGGGTGTGGCCGCGGCCGAACACGTGCGTCGTCGGCACACCCGCCTTCTCGAGCGCCGCGGCGTACGCCTGGCCCTCGTCGCGCAGCGGGTCGAACTCGCAGGTCACGATGACCGTGGGCGGCAGGCCGGACAGGTCGTCCGCCCGCAGCGGCGCCACCCGCGGGTCGGTGCGGTCGCCCTCGTCGGCGTAGTTGTCCCAGAACCACTCCATGAGCGAGCGGGTCAGGACGTAGCCCTCGGCGTTCTCCTGGTAGGAGGGCCGCGACATGTCGCTGTCGGTCACCGGGGTGACGAGGAGCTGGGCGACGACGTCGGGACCGCCGGTCTCGGCGGCCTGCCGGCACGCCACGGTGGCGATGTTGGCACCGGCGCTCCAGCCGGCGACCACGAGCTGGCCGGGGATGCCCCCGAGCTCGATGGCGTTGGCCCCCACCCACTGCAGGGCGGCGAAGGCGTCGTCCGCGGCCGCGGGGAACTTCGCTTCCGGGCCGTGGCGGTAGTCGACGGAGATGACCACCGCGCCGGTCTGCACGCACAGGTCGCGGCAGAACGGCTCGTCGGAGCGCTCGTCACCGAGGACCCAGCCACCGCCGTGGAAGTACAGCATCAGCGGGTGCGGGCCGTCGCCCTCGGGTCGGAACAGGCGGTAGCGCAGGTCGCCGGCGGCGCCGGGCAGCGTGCCGTCGACGATCTGCGCGACCTCGGGCCCGGGCGGGCGCTCGGCGTTGGACGCCTCCATGAACGCGCGGGCATCGGGCACCGGGAGGCTCTCGATCGGCGGGAGGCCGAGGCCCTCCATCATCTCCAGCACCATCGCTACGTCGGGCTGGACGCGACGGATGATCCCGTCGTGGCACTGCGTGCCGCCGGGGCCGGACAGCTCGAAGCCGAGGTAGTCGCGCTCGACGACCTCGTCGCACGCGCCGCGGTAGGCGTCGACGCCGCCGATGTAGGGCAGGAACACCCGGGGCTTGCCGGGCACGTTCGCGCCCATGTACCAGGAGTTGGCCATGGGGTGGAGCGTGATGTCGGCGCAGTCGTTGTTGTGCTGCACCCAGCCGGCCTCGGCGGTCGGGGTCGGCTCGATCGTCTCGTAGCCGTGGTCGCGCAGGTGGACGAGAGTGTCGGTCACCCAGTCGACGTGCTGCTCGATCGAGACGGCCATGTTCGACAGCACCGACGGGCTGCCCGGGCCGGTGATCATGAACAGGTTCGGGAAGCCGACGGTGGTGAGGCCGAGGTACGTGACCGGCCCGTCCGCCCACTTCTGCTTCAGCGTGAGGCCGTTGCGGCCCTCGATGTCGACCGCGACGAGCGCCCCGGTCATGGCGTCGAAGCCGGTCGCGTAGACGATGGCGTCGAAGGTGAACGACTCGTCGTCGGTGTCGATGCCGGTCTCGGTGATCGTCGAGATCGGGTGCTTGCGCAGGTCGACCAGCCGCACGTGGGGCTTGTTGTAGGTCTCGAAGTAGTTCGTGTCGAGACACGGCCGCTTGGTGCCGAACGGGTGGTCCTTCGGGCACAGGGCCTCGGCCGTCTCCGGGTCCTTGACGATGCCCCGGATCTTCTCCCGGATCATCTCGGCGACGATCTCGTTCGCCTCGAGGCTGGCGCCCTGGTCGGCGAAGACACCGAGGATCCGGAACAGCTCGCCGGCCTCGTAGGCCTCCTCGAACCGCTGGCGCTGCTCCTCCGGCGTGTAGCCCGCGGCCGGGGTCTCGGTCGGCTCGAGCGGGATGCCGCCGCGCGACCACTTCGCCTCGTGGCGGTAGGTCTCGCGGTCCTTGGCCAGCTCGGCCACGGCCTCGGGGTTCGGCTGACCGTTGCGGGCCGGGACCGAGAAGTTCGGCGTGCGCTGGAAGACCGTCAGCTCGCTCGCCTGCTCGGCGATGAGCGGGATCGACTGGATGCCCGACGAGCCGGTGCCGATGACGGCGACGCGCTTGCCGGTGAAGTCGACGCCCTCGTGGGGCCAACGGCTCGTGTAGTACACGTCGCCGCCGAAGCGATCGGCACCCTCGATGTCGATGTCCTTGGGCATCGACAGGCAGCCGGTCGCCATCACGTAGTGGCGGCAGCGGATCTCGTCGCCGGCGTCGGTGCGGATCGCCCACGTGTGGGAGGCGTCGTCCCACACCGCCTTGTCGACCCTCGTCGTGAAGCGGATGTCGCGCCGCAGGTCGTAACGGTCGGCGACGTGCTGCAGGTAGCGCAGGATCTCCGGCTGCGTGGCGTACTTCTCCGACCACGTCCACGAGTCCTCGAGCTCGGGGTCGAAGCTGTACGTGTAATCCGTCGTCGGGATGTCGCAGCGCGCGCCCGGGTAGCGGTTCCAGTACCAGGTGCCGCCGACATCGTCGGCGGACTCGAGCACGGTCGCCGAGAAGCCGAGCTGACGTAGGCGGTGCAGCAGGTACAGGCCCGAGAAGCCGGCCCCCACGACCACCACGTCGACGTCGACCGTCGCGTCCTGTCCAACCATGTGTCCCCCTCGCTGTCCCCTTGGGAGGGGCTCGACCGACCGAACGATCGATCGAACCTCGTGGCCCCATGCTCGCGCACCAGAGGTCTCGCAGGCGAGGCCCGACGTGACAGTTGTCGCACGCAGCGCATTCTCCGCGCAGCGAGGCAGCCGCTCAGCGCAGCAGCTCGGCCAGGCCCCGTCGGAGGAAGCAGCCGTGGCCGGCGCGCCCGGTGAAGCGGCGCTCGTCGAGGACGACGCTCCCCCGGCTCAGCACGGTCTCGACCCGGCCGGTGACCTCGACGCCCTCGTAGGCCGAGTGGTCGAGGTTCATGTGGTGGGTGGCGGCGCCCAGCGTCTGGCGGGCCGACGGGTCGTAGACCACGAGGTCGGCGTCGGCGCCGGGGGCGATCACACCCTTGCGGGGGTAGAGGCCGAACAGCCGGGCCGGCGTGGTCGAGCACAGCTCGACCCAGCGGGGCAGGCCGATCTCGCCGGTCACGACCCCCTGGTGGAGCAGGTCGAGGCGGTGCTCGACCGAGCCGAGACCGTTCGGGATGCGGCGGAAGTCGCCGAGCGCCGGGGCCTTCTGGTCCTCGAGGCAGAACGGGCAGTGGTCGGTGGCCACGACGGAGAGGTCGTCGGTGCGCAGGCCGCGCCACAGGTTGTCGTGGTTCCCGTCGTCGCGGGAGCGCAGCGGCGGCGAGCACACGTACGCCGCACCCTCGGCGCCGGGCCGGGACAGGTGCTCCTCGAGGCTCAGGTACAGGTACTGGGGGCAGGTCTCGGCGAACACCGGCGCACCGCGGTCGCGGGCCTCGACGATCTGGTCGAGGGCGGCGTCGGCCGACAGGTGGACGATGTAGAGCGGGCTGCGGGCGACCTCGGCGAGCTTGATCGCCCGGAACGTCGCCTCCGCCTCCAGCGCCTTGGGGCGGGTGAGGCCGTGCTGGACGGGGTCGACCAGGCCCTTCTCCACGGCCTGGGCCGCGAGCACGTCGATGGCGATGCCGTTCTCGGCGTGCATCATCGTCATCGCCCCGGTGCGCGACGCCACCTGCATGGTGCGCAGGATCTGGGCGTCGTCGGAGTAGAGGCGGCCCGGGTAGGCCATGAACAGCTTGTAGCTGGTGATGCCCTCGTCGACGACCCGCTCGAGGTGCTTCAGCGTCTCCTCGTTGACGTCGCCGACCGCGAGGTGGAACCCGTAGTCGATGACGCAGTTGCCCTCGGCCTTGCCGTGCCACTCGTCGATGCAGCCCGGCACCGTGTCGCCCACGTACTGGTTGGCGAAGTCGATGATCGTGGTCGTGCCGCCCCAGACGGCGGCGGTGGTGCCGGTCTCGAACGTGTCGGACGCGGCGAGGTCGCCGACCGGCAGCTCCATGTGGGTGTGGGCATCGACCCCGCCGGGCACCACGAGCTTGTCGGTGGCGTCGACGACCCGGTCGCACGTCGCAGGATCGACGAGGTCGGACCCGGGGGCGAGGAGCGCGGCGATCGTCTCGCCGTCGACGAGCACGTCGGCCGGCGCCGCACCGGTGGCGTTCACGACCGTGCCGCCGCTGAGCAGGATCCGGGCCATGTGCGCTCCCGTCAGGTCGCCGTTCGAAGCCCCGACGTTACCCGTGCCCCGCCGTGGCGTCGGAGCCGTGCCGGCCCGGTCCAGGTCGCGTGAGAATCTCTCGGACGGACCCCGCAATCGGGGCGGGCCGTGACTGCAGAGGGTGATGGACGAGGACTTCACGGCCCTGTACCGGGCGCAACGTCCCCGACTGATCGGCGCCCTGTGCGCGGTCGGCGCCGGTGACGTGGACGCGGCCACCGAGGCCGTCGACGAGGCGTTCGTGCGCGCTCTCGAGCGGTGGCCGTCGTTGGCCGACCACCCCGAGCCCGCCGGATGGGTGTTCGTCACGGCCCGGAACCAGCTCAGGCGGCGCTTCCGCAGGGCGAACCACGAGCGACGACTGCTCGCCCGGTTCCGGCCGGACCGGACCGAGCCCGCGCCGGCTGACGAGACCTGGTTGGTGGTCGCGGACCTGCCGCGTCGCCAGCGCGAGGTCGTCGTGCTCCGCCACATGGCCGGCCTGACCGAGGCGGCGATCGGCGAGGCCCTCGGCATCAGTCGGGGCACGGTCTCGTCGACCCTGCGGGACGCCTACCGAGCGTTGTCCGCCGAGGTTGCCGAGCCGAGCGATGCCGAGCCCGCCACGGCGGCGCGCACCGAGACGAAGGGAGAGCTCCGATGATCGACGTCGACGAAGCCGCACGCCAGTACGTGGACGAGCTCCCGATCGGCCCCGAGGCCGACCTCGAGGGGAGACTCGCCGGCCGTCGCCGCCGTCGACGGGCCTTGTCGGGCGCAGCGGGTGTCGCCCTCTTCGCAGGGGTCGCACTCGTCGCGAACGGCGTGGTGTCCGACGACGGCAGGACCGGCGACCTGATCGCGGTCGGCAACGACGAGATCCCCCTCGACGATCTCTACGCCGACGCTCCCCGGGCCGAGCCCGAAGAGATCCTGGTCCCCACCCCGGTCGAGTCGAGCCTCCCCGACGGCTGGACGATCGAGCTCGACGATGTCACGCTGCTGCCCTTCGGGGAATCGGGGGCGCACCTCGTGTTCCGGCTCGATCACCCGGAGGGCGAATCGACGCTCATGATCGGACCGGAACACCAGCCGGACGCCGAGGGCGACGAGGTCTTCGACATCCCCGGAGCCGAACACGACGCGACCTTCGAGAGGACCGACGAGCTTCTCTCCGTGACATGGCAACTCGAGGACGGCTGGAGCGCCCGGCTGCTGCCATCGGACCTCGACGAGGGAACGCTGTTGGAGCTGGCCTCGACGCTGGAGTTCGAGCCTGGCCCGTTCGTCGGGGCGGGCCCTCGGGAGGACGGCCCGGCCGCCTACTACCCGGGCTACGACGATCGCGTGCTGGCTTCGGGCGTTGTCGACGGCCAGCCCTGGCGGCTGCTCGCGAACGACGCGGAGCTGGCGCTGACGCCGGAGTTCGAGGACGTGGTGGCCGGAGGCACGTCGGAGTACGACGAGACCACGTTGCCGTCGGTCACCGGCGGCGTCGAGATGAAGCTGCTGAGCTACGACGGGAGCCGACTGGTGATCGTCATCACGGGCGAGACTCCGGACTCGATCGCCGTCGTCCACCCGGACGGCACCCGAACCGAGCAGACGACGTTCACCATCGCCGACGGCGCCCTCGTCGTCGCTGCGATGCCGATCCCCGCGGACGTGGCGGCCTCGTCGATCGAGGTCGTTGGGCGCTCCGGTGGTCGGGTGTCGCTCCACCTCCCCGCGGTCCCGCAGACGGGCTCGGCGTCGCTGAACCTCGGGACCAGGCTCGAAGAAGATCCGACCGGGTGACCTCGGCGCTCGGCCTGGGGTGAGCCGGTGGGGTCGACGCACGTCCGACGGTGGTTGCCGATCGTGCTGTGCGTCGCGCTCGGGCCCGCCGTCGTAGCGCTCAACGTGAGCCGCGGGTCGATCGCGGGCGCCGTCCCCCTCGGTGCCTACGCCGTCGTGCAGACGTGGCGCTGCCGGCCGACACACCGGGGCGACCATGTCGACCACGCCGAGGCGTTCGAGGCCGCCGAGCCCTCGGACGTCATCACCTACTGGCACCCGGGCTGCGCCCGGTGCGCGATGCTCCGGTCCGCCCTGAGGCGGCCGGCGGCCGCATAGCTCGTCGATGGCAGGGAGTCGTCGTCCTACTCGATGGCCGACAAGCCGAAGGCAATCTCCCCCGGCGGCGATCCACGACTCGTTCACCCCACGCGCACAGTCGTCGAATGACCGGGCGGCACGATCAGGCGCGTGAGGTGAGGTTCCGCACCGATCGGCGGAGGAGCCGACGCCGCGCGGTACCGTTCGGGCCGGCGTGACGCCAGCGAGCTCCGGGTTGCGGGCGGGTGAGCGTGGCCGCGGTGCGGTCGTCGGTGAGCGTGACGTCCCAGCCGCCTTCGTGGACGAGGCGGTGGTGGCCCCGGCAGAGCGGGACGCCGAGGTTCAGGTCGGTGTGGCCGCCGTGTTCCCACCAGTCGAGGTGGTGGATCTGGAGGATGGTGTGCTCGCAGCCGCGGATGGCGCAGCGGTGGCCGTACCGGTACCGAATCGCACGGCGTTGGGCTCGGTTCCAGTGGCGGCTGCGGCGGCCGACGTCGAGGACCTCGCTGCGTCCCTTGGTGATGATGCGGGTGAGGCCGGCGTCGCAGGCGAGGCGACGGGCGGTCTCGCCGTGCACGGCTCGGCCGGGTGCGACCTCGGCGGTACCGCCCAACTCCCCGACCAGCGTCTCGTACTCGACGATGACGTCGACCTGTGCCCGTTCGGTGTCGATGTCCTCGTCGTCGAACCGGCCGACGACGAGCTCGACGAGGTCGGCCACGGCGTCGGCGCGACGTTGACTCCAGGTCGGGCACCCCGGCCCCTCGAGGGCCTCCGCGGAGGCCTCCTCGGCACCGTCGGTGATCGGCTCGGCATCGCAAGCGGCGGCCTCTGACGTGCCCGCGTCCGGCGACTCGACCGGTTCGGCGTACGGGCTGTTGCCCGGCGAGGCTTCCGCGGGAGCCGTTCCGGGTCGTTCCGCGTCAGGTTCGCCGCATGCTGCGACCACCGGGGCTTCCGCGGAAGCCTCTTCGCCGCCCTCCGCGGCAGCAGATGCACGCTTGGCGAGGTGCTCGATGAACAGGTCGAGCACGGCGAGGAACCGCTCGGCGTCCTCGACCGGCAGACGGATCTCGATCGTCGACAGACCATCCGCACCGCGGAGATGGCGCACGCCCCGGCGTTCCCACGCCACGTCCGGCGGGAGGTCCTGGTCGCGCAGCTGCTCCCAATGTGACGCCACCCGGTCCAGGTCCGCCGCCGTCCCGACACCGGCCGCATGCAACAGCACCTCGTCGGTCTCGGCATCCGCACCGACGATCCGGGTGATCGCCCGCACCTTCGAGTACGACACCTCACCCGCCGCCATCGCCGTCGCCACCCTCGGCCGGCGCACCAGCTCACGGGCCACCCGCAGCCGCTCCTTCGCCGTCGAACGACACATCCCACAACGATCGATCAGCCACGCCACCGTCGACAGATGACCATCGAGCGCGAACTGGCCACATCGATCGAACTCGGCCAACTCGCGTAACCAGACGGCCTCCGCCGCATCGAGTCGCCGCCGCGCTGCGATCAGTGACCGACCCAGATCAGTTGACGAACAACGTGACGAGTCTGCCGGTGTTCGGTTCCCGCCGATATCCATTCCCCCATTCTCTCATCGGGGTGTGACAGTCAGAGGCGAGCGGCCCTGACAATGAACTCAGGCATTGCGCGCCGACCACGCAACGTGCGGGCACAGGCACACGCACAGCAGAACGCGTGTGCGGCTGTCGAGAACACTCGGTTCTCGGGACACGGGTCGAACAGAACGCGAGCGGCCCCATGAGCAGCCGGCTCGCGATGTCGCCGCTCTCGCACCGGCCAGGCGCGACTGTTCCCGGGCACGATGATCGAGCCGTTCTCCCGACGTCCGATCGCCCGAGCTTCGACTCCGCCGGACCGGCCGACACCCGGCTTGTCCGTTGCGTCCGGCTGCGACGAGCGGGAGCCACGAGACGTCGCGAGCGAGCCCGCGGGTTCGGGACGATGCGGTCGCGGCACGCTTCATCAGAACCTCGGACGCACGCCTTCGGCGGTCGGTTGCCGTGTCGAGATCCGCCGGGTGGTCGCCAACCGGGTCGGGAACTGGTACATCTCCACCGTCCACCTCGGCACTCGGCACTCGGCACTCGGCACTCGGCGACGTGAGCCTGTGTGGCATGCGCAACGCCGACCAGCGAGCTCATGTCTCGCCGACGTCGACCCGCTCGCATGACAAGTCGCATGGCGAACCGGCCCGTCGACACCGAGCGGCGTCAGTCTCGAACGCTCCGCGACTTCACGCAAGACGGCAACTCGACAGCGCAATGCAGTGACGTGTATATGGACCGAGCGAGTTGGTCGACGGAAGCAAGAAGCGGCATTCCTCAGCCATCGTGTCGAATCGCGCTGGGCTCTCCGACCTTCGGTCTCGATCCATCGACAACGAGCACCTCTCCCGGAGGCTCCTGCGGAAGCCTCCGGCCTCCGGCCGCTGTCGGGAGGCGTCGCAGGTCTGATCGCGAACCGGACCGCGCCAGGACGAGACGAGACGATGGCACGATGTCGATCCGCGGCACCGAGAGCGACCCACGAGGACGGAGGGCGTGGTGACGAGCAGTGGCGAGGGATGGTCGAGCGCCCAGCCTGCGATGCACCCGGGCGCCGCGTTGCCCGAACCGCTGGAGCCGGTCACCGGGACCGGCGACGAGCTGCGGGTGGTCGGCATCGGTGCGGTCTGTGACCTGCGGCCACCGCGCCCCGACGACCGGACGTCGAGGAGCTTCGGCGTCAGCGAGTTCGTCCGGCTCGCCGACGGGCGGCAGGTCACCCTTCACGCCGAACGCGGCTTCACCGTCGGAGCCCGTGGCAGGCCCGAACGACGGCTGACCTTGACCACCGACGACGTGGTCCGCAACGTGCTGACCACGGTCCTGCCCGACGACGACAGCATCGGTGAGGACCATCCGTGGGCGTGGCTGGCCAGCCTCGCCCGGGCTCGCGGCCTCGACGTGACCGAGGACGACCTCCGAGCGCTCGACTACGAGATCGTCCTCACCGAACGGCTCCGAGGCTGGCTGGCCGGCTGAACACCCACCCGCGTTGCCGCGCCCGAAGCCTCGCGGTCGGACGGACGCCGCGGTACGGCGGGTCGACCCTTCCGTCGCTCCACGCGTGGCCCCGCCGACCGACGAACGGCACCCGGGACTCGCGGCCGCCCGCGATCCGGCTTCGCGTCGGCGTCCCTCCCTCGAGCCGCGGAGCTGCTCGCCGTGCCCGAGCGCACTGTTCTCGACGCCCCTGTCGTCGACGTGACGCCGGCAGCCGTCCGGCATCGGAACCCATGCGAACGCGGCGCCGGTCACACGACGCTCCGGGAGGCCGTCGCCCGCCCATATGGCTCATCTAACGGATCTCGGCGACGGCGCCACCAACCCGGGGACGACGCCCCGAGGGCTCACATGGCGCGGCCGGCGGGGCCGGTCGGGTCGACCGGGGTGAGCGGGTCGCGGCCGCGCAGGACGGCGATCAGGTTGTCGCAGCACAGGCGGACCATGTCGGCCCGGGTCTGGTGGGTCGCCGAGCCGAGGTGGGGCACGAGCACCGCGTTCTCCAGCCCCGCCAGCCCATCGGCCAGCTCCGGCTCACGTTCGAAGACGTCGAGCCCGGCGGCGGCGATCCGGCGGTCGGCCAGCGCGTGGACGAGCGCGGCCTCGTCGATCAGCGGGCCGCGGCCGACGTTGACCAGCACGGCATCGGGCCGCATCTGGGCGAGCGCGTCGGCGTCGATGGCGTGGTGGGTCTCGTCGGTCAACGGCGCGGTCAGGCACAGGAAGTCCGACTGCTCCAGCAGCTCACCGAACGACACGTACCGAGCACACGTCGCCGCCTCACCGACCAGGTCGCGCCGGCGGTTGTGGTAGAGCACGTCCATCCCGAAGCCCGAGGCACGCCGGGCCACGGCACGCCCGATGCTGCCCATCCCGAAGATGCCGAGCGTGCGGCCGTGCACCGTCCGTCCGAGCAACTGCGACGGCCCCCAACCGGGCCACTCGCCGCTGCGCACCCAACGGTCGCCCTCGATGACGCGGCGGGCGGCTCCCAGCATCAGGGCCCACGCCATGTCGGCCGTGGTCTCGGTGAGCACACCGGGGGTGTTCGTGACGATCACCCCGTGGCGGGCGGCGGCCTCGAGGTCGACGTTGTCGTAGCCCACCGCCAGGTTGGACACGACCCGAAGCGACGGCGCCGCCTCGAACAGCTCGCCGTCGACCCGGTCGGACAGGAACGTCAACAACCCCTGGGCCCCCGAGGCGAGCTCGAGCAGCTCCTCGCGGGAGGCGGGCCGGTCCTCGGCCTGGTGCACGACCTCGACCCCGGCGTCGGTCAGCGGGCGCACCCCCGGATCGGGCAGGTGGCGCATGACGGCGACGACGCGACGTGACGGGCTCACGCCGCGGGACCCTACCTTCCCCGACCGGTCCACCCCGGTCGGAGCGCGCTCGGGTACGCGGGACCGGCCGCGACCAGGCGCTCGATTCAACCGCCCCCCGCGGTGATCAGGGCGTGCGGCCCAGCCCACGCGACGACGCGCGGACGACGAGCTCGGTCGGGTGGATGATCTCCGTCCCCGGCTCCGCCTCACCCGAGATCAACGAGAACAGCAGGTCGGCGCACCGTGAGCCGGCGTCGCGGGGGCGGAGGTCGATGGCCGTGATCGGCGGGTCGGCCACCTGCATCAGCGGGCCGTCGACGCACGACGCCAGCAGCACGTCCTCACCGACGCGGCGTTCGAGCGCCCGCAGCTCCGGCAGGACCTGGGCCGCGGTGCCGTCGGGCCCGCACACCACGGCGTCGATCGCCGGGTCGCGCTCGAGGAGCCGGCGGGCCGCGGCGCGGACGTCGTCGGCCGGGGACTCGAACGGGATCCGCTCGATGCGCACCGGCGTGTCGTGGTCCTCGCACCAGCTCGTGTAGCCCCGGGTCAGGCTCGCCGACCAGTCCCACTCGTCCGCGGGCACGATCATCCCCGGACGGTTGGCGCCCGAGGCGGCGAGCTCGTCGAGCAGGTCACGCACGCCCTCGTCGTGGCGGCTCCAGACGGTGCCGTCGGCCGGTGTGCCCCCGGCGACCCGCTCGCAGGTGACCGCGGGCAGACCGACCTCGCGCAGGTGGTCGATGAGCGGGTCGTCGCGGACCGGGTCGGAGAGGACGACGCCGTCGACCCGGGGCAGGCGGCTGCGGTAGTCGGAACCGCTGCCGGTGAACATCGTGACGTCGTGGTCACGGGTGGCGGCCACGTCGAGCGCCCCGAACACGAACGACATGTAGTAGCTCGACCGGTGGATCCGCTCGGGGACGTGGAGCCCGATGGCACCGGTCGACGCCCGACGCAGGTGGCGGGCTGCGTGGTTGGGCACGTAGCCGAGCTGCTCGGCGGCCGCGAGGACGGCCTGCCGGGTGGACGCAGCGACCCGGCCGCTGCCGCTCAGCGCGTCGGACGCCGTGGTCTTCGCCACCCCGGCGCGGCGCGCGACATCGATCAACGTTGCCCGGGACGACTTCGCCACGGCACACATCGTACGACGGCCCTCAGCACCGTCCGTTCGCACGCCGACCCCTTGCACGCCGGAACCGCAGGTCGTACGTTGCCGGAACGTTCCGGCGCAGGCCACGCCGACGTTCGTGACCACCCCTCGGGCCCATCCCGACCCACCAGACGCCCGCACGGCCGACCACCCGCAGCACCCACCGCACCTGCGAGATCGAGGAGCGAGCCCGATCATGACCGAGACCGCGCACCGCCCGACGTGCCACGCCGGGTCGAGCGACGAACGACGCCTCCTCGGCGACGGGGTCGTCGACCACCCTCTCGCCCCGCTCACCGCCGACGAGATCGCCATCACCCACCGGTTGCTGACCGCCGCCGAGCCCGACATGGGCGCGATGCGCGTCGCCTACCTCGGCCTCGACGAGCCCCACAAGGACGTCGTCGCCGCCCACCGCGACGGCGCACCGATCCCCCGCCGGGCCCGTGCGCTGATCATCGACCTCGACGCCGGGGCGTCCGGCGAGGTCGTGTCCCGCGAGGTCATCGTGTCGCTCGACGAGGAGCGGGTGGTCACGAGCCGGACGATCGACCCGCTGGCCGAGGGCCAGGTACCGATCCTGGCCGAGGAGCACGAGCTCATCCGCGACATCCTCGCCGCCGAGGACGGATGGCGAGCCGCCCTCACCCGCCGGGGCATCGACGACCCCCGCACCGTGTGCCTCGCCGCGCTGAGCGCGGGCCGCTACGAGATCGAGGGCGAGGCGGGCCGCCGGTTGGCACGTGTGCTCGGTCACCACCAGCCCGAGCCGGGCGCGAACCCGTGGGCCCATCCGATCGACGGCCTGGTCGCCTACGTCGACCTCACCGAGCGGCGGGTCCGCGAGATCATCGACACCGGCGCGGTGCCGATCCCGGCCGAGTCGGGCGATTACCACGTCGAGGGCGAGTACGGCCCGCCCCGCACCAGCCTCCGACCGATCGAGATCACCCAGCCGGACGGGCCGAGCTTCGAGATCGACGGCGCGGTCGTGCGGTGGGAGAACTGGAGCGTCCGCCTCGGCTACGACATGCGCGAGGGCCTGGTGCTCCACCAGCTCGGCTTCGACGACGACGGCAGGACCCGCCCGATCATCGACCGGGCCTCGGTCGCGGAGATGGTCGTCCCCTACGGCGACCCCAGCCCGGTCCGGTTCTGGCAGAACTACTTCGACACCGGCGAGTACCAGCTCGGCCGGCTGGCCAACTCGCTCGAGCTCGGGTGCGACTGCCTGGGCGACATCACGTACTTCGACGTCACCCTCCCCGCCGCCGACGGCACCGCGACCACCGTGCGCAACGCCATCTGCATGCACGAGGAGGACGACGGGGTGCTGTGGAAGCACACCGAGACGTTCAACGACACGATCGAGACCCGGCGCAGCCGCAAGCTCGTGATCTCGTTCTTCACGACGATCGGCAACTACGACTACGGCTTCTACTGGAACCTCTACCTCGACGGGCGCATCGAGCTCGAGGCCAAGGCGACGGGCATCGTGTTCACCGCCGCCTACGACGAGCGGGCCGCGCCGTACGCGTCGGAGCTCGCGCCCGGCCTCGCCGCCCCGTACCACCAGCACCTGTTCTGCGCCCGGCTCGACATGAACGTCGACGGACCCACGAACGCGGTCGACGAGGTCGACCTCCGGCTGGTCCCGATGGGTGAGGGCAACCCCCACGGCAACGCGTTCGGCCAGTCGGTCACCCGGCTGCGCACCGAGGCGGAGGGCCAGCGGGTCGCCGACGGCTCCCTCGACCGGGCGTGGTACGTCACCAACCCGAACGTCACCAACCGCCTCGGTCGCCCGGTTGCGTACGTGCTACGGCCCGAGCACAAGCCGCTGCTGGCGGCCGACCCGGCGTCGGTCATCGCCCGGCGCGCCGCGTTCGCGACGAAGCACCTGTGGGTGACCAGCTACGACCCCGCCGAGCGCTACCCGGCGGGTGACCTCGTCAACCAGCACAGCGGCGACGACGGCGTCGCGGCGTACGCGGCCGCGGACCGCTCGATCGACGGTGAGGACATCGTGCTGTGGCACACGTTCGGGCTCACCCATGCGCCCCGCACCGAGGACTGGCCGATCATGCCGGTCGACATCTGCCGCATGACGCTGCAGCCGGTCGGCTTCTTCGACCGGAACCCGACCCTCGACGTCCCCCGCCGCCCCGGAGGGACGGCGTGCCACGACGGTGATGCCGGCGACGGCAACAGCAACAGCAACGGCGACGACGCAGCTGTAAGCGGAGCGACAGGCGACGAGCCCGCTGCTTCCTGCGCGTGAACTGCGTGTTTCGCAAGGTCGGCAGCCCTTTCGGCCCTCGTCGGGCCTGACTATGGTCGCCGTGCCGGAACGTTCCGGCCTCTCTTCGAGTGTGATGCCGGAACGTTCCGGCATCACACGAGAAGACCATGCCGATCCGGGCACGACGTCCCACCGCGTCGGGTCCCGCCGACCAAGGACGCTCACGAGATGCGAACCGCCACCACGATCATCGGGCTCGCGGCGCTGCTCGCCACGGTCGCCTGCTCCGGCGACACCTCCTCGGGCGAGACCGCTGCCGCCGACGACACGCCGACCGAGGAGGAGGGGACCGACTCCTCCACGGCCGACTCCTCGTCGGACGCGGACGGCGAGGCCGGGGCCCCGGCCGGGTACCTCGCCGAGGCCGACGCCGACTTCGGCTCCGGGGGCGTGCTCGAGATCCAGCTCGACTACGACACCGCGGAGGCCGGCGGGCTCGACCCGATGCTGGCCGACACCGCCCGGTCGTGGATGCTCTTCGACCTCGTCTACGAGACCCTCACGACGGTCGACGCCGACATGGCCGTCCAGCCCGGGCTGGCCGAGTCGTGGGACATGCCCGACGACACCACCTACGTGTTCACGCTGCGCGACGACGCCGTGTTCTCCAACGGCCGGGCCGTGACCGCCGACGACGTCGCCGGCAGCCTCCGCCGGATCGGGGAGGTCGGCTCGACGTGGACGCCGCAGCTCGGGCCGGTCAGCTCCATCGAGGCGACCGGCGACCTCGAGGTCACCGTCACCCTCGACGCGCCCCACACCCCGTTCCTCGCCGCACTGGCCACGAGCCAGGCCGGTGTGATGCCGATCGCCGAGATCGAGGCCGGTGAGGTCGACCCGGCCACCGACCTGCTCGGCTCGGGCCTCCTCGTGGCGACCGACCACCGCCAGGACGAGTTCTGGTCGTTCGAGCCCAACCCCCACCACCCGCTCGCCGACGAGCTGGGGTTCTCGAGCGTCGAGATGGAGATCGTCGCCGAGGAGGCGACCCGCCTCGCCGCCCTGCGCGACGGCAGCGCCGACCTGGCCGTCCTCAACAGCGTCGACGCCCCCGACCTGCTCTCGGGCACCGACGAGGCGGCGGTGGTCAGCCAGACCAACACCGACTTCTACTACCTGATGATCAACTCCCGGCGGGAGGGCTCGCCGATCACCGACGAGGCCGTGCGCTTCGCGGTGAACAGCGCCATCGACCGGGCCCAGCTCATCGACATCGCCTTCGCCGGCCAGTCGGCCCCCACCGGCGTGACCCCGGCGGTGCTTCCCGACGCCTGCGACCCCGCCGCCCTGCCGTCGGCACAGGCGACGCCCGAGGACATCTCCTCCGCTCTGGCCGACGCCGGCGCCGAGGACCTGTCGTTGTCGCTGCTGATCTACGACGACCCGACCCAGGCCCAGATGGCGCAGATCATGCAGCAGCAGCTGGCGGGCCACGGCATCACCATCGAGATCGAGCAGATGGACTACGTCTCCTACTCGGCGCTGGTCTACGAGCCCGACCCGGCCGACTTCGACCTGGCCATGAGCTGGTTCGCCGGCTACGCCGACCCGTCGATGGTCACCGGCTGGTGGAACCCGACCCAGGCCGTGTTCTCGTCGGTGTTCATGGAGGACGACCCCGACGTCAACGCCCTGATCGCCGAGGGGCGGGCGACGCCGCCGGGCGACGAGCGGGCCGCCACGTTCACCGACCTGTGCGCCGCGGTCGACGAGAACGCCGAGATGGTGCCGCTGCTCAGCCGCTCGACGATCCTGGGCTTCCGGACCGACCAGCTCAGCCCGTCGTTCTACGCGGCGGAGGGCTACGGCAACTTCCTCCGCCTGCTCACCGAGTTCCGGGCCGCGCCCTGATCGGCGGGGGACGACGACGTGCGGATCACCCTCTGGGCCCTGCGGCGCCTCGCCACCGCGGCGGTGACGCTCCTCGGTGTGTCGATCCTCGTGTTCGCGGCGGCGCGGATGCTGCCGGGCGGCTTCGAGGACCTGGTCCTCGGGCCGCTCGCCTCCCCCGAGCGGCGGGCCGAGGTGACCGAGCAGTACGGGCTCGACGACGGCATCGCCACCCAGTACGGCCGCTGGATCGCCTCGGCGGCCCGCGGTGACCTCGGGACCTCGTTCGTGAGCGGGCTCCCCGTGACCTCCGAGCTGCGCGACCGGCTCGGGCCCACCATCACCATCGGCGCCATGGCGATGGCGGCGACGTTCGCCCTCGGTGTGCCGCTCGGGTTCGCGACCGCGGTGCGGTCGGGCTCGGCGCGGCCCGACGGGCGACGTCGCCGGGGTGGGGCGGCCGGCCGGCTGGTCAGCGCACTCGGCGTGAGCGTGCCCGAGTTCGTGCTGGCCAGCGTCGTCGTCTTCCTCTTCTCCCGGTACTCGCTCGGGTTGTCGATCGGCGACTACGTGTCGTGGGGCGAGGACCCGCTCGGCCACCTCCGCTCGCTGCTCCTGCCCGCGGCGGTGCTGTCGGTGTTCTGCATCGCGGCGACCGCCCGGGCCACCCGCGACTCGGTCGCGAACGTCCTGGTCGAGCCACACGTGACCGCGGCGGTGGCTCGGGGCGAGACCCCGTGGCACATCCTGCGCCACCACGTGGCCCGCAACGCGGCGCTGCCGATCCTCACCATCACCACGACGATCGCGGCGACGCTGCTCGGCGGCACCGTGATCATCGAGACGATCTTCGACGTGCCCGGCGTCGGCTCGTACCTGGTGGCCGCGCTCAACCGGCGCGACTACGCGGTCACCCAGGCCGGCGTGCTGTTGGCGGCGGCGGCGTTCATCGCGTCGAGCGTCACGGTCGATCTGCTCGCCGCGTTCGTCGACCCGCGGGTCGCGAGCCGCCTCGGGAGCGTGCAGCGATGACCGCGACCCGCCCCTCCACCGGCCACGGCGTGCCCGCCGCCGACGACGGCACCGACAACCGCGCCATCAACGACCGTGGCATCGACGGTGACGCCCCCGGCGGCGGCCGAGGCGGCGCCGTCGACCCGGGCCGGATGCGCCGGGCCGCGACCTCGTTGGGCACCGTGTGGCGGCGCACCGACAACCTGGCCCGCGCCGCCGCCGCGACGCTCCTCGTCCTCGTCGTCGTCACCCTCGTGGCCCGGGTGACGGGCCTCGGCGGCGACCCGAGCGCCATCGTCGCGCCCCGCCTGCAACCACCGAGCGCGCAGTGGCCACTCGGCACCGACAACCTCGGCCGCTCGATGCTGCCCCGCCTGCTCGAGGGGATCGGGACGACGCTGCTGCTGTCGTCGTTGGCGGTCGGGCTCACCGCCATCGTCTCCACCGGGCTCGGCATCGTCGCCGGCTACCACGGCGGCCGCTCCGCGGAGGCGATCATGCGCCTCGTCGACGTCATCTACTCGTTCCCCGCGCTGATCCTGGCCATCGGCGTGGCCGCCATCGTCGGCCCGGGCCAGAGCGCGGCGCTCGCCGCCATCGTGTTGGTCACCATCCCGCTGATGACCCGCATGGTGCGGATGGCGGCGGCCTCGGTCAGCGGCCGGGAGTTCGTCACGATGGCCCGGATCAGCGGCGTGGCCACCCCGACGATCCTGCGCCGCCACGTGCTGCCCAACGTCGCCGGCACCGTCGCCATCCAGGGCAGCTACGCCCTGTCGATCGGCATCCTCGTCGAGGGCGGGCTCAGCTTCCTCGGCTACGGGGTCCAGCTCCCCCGGGCGTCCCTGGGGCTGCTCATCCAGGAGGGCTACCTGTACCTGACCGCCGCCCCGTGGCTCTTGCTCGTGCCCGGCGCCGTGGTCGTGGCGACGATCGTGTCGATCAACATCGTCGGCGACAGCCTCCGCGACCACGTCGAGCCCCGCGACGCCAGGCCCCTCACATGACGGCCGCGGACACGCAACCCGATGCCGTGACGGCCGCCGACCGATCCTCGGCGGTCGTCGCCATCGACGACCTGGTCGTCGACTACTCCGGCGCCCACGGCAACGTCCGGGCCCTCGACGGCGCTTCCCTGCGCGTCGCACCCGGCGAGCGCCTCGCGGTCGTCGGCGAGAGCGGGTCGGGCAAGTCGACCCTCGGTGCGGTGATCGGCCGGCTCCTGGCACCGGCAGCCCGCATCGGCGCCGGCCGCGTGGAGGTCGATGGCCGCCCGGTGCTCGATCTCGGCGACCGCGAGCTGCGGACGCTGCGGCGCGAGACCCTCGGGTTCATCGCCCAGGACCCGATCTCGGCGCTCGACCCGACCATGCGGATCGGCCGCCAGCTGGCACTCGCGACCGGCGCCGGCCGCGGCCGGGCCGCACGGCAGCGGATGGCCGAGCTGCTCGATCGGGTGCAGATCCCTGAGCCCGAACGGGTGCTGCGCCTGTTCCCCCACCAGGTGTCGGGCGGCATGGCCCAACGGGTGGTCGTCGCCATGGCCATGGCCCGCCGGCCCCGGGTGCTCGTCGCCGACGAGCCGACCGCCGCGCTCGACACCCAGGTGCGCGACGAGGTGCTGCGACTCCTGTTCGCCATGTCGTCCGAGGCCGGGACCGCGGTGATCTGGCTGAGCCACGACCTCGGCTCGGTCTCCCGATGGTGCGAGCGCACCGCGGTCATGTACGGCGGCCGTGTCGTCGAGGACGGCCCCACCGCCGACGTGCTCGCCGACGGCGCCCACCCCTACACCGCCGGTCTCGCCGCGTCGGACCCGCGGCGCAGCGTGCTCGGCGAGCGCCTCCGGCCGATCACCGGGAGCCCGCCGGTGCTCACCGGCCCGCCGCCCGGGTGCGCGTTCGTCGACCGCTGCCACCTCGCCGTCGCGCCGTGCGCCGACGTGCGGCCCGAGCCCGTGCGGATCGGCCCCCACCACACCGCGGCCTGCCACCGGGCGGCGGAGGTCCACGCCGGCACCGCCGCCGCCACCCCGGCGGTCGAGTCCCCGGCGGTTGGCGGGCTGTGAGCACCACCGACGAAACCCCGACCACGCCCGTCGTCGAGCTGCGCGACGTCACGGTCGAGTTCGGCTCCGGATGGGGGGCGAGCAAGCGCACGATCACCGCGATGTCCGAGATCTCCTTCGCCATCGACGAGGGCGAGACCCTCGGCCTCGTCGGCGAGTCGGGCTCGGGCAAGTCGACGACCGGAGCGGTGACGCTCGGCCTCCAGCGACCCGACCGGGGGACGGTCCACTTCGACGGCGCGCCGCTCACCGGCAGCCCCCGCCGTCGGGCCGGTGCCATCGCCGCCGTCGGCCAGCATCCGCAGTGGACGCTCAACCCGAGGCTGCGGGTCGGCCGCTCGGTCGCCGAACCGCTGACCGTCACCAACCGCTCCCGGCTCGGCGACCACGACGACGCGGTCGCCGCCATCCTCGACCACGTCGGCCTGGCGCCGTCGCTGGCGAGCCGCTACCCCCACGAGCTCTCCGGCGGGCAACGCCAGCGGGTGGCGCTCGCCCGTGCGCTCGTGACCCGACCCCGCTTCGTCGTGTTCGACGAGGCGGTCAGCGCGCTCGACCTGTCGGTCCAGGCCCAGATCCTCAACCTGATCCTCGACCTGCAGGACGAGCACGGCTTCGCGGCGCTGTTCATCTCGCACGACCTGGGTGCCGTGCGCTACGTCTCCCACCGGATCGCGGTCATGCGGTCGGGCTCGATCGTCGAGCTCGCCGGCGCCGAGCAGCTGTCGACCGCACCGAGCCACCCCTACTCACGCCAGCTCCTGGAGGGCCTGTGGCCGCAACGGCCGACGAGCACCCGCTGACCCGTCCGGCCCGCCTCGTCGGACCGTCGACCGTCGCACCCGACCGGCATGGCGACCCGGGCCCGACGCCACGGCGCGGCAACGAGCGCGGGCCACTCGTCCCGAGCCGGGGGTCGGGCTCCGGTGAGGTCGCGTTCGATCTCGCCGGCGTCGAGATCGGCACGGCCGAGTACGCCGAGGGGCCGACCGGGGCCACCGTCATCCACGTGCCCGCCGGCGCCCGCACCGCGGTCGACCGCCGCGGCGGCGCGGTCGGCATGAGCGGCGGCTACGACTTCCACCACGCCCTCTGCTTCGCCGGCGGCTCGGTCTACGGCCTCGCCGCCGCGTCAGGCGTCGCCGACGAGCTGCTGCGCCGGTCCGGGAACCGCACCGGCTTCGGCGAGCTGGCGCTGGTCTCGGGGGCGATCATCTACGACTTCTCGGTGCGGGACAACGCCATCCACCCCGACGCCGCACTCGGCCGCTCCGCGCTGGGCAACGCCGTCGCCGGGCGCGTCCCGGTCGGGCGGGTCGGGGCCGGGGTGTCGGCATCGGCCGGCAAGATCGACCACGGCCGCGCCGAGTTCACGGGCCAGGGCGCGGCGTTCCGCCAGGTCGGCGACGTGAAGGTCCTGGTGGTGACCGTCGTGAACTCGATCGGCGTGATCGTCGACCGTGACGGCGCGGTCGTGCGGGGCAACTACGACGAGACGACCGGTCGGCGGCGGCGTCCCGAGCACGACTTCGCCGCCGCGCTGGCGGGCGCCGCGACCGCACCGATGCACGCGGGCAACACCACGGTCACCGCGGTCGTCGTCAACGTCCGTCTCGGTGACGACGAGCTCGGCCAGCTCGCCCGCCAGGTCCACGCGTCGATGCACCGGGCCATCCAGCCGTTCCACACCACCTTCGACGGCGACGTGCTGTTCGCGCTCACCACCGACGAGGTCGACCTCCCCGCCGCCGCCTCCTCGGCCCTCGGCCCGTTCGCGGTCAACAGCACGGCGGTTGCGTCGGTCGCCGCGGAGACCGCCTGGGACGCGGTGCTCACCAGCGCCAACTGAGCGCGGTCGCCTCCGGCGCTGCGCCGGAGGCGCGCCCGGCATCCCGGGGACCATGGCATCGGTCACAGTCGGGCGTCTCCAGCGCGATCCGGTGATTCAGCCGCTCGAACCGGGGCACGATTGGCGGGTCCGCCCGACGCGCGCCACGCGTCGGCCGGGCCGCCGAACGACGCCCCGGAAAGGACGCGCGGGACATGGACCTCGGAATGGTCGGCCTCGGCCGCATGGGAGCCAACCTCACACGACGGCTCCTGCGGGCGGGGCACCGCGTCGTCGTGTACGACCTCGACCCCTCCGCCGTCGACGAGGTCGCCGCCGACGGCGCCGTCGGCACGGCGTCGCTCGACGAGCTCGCCGCCGCACTCGAACCACCCCGGGCGGTGTGGGTGATGGTGCCCGCCGGTGTCACCGGCAAGACCGTGCAGGCCGTCGCCGAGCACCTGGAGGCGGGCGACACGATCATCGACGGCGGCAACAGCAACTACGAGGATGACCTGGCCCGGGCCGCCGAGCTCGAGCCGTCGGGCATCACCTACCTCGACATCGGCACCTCGGGCGGCGTCTGGGGGCTCGAGCGCGGCTTCTGCCTGATGATCGGCGGCCCGGACGAGCCCGTGAAGCGCCTGGCGCCGATCTTCGAGGCCATCGCGCCCGGCGTCGACGCCGGTACCCGGACCCCGGGCCGCGAGGGCGACCCGTCCCCCGCCGAGCAGGGCTGGCTCCACTGCGGCCCGACCGGCGCCGGCCACTACGTGAAGATGGTCCACAACGGCATCGAGTACGGCCAGATGGCGGCGCTGGCCGAGGGGCTCAACATCCTCGCCACCGCGGGCATCGGGCGCGAGGACCAGACCCACGACGCCGAAACCGCCCCGCTGCGCCACCCGGAGCTCCACCGCTACGACATCCCGGTCGCGGAGGTGGCCGAGGTGTGGCGGCGGGGAAGCGTCATCGCCTCGTGGTTGTTGGACCTCACGGCGTCGGCCCTGTGGGGCGACCCACACCTGGACGGCTACGCCGGCCACGTATCCGATTCGGGCGAAGGGCGCTGGACCGTGCAGACCGCGATCGAACAGGGCGTACCCGCGCCGGTGCTCTCGGCGGCGCTGTTCCAGCGGTTCTCGTCGCGGGGCAACGCCGACCTCGCCGACAAGGCGCTGTCCGCCATGCGGGCCGGCTTCGGCGGCCACCTCGAGAAGACCGTCCCCGACAACGCCGCACCGAGCGACGGAGGAACCGACTGATGCCCGAACGTGCCGATGCCCTCGTCCTCTTCGGCGTGAGCGGCGACCTCGCCCGCAAGAAGCTGTTCCCCGCCATCTACAACCTCGTCGCCCGTGACCGCCTCGACGGCCCGATCGTCGGGGTCGCCCGCTCCGAGTGGGACGACGACGAGCTGCGCCGCACCGTGCGCGAGGCCCTCGACGAGGACGGCATCGATGTCGACGACGCGGTCTTCGACCGCCTGGCCGGCTGGCTGAGCTACGTGCAGGGTGACTACGACGCGCCCGAGACCTACGAGGCGCTGGCCAAGGCCCTGGGTGACGCGAAGCTGCCGGTCGCGTACCTTGCCGTGCCGCCGGTCGTGTTCGAGAAGGTCATCGAGGGCCTCGCCTCCGCCGGGCTCAACGACGCCGGCCGGGTCGTGCTCGAGAAGCCGTTCGGCCGCGACCTCACCTCGGCCCGCGAGCTGTCCGAGGCGCTCCACCGCCACTTCCCCGAGGACCGCTCGTTCCGCATCGACCACTTCCTCGGCAAGGAGCCGGTCCAGAACCTGCTGGTGTTCCGGTTCGCGAACTCGCTGCTGGAGCCGATCTGGAACCGCCACTACATCGACTCGATCCAGATCACGATGGCCGAGGACTTCGGGACCGAGGGCCGCGGCGGGTTCTTCGACTCGGTCGGCACCCTCGAGGACGTCGTCCAGAACCACCTGCTCCAGGTCATGGCGCTGCTGGCCATGGAGCCGCCGGTGTCGAACCAGCCCGACGCCCTGCGCGACGAGGTCGTCAAGGTGTTCCAGGCGCTGCGGCCCCTGCGGCGCGAGGACCTGGTCCGGGGCCAGTACGAGGGCTACCGCGACGAGGACGGTGTCGACGCCGACTCGGACACCGAGACGTTCGTCGCCGCCCGCTTCGAGGTCGACTCGTGGCGGTGGTCCGGCGTGCCGTGGTACGTGCGGGCCGGCAAGAACCTCGCGGTGACCGCCACCGAGGCCGTCGTCCAGTTCAAGGCGCCGCCCCGGCTGCTCTTCGCCGACCACCACAGCCCGCCCGCACCGAACCGGCTGCGGTTCCGGGTCAAGCCCGACGACTGCGTGACCCTGACGATGCAGGCCAAGGTGCCGGGCCCCGACCTGGTCAGCTCTGCCGTCGACCTGTCGGTCCCCTACGAGACCGTCCTCGGCGGCAACGGCCAGGAGGCCTACGAGCGGCTGCTCGACGACGCCCTCGGCGGTGACCTGCGGCTGTTCGCCCGCCAGGACGGCGTCGAGGCGGCGTGGGCCGTCGTCGACGACGTGCTCGAGGACCACGACCCGGTCATCCCGTACCGCAAGGGAACCTGGGGCCCGTCGGAGGCCGAGGAGCTGCTCGGTTCCCTCGACGTCTGGCTCGAGTGCTCCCTCCCCAGGCACGCCAACGGCTGAGCCGTCCCACCGGGGGCCACCACTCCCCCGCCGTTCCGGCTACCTCCCACGACCACCGGTGGTCGTGAGAGGTAGCCGGTTCGGGTTCGCGTGCGGGCGCGACGGTCGAGTGGGGATCAGGGGGTGATGAGCTCGGTGCGCAGCTCGTGGCTCTCGTCCGACAGGACGGCCTCGTAGTAGATTCGGTGGCCGCCGTCGGGCAGGGCGACCACGTCGAGGTAGCGGGTGCGCGCGATCGGCTCGACGTCGACGGGGCGGAGCTGGCCCGGTGGGTTGTCGCCGTCCACGGTGGCCGCCACCCCGGTGCGCTCGAACCAGTTCTCCTCGGCACTGGCCCGCCCGTCGTAGGCCAGGGTGCCGTCCTCGAACACGGCGCTGACCCGGACACCGCGGGCGTCCCAGCGGCCGGGCCGACCCCGCAGCACGGTGCCGTGCCACGTCCAGCGGTCGCCGTCGCGGCTGGTGGCGTACGCCGCCTCCATCCGATCCTCCTCGCCGTCGACATCGAGCAGGTGGCAGCACAACCAGGCGTGCCACGTGCCGTTGGCCGTACGGCGTACGACCGGGTCCTTCACCGCGAGCACCTCGCTGCCGGCGAACGCCACCTCCCACGATGCCGACGGGAGATCGTCGAAGCGTTCGGCCGTCATCGTCGCCACCCACCAGTGCTTCGAGTCGGGGGTGGCGACGGTGGCGAACAGCCGCCAGCGTCAGAGCTCGTCGAGCACGAGGCCGGCCCGCTCGGTCATGGCGCCGCCCCAGTGGCCGGGCTCGATCGCCCCGACCGTCTCGAACGCCACGCCGTCGCGTGATCGGGCGAGGACGAGCGCGTCCGTCCCGCCGGTGCGGACCCGGGCGGTGAGGACGAACGTGCCGTCGCGGTCGAGCGCGGCGCTCGGCGCACCCGCCCACTGCTGGGGCCCGGCCCCCGGTGCGGCGAGGGCGACGTCGTAGGGGGCGCGGCCGGGCAGGGGAAGGTCGGCGCAAGATGCGCGGGCGGGGGCGGGGTCGGGCAGCGCCGTGGTCATCGGTCTCGCTCCTCGGGCTCGGAGTCGGGGGCGGGATCGGGCGTCGGGTTCGCCCGCCCGGACGTGCTCGCACGATGGGCCCGGACCTTCGCCCGGTTGCCGCAGCGGGCCATGGCGCACCAGCGGCGACGCCCGGGCCGCGACGTGTCGACGAACAGCAGGTTGCAGTCGTCGGCGTCGCAGCGCCGCAGCCGGCCGACCTGCGGGCCGGTGAACAACTCGATGGCGTCGCGGGCCAGCGCCGACAGCACGGCGGCGGCGTCGACCGGGGTCGATGTGGCCCGTCCGCCGCCGACGAGGCGGGGCACGACGGTCGGCCCGGCGGCGAACCGGTTGAGGCAGGCCTCGACCCCGGCGGGCAGCTGCGCACCGTCGACCAGGTCGTTCGCGCCCCGCCAGATCGCCTCGCGCAGCTCGCGGACCGCGTCGAGGTCGACGTCGCCCACGCGCACGTCCGCCGGCGTGACCTCGTCGGTCACCAGCGAGCACGCGCTGATCCAGCGGGCCAGGTCGGCCGGGGCGAAGAGCTTCTCCCAGTCGGTGCGCTCGCCCTCGCCGCCCGTGTAGAGCACGTCGAGACAGGCGAACCCGGTGGCCACGAAGAACGGCGTGCCCTCGGGCGACACCATCGGCGTGCCCGGCGTCCGGGCCGAGGTCCTGCGGTCCTCCCGCCCTGCGGCGTCCCCGGTCGGCATGTAACCAGTTAAACCAGTTACTCCATGGTACGTCAACCGGCCGGTGGTGGCCGGGCGCGGGCGGCTACGTTGGCCATCGGCCAGTTGGTCGCGCCGGAGGGGGACCCATGACCGACACCGCAGCCACCACCGAGGACGGCGCCGCAGCTCACACAGAGGACGGCGCCGCAGCTCACACCGAGGACGACGTCGCCGGCCGGGTCGACGCCGCGCTGGCGGAGATCTTCCTCACGCCGGAGGGCCATGCCGACCCCTACGCCCGCTACGCCCTGATCCACGAGCTGGCCCCGGTCCACGAGTCGTCGAACGGCGACGTGTTCCTGGCCCGCTACGACGACTGCCGGGCACTGCTGCGGGACAACCGCTTCGGCAAGGCGTTCGACCCCGACCGGGGCGTGCCGAACAACGCCGACGCCGAGGCGATCGCCTACCGGCGGGCCCGCAGCGAGCAGACCCGGGATGCGCCCCGCTCGATGCTCGCGCTCAACCCGCCCGACCACACCCGGATCCGGTCGCTGGTGAGCCGGGCGTTCACGCCCCGTCGGGTCGAGCGGCTGCGCGGGCGGATCGAGGCGCTGGCCGAGGAGCGCTTCGACGAGATGGCCGAGCGACGCGAGCTCGACCTGCTCGAGGTGTGCGCCTTCCCGCTGCCGGTCGCCGTGATCGGCGAGCTGGTCGGCGTCCCGCGAGCCGACTGGGGGCGGTTCCGCTCGCTCATGTCCGCAGCGGTGATGTCGCTCGAGACCGGGGCCACCCGTGACGAGCTCGAGGCGGCCGAGCAGGCCGGCCGCGAGGTGTGGCGCTACTTCACCGATCTCGTCGCCCACAAGCGCCGTGAGCCGGGCGACGACCTGATCTCGGCGATGCTCGAGGTCGAGGACGGCGGCGACACGCTCAGCGAGGGCGAGCTGATCGCGTCGGCCAACCTGATGTTCGCGGCCGGTTTCGAGACGACGACCAACCTCATCGGCAACGGCGTGGTCGCCCTGCTGCGTCATCCCGACCAGCTCGCCCGGCTGCGTGCGGAACCCGACCTCGCGTCCTCGGCGGTCGAGGAGATGCTGCGCTACGACAGCCCCGTGCAGCTCGACAGCCGCACCGCCTTCGAGACGACCGACGTCGCCGGGGTCGAGGTCCCGAAGGGGCGGCGGGTGGTCACGCTCCTCGGGGCGGCCAACCACGACCCGACCCACTGGAGCGATCCGGGTCGCTTCGACATCACCCGCGCCGAGGGCCCGCCGATGAGCTTCGCTTCGGGAATCCACTACTGCCTCGGGGCCAACCTGGCCCGCCTCGAGGGTGAGGTGGTCGTCTCGGGGATGCTGCGGCGCTTCGCCGGGATCGAGCTGACCGCCGAACCGGTCAACCGGCCACGGCTCACGCTCCGGGGCTACGAGTCGGTCCCGCTCCGCATCGTTCCGGCCTGAGCGCCGAACCGCTCACCGATTCGACCATTCCGATTGGGTCCACCCATCGGGCGATTCTCCGGTCGACGGCGAGAACGGCCCTTCAGCGAACGATGCCATCGGGTCGTTCGACCGGGGCATGGCGTCGTCCCACGCAAGCTGGTCGCATCGGCTCGGCCTCGACCGGTTCGGGTTCCGGACCCGCCTGCTCGCCGCGATCGGCGTGTGCTGTCTCGCCATCGTCGGAGCGACGCTGTACGCGACCTCTGCGCTCGGCGCGGCCGGCAACCAGGGCGCCGTCGACATCGCCGGGCGCCAGCGCATGCTCAACCAGCGCTTCGTCAAGGAGAACCTCCTCGTCGCCGCGGGCCACGAGGTGAACGCCGAGGCCACGGCGAACCTGTTCCTCGCCTCCGGCCGTGCGCTGCTCGAGGGCGGCGAGGCCCCGCTCGACCCGGCCGGGGGCACCACGATCAGCTTCGACCCGGCGCCGGAGGCGGTCGCGGAGCACCTCGCAGAGTCGCTCACCGAGTTCGAGGAGCTGGTCGCGCTGGCCGCGAGCCTCGGCCCCGAGGGCTTCGACCTCGCCGACGAGGACGCGCGGCTGTCGGCGCTCGCCGCGCTCCAGGAGCAGTCGGCCATCGTGCACACCGCCGCCAACGCCGCGACCCGCGCCTTCGCGGAGGAGGGCACCCGCCAGGTCGACGCGGTGCGCTCCCGCGTGCTCGTCGCTGCGGTGGGTGTGGCCGCGGTCCTCGCCCTGTCCGTCACCTTCACCGTGAACCGCGCGACGAGGATGCTCGATCGGGCCCGCACGTTCGCGTCCCGCATCGCCGCCCGCGAGCTCACCCAGGAGCCGCTCGGGTGGGACCGCGTCGACGAGTTCGGCCAGCTGGGCAAGGCACTCGACTCGGTGCAGGCGACGTTGCAGGAGTCGATCACCGCCATCGGCCAGTCGGCCGACCACGTGGCCGACGCCGCCACCGGCCTGCGCGGCACGGCGGGCGAGATCTCGGGCCTGGTGGCCCAGAGCGCGGCACAGGCCGAGCAGGCGACCGCGTCGTCGGCCACGATCCGCGACAACGTGGACGCCGTCTCCGCGGCAACCGGGTCCTACGACGAGTCCGCACGCGACATCCGGGCCGCGGCCGACGAGGCCGCGGGTGTCGCCTCGACCGGCGTCGAGGTCGCCCGCTCGGCCGCCCAGGAGATGAGCGGCCTCGCCAAGCGCTCGGAGCAGATCAGCGGCGTGCTCGCCGTCATCACCGCGATCGCCGAGCAGACCAACCTGCTGGCACTCAACGCCACGATCGAGGCGGCCCGCGCCGGCGAGGCCGGCAAGGGCTTCGCCGTCGTCGCCGAGGAGGTCAAGCAGCTCGCCTCCGAGACCGCCAAGGCCACCGTCGACATCGACGCCCAGATCACCTCGATCGTCGCCGACGTCGGCCGCGCCGTCGGGACGATGGAGCAGGTGGCGTCGGTCATCAACGACATCGACGCCATCCAGGCCCGCATCGCCGAGGCCGTCGAGCGCCAGGGCCGCACCACGGGCGAGGTCGCCGAGGGCACCCGCCACGCCGCGGAGGCCGCCACGCTGTCGGCCGGTGCGGTCGCGGTGCTGGCCGACGGCGTGCGGACGAGCGAGACCTCGGCGGGAAGCGTGTCCACCGCGGCGGTCGAGCTCGCCGCGCTCGCCGAGGAGCTGCGTCAGCGGGTGCGGACGTTCGACCTCGGGTCCTGACACCCGATGCGGGCGCAACCCGACCCACCCCCGATGTGACATGTGCGGGCATGCGCGCGCTCCGTCGTGGCCGAAGGTGCCGGCCGATAGCGTGACCCGGCATCACGAGGAGCCGGGGCGGATCCCGGCGGGAGGCGAACGACGTGAGACGAGCAGGGCCGATCGCGCTGGTCGCCGTGCTGGCGCTGGGCGCCGGGTGCAGTGGCGACGACGACACCGACGACGCCGCGGACGACACGACGACGACCGCCCCGGCCGACGACGGTGCGACCGGGACCGATGACACCGCCGGCGACGACGACACCGCTGGCGACGACACCGTGGGCGAGGACGCCGCGGGCGACGGGGTCGGGAGCTTCACCGTCGACGGTGAGACCCACCAGCTCGACGCGATCACGGGCATCCTGTCGTGCCAGTTCGACGACGCCGAGGGGAACTTCTCCGTCTCGGCCGACACCGAGGACAACTCGGCGCACCTGATCCTCTCTACGTTCGGCGCCGACCCCGACAGCAACGAGTTCTCGGTCCGGGCCGGTGAGATCGAGTACATCTCGGCCTCACCCGACGTCGTCCAGTTCGACACGGCCGACCAGGTCGTCTCGGGCACCATCCCGGTCGTCCCCCTCTTCGAGGAGGGCACGGCGCAGGACGTGTCGTTCGAGGTCGACTGCAGCTGACCGTCGCCCGCCACCGATAACGCCCCCGCATCGGGCACCATCGACGTATGCGATGGCGTGCATCGGTGGCGGCGTTGGCGGTCTCGGGAGTGCTGGCCGCGGCGTGCGGGGGCGTCGGCGACCAGGCCGGCCCCGAGGAGCAACCGACGACCTCGGCATCGTCGTCGGACGCCGGGTCCACGGCCGGGACGGCACCGGACACGGTCCTCGCCGCCGGCGGCCCGACCACGACCGACGGCGCAGCTTGTTGGGTTTGGCTTTGTCGCTGAACATATTTTCTGAATGGGCGACCGGTGCCATCGCCACGGTGATGGCAGCCACCATGGAAAGTGTTTGTTTTCTCACTGTTAG